>NZ_JBHLUE010000033.1:0-798 GCF_042434095.1 Plantactinospora siamensis
CGAGGTCGGCCGGGACCGCGTCCGGCACCTCGACCGGCTTCTCGGCCCCCCGGAACACCAGCTTGGACTTGTCGGTGTTCTCCGGGTCGCCCTCGCAGTCGACCACCACGATCTGACCCGGGGTCAGCTCGTTGAACAGAATCCGCTCCGACAGGTTGTCCTCGATGTCCCGCTGGATGGTCCGGCGCAGCGGCCGAGCCCCCAGGACCGGGTCGAAGCCCTTCTTCGCCAGGTACTTCTTGGCGTTGTCGGTCAGCTCCAGACCCATGTCCTTGTTCCGCAGCTGCGACTCGATCCGCCGGATCATGATGTCCACGATCGACAGGATCTCGGTCTGGTTCAGCTGGTGGAACACGATGGTGTCGTCGATCCGGTTCAGGAACTCCGGGCGGAAATGCTGCTTCAGCTCGTCGTTGACGCGTCTCTTCATCCACTCGTAGTTGGACTCCTGGCCCTCCGAACGCGCCTGGAAGCCCAGCGACACCGCCTTGGCCACGTCCCGCGTGCCGAGGTTGGTGGTCAGGATGATGACCGTGTTCTTGAAGTCCACGATCCGGCCCTGACCGTCGGTCAGCCGCCCATCCTCCAGGATCTGCAGCAGCGTGTTGAACACGTCCGGGTGGGCCTTCTCGATCTCGTCGAACAGGACCACCGAGAACGGCCGCCGCCGCACCTTCTCGGTCAACTGGCCACCCTCGTCGTAGCCCACGTAGCCGGGAGGCGCACCGACGAGACGGGACACCGTGTACCGGTCGTGGAACTCCGACATGTCCAACTGGATGAGCGCGTCCTCGCTGC
>NZ_JBHLUE010000034.1:0-168454 GCF_042434095.1 Plantactinospora siamensis
TCTTCCCAGGAGACGGGGACGGCTGGGCCGGCCGGCGGACACACCTCAGTGGGGGCGATGCCACGCTCCTATCAAGTCACGCCGGTCGGCCCTGACCACCGATGACCGGCACAACGGATGAAAGCCGACCCCACCAGGCGGCACCGAACCTATGAGCCAGATCATCGACGGCCAGGATCCCAACCACCGCAAACAGCGGCAGCACTCACCCTGACACTGAGACGCACCTACCCGGGCCGCAACACCACCTGGACGCTGCTGCACCAGGCGCTGACCCGCCGCCTACCCGCCGGTGTCCTGCACACCGGCATGAAGGTCACCGCCCTGGCCGAACACTCGGGCCGGCCCGAACTACGGTTCCGCGACGGCCACACCGAAGGCCGCCGACCTGGTCCTGTTCGCCGACGGCCGGTCCTCCATCGGCCGCCAACTCCTCGACCCCGACCGGACCCTGCGGTACGCCGGCTACGTCGCCCACCGCGGCATCGCCGACACCACCCCCGAGCCCGGGCTGCGGGACTTCCTACGGCTGCAGCCCTGCCCCGGCGTCCAGTTCAACCTCGCCCCGGTACCCGGCGGCTGCGACTGGACCTTCTACCTCAACTGCACCAGCACCGAATACACGCAGCGGTACGGCGCCGACCCCACCCACCGGGTCTTCGCCCTGCCCCGGCACGTCAGCCCCGCCGCCCGCACCCACGTCGACACCCACGCCGACCTGCTCCTGCCGGCCGACCACGCCGCCGTCGTCCACAACACCACCACCCGCATGGCGGTACCAGTCCTCGACATCGCCCCACCGGACCGCATGGTCTGGCCCGTCGGCGGCGGCCACGCCGTGCTGCTCGGCGACGCCCTCGCCCCCGTCCGCCCGCACACCGCCCGCGGCGCCAACAACGGCATCGAACAAGCCGCCGGCCTCGTCGCCGCTCTCACCCAGCACCACAAGTACGCCGCCGACCTCACCGCCGCCCTGCACGGCTGGCAACGCCGACACCTGCCCACCGCCGTCGCCGCCGTACACCGCGGGCCCGTCATCGGCCACCGGCTCGGCCTCGGCACCCAGACCGCCCAGTAACCCACCCCTCGAAGGAAAGGAGGTGGCCCTCGTGGCCACCCACACCACCGCGATCGTCGTCGACGACCTCGACGGCACCACCGACGACGTCGGCACCTACCAGTTCACCTTCAACGGCGTCACCTACGAGATCGACCTGTCCGCCAGCAACTTCGACCGGATGGCCGCGGCCTTCGCCCCCTTCATCACCGCCGGACGCCGCCTGCCGAAACAGACCAAGGCGCCACGGCGGCAGCCCGGCACCTCCAGCAGCCGCACACAGGAGATCCGCACCTGGTGGTGGACCACGAACTGGCAGGAGCTGAACCTGCCCCGACCACGAACCAGCGGCCCCATCCCCGCCACGGTCCGCGACGCCTACCACGCCGCGCACTGACCCCGGATCCCCCACGTGCCGCCCGGCGAGAGCTCACCGGGCGGCACACCTGTGCGCGTCGCCGGAGTCCCGCAGTACGGGCAGACGACTTGATCAATGCCCGATTCGAAGCGTGGATCAGTGCACGCACCTCACTCACCAACCCTGCCCGCGGCAGGAGAGAGGGGGCCACACGCCCATGACCACCACCCCAACCGACACGGCCGTAACACCGCAGCCGGCGCCCAGCGTGGCGAAGGTTCTCACCGCGCTGCACCGGCTCGGTGAGGCCACCGCCGCCGCCATCGCCGCCGAAGCCGGCCTCGGCTACTCGACCACCACCCCGAAACTGCGCACCCTGGAAACCGCCGGACTGGCCGAACCCACCCGCGACGAGCGCGGACGCAGCCTCTGGCGGCTGACCGACACCGGCCGCGCACACGCCGAACAGGGCGACGAGCACGGCCAGCGCAGGCCGGAACCCGCCCTCCGCGACACCGCCGCGGAACCCGGGCCGCGCGGCGACAACCCGCAGGAAACCGGAGAGGGCAACGGGCAGGACCACGACCAGCGACCAGCCTCCGAAGCCCCCGCCGACCGGCAGCCCGAAGACGCCCAGGAGCCTGCACCGCCCGCTCCGAGCGACGTTGAGGCGGCACCCGACGAGGCCACCGAAACCGACGATGACGAGAGCGTCGACGGTGGAGACAGCAGCCGCTCGACCGCCGAACCCGAGGTGCCGGTCACGACCGACGACACCGACCCGGCCACCGCAACACCTTCAGTGAACGAAGCGGACCCCGGACCGGCCGCGCCGGAGGTGTCTGCGGCCAGCACGCGAACCGACAGCTCTGCAACGCAAGCACCCACTGCGTCACCGGCGACCGACGCGGCGGGCGACGCCCCTACCCGACGGGCGTCGGGATCGCTGCGCGGCGCAATCCTCGACATCCTCGAGGCCAACCCCGGCCAGCAGTACAAGGTCAGCGAGCTGTGCAAGCTGGTCGACCGGGCCAACGAGGGAACCGGTGCGAAGAAAGCGAGTGCCGGTGCGGTCCACAACGCCGCTATGAAACTTGTCGAGTCCGGGCGGCTGGTCCTGGCCGCCGAGAAGCCCGTCACGTTCGCTCTCGCCGACCCCGCCGCCTGACCGACCCCACCCTGCCGGTAGCCCGGAGGCGGGCGTCGAACTTCCCGGAACCACGCCCGCCCCCGGTGCTCCTTCACACACAAGGAGCTTCCGAAGTGTCTCCCATCGTGACCTCGATCGTCACCGCCGTCGGGGGAATCCTCGCCGGTCTCGCCCTCGCCGCAGCGCTGCTGTGGCGCCAGCAGCAGGCGCTGACCCGCGCCCGCTACACCGCCGACCACGACGACGCCACCGGCTTGCCCAACCGGCGGGCACTGCTCGCCGCCGCCAGCCGCGCCGCCCAGCGCGGCACCCCGTTCGGGCTCGTCCTGCTCGACCTCGACCATTTCAAGGCCATCAACGACACCTTCGGCCACGAGGCCGGCAACGACGTTCTCACCGAGGTCGGCCGACGGCTGGCCGCCCTACGAGGGCCAGTGCGGCTCGCCGCGCGACTGTCCGGCGACGAATTCGCCCTGCTGGTCGACGGCGGCGCCGACGACGTCGCCGCCGCCGCCCGCGCCGCCTGGCGGGCGGTCGGTCGTCACCCGGTCGAAGTCGGCGAACACACCGCGGCTGTGCGCGCCAGCGTCGGGCACACCACCGCCGCCCTCGGCATCGGCCCCCGCACCCTGCTGCGCCAGGCCGACATCGCCATGTACGAAGCCAAGAAGACCGGCGCGGGCGTCCACGGAGCGAGCGCCACCCCCGGGCACACCGGGCTGCCACCGGGCACCCGCCTGCGGGACCTGCGGCACCGCTGACCGCTCACGGACACAAGTCGACCTCGCGCCCATCGACGGGCGCGAGGTCCTCACCGTGCCCCTTCTCCACCCCACCCCCCGACTGCTTCCCCGTCCTCGGCGACGGTCGCCGAGAAGCCGTAAAGGAGCGCATCTGTCATGAGCAGCCCCCACATCTACACCGTCGGCGACCGGGTGATCATCGACCCGGCGGTGGCCCGCGCCAGCAACCGGGACGTCATCTACCGCGTCACTCGGCTACTGCCGGTCAACGTCGTCGTCGAACCCGTCAACGGCGGCCGACCCGTGAAGGTCAACCCCACCTACCTGCGGCCCGCCCCCGCAGCGGACACCACCACCAGTGGTGGCACCACCAGCGCTAGCACCGGCGGCGAGTGGACCATGATCCACGAGGCGCCGCTGCATCCGGGCACCCTCGTCACCGTCGCCGGCGCGGGCTGGAAGCAGCCTCCCGGCGAGCTGTACGTGGTGCTGCGCGACACCGGCACCGGCCGCGTCTCCCTCGTTCCGCTCGGCGGTAACAACGGTCGCTACTGGCGCGGCGTCTCCCGCAGTCTGCTCACCGCCGTCGATCCCACCCGCGTACGCCTCGACCCCGAGCAGAACACCTGAACCAGGAGTGCACGCTGCCGTGTCGGGCGGGCAAGGTCCTGCCCGCCCGACACGACTTGACCTTCGTCGAGAGATGAGCGTCGATCACTGCTGGTCGTCGTCGGTCATGTGGACACCAGCATCCCGAAGGGCTCCGACGCGAGTCGGGCGGCGACCGCGCATGCCCGCGATCCGCCGACCGAAGGGCCACCCGCCATGGCACACCCCGCATACCCCGAGGGCCGCAGCCGGCGTCCCAGCGACCGCACCGCCGTACCGGACGACGTCACCGACCGGCTCCTGTGGGCGCTCGCGATCGACGTCGCCGCCGCCCACCAACCTGGACCCGGCGGCGCCTGCACGAACCTGCAGTGCCGTGGGCAGGACGGCCCGTGCTGGGCGCTGCGTACCGCTCGCCTCGCCGAACAACAGGCCCGCAGCGCCCCCGCCCCCCTGGCCTCGCCACCCCCGCCGCCGTCGCCGCGCCCGGCGGGGGTCGCGCGGGGGCGCGCCGCCGTGCCCGCCCCGCTGCGGCGTTTCACCGGCTGGTTCACCCCCGCCCGCGCGCAGACACCCCTGATGCGGCCCGCGCCTGTACCGGACGCGGTGCCGCCGGAATCCCGGTTCTACCGGCGTCCACCCGTGGCGGCGCTGGCCGCCTGAGCACCGAACCCTGGAGGCACAACGTGAACTTTCTACCGAACGACACTCTCGCCGGCTACGCGCGCACCGCCGTCGACCTACGTACCCGCATGGTCGACTACCACCGCAGCCAGCTCGCGGCCAACTACCTGCAGGCGTTCTTCGACAGCCGTCTCGCCGACCAACCCGACTTCAGCACCGAGGGCATGGCGGAGGCCCTCAGCGCGGTCCGCGCCATCACCGCCAACCCGTGGCGATTCGGCGAACCGTACGTCATCGCCCCCGCGATGACCGCGATCATCGCCGCTGCCGCGGCGGCCCTCGACCTGACCGGCGAGGTGCTGCCCGCCGACATCGCCCCCGACAACGGCGGGGTGCTGTTCCTCCCCGAACCGATCTACCACCGCAGCCACCGCGGTGAGGTGTCCTCGATCGGGGCGATCACCTGGGCACACACCACCAACACCAGCAACGGCCGATCGTTCTGGGCCATCGCCGGCTGGGCCGACCACCACGACCCGCACGACCCGGCGGCCGTCCGCCGCCGCCGGCAGCTCGCCGACCGGCCCGACCTCGCCCGACAGTTCGGCCCCTACGTGCTGACCGACTTCACCGAGATCCCCATCGGTC
Source organism: Plantactinospora siamensis (assembly GCF_042434095.1). Lineage (NCBI taxonomy): Bacteria > Bacillati > Actinomycetota > Actinomycetes > Micromonosporales > Micromonosporaceae > Plantactinospora > Plantactinospora siamensis. Next base: position 5,190 of record NZ_JBHLUE010000034.1, read on the forward strand.
AATCCGTCGACCCCCGCCCCGACCTGCCCGTCCTCGACGCAGACGACCGCGACTGGGAACCGGCCCCCGACGGCCGGTTCTGCATCGACGAGACCACCACCCACCTGCGGGCCTGCGCCGCCATCGCCTACGCCTTCTGGCGCATCCAGGCCCAACCCCTCGCCACCGTCGCCGCCGCCCCCCTGGACCGCGCCGCCCGCCGCCGCGCCGTGCGCGCCCACATCCGCCACGACACCCGCGTGGTCATGCTGCGCCGCACCAGCCCCCTCGCCGAACCCGCCGACGGGGAACCCAAGTGGCACTACCGGGTCCGGTTCGTCGTCCGCGGCCACTGGCGACGCCTCATCGACCGCGACGGCCATCCGTACCGCATCTGGATCAACGCCCACATCAAAGGCCCCGACGGGGCGCCGCTGCTGCACGGCGAGAAGGTGGCCGTCCTCGCCCGCTGACCCCGGACCCGCCCGAAGGCCGCGCGACGCCTTCCCTTGGCCCGCGCGGCTTTCGCCCTCCCCGCTCACCACGCGCGCCCGCCTTGAAGGAGTGACCAGTCATGACCACCCGCGTGCCGTCCGGGATCGCGATCGCGGTCGTCGGCGTTCTGCTGCTGTGCTCCGGACTGGCCACCACCCTGATCTTCGGCGGCGCCGCCGGCGCGTGCGGTACGGCAACCAGCGCCACACCCACCACCTCATCTGCGGCGCGCAGCCCCGCCCCGGACGGGATCGGGCCGATCGGTGACTGGAACACCGAGCAGGTCGGCAACGCCGCCACCATCACCGCCGTCGGCATGCGCCTCGGTGTCCCGCCCCGCGGCTGGGTCATCGCCGTGGCCACCGCGATGCAGGAATCCTCCCTGATCAACACCCCGGGCGGGGACCGCGACTCGGTCGGCCTGTTCCAACAGCGTCCCTCCCAGGGCTGGGGCACCCCCGACCAACTGCACGACCCGCAGTACGCGGCGACGACGTTCTACCAGACGCTTCAGGCCGTCGACGGCTGGCAGGCGATGCCGCTGCCCGAGGCCGCCCAACGGGTGCAGCGGTCGGCCTACCCCGACGCCTACGCCAAGTGGGAACCCGACGCCTCCCGCATCGTCGCTGCCCTGACCGGCGTCAACGCTGGCCTCGCCGGCTGCCAGGTGACGGTCAGCGCCCAGGGCTGGACCCAGCCCCTGCACGGCGACGTCGGCTCCGGGTTCCGCACCCCCGATCGGCCCGGCCACGACGGCGTCGACCTGATCGTGCCCAGGAGTACCCCGGTCCACGCCGCGTCTGGCGGCACCGTCACCGTCGTGCGCTGCAACGCCGTCGACGTACGCACCGGCCGGGACTGGGGCTGCGACCGCGACGGCGACCCCGTCCTCACCCGCGGCTGCGGCTGGTACGTCGACATCACCCACCCCGGCGGGGTGATCACCCGCTACTGCCACATGCTCACCCACCCCTCCGTCGCCGAGGGCCAGCAGGTCGCGGCCGGGGACGTCATCGGCGTCGCCGGCAGCTCCGGCCACTCATCCGGACCGCACCTGCACTTCGAGGTGCACCTCGGTGACCACACCTCCGGCACCGCCGTCGACCCGGTCGCCTTCATGGCCTCCGTCGGCGCGCCCCTCAACGCAGGTCCTGCATCAGTTCAGACAGAGGCAGAACGGGTGACCTGCCGGGTCCAAAAAGACCCGGAAGGACGTTCCGGGCTGATCCGGATGCCTGGTCGCACCGAGGGCGATCACTGCCGCCTCGGCGGCATCGAGGTCGTCGACGAGCATGTCGAGGTGCATCTGCTGGGGCTGCTCCTGACTCGGCCACGTCGGCGGCGTGTAATCGGCCACCTGGTGGAAGGCGATGCACTGACCGTTCTCAGCGCAGACCGAAGCCGGGTCGGTGGAGTCGTCGATCTTCCAGTCCAGCATCGCGCCATAGAACCTGGCGAGCGCACCAGAATCGGGACAGTCGATAGCGAGCAGGGGCATACGAGCGATGGCCATAACGGCCAGGCTATCGACGATGACGGTCGGCACACGTCCGGATTCCGCAGCGACGTGCCTGAGCTGGTGACCGCCGCATTTTCAGCCGTGCCGCGGTCCTCGTCCTCGCTACCTCGCGCCGCGGGGACAAGCAGTAGGCGCGGGGCGAGCCGTCCGGGGGCCAGTTCGGACCCTCACTCCGCCTCTCCGACGATCTCCTCGATTGGGCCTGCTGGCGCCATCCGCATGGGGCGAGCGAAAACGTCACAGCATCCAGCACGAGTGCATCCGGTCGCCGTCCGAAGGGCCGGCCGCCCGCAGCACTGTTACCGCGCCAGGGAAACCGTCACATCCGTGAGAAACCCTCGCCGTCAAACCGGTGGGAATCTCGGAGGCTTCCCAGGTCAGAGACCTGCCAACCGCCAAATTCGATGAGAACCCACATCCCGATCGCGGCTGCCGGCGGCGGGTCCGTGATCCACCCCCAGCTCGGCGGTCGTCCCTCCCCGGGGACGACCCGTCGCAACCCCATTCACACATCCCAGAGGAGGAAAAGCCCGTGAGCACACCCACGCTCATCGGTGTCGCCGCACTCGGCGGCAGGTACACCGCCCGCCGGATCCAGTTCGGTGAGGATCCGCAGGTTCTGGTGCCCCTGTTGCGCCGGATCTGGACCGACACGTTCAGCCGCGACACGGTCGCCATGGCCGCCGCGCTGCTGGCCCGCAACTGGTGGTCCCTCGCCGTCAACCCCAAGCCCCGCCGCTGGGACCAGCAGCCGCCCGTACCGGGCCTGGGTCACCCCGCCGACAACGACACCATCCGGCGGGGTGCGCTGCGCGAGGACGTCGGCGGGGCCCTCGAGTGGCTGTACCTGCTGCACATCGACCAGCGGCGCCTGGTGGCGTACGAGGCGACGGTCCACGACCGATGGCTGCGGCACAGCGCCCACCACCTCGACCCCGCCGAGGAACTGTTCGTCACCACACCCGCCAACGACGACGGCGGCCCGGAGATGACGGTGTGCACCGTCTGCGGCGCGGTCGACGAGATCAACCACGTCGAGGTGCCGTCCATGGCCGGCTACGGCCACGACACCGCCACCACCTGCACCCGCTGCGGCTCCTCGGTCACCACCGACCCGATGTTCGGCGACCACGTCACCCGCAAGCCTTGGCCACCGCACGCCCCCACCACGGGCGAAACCCGATGAACACCGACCGTACGACGTCAGCGGCCACCGATGACGGCGTCCGTCCCACCGGCCCCGACGACCGATCGGAGACCATCATGACCTACCAGCCTGGCCAGCGCGTCGCCCTGGTCCACACCAGCGACCCACACACCCGGCTGCGCCCCGGAGACACCGGCACCGTCCGCCGCCACGACCAGCGGCAGAACCTCGTCGAGGTCGCCTGGGACAGCGGCTCGACGCTGTCGATGTGCCTCGACGCCGGCGGGCGCATCGAACCGGCTACCCTCCCGCCCGCGGGCGGGCTGGTCGGCGAGGCCTCCGGATGGGTCGACGCGCTGCGGCGGATGCGCGCCGCGGGCACCGAGTCCGGGCGTACCGCGGCCGAGTGGTGGGCACAGGACACCGTCGGCGGCCGGGCCAGCGGCGACACCGCCTGGCCGCGCGCCGGATCCTGGCCGGCATCCACGACGGCGATCCCGCCGTCCTCGACACCCTGCCCCACTTCACCTGGGCTGGAGATTCGGTCGACACGGCCGGGTGGGAGCTGTTCGCCGACGCCACCGGCGATGGCTCCGGCTGGTTCGGGCTGCGCATCCAGCAGCGCGACGAGGCGATGACCGTCTACCACGACGCCTTCGATACCGCCGCCGAAGACCGCGTCGCCGAACTGTGCCACCTCGCGGCCAGCCCCACCGGCCGTGACGTGTCCCACCTGCACCCCGACCGGGTACACGTCGGCGACATCGGCGTGTTCTCCGGCGACTGGGCGCTGACCGTCGGCCCGGACGGTGAGGACCGGTTCGAGGTGGGGTTCGTCGGCACCCTGATCGGCCACTGGAACGGGTGGGCGGTGTTCTCCTGCGCCCGCCCGGTGGCGGAGGCGATCGTCGCCGATCAGCAACGGGTCCGCGCTCAGCATCGGCAGAGCCTGCGGGACGAGGGCGTACCGGAGGGTGACCTGGACCGGCGGGTCGACGCCGCGCTGGCCAACCTGTCCTTCGACGGTGACGTCCTTGTCGCCGACCAGCGCGCACTGTCCGACGACCCGGAAGCCATCGAGCGCGTCGCACCGGACGGCGACGGCCGGTACGTGGTGCTCGGCCGCATCTGGTGCTGGGAGGCCGTCGACAAGGAGGCGGAATTGCGTCTGCCGCATCAATACCGCGGTTCCTGACGCTCATACTGCTCAACGATGACCCACGTGCGCCGACACGGCGGGTCGCTCGTTCGGTTGGGCTGCAACCGATTCGAGGGCTGCGTCGGTAACCGAGTCCACGATGTTGCGTTTGACGCATCGTGAACGAGTCGGCTCTTCTAGACGGATCGGCCCGGCTGTTGCTGGTCGGCAACGTGGTGCCGTTGGATCCGCACACGGCCGTGGCGGACGCGATGTTGGAGGGCTGGGCCCGGCAGCAGCGGGTGCGGTTCCTGAAAGACAAAACGATCAAGGCACGCCTCGATCTGGTTCGCCGTTTGATGAAGTTCTCGAACTTGTACCCATGGCAATGGACCCCGGGCGAGGTGGAGGCGTTCTTCGACGACCTGCGATCCGGACGACGTCCGATCACCGTGTCGACCGCCCGGAACTATCAGGTCGACCTGCGGATGTTCCTCAGCTACGTCACCGACGCCCGCTACGGCTGGCCGGAGGTGTGTTTACAGCGGTTCGGGCAGGTCCCCGAGCAGGTCCTGCACGAGGAGAACACCCTCACCCATACCGACGAGTTCGAGGGACGACCCGGCCGGCGCCCGTTGACCTACGACGAGGTCCAGGCATTGTTCGACGCGGCCGACGGGAGAGTCGAGCAGATCCGGGCCCGGCACCGCAAGGGCGCGCTGGCCGCGCACCGCGACGCGGTGCTACTCAAAGTCGTGTACGCCTACGGCGTCCGCCGCCGGGAGGCGTGGGGCCTCGATCTGCCCGACCTGCGACGCAACCCGAAGGCCAGGCAATACGGCCGAGTCGGCGGCATCTTCGTGCGCTGGGGCAAGTCGTCCCGCGGCGGGCAACCCAAGCGGCGCACCGTGTTGACGGTGCCGGAGATGGACTGGGTGGTGCCGGCGGTCGAGCAGTGGATCGACGAGATCCGGCCCCAGTTTGGTCCTGGTCAACACCCGGCGATGTGGATGACCGAACGCCGCAGCCGGCTCTCGCTACGCAGCATCGACGAGGCGTTCGTGCAGGCCCGTACCGACGCCGGCCTAGACGAGCAGCTCGAACTGCACTGCCTGCGGCACTCCTACATCACGCATCTGATCGAGTTCGGATACCCGGAGCGTTTCGTGCAGGACCAGGCAGGACATCGGTACGGCAGCACCACGGCGATCTACACCAACGTCTCCGACGAGTACCGCAACCGGCTGCTGACCCGGGTCTTACACGACCAGCACGGCGCCGACCTGTACCCGCAGGAGGCCACCTCATGATCCGCAAGATGGGCTACCAGTGGCACCTGCGGCTACGGATGGCCGAGAAGGGCATGTACGCCACCACCGATCTCGTGCCGCTGCTGGCCGAACGCGGTGTCGAGCTATCCCGTGAACAGGTGTTCCGGCTGGTCACCCAACCACCTCAGCGGCTGACCATGGACACCCTCGCCGCGCTCTGCGACATCCTCGACTGCCAACCCAACGACCTCATCGAGGTCCACGTGGTCAACCAGAAGCTGTGCAGGACAGCCGACGCGACCGACGCCACGCCACCGCTGGTGCGGCGCACCACCGTTCGCCGTCCCGATTTGTCATGACCGCTCCGACGAAGAACCCCGACGACCGCGAACGGGTACTCGATCACCTGCTGTCCGCAGTTCCGGGACTCGACCGGGTGGCAGCCGCCGCGGCGCTGCGGCAAGCCAAGGCCGACCACTGGTCATCGCTGGCCCGTCTGGCCGCCGAGTTCCTCGACCGGCCGCACGCCTTGACGCAGTTGGACAGCCAAACGTCGGCGCCGCTGGTCCGGCTCGCCTACGCGCTGCACAGCGCGGGGCATCGCGGCGTCGCCGCACCACGCTGCGCGGAGTGCGGGCGGCTCACCGACAAGCTCGTCAGTCCAGGACCCGGCGGCCGGATCTGCGGTACCTGCAGGACCCGCCGCCACCACGCACCTTGCGTCCGCTGCGGGCAACGCCGACGGATCTACGCCCGCCGCGCCGATGGAGGCATCTGCGGCCTCTGCTACACCGCCGACCCGACCCGCAAGGAACCATGCGGGCAATGCGGAAGACCGGCAGCGCCGGTAAGACGCCTGGACGACGACAGCCCACGATGCCGACGATGCGCACCCAAACCGCATCACCTGTGCAGCCGGTGCGGACGCTCCGCCCCGGCCGCCCGCCAGGGCGACGACGGCCCGATCTGCTACTCCTGCTACCGCTCCCCGTCACGCCGCTGCAGCCGGTGCGGACTCATCCGGCCCATCGCCCAACGGGCCACCGACACCAACCCGGACGTCTGCATCCACTGCTGGAAGCCCCCACACGCCGAATGCACTACCTGCGGACGCGTCCGTCCGTGCCGCGGCACCACCACCGGCCATCCGGTCTGCGCCGGATGCCGCCCGACACCGCGACGGACGTGCCATCGCTGCCAGCAGCCCCGCCCCATCGCCGCGAATTGGCCCGTCGGGCCGGTCTGCCAGCGCTGCTACCAGCAGGTCCGCTCGCACCCGGGTGCCTGCGCCGCCTGCCGCAGTACCCAACCACTCATCGCCCAGGATGAGCACGGCACCCCGATCTGCGGGCCATGCGCTGGCCTTGCCGTCGCTTACAGCTGCGCCGGCTGCGGCATCCCGACCATGCTCTACAGCGACGGCCGATGCGCCCGCTGCGTCCTTACCCTGCGTCTGACCGACCTGCTCACTGGACCGGACGGCACCGTGTCACCCGAGCTGCAGCAGCTGATCGAAGTGCTCTCCGGCGTGGCTCACCCGGCCACGATCCTTATCTGGCTACGCCACAGCATGTCCGCCCGATTGCTCGCCCAGCTCGCCGGCACCGGCGAACCGATCAGCCACGCCGTTCTCGACGACCTGGCGCCATCCAAAGCGCTGCACTACATCCGCGACCTGCTAGTCACCACCGCGATCCTGCCCGTCCGCGACGAACACCTCGACCGGATCACCGGATTCGTCAACCAGATACTCGCCGACGGGCCCGCTGGCCACGCCGCGATCATCAAGCCCTACACCCACTGGTACCTGGTCCGCCACGCCCGCCACCGATCCAGAAACCAGCCCACCACCAAGAACTCCGCCGCCGGCCTACGAGCCAGCGTCCGCGCCGCATTGCTCCTGCTGGCCTGGCTCGACGGCCATCAACTGACCCTCGCCACGCTCACCCAACCCCACCTGGAGGACTGGCTGGCGGCCAACCCGACCCGCCAGCGATACCTGCAATCGTTCATCCGCTGGACCAATCGTCGGCGGTTGACCCGAAGCCTCGCCGTGCCCACGGCACCGCGCGGGGAACCGCACGTGTTCCTCACCGGATCTGCTCGTACTGATCAACTTCGCCGCTGTCTACACGACGACGACATGCCCGTCGAGGACCGCGTCGCCGGAGCGCTCGTGCGCTGTTCGGCATCCCGGTCAGTCGGCTCGCCCAGCTCACCCTCGACGACGTGGACTGCGGCACGACCGGCTGTCGGCTGCGGATCGGCACGCATTGGCTCCAACTGCCGCCACGCCTGGCCGATTTGGTCACTCGCCTTTTCCAACAGCCGCGCGTAGTCCGCTCCACCCTGGCCAAGATCGCGCCAAACCAGTGGCTGTTCCCCGGCGCTGGCCCGACCCGCCCCGCCAGCCAGAGTCGCCTCCTGGCCATGCTGCACCGAAACGGCATCACCGTCACCGCCGGCCGCAACACCGCTCGCGCCGCGCTGGCCTCTGGCCTGCCCGCGTCCGTGCTGGCCGACCTGACCGGCACGCACGTCCAGACCGCCGTCGCGTGGACCCGCCTGACCGGACGCGACTGGACCGACTACGTCGCGAAACGAGCACACGACAGCTCGGCCGCGCCCGGACCTAGCTAGACTAGGTGGCGCTGGGCCGTCCCGCTGATGATCCCAGCAGTACCGTCACCGGGACAACGTGTAATAACGTAGAGCTAAGCGCCTTTTATTATCGCCATGGCCGCCTACCAGGAGGTACCGGGTGAAGAGGCTGGTGTCGCAGCTCACCGACAAAAGAACCGCGTTCTTCGGTCAAGGCGACTCTTTCAATGTCATCGCACGTCGGATCGAGATGAAAGAACTCGTGTGGCAGTTGCGCTCTGCTGCCCTGCTCTACGATCACGTGCTATTCGCGGCGGCATTCTCCTGGCAGTCTGAGGCCATGGTGGCGGCATTGCCTTTCGTGGAAGGTTTGGTGCGCACTGGCGACATTCTCCCGGTCATCAGGGCGCCGGGCGTGACGCGTGACGCCGCCGATTACTTCGACACGCGTGCAGAGGAAACCGCCGGGTTCGTCCATCTGCCGATATACCAGATTCCGGCGCTGGCTTCAGAGGTGGCGCGGCCGACGCAACGCCCGATCGCTATACGGCTCGACCATCTCGGCTCTCAAGTCCACGTGGACACCAAGTCGGTAGGTGCCGAATTCCGGCAGCTCTGGGAGTGGGATTGCCGAAACGAGACTGACCCTTTCTCGGTGCATAACATGCTGCACTCCTCGACGGAGGTATCCAATCCCGAGTTGCTTACCGAGGCGATCAGCAGGATTGCGGCGCGGGACTACTTCTCACGCAATGTCGCCATGAGCGGGATCCAGGAGATCGGAGTTCCTCAAAGGCTACGGTCCGCCATTCTCTATCGCGTGACAGACCTATACCTCCTTGCAAATGCTAACGCATGTCATAGCGATCTTTTGGCCACCTGGCGCACCTTCAATGAATCGGCTGTTGGTCCACGCGGGCGTCTACTCGGCCCTCTTGCCTTCGCGAATGTAACCTTGTTCCTCCGTGTGCTCGAAGCATGCGGAATATCGTCGCCCCTACTCGGCTCCTTGTCCGACGAAGAGCTACTAGCAATTAAAGGGTCACCGGAATTCATGGCCTTCCGTGAGGCGTATCATCGGTTGATCGAGGACGCTCGCGAGGAACAGCAGATCTACATCACCCTGGCTTGGGACAAGTTCCGGAGGCGGAAGCAGCTGGAGGGAGGTAAGCGGCGGATGGTCGCGCTTCTGCGCAATGTGGAGAAAATTTCGGCCGTCGTCTTCGCCGCCGCTCTCGGCGCCGTGATCCAGCAGAGCACCACGACGTCGCAAATCATTCTGGCCAGTGGCGGCGCCGGTGCTGGGGTGGCAAGGGTCCTAGGCGGACTTGAGAGAATGAATACGTACCCGATCGACGATATGTGTCGCTACATCTCCCATCATGAGTACAAGCGGCGACTCCAGCGCCAGCTTCCCGAACTGTGATCTGACTCGGAGGTGAGTGCTGCCGATGGCGACCGAACCCTATTTATTGGATCTCGGGAACCACGGACTCATCGTCGGCATGGCAACGCACGACACGTTCCTGGAGCTTACTCAGCCGCATGGGGGCCATGAATCAGTTATTCCTGTCGTTACCTCAACGGAAAGACTCGGCGGCAAAGGTCTTCTTGCGGCTCGCGCGTTCGACTCGGTGGCGCCCGGAAGGTGTTCGTTGCTCGCTGAAGTAGCGACGGCCGGGTCGATGTTCAAGGGATTGCCCTACGGCCGTGCCGCGCTGCTCGAGACGCGCGAGAAAGATGCCCGCGTGTGGGTGATAACCGGATCTGACGGCGATCAGCGGACATTCATTCAACGCAGCCACCGGACGCTTGATCGGGAGGAGTTCGCGAAACGAGTCATCGACGCTCTGCTGCCGGCTAGCTGGGTCTACGTCAGCGCTGAGGACCTCGACATCATTCAAGCCGTCGACGTCTTCTTGAGTCATACCCCCGCGCGGACACCGCCACGCCTGATTCTAAACCCGTGTACGCCTCTACTCGACATCCTCGCCGATGACCCGTCGCTGCTTGAACGGCTGTTCAAAACCGCCGAACTAATCCTGTTGAACAGACATGAGCACAGGGCTTTACGCGTTCGGCTTGGCCCTCGACTCTACGAGATGGCGAGTGCCGTGGTCATTACCAACGGTAAGCGTGGCGGCTCTTTCTCCGTTGACGGCGGCAGGACTTGGACATCGTTCCGGGCGTACCCGACAAGCAAGCCCAGAGCGACTGCGGCGGGCGCCGGCGACATCTTCAACGGCAGCTTCATGGGCTGCCTTGCGTTGGGCCTTGATATCAAGCAGGCCGTGCTGAGGGCAGCACGCGCCGCAACCGAATACATCGATGACCTTCGGGGAGATCTCTGAACCCACGTCCGGCTACGCCAAGCCCCGCGAGCCCGATCAAGAGCATTTGGACGGCGGTCACAGCTGCTCTTACGTCGATCAAGCATGCCGGGCTACCCTGTCGAAGTACCTCGATGTCTCACTCAGGCAGTCGGACGATCATTGGAGTCGATCGAATGAGAACGCTGCTGATCGCGCCCACGTACTCGCCCTTCACGCCGCGAGAATCCGCAGTGCCGCCGCTCGGACTCGCCCGTCTCGCATCCATAGCGAAGAAGTACGGTAGCGTTCAAGTGATCGACATGGGCGCCTACGAGGCGGCGGGCCAGGACGGCTGGCATGCCCTTCTCGATCAGCTGCCCCCAGAGGAGCCGACGATCATCGGTATCGGACCGGTGGTGACGGCGAACCGCGTAAAAGCCATGCGTATCGCCAGAGTCGCACGGCGCCATTTCCCGGCGGCATGCATCGTTGTCGGAGGTCCTGACCCTACCTTCACCTTCGAGCAACTCCTGCACGAGGAGGACTCGGTCGACGTGGTGTTCCTCGGCGAATCGGAGTTGTCCTTCGCCCAGTTCGTGCAAGCGTCCGCCGCTCCGGGGGCCTGGGCCGGCATTGCTGGCATTGCCTTCCGCGACTCCGGCGCAGTCCGATCGTCACCAGCCAGCCTCCTGACGCGAGAGCAACTTGATTCGCTGCCTCTGCCGAACTGGGAAAGCTTTCCTCTGCCGGTATATCGCCGAATCGCACAGGAAGCCGGATCGACCCCGTATCTTCCGATCGAGACGTCCCGCGGTTGTGCCCTGAAGTGCATTTTTTGCGCGTGCGCTGCGCTCTTTGAGCGGAAGTTCCGCAACCGCTCCGCAGAGAGCGTCCTCCATGAGATGAACCGAATTTCCGAGAAGTTCGGGGTATTTCGCTTCGCTCTTAACGACGACAACCCGTCAATCAATGTCAACCACGTGGTCAAGCTGGCCGAAGTGCTTGCATCCGAGCGTTCTGGACATTTCGAGCTCACCTTCTCGGCCACGGTCGACTGCTCCATTTTCCGAGCTCCAGAAAAGATGTCGTTGCTACGGTCAGCGGGCTTCATGGAAGTTTTCATGGGCTGCGAGACCCCGAATGCGGAAGTCATCGCCGCGACGCTGAAGACGAAACGGCCGGAGGAGTGGGGAACGCGCATAGCCTCTGCCATATCCACCTCACGTGAGGCCGGCATCGCAAGCCGGACGAGCTGGATCCTGGGCCTGCCCAGAGAGACAGTGGCCAGCTTCCTGGCAACCATTGAGTTCATTCGCGAACATCGGCCCGAAACGGCGCTCCTGTCGCTGCTTCAACCATACCCAGGAACCTTGATGGCGGAGTACGTTGCAGACCCTGACAACCCATACGGACTTCGTCGGCTTTCGTCGGCGTCGGCTGGGATGATTGCATCCAAGTTCGATCCGGTTGTCGAGACAGCAGACCTCAAGAGGGCGGACATCATCGATTTGGCGTTCCGCTTCATCACCGAACTGTCTCCCGTGGTGGAGGCGAACGTCTCTGGATCTCCCTATTACCTGTACGAGTTCTGGCGTGATCGGCGCCAGAACAGCGGTGCTAGCGTATGAGTGAGATGCCACTCGGTGCGATTCTCGACGCCGCCCGGCGGGCACTTGATTCTGCAGGCGTTCCCGGGGTCCGTGCCGCTCTGCTGTGGGGTTCGATTATCGACGTTATCGAAGCAACCGTTCCGTACGATCCCGGACGGGACGTAGATGTTCTGGTGGTGTGCGAGAACACAGAGAAGGTAAAGTTCCCCCAGCGCAACTTCGGAGGTATGCCCTCCAGCATCATGCGCTCGTCGTCCTACACTTTGGACGTCTTCTTCGCCGACGTGTCTTACGTGGTAACGGCCTTGCGAAATCAGAGATGGACAGTGACCCGCGGCATTCTGAGCGGTCCTGTCGTCCGCGATGATGGCTCCTTGTCGCACTTGCGAGAGTTGTGCGTGCATCCAGAGCCCTTCACCTTGACGGGATGGGAGGACTGGCTCAGGCAATCCCAGTCCCTGCTGCTGAAGGCGGCACGATTGATCGCAGAAGGCAATTACGGCTATGCTGATCTGCTGCTGCGCGATGCGCTGAACACGTTCAGCTACGCGATGGTCTTCAAGGAGAGCAACGGACCGCCCACACCCACCAGCTTCCCCTGGATGTTCGAAAAGCGCTTCGGGGCCAGCGAGATCTATCGTTTCTTTCACGACTTTCATGGAATCTCGGAGATCGGTCGAGACGCGGTTCAGCAGCGCTTCCTTGCGCTCAGCGAGATTTTCTCCTCGGAGGCGCGGACATGACCACCGGGCTTCGGTATGGGCTTCTCGTCGTTGAGGGGACTGTTTCCGACGCGATCCGCGTCGCCGGCGATCACGACTTCCACGGAGTCGAGCTCGCGATCCGTGACAGCGTGGAAGATCTCACTGATCGAGCATTGCAGGAATGGCAACGTATGTGCGCCGACCGGGGATTGCACCTGGCGGCACATGCCCCCTCGATCGATCTCAAGCTGGACAGCCTCAACCCAGGCATACGGCGGGAGTCCATCGACCAGATCACGCGGTGTATAAGACGGCTGGGTCCGGCCATCGAGTATCTGACCATCCACACGGGCCACGTCCGCAGGTTCAGCAAGCTTGGATCACTCGAGCGTGTAACGGCTGCTCTGATCGATCTGGCCACCCTAGCTGCGGAAACCAGCCTCACGATATGCGTCGAGAACGTCTTCGAAGGAAGCATCGACGAGCTGCTCGACTATGTCGAACTCGCGAACCAGCCCAATCTGAAGCTCACATTCGACGTCTCCCACGCTGTGGCTTACGGCGGGTTTGATCCGTTGGCGGCGCTGGACGTTCTCGAGGACGTGATCGTTAACGTTCATCTTAGCGACAACGACGGTACTGGAAACGACCAGCACCTTCCGTTGGGGCTGGGAGTGGTGCCTGTCCAGCAGGTGATCGATCGCCTGACGAGCTCCGGCTTTCCAGGGTTCGTGACAGTCGAGGCGGTCAATGTACAGCAGGCCGGAGTAAGTGCGGACTATCTGCACCGACTCGGCCACCTCGCCGGTAGCGGAAATCGGTGAGGCAGTCACCCGAGCCCCGAGAGTCGTCGGCACCCGTTGGGCAGGAGACGCCAGAGCCGCTCGTAGTCATCCGCGACCCCGGGAATTCCCAAGGCATGCTTCGGCATCACCCAAGGCTCGATGTACCACACTCCGCTGAATGCGGTTGAAATGATCAACTTGGCACACGTGACACATGGCTGATAGTTGGTAATGAGGATTGCCCCCCGTAGCGCGCGTCCTGAGCATGCGGCTTGCGCTATAGCGGACTCCTCCGCGTGCACGCATATGCACAAGTCATACGCCGTCCGATGGGGGACGTCTGCCGCAGCGCATCTGCTGCAGCCGCCATCCAAGCATCGCGCCATCCCGGGTGGTGTGTCGTTGGTGGCTGTGATGGCGAGCGACCCGTCGAGTACGACGAATGCCGCCACCTTGCGCTTCAGGCAGGTGCCTCGTTGTGCAACTCGCTCGAGCTCGATGAGCAGCTGTCTCGGTGACATGCCGTCGATCATCGGCCCCTCAGATGTCATCGAAACCCTTCGAGAAAGTCGCCGAGTGCACCGGCTGTGCCCCGTCCATCATTCTATTTTGCTCGATTGCACGGCCGGTGCCGATCCGGGAGTAGCCCCGAGGTGTTAGGGCGTAGGCAAACGGTAAGGCTCTTAGTGCAGGCCCTCCGTTTCTCAGAAGCACGAAGCCGAGCAGCGCGAGTGCCCGGCGCGCCTCGCGGTCTCAGCACGGTGAGTCCGTGGTGAACTACACTCAATTCGGCCAAATCCGTACCCCGGCGGGTTGGCGGCGCACGTCACGGTGCGTAGCCAGTTATCCCCGTGTACCCCGGTGGTCTCGGTCATCGGCTACCCGTATGCACTTGCGGATACGGCTCACTGCTGCCTATTCGCTGGCGTGCTGAGCTCTGCCCTGGAAAGCAGAGGCCAACACCATAGGTCAAGGGCCGGCCGGACCGACGAATAGCGCATGGTTCGAATAGCGCGCTCCGCCAGCCCCGTACGCCTGCGACCGGATCGTCGGCGACCTGCCCGACCCCGACCCGGCATAGGCCGCCACCGGCACCCATGCCGCGTCTGCCGAGGCTGAGCCGGACTCGACGGCTGCGTCCGAGACACCCACGACCGGTAAGGCCGGAGGAAACCCAGTGACCATCCGTTCCCAGCAGAAGATCGTCACCCGGATCTGGGCTCTCCGGGCCCATCGCGGGGGCATCCTCGGCTTCCGCGAGGAGGTGCTCGTGGAGGCACTCGACCTCCAACACGCCCGCCAGGTCATCACCCCGCACCAATTCGACTTGATCGATTGGTCTGTGGGGCGTTCCATCGTCGGCGCCGACACCGCCCGCGCGACGTCGACACCGACCAGCACGCGCCAGCGGCGACCCGACGTGTCGCCGTAACCCCTTCAGCAGCACCGGGGTGTGGTTGCCCACCTGCCGGCCCGATTCGGGCCGGCACGGGGTTGGCCCCACCCGTCTCCGCTGTGCGGCACCCACCGCCCGCGCACCCGGAGACGGGTGCGCGGGCCCGACCTTGGAATCGAGGCATCAACATGACCACACCAACCCCACCGGCCCCCCAGGCGGGCGCACCGCGGAACGACCCGACCTCGGGCGGCGCGCCCACCGCCGGCGCCACCTCCGGCCGGTCCGGCTACCTCTACCGGAAGGTCGCCCTTCACCTGGCCGACCACCCCGACCAGATCCTCAAGGTCGGCGAGATCACTCGGGCCATCGGGGCCCCGTCGTCCGGGGCGGTGTTCGAGGCGCTGAAGAAGATGGCCACCGCCGGGCACGCCACCCACCACCGCGACCCGCACCACCGCTTCCAGATCACCCAGGCCGGTATCGACGCCGCCGGCGCCCTCCCACCCGCCGCGCCCCGCGCCCGCTCCGGAGGCAGCAGCGGTGGTGGCCGGCAGGCCCGGCCCGCGCCGGTACCGCGACCGAACGGGACGCTGTACCACCCGCGGCGGCTCGGCAAGGGCTGGGACGTCGAGGAACTACGGCGGCTGCGCACCCAGCAGGTACCGGTGCTGCTGTACGGGCCGCCCGGCACCGGCAAGACCGCCATGGTCGAGGCCGCGTTCCCCGACCTGCTCACCGTCGCCGGCACTGGCGACACCGTCGTCGACGACTTCCTCGGCTCATACAACCCCCTGCCCGGCGGCGGCTACGAGTTCGTCCACGGACCCCTCGTCACGGCGATGCGCCAGGGGCGGGTGCTGCTGGTCGACGACGCCACCCTCATCCCGCCCCGCGTCCTGGCCGTGCTGTACCCGGCCATGGACGGCCGCGGTGTCATCACCATCCCCGCCAACGGCAACGAGGCCGTTCAGGCCGTCGATGGGTTCTACATCGTCGCCGGCCACAACCCGGGCGTGCACGGCGCGGTGCTCACCGAGGCACTGGCCTCCCGGTTCACCGTCCACCTGCACGTCACCACTGACTGGGACCTCGCCCGCCAACTCGGCGTCCCCAAGACCGTCGTGGCCGCAGCGGTCGACCTCAACGCCGACCTCGCCGCCGGCAAGACCGTGTGGGCGCCGCAGCTGCGCGAACTGCTCGGCTTCGTCAAAGTCCGCGACCACCTGGGCATGACCGCTGCCCTGGCCAACCTGGCCGGCATCGCCCCCGAGGACGCCCGCGACGACGTCACCGCCGCCCTGTCACGACACACCGGCACGCCCATCACTGCCCTCGCCCTCGGCAAGCGCTGATTCCCATCTGCCGATCATGGAAGGAGCCAGTTCGTGTCCCACCCCAGCAGCCACCTCCAGCAGGGCGCACCGCCGAAGCCGGCCGGCGCCAGCGACTGGCATGACTGGTCCGCGGCGTGGACGAAGCACGTCCCGCTGCTGACCGGCCGTACCGACCTCACCGTCCTCGTCGCCCCCGGCGCCGCCGGGACCGCGCCCGAGTGCTTCTACCCCGACCTCAACCGCATCGAGGTCGACGCCACCTACATCGCCGAGCGTCCCGACGTCACCGACCCGGCCAAGGCCCGGCACAAGCGCCTCGTGCCCACCGGGTACGGGCTGCTCGTACACGGCGCCGCGCACGCCGCGCACAGCCGCTGGAGCACCCCGCCCGGCACGCCGCCGATCCTCGCCGCGGTCGCCGACATGCTGGAGGAATCCCGGGCCGAAGGCCGCCAACGCGGGCGCCGCCGCGGCGACCGCCGCTGGCTGCGCCACGTGGTGAAGACCCTCCTCGACCCCGACGACGCGGCCGTCGACGACCTGTGGCACGCCGGGCAACTCGCCGCCCTGCTCCTGGCCCGTGTCGACGCCCGCATCGTCACCAGCAAAGACGTCCGCCCCGTCCGGGCCGCCGTCACCGGTGTCCTCGGCCGCGCGCGGCTGCGGCAACTGCGGGACATCTGGCGGGAGGCCCACATCTGCGAGGACACCGACGCAGACACCATGATCACCCTGGCCCGCCGGTGGTGTCAGGTCCTCGGCATCGACCCCGACCAGCAGTGCGACGTCCCGGAGCCGGACGCCGGTCTGTTTTCGGGGCGCCTCGCCGCGGCTCTCGTCGACTACCTCGCCGTCGCCGCTGGCGTCACCCCGGCCGAGTACGCCGCGGCGCTGCTGGCCCACCGGCACAGCCCACCCTCGGAATGGGACCGCCGGGACCCGACCGAGCAGGAACACCGCGCGGCCCGCGACCTCGCCAACCGCCTCCGGCAGGCCCGCAACCAGCACCCCGAACCCGGGCGGCGCCCCTCCGCGATTCCGCCCGGCCGGCTGCGAACCCGGCAGGCCATAGCCGCCGAAGCGCAAACCGCCGCCGGGCAACTGCCGACCGCCGCACCGTGGCAGCAACGCGCTCAGCTGCCACCGGAGAAACCCCGTCTGCACCTGGCTGTCCTGGTCGACCTGTCCGGCTCGATGGACCGCTACACCGAGACGATGTCCTCCGCCGCGTGGATCTTCGCCCACGCCGCCCGCCGCGCCGACGCGACGACCACCACCATCGGCTTCGGCGACCGCACCACCGTCCTGGTACCGCCACGCGCCCGCCCCAACCAGGTGCTGACCATGCGCACTGGCCTCGCGACCGCCACCTTCCCGGAAGCGGTCAAAGTCGCCGACCAACTCCTCGACCTACGCCACGGCCGCACCCTCCGGATGCTCGCCGTCGTCTCCGACGGCTGCCTCGACGACATCCCCGCGGGACAACAACTCGTCACCACATTGCACCGGGCCGGCTGCGCGGTGCTGTGGCTGCACCCCGCCGACCCGCTCGCCGACAGCGAGCTGACCGGCCCGGACCAGATGTGGAGGCACACCTTCACGCAAACCACCTCCCTCACCGTCGCTGATCCCGTCGCGGCCGTCGCGGCGATCGCCGACGCCGCCGTCGCCGCCCTCACCCAGGCTTAAGGCCAGCCGAGCCGTTCGGCGACCGACCAGTCCCACCCCCGCGGCGCTGCGACGGCCGTGGCCGGGCAGCGCCGCGCGCGGCGACCCCACGACGTGGCCCCAGGCCCGGAGCGTCGGGCTGCCGCCGGCAACCCGACGCGTCTCGCGGGGCCGGCAGCGGACGGCCCTCGCCGCCGCTGCGCGACTTGACCATCCGCGCCATCGAAGCGTCCATGCATCGCGTCCCCCGCTGGCCCGGTGGGCCAGGTCCGGACGCGCGTACGACGCCGCCCATCACGAGGAGCCCAACCCCATGCGTTTCGGCACCGACAACGACCACCCCTTCGACACCGAGAACCGCGCCTGGCGACGCCTCAACGACGTCACCAGCGAACACTTCGACGCGATCACCTGGACCCGCGACCCGGACGGACGACCGGTCCTGCTCACCCTGGGCGACCTGCGCACCGGGGACATGATCACCCTCGCCGTCCTGGACTCCCTGGAGGTCCGCGACCCGTATGCGCTGCTCGCCGTCCACACCGGCGGCGAACTCGCCGCCCACGGCCCCACCGACGGCGCCACCGCGGCCGGCTCCCACGCCGCGACCCTCGCGCTCGACAGCACCACGCTCAACCTGACCAGGCCCGTGCCGCTGCACGACCCCGCCGCCACAGCCCTACCCGCCACCTGCTGGGTCGACCTGCCCACCACCCTCGCCGCAGCCCTACGGCCCGCCCTCGACGACGCCCGCACCGCCGTCCTCGTGCTGCTCGACCGCAGCGCCGGCCGGCTCGCCACGGTCGGCCCGTTCCCCACCCACGCCGCCGCCGACACGTGGCAACCCGACGGCGGACCCGGCTGCACCGCCGACCGGCTTATCGTGCCGCTGCACCCGGTCACCCTCCAGGAGGCCCGGCCGTGACCAGCACCCGACCCCTGGCACACCCCAGGCTTCCGCCGATCGTGGCCGTCGACGTCGACGGCGTCCTCAACCCCGCCAACCCGGCCCACGCCGAGGCGCTCGGCTACCAGCCGCACCGCTACGACGGCCCCGGCCCCGACGGTCGGCACGTCGCCGGCACCGTCTGGCTCCACCCCGACCACGGGCCATGGCTGCGGGAACTGGCCGAACACGCCCAGCGCTGGGCCTGCCGACCGCCTGGCCGCACATCCCCGTCCGCGCGGGCGGTGTCCGCTTCGGCCACCAGAGCAAACTCTCCGCCCTCTACCCACGGCGGGCACTCGCCGTCCTCGACGACCAGTTCGGCGGCAAGGACCCCACCACCGCCGACCAGCGCAGCGCCGACGGCGCACCCACCGTCCTCCACCCGGTCGACCCCTATCACGGGCTGCGCCGTGCCGACGTCGACACGGTGCTGACCTGGCTGCGCCGACTCTGACCAGGCCACACCGGCGCCACCCGGCGCCGAGGCATTCCGCTCACTCGGATTCGCGGGGCCCCCATCTGTTGATGCGGGCCCCGCGCCGTCCCGGCAGGGAGTTGATTATGGACAGCATGTTCGCCGCCGCCGCCGACGAACCGGATACCGACCGGTCACCTCGACGCAGCGTCGGCGACCCGGAACTACGCAAGACCCGACGGCTCGCCCGCGAGTGCGCCACCTGCATCTTCAAGCCCGGCAACCCGATGCACCTCGACGCCGGCCGGCTCAGGCAGATGGTGACCGAAGCCCGCGGTGAGGCCGGATACATCATCTGCCACTCGACGCTGCCGTACGCAGATAGTCCGGTCCCGCCCGCGGTTTGCCGCGGCTTCGCCGACCGGTACCGCACCTGGCAGCTTCAGGCCATGGAACGGCTCTGGGGCTTCGTCGACGTCGAACCACGCGACCCGGGCCTTGTCCGCACCACCGACTGATTAGGAGACAACTGTGTCGAGCACCGACGACTTCCTCCGACGCCAGGAACACATCATCGACACGACCGGCTGGGCCGTCACGCACGTCCTGCCCACCGACGACGACCCCGAGGCCACCACCCCGTTCGCCTACACGGTCGGCCTCACCGCCCACGACTACCCCGAACTGATCACCGCCGGGCTACCGGCAGAGGTCGCCCACACCCTGCTCAACGACCTCGCCCGCCGGGTCTACGACAAGGCCGAACGGTTCACCCACGGCCAACACATCAACGACCTCATCGCCGGCTACGACGCGATCATCATCGACGGGCCACCCTCCGACGAGCTGTTCCCAGGCATGGCGATCGCCCGTTACGGGCGCGCGAAGGTACGCCTGCAACAGATGGTGTGGCCCGACCCGCAGGGACAGTTTCCATGGGACAGCGGCTACGCCTTCGACCCAGACGCCCAGCCGCTGATCGCCACCCTCTGATCCCCGAACACCAGGCCACGCCCGTGTACGCCGCGGAGCCGAACCACCCAGACCGTCCTGGGCGTGGACCGCGTGTTACGGCGCCTCGTCACACCTTTTCCAGAACTGCGCCCGTAGCTTGTGCCGCACCTGGTCGCTCAAGTCGAACTCGCCACGGCGCTCGGACAAGTCGGTCAGCAACGCCTTGTCGATGTCCCGCGGGATCGATGGCCTCCCCGCCCTGAGCTCCGCCAGCGCCTCGCCGGAGGCAGACGTGCGGAACGCCGTCAGGACGTTGGTGACCACCCGGTCGATCTGGTCGGCAAGTCCCTCCGGGTCCTCGTACTCCGTTGCTACCTGCGGCTCGCGGCCCGTGGTCGCGCTGTAGGTCAGCACCGACGACGACGGACGAGGGGCACCTGAATGTCCCAGACCGGCGAAGTCCCGGGGTGTGGCCCTGGTCGGCGGTGACCCAGCAGGCAGCGCGACCGCCACCGGCTGCGTCGTCGGTGGCGCCGGCGGCATCTCGACCTTCATCACCGTCTCATCAACGGATTCCGGGGGCAGGATTTCAAGCCCGTCGGCCGCCCGGATCAGATGCCGGCTGATGCCGTGGGGCTTGCCCTCCGCGCTGGGAACGGCAAGCAGGATGACCTGCACGCCATGAACCTGGGCCTCTTCGACAGCCTCGGTCAGATCGTCGTCGCCCGACAGGAGAATGAATACGTCGGCGGCTCCATTGCGCGCGTGCGTCACGAGGTCAAGACCGATACGCAGGTCCACGCCCTTCTGCTGGCCGTCGATGGCGA
Source organism: Plantactinospora siamensis (assembly GCF_042434095.1). Classification (NCBI taxonomy): domain Bacteria; kingdom Bacillati; phylum Actinomycetota; class Actinomycetes; order Micromonosporales; family Micromonosporaceae; genus Plantactinospora; species Plantactinospora siamensis. The sequence goes on from NZ_JBHLUE010000034.1 coordinate 26,297, forward strand.
ACCGGCCGAGCCGCAACTTGACCTTCGGCACCTCGCCGATGCGCTGCTGCGGCTGATCGGGCACTCCGTCTCGAGCGGAGTCGTACCAGTGCACCCGCAGCACCGGCAACTCCGATATCTTCTTGGCCTGCTGAACAAGCGCGTCGATCAGCGGCGGGTAGTCGACGTGAACCCCGCTGCGCAGTGACGTCCCGGTGACCCGGACAGCTGCGGAACTGAGCAGGTAACCGACGTCGACATAGAGGGCGCACATAGACCTCATGGCTCACAGGATGCCACCACCAGCTCTGATCGACCTCGTCGCCGCGCATAGCCACCGACTGCGGCCAGACCTTCGCCCGCTCCGGGCATGCACGGAGCCGCGCGGGGCGCCGGGAGGCGCCTCACGCGGACGAGGATCAAACCGATCCTTCAGCGATTCAGCACCTCCGCCGGCCGCAGCGGTGGTGTCTCCCCAGGCTGTCATGTTCGATCGCGGCCGCGGCGCCGACGATGGCCGGGCGGCAGGTTACGGCGTACGGTGCGCTCGGTCCGGCCGATCCTGCGCGCGATCTCGTCGTACCCCATGTCCGGGTTGATACCGAGCCAGTAGGCGACGGCGGCAGGGGTCTCGCTCGGCACGCCGGGCGTCTGCTCCGCCTGCTCGGGTGCCGTCGCGTCGGCATGGCTTTCGTCTGTGACTTCGTCGTCGCTGGTTGTCTGGTCCTCTCGGAAGGACTGCGAGGGCTCGGGACCGGAGGGTGTCGGGCCGTGCGGGGGCCGTTGGTCCTCGTCCCGCTCGGGGCTCGGCTCCGGCTCGGCACGCTTGGGGCGCCGCCGTGCGGTGTGGGCCGTCAGGGGCTGCGTGGCGTGGCCGGGCTGTCCCGTCGGTCGCGGGTGCCCGTCGGGACGCGGCCCCTGCCGCCGGTCGACACCGTCTGCGATGCGGGCCGGGGTCAGGTCGGCGGCGATGAGGTCGGTGAGGCCGTCGTAGTCCGCCGTCGCGGTAAGGCGGGCGGCGATCTCGTCGAGGTCGTAGACGTGCACGGCGATCCTGGCGGTGGCGGGGTCGACCGCCGCTTCGATCTTGCGTCGTAGGACCTTCGTGATCGCGGCGTCGCGCCGCTCACGGCGTAGCGCGGCGTGTGCCGCGTCGAGTGACCCGTACAGGCCGAGGCGCGCGTCGGCGCGGGCCATGGACCGGGCGCGGCGGGTGAGGATGGGGTGCCGCAGCCAGTGGCCGACCAGTTCGTACGCGGGGGTGGGCGCCGCGAGGGCGCCGACGGCCCGCAGCCGATCGCGGCGCTGGTTGTCCACGTGCAGGAGCCAGACGAGGTAGCCCAGGCCCGACATGCCGGCGAAGAACCCGCCGAGCAGATGGTCGTCGTGGGCCAGCCAGTTGAACCCGACCGCCCCGGCGGCGATCGCGGCCGACAGGACCCGGGAGGCAAGGGCGCGTTCACCCAGCCTGCGCCGCACGTCGGCGTTGCTCATCAGCACGACACCGCCCAGCTCGAGGGCGCCGACGGCGGGAATGGCGGCCAGCAGCGGGATGTGAAGCTTCTGCGTCGCGCCGGTGACCTGGCCAGCGAGGGCGGTGAGCAGCACGACGCCGTAGAAGGCGGCGCGGACCACGGCGGCGCGGCGGACGGCCCGCTCGAGTTGCGTGTCGGGGTGCCCGCCGACCGGCGGAGTCATCGTGCCGGCGGGTGCCGCCGCAGCCGGGATCGGCGGTGGCCAGGTGCTTCCGTTGGTGCGGGCCACGCCGACGCGAGTGTCGGTCATGTCGGGGCCTTGCCGGTCGCGCCGACGCGGCGGGCCCGCTGCACGCGGTCGACCAGTCGGCGGGCCAGAGCGGTGGTCTCGTCGCTGACCTCAGCGTCGATCTCGTCGAGGTGGCGGGCGAGTTGCCGGTGCAGGTCGCGGATCGCGGCGGCGTCGTCGAGGGCGGCGTGGGCGCGCATGGCTGCCTGGTACAGCGGCTCGGCGTAGGGGTGGTGGCCGAGTGCGGTGGTGAGCACGCCGATCGCCTGCGCGGGCTGGTCTGCGAGCGCCTCGGCCAGGGCGAGGGTGGCGTCGGTGGCCTGCCGCTGCACGGCCTCCCGGTACGGTTCGATCCACTCGTAGCCCTTCCCGGCGGCGAGCGGGCCCTGGTAGGCGGCGACGGCGCGGGAGAGGGCGGCGACCCGGTCGGCGGGGTCGCTGGCCCGGTTGGCTTCGTCGATGGCGTCGCTCATCCGCCACAGGTCCGCGTCGACCGCGTCGCGGTGCAGGATGTACCGCCGGTCGGGGTGGGACAGGTAGGTGGCGGGCCCGCCGGTGCTTTTGAGGACACGGCGCAGGTTGTAGACGTAGGTGTGCAGCCGGTGCGGGGCCTTGCTGGCGGTCGCTTCGGGGAGAAGGTCCTCCAGGATTGCCTCCTGGCTGGCGGTGCCGCCGCGCGCCGCGAGGTAAACGAGCAGTTCCAGGGATTTGCCCCGCAGGGGCTGGGTGGTGTCGATGTCGACGATGCGAGCGTCGCCGAGCACCTCCACGGTAACCCGCCCGGTCACCTCGTCGCCGTCGCCGGAGGACCGGGCGGGGTCGCCCTCGCCGGACTCCAGGTGCTTGTCTGGTGAGGCTGGTGCGGATGCTTCTGACCTGTCGCCGGACTCCGAGTCCGCCGCTGCCGGCGGCGGCGGCGCATGGTTCACCTGCGCTTCGGTCGTGTCGGCAGGACGGAGCGCCGAAGCCGCCGCCTTCAGGGCGGTTCCGCTGTCGGGTTCGCTGCTGGCCGACACGCCGGCCTCGTCGTGGGGTTCAATCGTGACCTTCGGCGTACGTCTGGCCGGTGCCGGGGGCTGTGGTTCGCCGGTCTGGGACTCGGCGAGGACCCTGAGCAGGTCGGCTGCCTCGGCCGGTTTGACCACGGTGAGGCGGCCGACGTCGGCGAGGTGGCGGCCGTGGCGATGGGTCTCACCGCCGGCCGCTGTGGTGGTGCCGTCGGGGTCGACGACGACGGTGTCACCGTCGGGCCAGGCGCCGAGCAGGACGCCATGGATGTCGAGGCGCTGGCCCTGGGTCAGCAGGGCGGCGACGCGGGCACGCTCGTGGGCGGCGGTGGTGTCGGCGATGAGCACCATCGGCGGCAGCGGTTCGGCCATGAAATCGGCGTCCCGCAGTCCGGTGATGGTGTCGACCTCGTGGTCGAAACACAGCCGGGTGCGGAGCAGGATCTGCTCCTCCAACAATGCCAGGGCGTCGGTGAGGCCACCGGTGACGGTCAGCCGCGGTGTGTCCGGCACCGTGACCGCGGCGGCACCCAGCAGGGTGGCCAGGGTGCCGGAGGGGATGACGACGCAGCTCCGGTCGTTGGGTGACTCCGGTCCGCCCGCGGCCAGGGCGGACACCAGGAAGCCTCGGGCCGCCGCTTTGGCACCCGGTCCGGTCAATCCCAGGCCGGCGGGCGGCCACACCTCGATCACCGGACTGGCCAGCGCTGGTATGACCAGTTGCCGGCCGCCGGTGGGGCTGGTAGGCGGCTCGTCGCCGTCTGGGCCTAGGTCCTCAGGGTCGGGTGGTGGGACGAGTTCGTCGAGCGGGGCGTCCGATTGCGCGTGCGGGGCTGGGGCCGGCTGGCGCCAGCCGCGGCGGATCCGGGCGACCACCGGCGGCATGGGCTCGACACCCGGGTCGTCCAGCCGCAGCCGTGACGTGGGCGGGCGGGGGGTGTAGCGGCGCCTACGGTGCGCCCAGACGAGGGCGACGGCCGCGAGGATCGCGGTGACCAGCCCGGCGTCGACCCAGCTGCCGGTGCCGAGTGAGACACCAGGTGAGGTGTCCGTTCGCGGGCCGGTTGTCCGCCGCCCGTCATCCGCCGCGGGGCAGGAACTGGCCTGTTGTGAGGCTCCGGAGGCCGAGGTGTTGGTGGGCACGGAGACTGTCGGTGACGGGGCGGGTGATGCCACGCCGTCGGCACCGTCGTCCGGGGCCGGTTCGGCGCGTCCCGGGTTCGCGGATGGCGCGTCCGACGGTGGCTGCGCGGACTGGTTCGGCCGCGTCGGCGCCGGCGATGCGGTACCAGGCCTCGGCTGCTCGGGACCCCCCGCCGGCGGGCCGACGGGCCGTCGGGGTCGCGGGGGCGCCCCGACCGGAGGTGTGGCGTCGTCGGGCAGTTTCAGTACCCAGCCGGGGTAGATCAGGTTCGGGTTGGTGAGGGCGCCGCCGACGGTCGACGAGTGCTTGCCACGGTTGAGGGCGTAGATGGCAGGCCACCGGTCACGGTCGCCGAGGCGCCGTTGGGCGATGGACGACAACGTGTCCCCCCGCCGGACCGTGACCGTACGTTCCACCTGCCGGTTCACGGGAGGGGCGGTCGCCCTATAGAGCGGGGCGTGGTCGATGTGCGGTGGCAGGAGGTGGGGTACGTCCGGGACGCTGGCCACGCCGGTGCCGTCGGGCCGGGCCGACGCGGCTCCGGCGGTGGCGCTGACAGCCGCCGCGCCCAGCAGCGCGGCGTTCAGGGTCCGCACCGGTCCCGGCACATGCAGGGCCGGCAGACGGTGGGACAGCCGACCGGTGAGCCGGACACAGTGGCCCACCACGGTGGCCGTCACCAGGACCCACAGCAGGACAGCGACGGTGACCGCGGTCAGCACCAGGGTCGGTGGTGACAGCGGTTGGCGCAGCCAGTGGGTCACCCCGTCAGCCGTGGGCATGCGCACCGCGGGCCGGACCACGAGGATCAGCGCCGCTACCGGCGCACTCATCACAGCGGCTGACAGAGTCCCCGCGATCAATGGCACTGCCTTGCGCATCATTACCTCCCCGCCTGTCGCATCACACCGGCGGCGCTGATACCTCAGGTCGACCGCGCACCGTCCGCGGAAGCGGCCCCGGACATCCGGAGTCGTGATGCCGAACGTAAGGGCTGTCTGCGGGGTCGGGCGCCGTAATCGCGCCTCACAGAACCTGACAGGACCTCACTGAACCTCACAGTCGCAGGTCAGACGGCCCTCGTTGGCGGCGTACGGCTTCGAGCGCAGAGCCGCGTACGCCCCCAAGTACACAGCAGCTATCGACATCTGCGGATGCAGCCCGCTGCCTCGCGGACGAGCCAGCCCAGCAACGGTCGACCATACTCAGTCATGTTGGCCGATCAGATGGCGGTCCCGAACTGCCGATGACAATGCACCTAATTATGTTAAGTTGAGTGCACGGCTACTTTTGAGTATGCAAATCCGGGCCGCATCGGCGGGACATCTGTTCGATAGCCTTGAAATCCGCGCACACAAAGGCGTAGAGTGCGCCGCCGTCACGGCACACTAACGACGGAATTTGCGAAGTCTTGCCGCGTCGGTGCGGATAAAATGTGATTACGGCAGAGTCGCCTATCCGATACATGGCATGCGTACGGTTTCCGGGGTAGTAGAAGGTTTCAATCTTCGCGCCACCCGGAGTAAGGAGGCTCTCAAACTCTCGCCTTGAACTTTCAATCCGGGCAATGAGCGCGTTGTGATCAAGCTCCACTTGCTCAGCAAGCACCTCAATCGTAGACGACGCCTGCGGATCGGACAGAAATATCCGAATCAGGGCACCCGGCTTCGATGCGACGCCTTCCATGAGAGATCGGTTTCTACTCAGCCATGCGTTTCCGTGGACCACAAATACGTCAACCCGGTCGGCTTTTCGAAAGAGGACTTTATAGTCCACATCGAGGAACTTTGCCGCAACTTGACTCAGGCCCGCCCGTTGTACGTCTACTCCAACCCGCGTCGCTTCCAGAACCTCCGCAACAAACGCCCGCTTACCAATGAGCTCCCAAAGGATTCCGAGGCATACTGAAGCCACCAGCAGGCCACCCATGTTCTCAAGGAGCGTCGGTAGAGGCTTATGGCGCGACCAGAAGGGCGTGTCAACGTCGCCGAGGTAGAGGAATATAAGCCCCAATACGAGAGCACTGAGTGCAACGACTGTGATGCGCAAAGTAACGAGCGTTCGATATGGGTGCCGCATTCCGCTCCAATGAAATTGACAAATTTAGTTGGCCGTAGCGGAGACCTCACCAAAACGTAGCGAAATTGAATCCGCAATCCACGGCATCGGAACATTCTCTATGAAGGCTGGCGCCTTGGGTGTCAGAAGACCGACACTACGAGACGTGCCCACAACTTAGAGCCGCTCAGCAGCAGGAGCGAGGCGCTGATCTGCCGCGATGCGGTCTCCGCCCCTTGAGGCCGGGTCGGTGTCCGCGGACGCACGGATGTCCGCCGCTGCGCGCCGAGACGCGCGCAACCATGCTGTCGGAGGTCCCTTCATCTTTGCGAGGAGGGTCGGTGACTCGGCCTCGATGATCGGGTCTACGGTGACTGCGTGGATCTCTTTGAGCTGCCTCGACCGGAGCACGTGGCACAGCCGGCATGGGATTCCATCGAGCTTGCGCTGAGCAGGCTGCGGCGCGCCTGGGAGTTCGATGACCTGCCGGACGTCGTGGGGAAGGCCAAGGAATTGGTGGAGACCGTAGCGAAGGTGACGGTGGAGGCAGCCGAAGGGGCCGTGTCCGACGCCGTTGACTTCCAGCCGATTGTGAAGGCTGCACAGAAGGCACTCGGACGCCAGCCGGGAGCCGATCTTTCACAAGATCAAAATCTTCGCGCCATGTCGCAGGCGGCGCAGACGATTGCAACAAGCCTCGCGCCGATCCGGAACGGGTATGGGACGGGACATGGCCGAGCACGCGTCCCAGATGTTGTCGTGGAGATGGCAACACTCTCGCTGGAGTCGGCCCTGATGTGGTCTAGGTGGGCCCTGCGGCGACTCGGGCACTTGCTCGCCGACTACCCGAACGAACTCATTGCCTCAGTTCAGACGGGTACGAGTCGGAAAGTTTTGAAGGAGAAGTTTGAGGCGAGTGCGCTGGCCCAGCAACCAAGCGAAGTGCAGCACCGGATTGGTGTCGTCTTCGGCCAGCAGTCCGCCGGAGGATTCGGCAATGCAACCGAGGTGGGCGTAGAGCCCGCGGTGGAGGGTGGATACGACGAGTATCCCATCGACTATCGGCGCGGGCTCCTGGAGGGAATGCTTTTGACCGGAGGAGGCTCTGTCGGGCTCACTGGCTTCTACGCCCCGTGGTTCGTCTCCCTTCTGTCCTCGCTTCCGGAGCGGGAGGCGCAAAGCGCGCTCGAAGCTCTTCGCGAGAGCGTGACCGGGGCTCCATGGATTGGCACATGGCGCGGCTCTACCAAGGTCGAGCCAGCGGATGTCGTATCAGCCCTGCGGAGCGAAGGTGAGCGGCTCCATCCGGGATTCGCGGAGCCGTTCCAGGCTCTTTGTAACGAGCTCCTGCACTCAGGAGAGTCTGCAAAGCTTGAGGACAAGGACTGAACCTCAGCCCTCACTAGCGAACGCGCGGACATGCCGCGACCCGAGCGGCAGCCCACGTCCACCGATTACTCATCGTGAGCATTTTGGCGTGCCTGGCTTTGCACCGGAACCGGTACGCCGACACTCGTCGTCAGGGACGGCCGCGATCATGGGGTCGGCCCAGATTGGCTTCGGGGCCTTCGTCGCCGGTCGTCGGACGCCGGCTTGTCACTCGTCTGCGCCCGCGCAGCGGCTCCCCCAGCAGCCGCTCGGCCGGCTCGAGACCGGTGTCGGTGAGCCGTCGGGCGTACTGGTTGGCGAGATCGGTGGCGGCGGCATAGTCACCGGCCGCGGTGAGCAGATGCGCAGCCTGGCGGTGAAGCTCGTCGTTGTAGGGGTCGATCCTCACGCACTGACGCAGGAAGGCCAACGCCGTCTGTGGGTCGGGCGCGGTGTCGGCGAGGTGGCCGTAGGCGTCCAGGACCAGGCGACGGGTGGCTTCGCGCGGTCGGTCGATCCATGGCCAGACGCGGCCGGAAGCCAGGTCGCCGGTGTAGCTGTCGATGACCGCTCGCCACGCGTGGGGCACGTCCTCGACCGCGGTGGCGGCATGCCGGGCGGCGTCACGGAGTCGCCACAGGTCAACCTCCAGGTGCTCACGCAGGAGGCGGTACCGCTCATCTGTGTGGGCGATGACGGTGACGGCGGCGGCGGTACGGGTGATGGTGCGCAGGTCGCTGAGGGTGGTGTAGAGCCGGCCGGTGACGGTCCGCATGGGCAGGCCCGGCCAGATCGCGGTGACGAGATCGCGGGTGGTGGCGCCGTCGGGGTGGACGGCCAGGAACACCAGCACCTGCCATACGGCGCTGCGCCGGATTGTCAGCACCTGCTCGCCGTGGCGCAGTTCGGGTTCGCCGAGGATTCGCAGCCGCAGCGGTGCAGCGCGTTGCGAGCTGCCCGATTGCGACGCCGGGGTGCTCTGGCGGGGAATCCGCGCCCGTGACACCGCGGTAGCCGGTTCGGTCGCCGGCGTTGGCGTGGCGGTGTGCCGGATCACCGTCAACAGGTCGGCCGCCGCGGTGGCGTCGAGGACGCACAGCCGGTGGCCGGCCGCGTGGGGCCGACGCGGATCGGCTGTGTGGCCCGACGCGTCGACCTGCCATGTTGTCCCGGATGGCCACCCGCCGAGCAGCACCACAGCGGCGAGGTCCGCACCGGCTCGTGAGACGGCGGCGATCGTCCGGGCGATCTCCGGCTCGGTGGGAGCGGACAAGAGCAACAGCGCACCATCCCCGTCGCGGACCGCGGTGGGATCGGGCGACACGTCCGTCGCCGAACTCGGCCGCACCGGGGCACGCCGCACGGCGGCTACGGCCTCGGAGGCGGTGGCCGCCACCAGCAGGCCCGGCAGGTCACCGACGTCATCAGGGCCGAAGAGCCGGGCCAACAGACCCCGGGTGGTGATGATCCGCGGCAGGGGTGACGAGGTTGGTCGGGCGGCAAGGAGCGCGGTGACCAGGGCGCCGCGGGCGGCCGATTCCGCTCCCGCGCCGGTCAGTCCCACACCGCCCGCCGGCAGGTTGTGCAGGGATAAGGGTAGCCACCCGGTCTCCGGCCGGGTGGCTGGGACGGGTTGCGCGGCCAAGGAGGGCAGGGCCGCTTGCACCGCGCGGACAGTGGCCGGCAGGTCAGCCAGGTCGGCGTCGCCGGGCTGGTCCTTGACTCCGGGGCGGTAGGCGCGACGGCGACGCAGCCACAGCAGGGTAGCGGCGGCGCCGATCTGCTGAGCGGTGTGCGCAGGTATCCACCCGCCGGGGAGCGGCACTCCATCCACCGGCGCCTTCGCCTCCCCCTCACGATCGGACGGCAGCGGGTCCTGGACGGTGGATCGGTCGAGGATGTCCCCGGCGGCGGATCCACCCTGGTGAGCATCAAGAAGGGGGGTGGCGTTGCTGGCGCCGGGGATGGCAAGGAACGCCGCGCCGGCCATGCCGCTCGCGGTGGCCTGCATCGGTGTGGGTAGCGGGATGCGACGCAGCCACCGCGCCCCGGCCTGCAACCGGGCCAGGAAGCGCAGAACGATCGTGGCGGCCAGGAGGAACCATACGAGCCACGCGGCGGCGGTGAACGCGAACTGAAGGGTCTGGTCGGTGACGGGATCGGCAAGCCACTGCCGCAGCTGAGCCTGGCTCGGCACAAACAACGGTACGGGGCTGTAATAGAGCAGGGCCAGCGGTGGGACGGCCACCAAGATGGTGACCAACAGCCCGCGAACGAGGTGCTGTGGCCAGCGCATGCCTACCGTCCGCACCGAACTGGCCGCGTCGCACTGCCGAGTCCGATGGCCACGGCCTTGCGGCCCACCACGTAATCAGTAGCTGTCATGGCCGGAGCCTGGCGGGGGATTGTGGGATCGGAACGACGGCGGCCCAGAGGCGCCCGGCGTAGCCAACGGCCAGCGCTATCGCGTACGCCACGCCGAGCAAATTCATGGCCGCTTCGCTGTAGACGGCCGCAGAGACCACCGCCACAGGCAGACCGACGATCAGCCGCAGGATCGGCGCCCGGGTGATCGCCATGACCAGCGCGGCGCCCATCAACACCCCTCCGCCGCGGGCGGCCAGCAGCGGAATCAGGTCCGCGTCTACCCAAATCGCCGCGGGGAAGGCGTACTGCATGAGCAGCATGCCGGCGGTCGCCGCCGCGACCGAGGCGGTGGGGACCGCGAAGCTGGCGTACCAGCCGCCGCGCGGGGTTCGCCACTGCCGTGCCGCGACCGCAGCTGCCAGGATCGTCAACACTGCCAGCGGGGCGACGGGCAGCAACGCCCACCGCAGATACGTGCCGATCGACATCTCCAGGTATGCGCTGGCGAGGACCGCATACATCGCGCTGATCGCCACACCGAGAGACGCGGCGGCCAGCAGACCCATGGCGACCTGCGCGCCAGGTGCCCGCATCGGCACGGTGACGCCCCGGTCCGCCAGCACCGCGGACAGGATGCTTCCCGATCCCAGACACGCCACCGTCGCCAGCACACCAGCTAAGGCCAACTCAGCCCAATTCGCGACCACCCAGTACCCGACACCCGAGTGCACGCTGGCGGTGGCCAGGAACTGGGCGGCCATCGCCAACGACGCCAGCCCGGGGAGCACGATGCCCAGAGCCCGCCGCACCGGCGGCAGGGCGGCTCCTGCCTCGTCCATCACCTCGGCGGCCGAGGTGTCCGGGGTGCCGGCGCCGGCCGCGCCCCGCACCGCCGCCATGGCGGGATCCGCGACGGTGAGGGGGACGATGCCGGTCCGCTCCGCGAGGGCCTTCTCCACCAAGGGCAGGTTCGCGCCGCCGCCCACGCAGTACAGGCCGCTGATCTGGGACGGGTCGATTTCCGCCGCCCCGATCGCCTCGACCGTCCAATCCGCCACCCGTGCGACGATCGGCGCCGCGGCGCGATCCAGCAGGTCCGCGCCCAGCACCACCATCGACCCGTTCAGCGGCACGGTGACCGCCGGATGCTGCGACAACGCCTCCTTCGCCGTCCGCACCGCGGCCAACGCCGCCCAATCCCTACCGGCGCCGCTCTGCCCGGTGCCATGGTTTACGGCGGCCAGCAGGGCCTCATCAACGGCCCGTCCACCGGCCTGCGGGTCGTGCAGCGTGGACAGCACCTCGAACCCGGCCGGACCCCGCCGCAGGACCGACACCTCACACCCGGCGCCGACATCCACCACCACCAGCAACCCGCCAACCAGCACCTGAGTTCCGGTGGCCAGTAGCTGCTCCGCGACCGCCACCGGCGCCTCCACCAGCTGGGCCTGTCCCAGACCCTCGCGGTGCATCGCCTGCCGAAACCAGGTCCGGCGTCGTGGACCCCACCCGGCCGGAACGACCAGCCGCACGTCCCGCACCGGGCCCTTGGCGACGCGCTCCGCTTCCTCCACCACGCGTCGTGCCGTCGCCGCGACAAGATCCGTCACCGGCATCTGGCGATTGGCCACGTCCAACTGCTCCGTGCCGGCCGCCGCGGGTGAGACAACGAACCGGTCCGGATACTCCGGCGCCGCCCGCCACGCCTGCTGACCCGTGATCACCTGACCGTCAGGACTGATCAGCACGGCGCTGGACAACATCGCCAGCCCATCGAACGTCAACACCGACGACCGGCCATCCGGCAACACCAACACCGCCGTCGTGTCGACGGCCCCGTAGTCGATCCCCAGCCGCGCCTCCGGTGACCCCATCGACAAAGTCAAACATGAAAGACTCACTCACGTCACGCCCGGTGATCCCGCAAACGCAGGCGGTTCCCAGTTCGAACGCTCGGCGGAGCGCCGTCACCACGGCAATGGATGCTTCCCGTAAAAGAGTTGGCCTGTGGGTCCGTCGTCGGGGAGGGTGGCGAGCCAGGCGAAGCCGTCGGCTGCCTGCTCGGGGGACTGGTCAGCCTTGCCGTACGCCAGCCGGGTGTCGACCTTGCCAGGAGAGGCTGCGTTGACCAAGATCCCGTGCTCAGCGAGCTCGGCGGCGAGGATGCAGGTAAGCGCGTTGAGCCCGGCCTTGGACACGCGGTAGGCGACACTGCCGGTCCCCATCTGGGCGAAGGTGGCCATGTGGCTGGTGACGTTGACAATGCGGCCGTAGCGGTTCTTCTTCATTTCTGGGATCGCTGCGGTGCAGCATCGCCACGCACCCATGATGTTCGCGTCGAGAGTGGCGCGCACTTTCTCCATGTCTGCGGCGTAGGCCGCCTGGCCGCGGTCGATTGCGATACCCGCGTTGTTGATCAGAACATCCAGTCGGCCATGCTTGTAGCCGACGTCGGCCATTAGCCGCGCGACGCTTGCAGGGTCGGTAACGTCGAGTTGGTGCCCTGACGCCTTGAGGCCGTCGTCGATGAGTTCTTGAGCGGCCCGATTCGCAGTCTCCTCGGAGCGGGCAGTGATCACAACGTGGAGGCCGTGCCGTTCGGCGAGGTTACGCGCGATGGCCCGGCCAAGACCCCGGTTGGATCCGGTGACTACGGCGACGCGCTGAAGGTCGGTCATGGGATCATGCGACCATAGCTCGGACCTGATCGTCCAATGCTCGGGCGGCGGGATGATGGTACGCCGTCAGTCTCCCGTGGATGTCGAGGAGGCGACGATGGTTCCGGATTGATCGAGTGATCGCGATATCGGGAACCGCTTGACCGACGAGAGCGCATGCATGTTCCACATCGCCGAGGTTGAGAACAGCATCTGCACGCCAGATCAGATATGTCGCTCGATCCCGGCTGCGCTCCTTGGGCTGGAGCGCAAGCGTTTGGGTCAACCAATAGTCCGTCGTGTCGTGACGTCGGAGCAGCAAATAGCATGCAGCAACTTGTGCGCAGTACTCGGCTTGGTCGAAGTAAGCGGCCCATGGCGGTGTCGGCTCGTCGTCTGCTCGCGACATCGCCCTTTCTGCGTCGGCCAGTAAATGCTCGCAGTCGAGCGAATCTCCCAGTACGGCATGTGCGCGTGCTTGGCGGGTGGTCAGCATGGCACGTACGCGTGCCGGGGCGCCTTTGGCGCCGGCGAGCGCTGCTCGCGCAAGGTCAAGGGCTTCCCGAGGTCGCTCGGCGTCGACCCGTTGCAGGCTCATGCACTTGAGGATGTTGGCGCCAGCTGCACGATCATCCGCTGAATGCGCCGCGTGGAGCGCGGCGAACCAGTACCGCTCTGCGGCGGCGTGGTAGCCGGCGTCGAAGTTTGCCCAACCGGCGATCCTGCCCAGCTCTGCCGCGACTGCGAGGAGGCGTTGTCCAATGCCTTGGGTGTACGAGCTCTTCGCCAGCAAGTCGGTGACCAGCCGAAGCTCCGCGTCCACCAAGGCTCGAACGCTTCCGCCGCCAAGACTCGCATCCATCTGCCGTAGCGCGGGAACCCGCTGCTCGAAACAGCTCACGAGATCGTCGTCCAGCCGTCCACCTCGAAGGACCGACGCCAGCCGTGGTGCTTCGGCTACCAACCACTGGTCCGCGATGGATGTGGCGAGGCCGGCCCCCATGATCAAAAAGCCGCGTCGGTCTAGCACGGCAGAACCCGCCGTCTCCTCGAGCAGTCCAACAACTCCGTCTGCTGTCCAAGGCGCGGTGAGATTGACCCCGGGACCAGTTGGTAGCCAGTGCGGCCAGCCCTGTTCGCGCACGCGCTGAGGCTCCACCCCCAACTCAGCCGCAAGGGCGAGCTGGGTTGCCTCATCTGGTACAACACCCCATCGTTCCCACCGCCAAGCCTTTTCACGACGAGCGGCGGTGTTGAGCCGCTGCGCGATCACGTCCACGAGGTCTTGGTGAGTCCAGTTCCGCTCCTGACGAACGTAGCTCAGCGGGTGCACCAAGAGTCGGCTGTAAGTCGCTGAGGATCTGACCATGTCACCCCCCATCATTCTGGTGACTGTACCGCCAGATATGGAATGTGAATGGCTCGCGACCTGCGGAAAAGGGCCGGTTCTGACAAGAGACAACAGCGAGACAACAGCGTGGCCATCGACCGTCAGCAGTATGCGGGGTTTCCTTACAGCGTGGGTATCCGGTCGAACGGATCGTTGATCAACGCATCTGACGACTCCTGCCCGCCGCTGTGGACGGCAATGCACGGCGGCGGGCCGGATCTCCACACCAGTTCGTTGTCGCTGCTGCCTTGAGGTACGCGAGAGGAGAGGCCCGGTGCATCCGCTCGCCGATGACTACTTCCGGCTGGCCCATCGAGACAGTACGGGCCGGTCACGGCTGAACATGCGGGCGATGGGGGTGGGGTTGGCAGCCGCGTTGCTCGCCGAGCTTGTCTGGATCCCGAAGATCGCCTTGCGGGATGGGCTTGTGTGTGTCACTGACCGCACCCCGCCGGAGGATGTGCTCGCTCACGGCGTGCTGGATCAGCTTGTGGCTGAGCCGCGGCACCGGGAAGTGCGGGTGTGGTTGGACGTGCTGAGTCGGGATGCGTACGAGCGGGTGGCGCAGCGGTTGTGGCGGGCCGGGCACGTGCGGCGGGTGACCGGTCGTCGGTTGTTGCGGTCGAGCGTCACGTGGGTGCCGACGGACATGACGGCGGCCTATCTGCCGTGGTGGCGGTTGTCGACGCTGCTGTCGGAGCAGCGGCCGATGGATCACGGGGATGCGTTCCTGGCCGGTCTGGCGGTGTCGACGGGGCTGGACGGGGAGTTGTTGCAGGACGCTCCGGTGGCGGCGCGTCGCTATGCGAGCCAACTGGTGGTCACGGCGTGGCCGCCGCTGCGGGAGCTGCTGGTGCATACCCAGGCCGCGGTCGGTGACGCGGTCCTGCTCTACCGCACCTGAACCCGCCGACCGTCCCTGGAATCGAGCGATCTGATGGAGGAATTGTGATGGCCTTATCCAGCCCACCGGTGCGATCCGGCCCGGTTGCGAGCAGTCTGGCCGCGGACCGGCTGGGCGTCGCCGCGGTGGTGTTCTTCGTGATGTCGGCGGCCACGCCGCTGACCGTGGTGGCCGGGGTGGTGACCACCGGGTACGCCACGACGGGCCTGACCGGGATGCCGGTGGCGTTCGTCCTGGTTGGCCTGCTGCTGGCGCTTTTCGGCGTGGGGTATGTGGCGATGGCGCGATACATGGCCAACGCCGGGGCGTTCTACTCCTTTATCAGCCACGGCCTCGGTCGACCTCTGGGGGTGGGCGGTGCGTGGGTCGCGCTGCTGGCATACAACGCGCTGCAGGTCGGCCTCTACGGGGCGGTCGGCGTCGCCGCTCAACCGGTGCTTGCCCAGTGGTTCGGCAGCTCGCCGGCGTGGTGGGTGATCGCGGTGGCCGCGTGGGTGGTGACCGCCGCTTTGGGGCTGCTGCGGGTGGAGGTGAACGGCACCGTGCTGGCGGTGCTGCTGGTCACCGAGGTCGCCGTCATTCTGCTGTATGACGTGGCAGACCTGCTGCACCCGGCGGGTGGACAGGTGAGCGTGCAGACCCTCTCACCGGGCGCCCTGGCCGGCTCGGGTGTGGGTGCGATCCTCGTGCTCGCGGTGTTGGGGTTCGTCGGCTTCGAATCCGCGGTGGTGTTCAGCGAGGAATCCCGCGACCCCGGCCGTACCGTGCCGGTCGCGACATATCTGTCGGTCGGGCTGATCGCGGCCCTCTACGCGCTCTCATCCTGGGCGGTGACGGTGGCGACCGGCCCCGACCAGATCGGGGCCGCGTCACGAGCCGACGGCCCGGAGCTGATCTTCAACCTCGCCACCGCGCACCTCGGTCGGGCAGTGGCCGATGTCGGGCACGCGCTGTTCGTGACCTCGATCCTCGCCGCGTTGATCTCGTTCCACAACACGACTGCCCGCTACATGTTCGCCCTCGGCCGGGAGCAGGTCCTTCCCGCCGGCCTGGGTCGCACGTCCCGCCGTACCGGGTCGCCGAGGAACGCCTCAATCGTGCAGAGCGTGATCGGCCTGGCGGTGATCATCACCTACGCCGCGCTGGGCCTGGACCCGCTGGTGCAGTTGTTCTTCTACGCCGGCACCTGCGGCGGCTTGGGTGTGCTGGTCCTGATCACCGCCACCTCCCTTGGTGTGGTTGCCTTCTTCGGCCGTGATTCCCGCGGCGAAAGCCGGTGGCGGCGACTCATCGCACCCGCAACCGCCACAGTCCTGCTGCTGGTGGTGGTCGTGCTGGCCATCAGCAACCTGCCCACCCTGCTCGGTCTGCCGGCCGGCCATCTCCTCACCTGGCTGATCCCCACCAGCTACCTGGCCGCGGCGCTGGCTGGCATCGGCTGGGGACTGACGCTTCGATCCAGGCGCCCGCGCGTGTACGCCACGGTCGGACTCGGGGCCAAAAGCGCCACCGCCCACCTCAACCTGCCCAACCCCCGGGAACCCACCACCGTGCGGCCGCACTGGGCCAACAACCGGGCACACCGATGACCCCACCGATCGTGGCCGCCAGCCCCGGCGAGGCCCGTGCCATCGCCGACCTGATCGCCAGCGCCTTCGCCGACCTCCCACAGACGGCCTGGTTGGTGCCCGACGAACATCAGCGGCCCCACGTCCTGGCCGGGAACGTCCTCATCTTTGTCGACCATGCCCTGCAGTACGGCTCGGTGGATCTGTTCGACGACCGCAGCGGCGCCGCGGTGTGGTTCGACCGCAGCACACCCCTCCCACCGCCGTACCGGTACCAGCATCGGCTGGAGGCCGTGTGCGCGCCCTACAGCTCCCGCTTCCGGGCTTTGGACGAGCTGTTCGACACCCACCACCCCGACGGGCCGCACCACCACCTCACCTTCCTCGCCGTACGGCCCGGTCGGCAGCGCCAAGGCCTCGGCACTGCTCTGCTGAACCACCACCATCGGCTGCTCGACCAGACCGGCATGCCCGCCTACCTCGAAGCCAGCAGCACCAGCAGCCGGGACCTATACACCCGTCACGGCTACCAACCTCACGGCGAACCCTTCTGCATTCCCGGCTGCCCGGAGCCGTTCTGGCCGATGTGGCGCCCACCCAACCAACCAGCCACACCCGCATCAGCGGAGACCGCGCCAGATACCCGACCCTCCACCCCTACCGAGGCGAGGACCTCGTGACCAGTGCCTTCACCACCCCCACAACGCGGCGTCGAAACGACCACCAGCGCCGGGAGTCCACGTCCGATCGGCTGGACGCCTCCCAACCCAGCTCCGCCCGGCGATACGACTACTGGCTCGGCGGCAAAGACCACTTCGCCGCCGACCGACACTCCGGCGACCGCATCGCGACCGCGTTTCCCACCGTTCACACGGCGGCCAAGGAGAACCGCCGCTTCGTGCACCGCGCCGTCACCTACCTGACCGGCGAGGCCGGCATCCGCCAACTCCTCGACATCGGCTGCGGCATCCCCACAACCCCCACCGTGCACGAGACAGCACAACGCATCGCCCCCGCCGCCCGGGTGATCTACGTCGACAACGACCCCATGGTCATCGCCCACACCCGCGCCCGCACCAGCAGCAGCCCCCAAGGCGCCGTCGCCTGCCTGCACGCCGACCTCCGCGACCCAGACAGCATCCTCAACAACCCGGCCCTCACGAGCATCCTCGATCCGAACCGGCCGGTAGCCGTCCTGCTGTGCGCCGTCCTGCACTACTTACACGACCAGGACCAACCCGCCGAGATCCTCAAGCGACTGAAAGAAGCCCTTCCACCCGGTAGCTGCCTGGCGCTGACCCACGCCACGCTCGACCCACTCCCCAGCGCCACAGCCCTGGCGGTCACCGAACTCCTCGGCACCGGCCACGGCGCCATCCGCCCCCGCACCCGAGCCGAAGTCACCGCACTCACCGCAGGACTACCCCTGGTCCAACCCGGCCTGGTGCCTGTCACACGCTGGCGCCCCCACCTGCCGCCCCAGCCGCACGCCACCGCGCAGGCGACCGCTACCTACGGCCTGATGGCACAACTCCCATAACTCGACCTTCGGACCGACAGGAGGACAACCCGATGGAGTCGATGCATGACCTCACCGACGCGGTCAAACGACTGGCCGAGCACACTCCTCACGGCCCCGCACTGATTGTCCGCACTCCCGACGGGCAGCACCTGGTCAGCCCGGATGGGTCGGGGGAAAGCCCTCGCAACCAGTACGTGATCTCCCGCAGCCAGCTCGGATCCCTGATGTGGGAACACGGCTACCGCCGAGAACACCTCACCGACCCGCAGCAAGCCGCCGAACTCGCCGCACTCGTAGCAGCCTTCAGACCACCGCATGGGCACCCGTCGACAAAGCAACGCGAACAGGCTTTACCACCCGAATGTAACTAAGGGCCCTTACTACTGCTTAACCTGAACACCACGACCCCTCGGTCTCACCTTGATAGGACATCTTCCGAGGCAGTGGCCAACGGGTGGTCCATGCTGGTCCACCGATCATCGAGAGTGAGTCCGCCAACAGGACACGGTTGCCCACCTAGCCCGTGAATATGCTGGACTTCCAGGTGACTGAGCGAGCTTTCACGCCGTCACCCGTTACCTATAGACAACGCAAGAGTTGCTAAAGAAGATGGAGTAGGGCCAATCGGCGGCCCAAGTCCTGATGGTCTTGCAACGCTCAGGTTCCGGGTACGGCCCCCAGCTAAGGGTCCCGGGCCCGCCGACGTGCGGCGGGTCCCGGGACCCCGGGTCGGCTACCGCTTGCCCCTTCTGGCAATGAAGATCAGGGCGAGCTGTAGCAGGTGAGCGGTGGTCCTGGCTGCCATAGCAGGGCCACCGCGTCCACCCGATTCAAGCAGTTCTGCCGTCAGGTCGAGCGCGATGGCCGCTGCATTTACAACCACCCGAACGGTCATCATCCCGGTGGGTCTGGGCCGGTCGGGCTCTTCTTTTTCAGGAGGGGCTCCCCCTCGGTTATCTGTCACCGGTGAACAGACAGCCGAGCAGCAGCGGCCCTCCTGCGGATCTCAACGCCCGGAGCGGCAGTTGGACACGCACCGAACTGTTGAATTCTTGGATCTTGACATAAAAAGAGTTGAATGTCCGTTCTCGCATGCATATAAGAACGGACAATATTGTGCGGGACAGTACAGATGGACATCGATCCCTATCGTCCGCACCGGATCGACTAGCACAGATGCCAGCGTTACGACCGCTACGTCACAGTGGCTTGCCGGGCTACGCCCTTGCAAGAGCGCCGCATAGAGAAGTATCCTTTCCTGTTGCGCATGCGCCCGTTGAGTGGCTCGTTGCGCCTATAGGAAGTTCGCCCGAAGTAATCCGGTCGGGTCCACCATCACGGTGCTCGCTACGCCGGAGGGCTCGGCATGGGCCAGCACACTGCGACGCCGACCACTCGCCACATGGCTTGGTGCCAATCGCACTAGCCATAGGCCGCCCGTCCCGTTCGGAGCCTGACCCTCGGGCAGCAAGTAGATGGGCCGTGGCACGAACGGCCGCCGCCTCGACGAACCTGTACACCGGGCCGCGCTCACGCCACTGCTTCCACCAACCCGTGACCGCCTGCACAACCCGCGGGAGTGGCTACTGTCCAGCCGCGTAGCCGTCGTCGCGGCCACCGCCGGCGACAGCCCATGTCGGACCACACGGCGTCCCACCGGACCAGGCTGGATGTGAGCCCTGCTCGTCGCACGAGCACGCCGAGCACCCAGCCGCCCATAAGGGTTCTTATGCGCGGAGAGCTGATCAGCCACAGCCGGCAACTGGTCCGGCCTCGACGCGCTCGGTGCCCGGAGCAGCCGGGGAGCGTGGGAGGGACTGCGTGGCGTTGAGACCTTCGGTTGGCGCAGTCCTGCCAGAGCACCGACATGTTTTGCTTGCGCCAGCCAGCCAGACTTCATGTGCCGGCACTTCTGCCTGAGCAAGGAGCGGTCCAGCGACGAGTTGACGGACTTAAGGCAGACTGGGCCCATGTCGAGCGCACGGGTACCGGACCAGGCGAAGCTGCTTTGGCCGACTGTTCAGGCCGTTCGGACGCTGGGCGGTTCGGGATCTATCGACGAGATTGTGGAAGCCGTCCTCGACCAGCAGAAGTACAGCGAAGAGCAGCAGCAGGTGTTGCATGGGGACGGGCCGAGGACAGAGATCGAGTACCGTCTTGCCTGGGCGCGTACCTCTCTCAAGTCCATGGATCTTTTGGTCAATAGCCGTCGTGGCGTCTGGGCGCTCACAGAACTTGGCCGGTCAGTCGACCGCGACGAGATACCGGTCCTGCATGCAAGGGTGGTAGCGCGCCGGCGCGACGAGCTGCGTGCCAAGCGCCGGGAGCAGCAGTCCCGGCTGATGTCGGACGAGGTGGACCAGCAGATCGAGGATGAGCAGGACTGGCGGGAGCAGTTGCTAGAAGTACTGATGTCCGTATCGCCCGCCGCTTTCGAACGGCTTGCGCGACGCCTACTGCGGGAGGCGGGCTTCATAAGCACGACGGTAACTGGGCGGTCCGGCGATGGCGGCATCGACGGGCTAGGAATCTATCGAATGTCTCTGGTCTCGTTTCCCGTCTTTTTCCAGTCGAAGCGGTATCGAGGCAGCGTCGGATCAGGTGCTGTCCGAGACTTTAGGGGAGCCATGGCAGGGCGGGGAGACAAAGGCCTGCTAATCACTACGGGCACGTTTACGGCGGAAGCGAAGGCAGAGGCGACGCGGGACGGCGCACCGCCCGTGGACCTGATAGATGGACGACGGTTATGTGACCTCCTGAAAGAATATGAGCTGGGGGTCCGGACGGAAACGCGCGTAGTTGAGGATGTGCGCGTCGAAAAGGAATTCTTCGTCGATCTGTGAGTTATTGCGGTGAAGTGGTTGAGACTGGAATGGGCGCCGACAGGCGGCGCTCAAGCCGTTACGAGGACATGGGGCTGAGTGATGGTAGGCCGTGATGGCCCTGCCTCCCGACAGCAGGGCAGCGACAGGGGCGGCTGGATCGCCACCGTCGAGGGAGCGCACCTGAGGGGACGACCCACTCGCGACACGGCGCCGGAGGTCGCGCTACGTCGGGCAGTGCACGCTCTTGGTCTTCGCTTTCGGCTGGGACGAACCCTGGTGAACCGGTACCGACCCGATCTTGTTTTTCCTGGGCCGCGTGTCGCAGTCTTCGTCGATGGCTGCTTCTGGCACGGCTGTCCGCAGCACGGGCCCACACGCTTCAGGGGTCCCAACGCGGAGAGGTGGACTGGGAAGATCGCCGCCAACCGAGCTCGTGATCGGCGGGTCGACGTTGAGCTCCGTGCGGCCGGTTGGCGTGTGGTTCGGGTCTGGGAGTGCGAGATACGACGTGGGGTCGAAGTGGCAGCTCGCCGGATTGCCGTGGAGGTTCGCGGACACTCGTGGGGCTCGGCGACCACGGGCTGAGTCATGCACTTGGCCGGCGACCGAAGGAGACCGTTGGAACGGGTCACCGTCGGGAGTGCTGTGGGCAACAGGAAGTATTGCGGAGCGCGGCAACGGCCGATCGCTTACGGGCTGTGTCGGCAGCGCGTGGCCCTTGGTTGTCCGCTGCCGCGGATCTCTCCCAAGTGGCGGCAGCCCAGGAAGGTCGAACCCGTGTTCTAATTGATCTGTGCGTCACGCTGATGGCCGCACCCTCGAGAACGATTGAGGTGTTCAGAGCAGGGTGGCGGAACGGGTTCTCGGAGGGCGAGGCCTGCCCTCGGATGGTTGCAAGATCGACCCTTCGCGCGCGGTGGGGTTGCCCGTCGGGGGTCCGGAGCGTCCAGCAAGACGGCAGCCAGGTGAGTGTGACATCCTGGTCCCCATCGTCGTTGTCGGAACGGAGGAAGCGTCGTGAGCGTACGAAATCTGTACAGCGTGGCGCCGTCTGCTGCGCGGTTGACCGACTCGCTGCGCGACATCGGCTACGACTTTCCGACCGCGGTGGCCGACGTGGTGGACAACAGCGTCGCCGCAAGTGCGAACCGCGTAGAGATCGATATTGTGTTCGATGGGTCCGACTCGTGGGTGATGATCGCCGATGACGGCGAGGGTATGAGCGCCAACGGGCTGTTGGAGGCGTTGCGCTACGGCAGCCGGCGCGACTACGGCCGCGGCGACCTCGGCCGGTACGGGTTGGGGCTGAAGACCGCGTCTCTGTCGCAGTGCCGGTCCCTGGCGGTTATCAGTCGTAGGAGGGCCGCCACGGCCCGCACCGTGTCGCGGATGATCGATCTCGATCTCATCGCCGAGGTGGACGACTGGGTCGTCGCCGAACCGGCCAACGACGAGCAGGTCGGCAGAGCCCGCAAGGCGGTGGCGGACACGGGGGGCACCGTGGTGCTCTGGCGCGGACTCGACCGGGTGCTGCCCGAACGTAAGCCGGAGGGCGGCTGGGCGCGTCGTCGGTTGGAAGCGCTGGCGGGCAGGACGGCTGACCATCTGGGTACCGTTTTCCACCGTTTCCTTGAGGGTGAGGTCGGTGGCGGTCTCGTGATCACCGTCAACGGTGAGAAGGTCCGGCCGTGGAATCCCTTCGCCCCCGACGAGCCAGGACGGGAGGCACTGCCTCCCCTCCGTTTCGAAGTGACCGTCGGTGAGGCCCACGGCACCGTGTCGTTGCAACGGTACGTCCTGCCGTCCCGCGACCAGTTCACGTCGCAGGCGGAGTTCGAGCGCCTGTCTGGTCCGATGAACTGGAACCGTCAGCAGGGCCTGTACGTCTACCGCGCCCAGCGGTTGGTCCAGTGGGGCGGATGGAACGGCATACGAGGCATCGACGAACACACGAAACTCGCGCGGGCGGCGCTGGACTTCGACACAGATCTTGACGTGGTGTTCAACATCAACGTGGCGAAGATGCGGGTGGCGATGCCACCGCAGTTACGTCAGCTGATCGAACGCCCCGTGCACGAGCTGTGCATGCGGGCGGACGACGCCTACCGCAAGAACTCGCGCGGCGCCTCCGAGGGTCCTCCGGGGGTAGCCTCCGAGCAACTGGCCGCCCTGTCGCGCAGCGAGGCATCCGGAGCGACGCCACCCATGCCGGTGATCGGCTTGGCCTTGCGGGCCGCTGCCATGCGCGCAGGTGAGTACGCGGCCCTGCAACGCATCGGGAAGAGGTTGCGGGCCGAAGCCCCCGACATCGCCGCCGCGCTCGGCTTCAGGGACTGACCACCGGCTGCCGTCCGCTCCGACTGCCCCGTTTCGCCGCCTCGCTGCATGCCCTGTTGAGGGGGCAGCGTGGGCAGGCAGGGTCGGTGGGGCGGCAGACGGAGACGGCAAGCTCGATCAGACCGAGGTGCGCCCGCCGCGCGTCGGTGTCATCGCCTATCATCCGCGCGACGGCTAGGCGCCCAGCGGTCATCCTGTTGCTGCGTTCGACATGCTCGTCCTCGCGTGTGAAGCGGGCGGCCACGCGATGGGTGCCCTTGGTAATGAGGACGGGTTCCTCCGCGTTGTCCTCGTCCCGGGTCGGGATTACGAGGACGGCGAGGTCGGCCACCGAGGCGTCGACCCCGCGGAGACTGTGGATCTTGTCGTCGTCCAGCAGATCCGGTTGCGACGTTAGCGTGCACGCCAGTTCGAGCAGACGCTCGGCGCGGTGCTCGCGGTTGATCCACCGCCCGATCTCGATGAGTTCGTCTCCGGCGTCGACGGTGTCCTGCGGCTGCTCCCATCGTTCGAGCAGTGACCAGAGGATTCGGACCTGCTCGGGCGCTGCGCGGTCGAGGAGCATCTCCGCGGAGATGACCTGCCACCGTGTCCGGGCACGCAGCCACGGCAGGGCCAGCTCGCCCAGGTCGTCGAACCAGGCGGTGAGGGCCTGGGCGATGTCGCGGCTGCGGTAGGCAACTGGCCTTGGGGCGTCCACCGCTGCCATCACGGCGCGCCCGAGGTGGGCGCCGAGCGCCGGGGGTACGGCGTTACCGATCTGGCGGAACGCGGCCGAGGGTGGGCCGGCGAAGCGGAACCAGTCGGGGAAGGTCTGCAGCCGCGCGGCCTCACGCACGGTGATTGTGCGGTCCTGTCGGGGATGGATGTACCAGTAGCCGTCCTTGGCGATGTGCGCGGTGATGGTGCGGGAGTAGGTGTCCTCGCTCAGGCGCTTGTACTTGTCGTCGAAGATGTCGTCGCGGTAGCGCTTGACGTCCTCCGGCAGGTCCGAGTACCGGGTGCCGGCGTCCATCATGTCGAAGGCGCGCTGGTCGTCCTCGCGTACGGGGCGGGTGATGTGGTCGAAGACCTTGCCCGTGTCCGCCGGTGCAACACCCTGACGCATCTGCCGTTGGAACGCAGAAGCGGGGCCGGCGTAGTCTGACCAGCCGTCGGCGCCGCCCTCGGGCCTCCAGCCGCCCTCCACCTCGGGTAGGTCGCTGATCGCGTTCCACACCGACACCCGGTCCGGTACCTCCGGCGGCCAGTCGAAGGCGATCCCGTCTCGCAGTGCGACCAGGATCAACCGCTGGCGGAACTGGGGCACGCCGTAGCGGAGGGTGTCAACAACTCGCTCCTCGACCGCGTAACCGATCGACTCCAGCTCGTGAACCATGGTGCGGAGAATGAACATCTCCCGGTCGAGGGCCATGTCGGGGACGTTTTCCATGATCACGGCAGCGGGTCTGGCCAGGTGGATTACCTCGAGGAATGAGCGCCAGAGGTCCCGGCGTTCGTCGTGCGCCGGGCGGAGACCGTGGCGGACCTGGTGACGGATCAGTGACCGGCCCGCTCGGGAGAAGGGTTGGCACGGTGGGCCGCCGGCCAGCAGCTCGATGCCCGCTGCCTTGACCAGGGCGGCGATCCGCCGGACGTTAGCCGACTCTCCAAGGTCGCAGTCAAGGGTGAGGCCCGGGTAGTGGTGTCGATGCGTCTCGACGGACTCTGGATCGCGGTCAGCCGACAGGACCACACGGAATCCTGCCTCGGTGAGACCCAGGCTGAGGCCACCGGCACCGCTGAACAGGTCAGCAGCCAGCCGCTCACCCCGCTCACGGCACGCCGCCGCGAAGCGGAGGAACTCGGCGTCGTCCTTACAAGCCTCACGATGTGGCGCAAGGCGCACGAACGGGCCACGCACGAGCTTAACGCCATAGCCCGCGCGACGCCGTTCGACGCTATTGTCCGTCACCCGTGTCACCTCCCCAATCGGCAAACGCACTGCGCAGGTTACCTCTGCGGTCCGACGCCCGACGTCGGCCGCCCCGCGTCGTCATGCCTGGCTCCCCGCCTCACGGATTGCCGCGAAGTCTTTCAGGCATTGGTCGCGCCACAGGTGGCTGTGTGGGTCCGGAACAGGACCGATGAGGTGATCACGACTCACCCGCCGGGTCTTGTCGGTCCTGTCCTTATCGTGGAGAGTTGGTCCCATCACGCAACCGCATCGGCGCGAACAGTCACCTCAGCTACCGAGTAACTCCGGAGAAGTACATGCCCCTCACAAGTCCGTCCGGGATGTGCGGCCCGTCGTGCCGAGCCCGCGTCCTGCGGCACAGGGGTATGCATGGCTGAGCCGGATGTCAGCGCCTATGCACACGGCCTCATCGAGGACGTCAGGGCGCAGTCCGAGATCGAGGGTTGCGACCTCCAAGAGGCCTTCACCCAGCTGATGCTCGACCAGCTGGCCGCCGACGGACACACCGAGGATGTCGTGGCGGTTCGCTTCAAGGATCACGGGGTGGAAGTCAGCGGGTACGGTGCTGCGTCCGACGACCGATCGTTGGACCTGTTCCTGACGCACTACAGCCCCCGTGCCGACGACGACCACAAGATCGGCCGTGCCGAGGTTGAGGCGGCGTTCAGACGCTTGGAGAACTTCCTCTCGCGCTGTGTCGCCGGCACTCTGGCCAGGCGTGACCGCTCCTCGGACGTCGCCGGTTTGTGCGCCGCCGTCAGCGAGAGATTCGATCGGGTCGAGTCGGTCCGTCTGGTGCTGGTTACCAACGCTCGCAGCGTGGTCCGCGACGGTGTCGCGCCGATGCTGTTCGAGGGCCGGCACGTGAGCCGGGAGTTGTGGGACCTGCGGCGCCTGGCCAACTGGTCGGCCTCTGGGAGCAAAGCCGAGCCGATCGTTGCGGAGTTCCCGGAAGGGCTGCCCTGCCTGGCGACCCCGCGTACCGACGAGGACTACTCGGTTCTGCTGGCCATCGTGCCCGCCAGCGGATTGGCCGAGCTGTACTCCGCCCACGGGGCCCGGTTGTTGGAGCTGAACGTCCGCTCCTTTCTTCAGGTCCGCGGCGCGGTCAATCGGGGGATCCTGGACACTCTGAGGAGCAACCCCGAGCGGTTCCTCGCCTACAACAACGGGATTGCAGCCACCGCCTCGAAGGTCGAATTCGAAGACACGACGTCCGGTCAGCGGATGATCTCTCGCATTTACAACCTTCAGATCGTCAATGGAGGGCAGACCACCGCGACGATCCACCACGCCCGCCGCAACAAGGTCGACGTCGGCGCCGCGCACGTACAGATGAAGCTGACCGTTGTCTCACCGGACCGGCTTGACGACATCGTCCCGCAGATCTCCGCGTACTCCAACACCCAGAACCGCGTCACGGCCTCCGACCTGAAGGCGAACAGCGCCTTCCACGTCGACGTCGAGCGGATCATGCGGACCCTGTGGGCACCGCCAAGTCCTGCCCATCCGCACGACACTCACTGGTTCTACGAACGGGCCCGCGGCCAGTACGCCAACGCTCTCACCCGTGAGGGGACACCGGCCCGGCAGAAGGTGTTCAAGGCTGCCAACCCGTCAGCCCAGAAATTCACCAAGTCCGACCTGGCCAAGTTCGAGCACTCCTGGGGCATGGAACCGCATCTGGTCAGCCTAGGGGCGGAGAAGAACTTCACCCTGTTCTCGCAGCGGCTGGACGAGCAGCCGCCGGTGGTGGACAAGCAGTACTGCCGGCATCTGGTGGCCAAGGCGATCCTTTTCAGGAAGGTCGACAAGCTCGTCGCCAGACAGAACTTCGGTGGGTACAAGGCCAACATTGTCACCTACACCGTTGCGAAGCTCGCCCACGCGACCAGCCAGAGGATTGACCTCGATCGCATCTGGCGCAACCAGGACCTCACCTCCGCGCTGCAGGACGCCGTAACCGACCTGTGCCCGCTGGTGCAGAAGGTCATCACGTCGCCGCCTGAGGGCCGTACCAACGTGGGCGAGTGGACCAAGCGACCGGAGTGCTGGACAGCGGTACACGAACTCGACTGGGTCATCCCGCCACAGCTGGAGGCGGAACTCGTCGACATCGACAGCTACGGCGACGACCTGCAACTGGTCCGGGGCACCACCGGTGCTGACTGGAGCGACCTGACCGCCTGGGGCGCCGCCACGGGGATCCTCAGCCAGGAGCAACGGCGGTCGGCGACCGAGGTCGCCCAAGCCCTGCACCAGGGTTGGGATCCCGCCGGCAAACACCTGCGCTACGCGCTGGAGGCCATGCACCACGCCAGACGCCATGGATTCCGTCCCGTCAACGGATTCTGACAGTTCCGCCTCCACCAACCGACTACCACCCACTGGAGCGTCGATGTCCCTCTGGTCTCAGGAGGTCCCCACCGAGGGAGCGGTGCAGCTACCGCCGGACCCGCGGGCGATGGACGCCCTGGGCCGCAACCACTCCCTGGAGACAGCCCTCGCCGACTTGGTAGACAACTCCATCGACGCCGGCGCCACAAAGGTTCTGGTCCGCTTCGTCCAACGCGGCACCCGGCTGGTCGGGCTCTATGTTGTTGACAACGGCCGTGGCATCGAGCCGGACCGTATCGACGCTGCAATGACCATCGGTGGTCAGCGCACGTACACCGGCGAGGACCTCGGACACTTCGGCGTCGGTCTCAAAGCCGCCTCATTCAGCCAGGCCGCCAGCCTCACCGTCCTGTCCCGTGCCGCCGGACATCCAGCCGTGGGGAGACGCTGGCAACTCACGTCCGGCAGGCGGGACTTCACCTGCGAGATCGTCCCCGGTACGTTCGCCGCCGCCGAACTCGACCGCAACTGGATGCTCTCCACAAGCGCCTCGGGCACGGTCATCCGATGGGACCAGGTGAACGGCCTGCCGTCGTCCAACGACCCCGAGCAGGTCGACGAGTTCCTCAGCCGAACCATCTCGCACCTGCAGGGCCACCTAGGCCTGACCTTCCACCGCATCCTCGCCCACCGCAATATCCAGATCGTGATCGACGTCGAGGAGGTGGCGTCCGGCGTCGGCGTCCGTCACCCGGTCGCACCCCTCGACCCGTTTGCCTACCCGGACACGCTGCTCGGCTGGCCGAAGGACCTGAAGGTCCAGACGGGGGAGACGGGCCTGCTCCTGCGCTGCCACATCTGGCCGCGCCGCTCCAACTCGCCTGAGTACCGACTGCCCGGTGGGGCGGAGGCCCGACAGGGTCTCTACTTCTACCGCAGGGGACGACTCCTGCACGCCGGCGGTTGGGAGGGCATCCACGCACCCGATCCCCGGCTCCAGCTTGCCCGGGTCTGCATCGACATCGACGGAGACACCGCAGGCCTGTTCGCCATGAACCCCGAGAAGTCCCGTGTCTCGGCCGGCCCCCGCTTCGCCCAAGCCGTCGCCAAGGCACGCGCCGAGGACGGCACCACGATCACCGACTACCTCCAGGCTGCTGAGACGGCATGGGTCATCGCCAACCGACGCACCACCGCCCGCCGTAAGGCTGTACTCCCCCCGGGCAAGGGCTTCCACCCCAAGGTGTCCCGCGAGATCCGGGACGAACTACCCCTCCTGCCCGAGGAACCCCTCAACATCCAGTGGAAACGGTTTACCACCGACGCCTTCCTCGAGTTCGACCGCGGAACCAGGACCCTGTGGCTCAACCGGGCATACCGGCAGGCACTGCTCGGTGGACGGCGCGGCGGAGGTAACGATGTGCCGGTCCTCAAGGCACTGCTGTTTCTGCTCGCCGAGAACGTCTTCGAGGGTGCGCACTTCGGCGCCCGCGACAAGGACAACATGGACCTCTGGCAGGAGGTCCTGACCACCGCCGCCAAGGCGGAGAGGTCGACCTTCGAGGCCCGCTCATGACGACACCAGCCGACCGTCATCTCAGCGCCGACAGCTTCGCCGACTACCTGCGAAGCAGCGTCCCGATCGACCACCCGATCCCCGGATCACCACGGCTTGTGCTCTTCGTCGACCCCCATGGCAACCGCGTTGGACTCCGCGGACCCGCAGCGTCCCACGAGGTTGCACCAGCCGGGCTGGAGCACCTCACCGTCCGCGCCGTGCACCACGACGGGCAGCGAATGATCGAGATCGCCGTCACCGATCCCCGGCTGTTCGTCGATGCCTATCCCCTGCTGTGCGCCGTCGCCGACCGGGTTCAACTGGGCCAGCAGACACTGACCGCCGCGCTGACCGAAACCCTGCGCCGCCTCGGACACCTCCTACAGACGGAGGACGTCCTCTCACAGGAGAAGGAGACGGGGCTGATCGGGGAGCTGCTCCTGTTTGCCGGACTCGCACAAGCCGCCGGACCGGACACCGCGCTCGCGTCATGGCGCGGCGGGCAGGCCGAGGAGCACGACTTCGGGCTCCCCGACCACGACGTCGAGGTCAAGACCACCGTGTCCGAACGCCGCGCCCACTGGATCTCCTCGCTGACACAGCTGGTCGAGACCGGCGAACGGCAACTCTGGTTGGTGTCCCTACAGATCACCGCCGCCGGCAGCGCGGGCCGCACGCTACCGGACCTCATCACGAGCATCCGCGATCACCTGTCGCTCACGGCCCACCGCGCCGCATTCGACGAATTGCTTCGCGGCTCCGGTTGGCGGGACCGCTACTCGACCACCTGTCAACGCCGGTGGCGTCTACGAACCCCGCCCGAGACATTCCAGGTGACCGAGGCGTTCCCCCGCCTCACACCCCGCCTCCTGGCAGACGCCGGCGTCGACGGAACGCACGTGACCGACGTCCGCTACCGCCTAGACCTGACCGGACGAAGCGGCGACCCCACGCCAAAGATCCTCACCGACGCACTCACTATGGGACAGCGGGAACTGCCATGAGCGACAGCGTCACCACCGCCTACAGCGCCGCCCTCGACGCCATGCAGCGTCCAGGACCAAAGCCGTTGCATGCGCTGGCAGCCATGTTGGGCGGCGACGGCCCTGGTATCGGCGACGGGTCCGCCCTCCTGGGCCACCTGCGAGACGCCGGACCCGAGGACGCCCTGCGCCAGCAGTTCGCCCACGCCCTCGCCGCCTGGGACCACGAGCAGAGCGGCGCTCCCTGGACCGGCGCAACCAGCCACAACACTGCCGCACGCCGCGAGGCGGTGATCGCCGCTCTCGGCATTGACGGGCAGACAGCGGGTCTGTTCGCCGACCTGTTTCCCTTCGCCGCCGCCGACGGTCCCATCGTCATCGCAGACGACTGGGAGGAGTGGCGCACCCCCGAACGTCGCACGGAACGCAACTTCTACTGGGCGCACTACCAGCGTCACCTGCTCGACAAGTGGCGCAACCCCGACGCCGTCGCCGACCTCGACAGGGCCACCGAGGAAGTGGTCCGCCGCCTGTCGGACCCGACCCGGCCGGTGGCGTACCAGGCAAAAGGCCTCGTCGTCGGATACGTCCAGAGCGGCAAGACCGCAAACTTCACCGGCGTCGTCGCAAAGGCCATCGACGCGGGCTACCGACTCGTGATCGTGCTCACCGGCACGACCAACATGCTCCGCGCCCAGACCCAGCGACGTCTCGACATCGAGCTGTGCGGCCGAGAGAACATCGAACGGGAGATTTCCCCCCACGACCAGAAGGCCCACGAGTACCAGGACGACCCTGACTGGAAACGCGACCGCTTCGTCCGCCACGGCGGACGGCCGTCGGACGCCGGGTACCCCGACATCCACCGCCTGAGCAACCACGCCGGTGACTACAGGCGGCTCAAGATGGGCTTCTCCGCTCTAGAGTTCAGGGGACGAGAGCGCAACCGGAAGTTCTTCGACCCGGCGAACCTACACACCAGTGACGCTCGTCTCGTTGTTGCCAAGAAGAACGCCTCCGTTCTCGAGGCGCTGGTGGCAGACCTGGGCCGCATCAGCGAACGCCTCGGTGAGGTGCCGGTCCTCATCATCGACGACGAGTCGGACCAGGCCTCGGTCAACACCGTCAGCCCGAAGAAGTGGAAGGAGGACAGCAGGAAGCGCACCGCGATCAACCGCCTCATCGGGCAACTGCTGCGGATGATGCCCCGCGCGCAGTACGTCGGCTACACCGCCACCCCCTACGCCAACGTGTTCATCGACCCGTCCGACGTCGAGGACATCTTTCCGCGCGACTTCCTCATCTCCCTGCCGCGACCCGACGGTTACATGGGCGCGGAGGACTTCCACGACTTCGACGCCGAACTACCCCTTGAGCAGCGTCCTCTCGACACGTCGAAGGAACGGGCCCACGTGCGGTACCTCGGCGACGAGCCCGACGACGGCGAACTGCGCCGCGCGATGGACATGTTCGTCCTCACCGGCGCCATCAAGCTGTACCGACAGCGACACGGAACCACCTACCGCCACCACACGATGCTCATCCACGAGGCCATGGGCAAGGACTCCCACCGGCAGACAGCCGAGCTGATCGGCCACCTGTGGAACACTGCCGGCTACTACCGGGCCAGCGGCTTGACCAGGCTACGCGACCTGTACCTCACCGACGTCCTGCCCGTGTCGCGCGCGCAGGCGCCCGCGCTGCTCACGCCGGCCGACTTCGACGACCTGCGCGACGACATCGGCGAGGCACTCCGGCTCATCAGCCCCGCCGACCGCAACGGCAGTCCGGTCATCGTCGTGAACAGCGACACCGACCTTGAGAGGCAGCAGGAGAGCCTCGACTTCGACAAGCGCGAGATCTGGCGCATCCTGGTCGGCGGAAACAAGCTCGCCCGCGGCTTCACCGTGGAAGGGCTGACCGTGACCTACTACCGGCGCGCCACGACACAGGTCGACACGCTCATGCAAATGGGCCGGTGGTTCGGCTTCCGACCCGGCTACCGAGACCTGGTCCGCCTCTACACCACCCCTGACCTGCACGACATGTTCGAGGCCGCCTGCCGCGACGAGGACTTCCTCCGACGCGAACTACGCCAGTACGCGGCCCCGGCCGACGGCAGGCCCCAGCTGACCCCCCGGCAGATCCCGCCCCTGATCGCCCAGCACCGCCCGGACCTGCGACCCACCGGCCGCAACAAGATGTGGAACGCCAAGCTCGTCCTGAAGAGCTCACCGGGCCAGCCCATGGAACCCGTGGCCTTCCCCTCTGTCGGAACCAAGATTAAGCACAACCTCGAACAGTGGGAACCGCTACTCGCTGCCGCAGCCCAACGGTCCGTCAGGTTCGTGGTGCCGGGAGCCAAGACCACCTACGAGGCGGGGGCGGCAATCGTCAGTCACGCAGCGCTTCTGGCCGTGCTCGGCAACCTCAAGTGGCTGGCCGATGACACCTTCCAACCCGAACTAGCCTGGCTGCGCCGCCTGAGCGACGACCAACTCGCACGGTGGATCGTGCTCCTGCCCCAGCAGACGAGGTCCACCACACGACGCCTCGTCGCCGGACACGGACCCTTCAGCATCTTCGAACGCCAACGCACCTCGTCCAGCGCCTCGTTCCGAGTGTTCAGCGAGGAACGACACCGGAACGCAGCGATGAGGATTGCTGGTTTAGACACACCAACCCCTGATCCCGAAGCCGACGCGCTCAGGGGCGACTCCACCGGAGCAATCATCCTCTACCCAACCGTCGAGAAGGGCAGCCTTTCCGGGAGTGAGGGCCAAGCCATCGAAGACGAAAGGGTAACGATCGGGTTCCACCTGGTCACCCCAACTACCACGGTGCCAGCCGGCGGCAAGTTGATGCACTGGGTGACAGTGGACAAGACGAACCCCTACGCTTTGGTCGTCGATACGCAGGAGAGCCGCTGAGGTGCCTCATAGGGCCGCGTTGCGGAGCCCTATGAGGTGAGCGGACAACGAGCTCCGAGGTCGTGTTTTGAGATTCGACCAAGCGCTGCGGTGCCGGGCCATGGATGCCGGTCAGGCACCGTCGGTCGTCACCGCCGAGGGGTCGTCGGGTGACCGGACACTCCAGGCGCTGAGCGCGCCGTCGGTCGGCGCCGTGCTCATTGGGGTGACCATGTGGAAGGCCAGGGTGGTGGCCTTCTCGTCGGCGGGCCCACCGGTGGCCCCGTCTGGAGCGGCCTCCGCGACGGCGTAAACCAGGAGGCAGCCGGTGGCCGGCCCGCTGAGCCGGTCCGCGACATCGTCGGCAACCCGTGAGGAGAGGCCGGTGATCCGGCGCGCGACCTCCCGGTGCAGCGGGGTGGATATGACCCGAAAGGGGCCACGATCGGTACGCCGGCGGACCGAGATCGTAAACGGTCCGCTGCCCAGGATCGTCCGGGCGCTATCTGCGCGCGCACGTTCGGGGAACACGATGACCCATCGGGCGAGCTGACGTTCGGTCAGGCTCCGCAACCAGGTCAGGTGGGGCCGGAAGGCATCCTCCGCCAGCCAGGTCAGCCCGCCCAGCACGGACATCAGCGTCCGATGGTCGACGACCGACACTAGGGCCGAGAACTCTCCGGTCCGGATCCCGGTGCGGAAATGGTGCTTAGTCCGCGGGGTCCGCAGCACCGGCTCCCAGGCCCGGAGATTTCGGCGGATCACCATGCCGTCGACCGGGTAGGCCACCGGCTCGATCGGGCGTCCCGGTGATCGCAGCTCGATCAGGTAGGCGTTCCAGTCCCGGTCCCTGCACTGGACCCGGATATCTGGGCGCAGGGCGACCAGTGCCTGCGGCAACCGGCGGGGCGGGAGTGGGCCGAACGTCGCGAGGCCGTGCCGGGCGGCCGACTCTGCTCGAAAAGCCGCCAGTAAAGGATGGTGCAAGGCCGGCGTCGTCACGAAGCGGATCAGGTCCCGGTAGGCCGCGCGGAACCCCAGCGACTGTCCCGCCTGGGACAGCCGGTCCAGCGAGGCCGAGGTGTACCACATGTGCGTGATCACGGTGCCGCTCGGCGCGGTGCCCCGGCTCGCGCCGGAAAGCACCACAACCGACCATCCTGACGCTCGGCCTGCTTGCTCGTGGTGAGTACGCAGGTTGGCCTGCGCCGGCTGCTCACCGATCAGCCGGAAAGCAGCGGCCAGATCGGCCTGCAGACCCTCGAAGTCCGGTGGCATCGGCAGCTCGGGAGCGATCGACCGGCTGACCGGCAGAATGTCGGTCTCGTACCGGTGCCGCAACCTCCGGCCCCGGTCGCCGTCGTCCTCGCGCCAGAGCACCTCAATGCGCTCCGCGAGCAGCCAGCGCTCGTCGATCCGGCGTGGACCGTGAACGAGCAGGACGTGATCCCCGGCCGGGCCGGAACCCGATCGTTCGCGATACCGCCGGACCGCTCCGGTCAGGACCCAGAGGTCCAGCGCGGCCCGCAGCGACTCGTCCCGCTCGTCTCCGTCGAAGAGCCGGACGTGGGCCGGCCGCTCGGATACCACCGTCGGGTCGGCACACGTCAGCGATTCCGGGTCGAGGTCCCGCAGGATATCCGGCCCGACGTAACCGTCCGGGGTTGGAAGGCACATCACGAGATCTCGGGGGAATAGTCCCGCCGGATGGGCCGGATCCACCAGCGCGTTCGTGAACAACGTCTTGCCGAACGCGACATACGCTGCCTGTGGCAGTTGCTGCGTCAGCAGCCGATGAAGCAGGATCGCGAGTGAGCCCTCGACCCGCGCCGTGTGCTCCCAGTCCCGGCGGGGCATCGCCGAGACGGTCGCCTCGTCACTCGCGTCGTCGATGACCAGGGCCGGCCAACCGGATATTCTCGCGCTGTCGATCTCGGCGAGCAGCCGTCGCAGCACCGCCCCGTTCTTCTTAAGGACAAGGATTCGGAGCGAGCCCGACCCGTCCGTGACGCCGAGGGCGCGCTCGATCCGGTGCCGCGCCTGCCGTTCCTGCCCATTCAGCGGCCCGGTCAGCACGATGACCAGGCGGTAGCCCCGGTCCAGCGCCATCGCGACGGTGGCGATCAGCCAGGCCGACATGCCCGCGCCTACATGACCGACCACGAGGCCCCGGAACGGCCTCGCCGACTCGGCCGGAGGCATCCGGCGGATCAGCTCCGCCGACTGCGCCTCGACGGCGGACACCGTGGCGTGGGGGAATCCGGCGTCGACGATCAGATGGTTCCGGCACTGCCGCCAAGCGGGCCCGGGGTCGACCGGGGCCGGCGCCGGCGAGCCGTCGTCGTCGTCGTCGAAGGTCACCATCTCGGGCACGGGTTCGGCGGATCCGGTCTCCGGCTCGGCTGCGGGCTCGGTTTCGGGCTCGGCCAGATCGTGCAGCTGCCCGGCGGCGAGCAGATGCCCCTGCTCGGCGGCCCGCTGGTACCAGAGACGCGCGTACCCGAGCTCCTCCCGTTCCTCCATCAGCAGGCCCAGGTTGTACATCGCGTCGGTATCCCCGGCCGCCACTGCCTGCCGGTACCAGTAGGCGGCACCGGTGTGGTCTCCGCCAATCTTCCGGAGCACACCCAGGTTTGTCATCGCCGCCACGTGCCCGTGATCGGCGGCCCGCCGGTACCACTGCGCCGCCTCGACGTCCTCGCCGGACTCCCGCAGCATCATCCCGAGGTTCACCATTGCGGCGATGTGGCCGGCATCCGCGGCGCGCCGGTACCAGTCCCTCGCCTCGTCCCAGGCCGTCCGGCGGCTGATCAGGACCGCCAGGTTGAACATCGCGAGCGGATCCCCGGCGTCGGCCAGCGGGCGCATCGCCGCCTCGGCCACATCGTGCTCGCCACGGGTGTACGCGGCGGTGCCAATCAGGAAGCGGTTCTCGGATCTAGCCCGCCCGAGCAGCGCGCCCCAGACGATCCGCGGGACCGCCGCCTTGGCCAGCCGGCCCTCCCCGTGATCGGTGCGGTCGACGAGATAGTCGGCGACCTGGTATCCGTCGCCGGCGCCGGGCCAGAGGCAGGAACTCGCGCCGAGAAGCGGTTCACTCGCCCAGCCCAGTCCGGCCGCGGTCGGCGGCAGGTCACCGCGCTCCCGCAGGGCCGGCGTCAGATAGTGCCGGAAGAGCACGGTCAGCAGATCCTCGGGGATCAGCTGGGACCATCCGGCGCGGCGGCAGTCCACCGCGGCGCTGATCAGCGCTTGGCCCAGGTCCGCTAGCCGGTTCCCTTCGGCGGTCCAGCGCTGCATCAGCTGCGGGCCGGCGGCCAGGTATTCGGCGAAGCCCGCGTCCGCCCCGGCCGCCGCCACGATCCGGTCGTCATCGCTGCGCCGAGCGTTCCGCTGCTCCACCAGGCTCAGATATTGGTCGATGCGGACGCGCCGGTCCTCCGGGATACGTTCGAGCACCCCGACACCGGTCCAGAACTCCTCGGCGGCCGGCACGCTGCCCGGACCGGCCGGTCGCCGGTGCAGCCGGTCGAGTTCCTCGCCCCGAATCGTGGCGAGGACGACGACATCGGAACGACCTGGCGGAGACACCCGCTCCAGCACGCTGCGGTCGAGCCCTTGCGGCGTCAGGTAACGCTCGAGGTCGTCGAGCCAGACGACAACGTTCCGCAGTTCCTCCCCAGAGTCAACTAGCTCCCGGAGCGCCCGGCCGGACTCCGGCACCAGCAGTCCGTGCTCCGGCCGCAGGCGGTTAATCGCCTCGAAGGCGGTGCGGGTCTTCCCCACCGCGGCGCGGCCGTACACCAGCACCACGCCGCCGCCGGCCACGAGCCAGTCCAGCTCCTTGTCCGCCTCGCGTTCGAGGTAAGGCAGGGTGTTCCGGGCTGTCGGTCCGGTGGAACCGATAGCCGCCTTGACCCCGAGCTGTGCCGGGCGCACGTCGCGGACCCGGGGCAGGTCTCCCTCGGATAGGTGGAGCGCGCACCGCCGCAGGACCTCGCGCCGGGCCTGCCGTTGCGGCCGACCGCGCGCCTGTAGGACGAGCTGTCCTAACAGCACCGACGTGCCGGCGACCCCGGCCAGGCCGCCGAGGATGCTCATCCACTCGTCCGCTTGGCTGCGGCCCTGCCGAGTCAGGAAGAAGACGAGCAGAAGGAATCCGCACGCCGCGATCCCGGTGAGCCACCAACGCACGCACCCATCCTGGTGGTTGCGGCGGGCCCGGGCAAACGGCCGGCGGCTGGGACCGATTCATGACAGCACTTTCGCCGCGTCGCCAGGTCAGCAGTGGTCAGCGCCGGTCGGTGGCAGTTCCCCTACGTCCCACGCTGACGAGGCAGTGCTCGGCCTAGATCATTGTGGATTCCGTCAAGATTAGGACAGGCCTCTCTCTTCGTGACTTGGGATCCGACTCCCGATACGAGCGCACCGCACGTTCACGCAGCTCATCGGGTACTTCTTCGGTGCTGCCACGGATGACTTCCTCCACTCCATCAGAGCATGATCGAAAGCCTCCGAGCTACCGGGGAAACCCCAAACCGCAACTCGGCCAGAACCCGAAGCCGCGGCCGGGAGCGCACCGCGTGTGCCACGGCTTCGTAGACATCCCGACACCGGTGTCGACCAGGTTGACGACCACATCGGTCACCATGAACCCTCGGGGATCCGCGCAGCGCCCACCGCCCTCCCAGCTCAGCCTTGCGGCTTCCGTCGGTGTCAGCACCTGCGGTTACCACAACGTCGAGTTCGCGCATCGGCTCAATCTTGACGGAAACTGCGCATACCCGCGTCGAGTAACGCATCTACCGCAGCAGCCGCAAGGCGAACGTGATCCGCATCGTCGCAACCGTATGGTGCCTACCAAGACGGCGCACACTCGCGAAGGGCGGTTGACCCGTTGTCGACGTTGATCCAGCTGACGGCCGAGCAAGTCGAGCTCGTCCGCTACGGTGTCCTGTCTGATGCCACTTTCCAGCCGATGCCGATGGCGGCGGTCAAGTCGTTCGAGTCGGCACGAGAAGGAACACGGCGCGCTCGCCGTGCACCGGTCCGGAAAGCGGCTGAGCCTCGCCGGCGCATTGACTCCCTAGACCGCGAGGTCGCCGCCGAATACTGGAAGCACCAAACGATCGAGCTGGCCCTGCTGATCGGCAACGTCGACCTGCCCGGGTCGCAGGGCTCCGGATGGGCGGTGGTGGCACTGGCCCGGGCGCACGCGCTCGGCAGGCTCGGCAGCGGGACGACCGGCGTACGCAATCTGGAGATCCGGAATTGGACCGTGCTGGCCACACCAATCCCGGTGTACGCCATCATCAGCGGGCTGCCGTTCAACGAGGCCCACTGGTGGCGGCGGAATCTGCACGAGTCGGCGAGGCCCATCCCGCCCAGCACCGACGAGGCGACTCTTCGCCAGCTGCGGCAACGGATCACCGGCTTCGACGAGCTAGTCCGGTCCGTGCTGCTCCCACCCGCACCGGCCGGTGGCGCCGCGGTCGCAGGGCGGCCCGCCCTGCAGGAAGCCCGGGACGCCAACGTGACCGCGGCTCGCCTGTTCTCCCCGGACTGGCGTGACCTCGAGCCGGTCCCGCTATCCGACGAGCCGTCAGCCGAGGTGGCAGCTTTCGTCGCAGAGCTGAGGCCGGACGAGAACGACCTGATCCAGGACGACATCATTCCCTTCGAGGGCTGGGAGCAGCATCGGTCGCAGGGCGGCTGGGTGGAGTTTCAGTCCGAGGGGCGTCGGCTGCTGGTTAAAAACATCAACTTCAAGCTGGCTGAAACGCAGACCGGCGCGGACCTGGTCTACTGGCGCAGCGAGCCGGACGCCTTCGTTATCGTGCAGTACAAGGTGCTGGACCGTGACAGTAAAGGACTGATCCACCGGATCAATGGCAACGATCGCCTGCTCGGCCAACTCGAGGCGATGCTGGCCTGCACCCAGCCGGACGGCGTCCCTCCCGCGAAGGTCGCTGACTTTCGGCTGGCCGGTACCAGCGCATTCGTCAAGTTCGCCCATCCGATGACCAAGCTGCATACCGATCATCAGCTGATCGACGGGCATTATCTTCCCGCAGAGCTGGTCCAGCTGATGTACGCGGATCCGGATCTGGGGCGCGACGGCGGCAAGATGCTGCGCTTCCCACCGGAGCGCAGCATCGACCCTGAGACGTTCTCCCGGCTGGTCCGCGACTGCTGGATCGGCACCTCGGGCAAGGCCAGCGCTGCCCTCCACCGGTTTCTACCGGGCCTGCGTGCGATGCCCCCCGCGCACTTGGTCATCGCCTACGATGAACGTCGCCGCTGACGATGCTCTTGCCTCGGGTTCGCGCAGCAGACCGGCATGTCGGCCGACCGCTCGTCGTAGTCGCCGCGGGCTCGCAGGCTGCCCCGCGAGGCACTCTTGAGGCATAGCCCAGTACGCAGCCGTCCGGACTCCCCGAGTAGCTCAGCCTCAGCCGGAATCTGGCGGTGCACCAACTCGGGAGCCGCCCCCCGGTGCCGAAGGGAGGAGCCGTTGCTCCAGCAATCCGCCGATCGGTTGGGCGCCTCACAGGTACTCGTCCGCTAGCGAGCAGAGGTGCAGAACGCCCGGATATTTTGTGGCCTGGTCGGTGTGGGCATGTGCTCTACGCAGCAGTGACACCAGAGTGGCGAGGGCTGCCGGATCGTCGTTGGGCTGTTGGTGGGCGACGCAGATCTCCAGGGGCACCGGGTTCGACGCCTGCACCGAGAAGTTGGTGTGGATGTCGGGGTCGAGTTTGGTGCGGCCGTGCGGGGTTTGCATTTGGTCGGACTTGGGGTTGACGGAGTAGTAGACGCGCTCGCTGGCGCGGAACAGCCCGCTGACCCTGGGGTGGTGCTTGTCGAGGTCGTTGGCAAAGCCGCGGGGGACTTCCATGGTGCTGGAGCGGTCTCGGACGCGGACGATGCGCAGGCCGGGTGTCTTGTCCGGTCCGATGGTCTCGGGGAGGTCGGCGTCGTCTTCGATGTCGACGCCGGGCAGGATGACATGGTCGGGGCGCAGGTGCTTGTCCTGCATCCAGTCCCAGCCCCAGTTCCGGAATCCGGCGGCTCTGACCATGATGATGCGGTCGTGGGTTGCCGAGTCTGCGGCGCCGCCGATGCCAAGGACGTTAACGAGGAAGCCGGCCAGGACCTGCTTCTGTTGTCTGCCGGGGCCGATGCGTCCTTTGCCGTCGGCAAGGAGAGTGGGTAGGTCGGCGTAGGGGACCGTGTGGGAGGGGCTGCCGTCCGTGCCGGGGAGGTAGGCGGTTGCGGTGCCGTCGGGTTGTTGGCGGATGACGATCGGGATGCAGGTGGGGCCGTCGTGGTGTAGCCAGATCCCGACCTGCTCGATGTCGGGCAGTCCGACGGGGATCTGGTAGGGGCCGAAACGGCCGAGCTGGCGAAGGCAGTCGTTGATGGCGGACGCCACGCGCAGGATGGTGCTGGCCCCGAACCGGGTGCCGGGGTAGGGCTCGGGCTTCTTCCGTTTGGCGTTCTCGGGCCAGGTCTTCGGCTCGGTGAACAGCTGGGCTGGCCTCAGGCACTGCAAACGCCGGTTGGTGCGGGCGAAGGCCTTCTTTAGGCCGGGTTTCGGGTCGATGAGCCGGGCGCGTTGGAAGAAGGCGGCGTCCTGCAGTTCGACGATGGCCCCCAGGCGGTCGGTGCCGCCGCCGAGGACCTCCCTTGCAAGCCGGTTGGCGTGCAGCTGGAGCAGGGTGTCGTCGGTCTTCTTCTTGTCCGGGTCGGGTTGTACGCCAACGCCGACCTCGGCGCCGTTGCGCAGGCGGACGGTGATGTTGAGGTCGCCGTGAAAGCGGACCACGCTGTTGTCGGCCGGGTCGGACTCGCGTGCGAGGCCGAAGTGGTGCTCCAGGGTCGCAAGTACGGCCTCGCGGGTGATGTCGCTCTGCGTCCACAGTTCGATGGTGTACGTGGTGTTCGGGTCGAACGCGGCTTTGATCTTTCGGGTGGCGCGGGAGCCGACACGCTCGAGGTCGGGCAGTGGCCGGATTCCGCGCCGGGTGAGGAGGCTGCCCAGCCTGTTGTAAACGTCGACGTGGTCTCCTGGGACCAGGCCGGTGTTGGCGGCGTGGACGAGCGTCTTGGCTCGTCTGGTTTCGTTGCCGTCGGTGTCCATGCTGGGTGCGGCGTCGGCGTCCGCCGCTTGGCTTTTGGTGCCTTCGCTGTACAGGAAGTAGGCGCGGATGGTTCGTTCGTCGAGCAGGTCGGCGGCTGCGGCCGGGTCGGCGAGGGTCTTGTGTGGGTCGGGGAACGACAGTTGGGTGAGTTTCGCGAGGGCGCGGGCGAGGCCGGGGCTCCACTGCCACTGCCAGCCGCCGCCGGGGATCCGCATCTGGCGTGCCAGCGCGGACAGCAGGGTGTGGGGTTCGTCGTCGCGTCCGAGGAAGCCTTGGGGTCCGTGCAGCCAGATGGTGGCTGAGGTGGGGCCTTTGCCTCGCGACGGCACGTAGGCCACGGGCATGAGGGGGAAGCGGCTGATGCTGACGTCGGCGTGGATGCGTGGTACGGGGACGTTGGGTGCCGTCTCCACGTGAAAGTCGATCTTGGCGGTGACGAGTCCGGGGCCGGCGCGGTCGTCGTCGGTTCGCTGGGGTGGCCAGAGGACGGCGCTGCGCCGGCCGTCGCTTCTGGGTGGCCCGAGGATGAAGTCGCGCCGGGCCTTGCCGAGCAGGTCGAGTTTGTTGTCGACGACCTCCTTGGCGAGGAAGGAGGGCAGCATCTGGTAGACGTGCGGGGCCACCGCGGCGGTGCCGTTGGCGCGGACGGTGTATTCGAGGAGATTGAAGCAGCGGCGGTCGAAGACGAGGTCGGCCGGCTTGAGCATCTGGTACCAGTCGACCTGGTCGGTGATCTCGGTGGTGGCCCAGCTGGCGATCGCGTCGGTGACCACGTACGTGTCGATGCCCGGGAACGCGACGATGAAGTCGTCCGACCTCAGGTTCCAGTTGACGTACATGATCGCCGGGTCGATGCCGCAGAGGAGCTCCTTGAGGCTGCTGGTGGGCAGCGAGTGCCCAGGCCGGCCGAACGGCCGGATGCGCCATTGCTTGTCGAGTTCGGTGAACCAGGTGGCGGGCATCACCGCGACGTCGCACTCCACGTCCCAGCGGGCACCTGGCTCGATGTCGAACGCGAGCAGTCGCAGGTGGTCGCCGGTGGTCCTGCGGGGCGGTTTGGCCGTGTTCTCGCTGGTCTCGGTGTCGGTCACCGGGGGGTCCTCCTCGATCCCAGGGGCTCGTTGGTGCGGACCAAGTGGCCCATCAGGCCCCAGACGGCGGTGTTAACGGCGTGCTCTCGCAGGCGGTGCTGGCTCGCGCCGTCGGCGGGCGTGGCCAACAGTTGTCCAAGGTACTGGTCGGTGGCCACGACGATGCTGGTACGCGCCGTGTCCGCGGCTTTCTCCTCGGGGTCGGCGAGTCGTTCGGCGAAGGCCGCGTCGCACAGCAGCACGGTGGTTGGCTGGTTGCCCCGGATGCTGCGTCCGATGGTCTGGCTCATGGGGACGAGGTTGTTGGCGACGAAGACGCGCCGGTCCTGCGGGTCGAGGGCGCGGAACTGGATGGGGCGGCCGATGGCGTCGAACCAGACCTTGCGGGCAGTGGAGCGGAGCTGCTTCACGAGTCTGCCGACTTCGCCGGGGGCGGCGGCCGGCGGCCGTTGGAGGTGGTCCATGGCCAGTTGGCTCACCAGTGACAGGGGGAAGGCCAGGTCGAAGGGCGGCGGGTGAGAGCGGGTTAGGTAGATGACGGCGCCGAGGGCGGCGGTGTCGTTGGCGTTGAGGATGTTGTAGCCGCGCTGGATCGACATCTCGGCGGCGACGAGGATGTCCTCCTCGCCCATGCCGAAGCGCCCGACAAGACGGCGTTGGATGCCGCCGACGCCGGGGTCGGCGGCGTCGGGTACGACGATCCGCGCGCTGAGCTGGGGTACTCGGGCGTTGATGTGGTCGCCGACGGTGCGTGCCTCGTCGCCGGAGAGGACCACGAACAGAACCTTGCGCCGGTCTTCGGGCAGCTTCGCCCGCAGCTCGTCGACGAGGCTGCGCGGGCGGCCGTCGACGGGCTGGCACAGCGCGGTGACCAGCATCCGCAGGGCGTCGTGGCGCCGGCTGCCGGTCTTGCCGGACAC
The DNA here is from genome assembly GCF_042434095.1 of Plantactinospora siamensis. Taxonomy (NCBI): domain Bacteria; kingdom Bacillati; phylum Actinomycetota; class Actinomycetes; order Micromonosporales; family Micromonosporaceae; genus Plantactinospora; species Plantactinospora siamensis. The sequence continues at coordinate 69,086 of NZ_JBHLUE010000034.1, forward strand.
GAAGATCGGGTCGGCGCCGTTCCTCTGGGCTTTGACTGCCATGTGGGATTGGCGCAGGGCGGTCTCGTCCTCGGGGGGTGGGCGCAGCACGGCGGTGGGCTCGATGGGGATGTGGTAGAACGACGATCCGGGTGCCCAGCTGGTGGCAGAGGTCAGAACGACGTGGGGGCCCTGAACGCCCTCGCAGGCGAGGAGGTCGTGCGCGTGGTGTAGCAGCCACCGGCCGACTCCGTGGACCCACAGCAGCTGGAGCGACGCGCCGCCGTTGCGGCTGTCGGCCCACCGCAGGGCGAGGATGTTGCCCATCGGGGCCTCGGGGACGATCGGCCGGTAGTCGCGTGGCGGCTGGTCGGCCCAGAAGGTTTCCTCGTCGGGCAGTTGCAGGTGCTCCCGCACCGATGGGTACATCGTCGTCATGGTGAAGAACGTCGTGGTGATGCGGCCGGCGCAGATGGCTGCCTCGACGACCAGGCGCAGCAGGCCGCGACGCTGGTCGAACCATTCGCGGCGCACATGCCCTGCCTTGATGTTCGGCTCCAGCCACCGGTCGAGCCAGTTGTCGATGGCCAGCGCCACTGCGGCGTCTGTCCGTGGCTGGCGGGTCACCTGGGCGACGACCTCGTCGAGGCTGTGCGGCTGCTCGCTCAGGGGGGTCTCCGCGAATTCCTGCAGCTCGTAGCGGTAGAAGGCGTCGGCGAGGTCCTCGACGCGCTTGTCCCCCTCGCCGCGCGAGGGCAGCCCGAACAGGGTCCGGGCGACGCGGCGCAATAGCGAGTGCGCCGTGAACGGCGCGTCGCCGAGCAACTCCTTCAGCCGCTGGCCGGGCGGCGACAGGGCCAGCCGGTTCAGGACGAAGACCGCGTTCTGGTGGATCTGCAGCTGCGTGTGCCAGCGGTCGACCTCGTCGTCGGCCGCCGGCGCCATGCTCTGGTTGTCTAGGGCGGCGTTGGTGTACTGGACCATCCGGTGCGTCCAGCCCTTGCCCGCGGCCACCAAGGGCTCGGTCTGCACGAACCGGGAGTCCAGCACCTGTTGGACAGCGTCCGCCTCGTCGATGACGAGCAGGTCGGTGTGCGGCTGGAAGGCCTCGAACCAGCGCATGGACGCGCCAGCCGGCTCCGCGCGGCTGGCGATGAGGCACTGCGCGGTGGTGACCCAGACCTGCGCGTTGGCGATCTCGCGGTGAGCCTTCTGCGCCGGGCAGATCGACAGCAGCGGGCAGTCGTAGGCGGCCGGCTCATCTGCCTCGGCGTCGCGGAGCTTGCCTTGGCACGGGAACTCGTTCGGCTCCAGCGGCTTCCAGGCGGGGTTGGCTGAGCGCCGGAAGGGTTCCAGCAGGCAGGAGGCGTTGGCGTAGGCGGCAGCCGGGTCGGCAGGGTTGTCGTCGTCGGGCACGAGGACGGGAGATTCCTCGATCGCGGAGCGCCAGTACCGTGCGGCGTGCTCGGCGCGGTTGCTCCGCCCGATCAGGGGCACGGCGTCGATGCCGATCGACCGGAGGAACGACACCTTGGCGTAGACGTCACCGACCGAGCCCAGGACCATCCCGACCCGGTTGCCGTGCTTCAGCACCCGGTTGACCGCCAACACGTCGGTGAGGGTGGTCTTGCCCGAGTTCATGAGCCCGACGATGTGGGACACGCCGTCGAGGACGAAGGTCTCGGGTCTGTCGACCAGGCCGGGGCCGTTGCGGTCGACGGAGCTGAAGCGCATGTTCTCCGTCAGGCGCTTGTGCCAGTTCCGGTTCGTGATGTGCGGCTTGCCGACGAGCCTGCGGTCGATCTCCCTCGCCGTCTCCAGCAGCTCCTTCTCGAACGACACCGTCCAGGGTTCCCGGGAGCGGCGGGCCATGAGGGGAAGCCGCGCGACGGGCGGGGCCGGCGGCAGCGTCGACGGCAGGTGAATCACCTCGACGCTGTCTCCGACGCGGAACTCGTACCGCCGCCCAGCCGGTGCCGGCGGCCGGGGCGGGGTCAGCCTGTACTGCAGGGGGTCAGCCAGCGCCGCGTCGTACGTTGCCACGCGGTCCTGGCACAACGCCGAGCCTGCAACGGTGAACACGGTTTTGTCGTTGACCTGCCCGTCCGCGGCGTCCGTGCGGGCGAAGCGCCGCCATTCCTGCGGCACCCGCAGGTAGTGGTTGAGCAGCCTGCGCCAGTAGCCGCGCCGGGCCACGTCACCCATGCGGTGTCGCACCCGCCGGCACTCCGCCGCGAGCTCGGGCGGCAGGTCGACGTACCCGGACAGCAGCGGCTGCAGCGCCCCCACTGGCTCGCCCGGGAAGTGCTTTGTCAGGAAGTGCAGCCCCAGCTCGACCCGGCAGAACGCGTCCCGAGCCATCACCGCCTCCGGGAACTGCTCCCGGCGCATCTGCTTCATCAAGCTGTCGCGCCACGACGAGGTTTCTCTCACGCGGCCAACTCCTTCGCCCGCTCCTTGGCCCTAGCCACCAGCTGGTTCTCGTCGATCACGTGCACGCCTGCGACCCGCCCGTCGAGTTCGGCCTCCAAGTCGCTGATGTAACCCGGCTGCACCGCCCGGTGAGCGGGAAGCGCCAGGTACCGCCGGTCACACGCCGGTGCCTGTGGCCAGGTAAATCCCCGGCCCAACAGCCGCGCGCTGACCTGGTCCTTCGCGTCCACGCCCCAGGTCTCGGCAACCTCCGGCACCCCGCCGACGCCTGGGCGCAGGAACTCGATCAACACGTCCAGCGCGTCGACTCCCGGGTACGGAGTGACCCTGACCGTCGGCGCCAGCGAGTCGACCGACAGCGCGTCGATGATCCGCGCCTCCACTAGGCCCGGGTCGTGGATGTACTTGCGCGTCGCCCGGTGTTGCTCGTAGACCACTGCCGTCGGCACGGCCGTCCACGTCTCCGGTGAACCCCCGGGACAACCCGCGGTCGCGCAACACGCCGAGGCATCGGCCAGCACGTTGCGGCACGATGGGCACAGGATGTACTCCTGCGGCGCCCGGGCGGGCCTCGAGTGGTAGGCGAGGCTGATCAGCCGGTGGACGTGCGTCTGTCCGCTGTTGTCCGTCGCCGGGAAACGCCGCTCAAGGCCGCGAACCTCTCGGTCGGCAACGACCGCGTGGTCGATGAGGTAGCGCCGAAGCACCGCGTACGCCTCCCCGATCTCCTCGTCCGAGGAGCCATTCGCGGCTGCGGCTTCCCGCAGCTCCAGGTGTACCTGGTTCTCGGTCCACTCGGCCTCCACGTCGTGCCGCGCGAGCCGAGAACCCTGCTCCGCGAACTCGGACAGGTCACCGTCGGCCAACAGACTGTTCTGCAGGTCAGTGATCGACAGGTCAAGCTGCACAGGCCACGTCGCCAGCGGCTGCGCGCAGAGCTCCAACAGGGCGAGGTCACTGTCGAGCGGCTGCAGAGCCTGGTCGGCGAAGAGCCACCACAGACGCGAGAAGCCCACCCGCCACGGGGCCGGCAACAACCCCGCCTCCTTCGCCGGCCCGCCCGCCGCCTGTCTCCTCCGCTGAACGATGCCGGCCAGTCCAGCGGACAACATCATCACCGTCAGGTAGTCATCATCCGGGGTCCGATCCCGTCCGAGATGGCCGCCAACGATTGGTACTTGAACATGAACGTCCACTGAAGCCGTTCCTCACACCTAAGTCCGAGCAGTTGCCCCCGCAACGGGGCGGCTCCAGTAGACACCGCGCCCCTGACACTTTCGCGGCCCGCGAGATAAGGCCGCAAGCGAGCCTTCCGATTGATCATCAACTGATCGCCGCATGCCTCGTCTTCGTGGCTGTCGTTGACCGGGCCGAGTAGGACGTCAGGTCGAGCAGAACCGGCTAGGGTGACGGCGCCGACGAGCGGTGGCGTGCCGTACGTACCCTGGTCTGATGCTGCTTCGCACGTCCCAGCCCGCTGACTACCAGCAGATGGCGGACATCCTCTACGGCATGGGCCACGATCAGGAGGGCTGGGACTACCAGTACGCCGCCGAGGGAGGCCCTGAACCGTCCCTGCCGAGCTGGGTAGCGGTCGACGGGCACGAGGTTCTTGGCCTGGTCGAAGGCCGCTTCGACTCGACGTACGACGAGCGCATCGAGCAGCCGGACCACCCCTTGCCGCACGCGTGGATCTACCTGATTGGGGTCCGCCCCGACGCGCAGCGGAAAGGCATCGGCACAGCTCTGCTGCGCTACTTCGCCGAGCAGGCAGCCCTGGCAGAATGTTCATTCGTCGCCCTATCGCCTGATCAGAGCGATGACGATGTTCTGAAGCGAGTGGCCTTCTTCCGATCCTGTGGCCTCGCACCGCTGATCAACGGTGACCCTGAAGACGTTCACGGCGCGCCGCTTGCCGAGTTGCTAAGCCACCTGCGATAGCTAAGCGGCCAAAATTTGAGCGGAAGCTGGGCGCGAATGAGGTATCGCTCTGGCGGTGCTCAGATTCTCGGCACCCCAGCGGTCGCCGGTCGCGACGATCGCGACGGACCGGACCCTTGGGCCTGACCTCAGGTCCTTGATCCGAGCAGAATCAGTTGGGGCAACGCCTTCAGGACCACCAACGGCTCCTGACCTTGATCTCGCGTACGGGTATCTCGGAGGGGTGTAGGGGGCGTTCGACGATGGGGCGGATCGTGTGGGGTGTGATGCGGTCGCGTTCGTGTTCCTCGGCGAACCGGGCGGCCTGTTCGTGTTCGCCGAGGGTGTCCAGGGCCTTGAGGAGGTCGGTTATCAGGATGTCGAGGCGGTGGGTTTCGGCTTCCGCGGCGAGGAACCGTTCGTGGTGGGTGACTTCCCGGTGGCCGCACCACTGGCGTAGTAGTTCGTGGCGGGGCCGGTCGTGGCGGCGGTACCAGTCGTACTCCCATTCCGGTGTCGTCGACCGGTTGTCGCGGCCGAAACGGTGCTCATCGCCAAACTTGCATTTGTGGCGGGACTGGGATTCCTGCTCGATCACAAGGTCGAGGACCTGGTTCGGATGGGCACGGCACGCGGCCTCAACCAGTTGAAGGGTGCCGGCCGGTGACAGGATGGTCCGGCCGTCGTGGTCGAACCATTCAGCCGCGGCCAGGATGTCGTCGATCGGGCCGTCGATGATCGCGCTCAGCCGGGCCCTGTCGCGGATGTCGGTGGCACATGCCACCGGGGACCAGAGCACTTCGGCTACGTCATCGCTGATCAAGAGGCCGAAGATCTCCTCGACGCAGGCTTCCTCGGTTCGGTCGAGGCTCAGATCGTCGATGCGTTGCCAGTTGCCATCAGCGCGTCGAAGGACTCGACCTCGTTCCACGGCACCCGCAGCCGCGACCCGGGTACCTTCTCCACCCGTTCGTCGGGCTCGTCGAGGAATCTGATCTCGAGGCGGGCGCTGGTCTTCTTCAGCTCGACGGCCAGGATGCGGACGCGTTCGGACGGTGCGTGGTCCGACTGCCGGTAGGCCCATTCGTCGCCGACAGTGAAGCGGGAGGGGTCGATTCTCATCCAGCCGTCCTTCGGGTAAGCATCACTTGTTGCGTGGTACCGGGTCGGGCTAGCGGTTGCGCCGCGATGGCGGCAGGTCCCGGCGCAGGCTCGTCCGCATCCGGCCGGAGTTGTGGTGACGGTTGAGGTGTCGACGCACTTCAGGCGCCGCGGTCGAGCAGCCCGTGGTGCCACGATTCGGCCTGTCGGCGGATACCGGCGTGGGCCTGCCGGTCGTGATCAGGGCGGTGGTGCTCTTTGTGTGGTCCGTGGGGGCTCCAGTCACCGAGGAACGGGCGCAGGTCGTCGGGTCCGGGTTCGGGGTTGTAGTCGATGTCGGCCAGCACGCGGGGATTGCGGATGGGGTCGATCCGGTCGGCGGCGGCCCTGCCCCACGCGACCCAGTTGGCGAGGTACCCGCTGGCGCCGGTCTGCCCCTCGGCCGCTTGTTCGAGGGCGGTGCAGAACGCGCGGATGTCAGCTGCGGTGTTCCAGGCCTGGTAGGCGTTGCGGAAGGTTTCCGCGCGGATGTTGTCCGTGGCCCGGACGCGGGCGTCGGCCATCGCGGCGTGCCATTGCGCGAGGGTGGCCTCCTCCTGCCGTCTGCGCTCGGCCGCTGCTTCCTCCTGCCGCCGCCGGTGTTCGGCCGCGGCTTTTCCCCGCGCGGCTTCGGCTGCCCGCCTTTGCTGTTCGTCGGCGGTGACGCCAGCCTCGAACCCTTGGATAATCTGCGCGACGCGCTGTTCCAGACGTACGCGTGGGGTGTCGGTCCAGGTGTCCCGGTTGTCGTGTCCGGCCCGGGCGATCTCCAAGCGGAGCCTGCCGGAGTCGACGACGTCGAACTCCGCAGGTTTCATCCACGGCCGCAGGCGCAGCACCTTCAGCTCCTCGGCGGTGGGTTCGTGCGGGACCTGGTCGCGTTCCTCGGTAAGGGTGACCGTGCGTCGGACCTGCCCGGCCTGGAGGAACACCCGCGGGTGTTTCGCCTTGGTGTTGACCCCGAGCCGGTGCCCACGCCGGGCCGCCTCGCCGGCGAGGTGCCGGATCAGCAGCAACGCCCGGGGCAGTAGGTCCGAGCTGACGGCGAGGTTGGTCGGATCGGCTTCGAGAGCGCTAAACGCCAGATGCGGGTCGGTGGTGACACGTCTGGTGTTGAGCCGGATCCGGTTCCAGTCGGTCTCGTCCGGACCGGCATCGGTGTACAGGCGGATGACGATGTCGCCGGCGTCGCGGCCGGTGTGGCGCAGGTGGTGACCTGATGGCACAAGTCCCTGCTGCTTGAGCGCGTAAATGATCCGGCGGTACCGGGCCCGCGTTCCGCTGTCGGGACTCTCGATACGGACCATGCCACCCTCCTGCTGTAGGCGGTCGAGCAGGTCGCGAGCCGATCGCAGCAGGTCCGCCGACGAAGCGCCGCCGGTGTTGTCGCCGGGTGCGGGCGGCTCGGATCGCGGGAGGGAAGCACGGTGATCGGGATGATCGGGATGGTGGCCATGCTCGAGGTAGAAGCGACCGGCGTCGGTCGAGGACGCCTTCCACACCCCTGCCTTGCGTGTCACCGTCACCAGGTTCCGGTCCTGGAGCGCGCGCGCCGACCGGCGGTACTCGACGCCGTCCGGGCCGCTGAGGTCATCGCCGCCGTGGATCCGGCGAAGCAGGTCGAGCTGCCGCTCATTGAGCGAATCCCATCGCTGCACCACCCGACAGTAAGGGCCACGGCGTACTCGACGGAGCTGGACACGGCCGCATCTGGCAGCCCGGACCGAAGAACGAACTGAACTGTCGGCTCCGCCTGAAACTGACCCGTGGTTTCAGAACACGCCCGAACAGAGGGGTCAAGGTTGAACCCGCGCTGCCACTGCACGGATCCGACTGTTTGCGAACTACGAGCCTGTAGTCGGGTGGCCCCTCGACTCTTTTGGCGGGTAGAAGCGGGCGGGCTCGTTGTGCGCGATCAGCCTGGGCGGTGTGATGAGCGGTGCCACGCTGGTCGTGAGGTGGGTGGGCGGCCACAAGCCATCGCCGACACCCTGTGCACCCGCAGTCCATGCCTACTGCGACGGCCTCGTCGCGACCTATTCGACTGTAGTCGGGGATGTGTCGGGCAAGCAGGCCCGGCGACGGAGCCTGTGCAATACCCACCCGCGCCACATCAGACGGCGCAGTCCGAAGCGGTAGATGATCGCGCACTCCATGCGCGCGACGATGGCGTTGATCCCGCGCGGGCCAAAGTCGCCGAGCAGCATCTCGGCGCTCTTGGCGATGGGGGGCTGCTGCCAGGCGATCGCGCAAGCGGGTCCGACCAGAGGATTGATCTCGTCGAGGCAGGCGTCGAAAACCTCGCTCATGGCGCGGCTCTCGGCGGCGATCCACGCGCGGGATTCCGCGAGTTGTTCCTGCAGGGTATGGCCGCGGTCGGCGAGGGCCGTGAGGGTGACCGCGTCGTCGCTGGTCCGTCGGCGGATGCGGTAGGGGTATTCGGCCCAGGCGACGAGGGTGCGCACAGCTTGGGCGTAGCGTTCTCGGCGTGCCGTGGCATTCGCCCGGGTGTTGCCGAGGATGACGCTGATCAGGCCGGCGACCACGCTGGAGCCGAGGACGGCTAGGGCGATGGTGATGGTGGGTGGCTCAGTGGTGGCGGGATCGGCGGACTGCGTGAGCGTCGCTAGGTCCGTGACCACCGGCCGAGTTCCTTTCGCATCGCGGTCGTGACGATTCGGTGTGGCGCCTGCCGGTCGTCGCCGTGGGGGGCATCCTCGCACGGCCATTCGCCGCTGCGCCGCCATGCCTCCTCGAAGATCAGGTGTCGGTGTACGAGGGTGACCAGGGGCTCTAGTCCATCTTCGGGGAGCCACAGGAGCGCGGGGTCGTCACGGTTGTATTGCAGGCAGAGATCCCGGAGTTGTGGGTTGCGGTGCTTGAAGGGGCGGCTGCTGCCGCTGCGGGGGTAGGCATGGAATCGGTCGCCGGGCGGCAGGATGACCAGTCGGATCTGCTCGACCGGGTAGCCGTCGGCGGCGAAGGCGGGTAGGGGTAGCAGGGTCAGTTCGAGGCGGGCTGCGGCCAGCGCGGTGGTGTGGCCGGCGGCCTGCGCCACGCCGAACACGTCGGCGTGGCGCAGGAGGTGGTCGGCCGCCGCGGCGGGATCTTGCAGGACCGCCGTCACCGGGTACGCCATGACCTCGCTGGCCGGTTGGTCTGGGCGCCGCGCTGCGAGGTCACGGCCCTGCCGGTGGAGGTGATGCTGCCTGCGCTCAGCGCGGCCAGGGCCTGCGCGGCGGGCTGGGCGGTCGGTGCGGGGAACGGTTCGCCAAACAGGGTGTGCCAGATGTCGGTCGCGGCCTGATGTTCGCCGTCGATGGCGAGCCGCTGCGCCTCGCGGCCCTGCTTGGCCGCGAGGCTGAACGTCTGGCTGAACCTGGACCTCTCGCCCGGTGTCCAGTCCTTGGCGAGGTTGTCCACGCCCGTGGGGTCGTACACGTTACCCATGACCGCCTCGGCGGCGTGGTCGAGCGCGGTGACCGTGGCTGTGGCGTGGGACATCTTCGTCGTGATCGCCGCGTACCACAGGGACTCGATGACCAGGCCGCACAACTTTTCGAGCGTGGGCTGGTTGGTCTTGAACGACTTGCCCATACGGACCTGGTGGACGAAGGCGCCGACGGTGGCCAAGTTGCGTTCAGTGATCAGTCGCCGAAGCGTGCGGGTGTTCGACCATTCCCACCGGTCGAGGTCGCGGTCGGCAATGAACACGCCCTCCACGGTGTCGTTGTCCTCGAAGGCGGGCACCAGGTCGAAGGTGAAGGCGCAGTCTACGAACTTGACCTGCAGCGCGTGGGCGGGCTGCTTGTCCTCGTCGAAACGGGCGGCGGGCCAACGGGCGGCGACCACCTGGCGGATCGCCGCCATCGAGGCGGCCGGGCCACCGTTGCAGGCGCCGAACCACCGTCGCCGGTGATCCTCGGCCAGCAGGACGACCATGTCGACGTCCTTGAGCGGCTTAAGCATCGTCTTGCGGGCGAAGCTGCCCTGCAGGAAGGTCGACGAGGCGAGGCCCGCCTCCGTCAAGACGTCCGTGACCTCCTGGTGGCGGCGCTGAGCCTGCTCCCGTTCCCGCTGGTCGAGGTTCAGTGCGGCGTCGAACTCGCCGAACGCCTCCGCAGTTGTTCGGGGTGCCATGTACACATCCGTTCTGACCGCCGGTCCATGGCGGTGTCCTCGTGGCCGGCGGCACTTGACCGCACGGTGCGGCAACCCTCCGGCTTCAACCTTTCCGATCTTACTTAATTTTCCGACGCTACGTTCCGCACGACGTTCCGCGTCGCCAGGGTAATGTTCGGCGCGGCAGTCCGCTCTTACGCCGCGAAACGACCAGAATCGGACACAAGATCAAAGACTGAGGAGACAGAGTGAGCGCGCCGGGGTTCCAGGGAGCACGCCTGCGGATGGCTCGGGAGCTAGCCGGCCTCAGCCAGGCGCACCTCGCTGGGCAGATAGCCGTCTCCCCGGCTGCGGTCAGCCAGTTCGAAAGCGGCGCCGCCCGGCCCAGAACTGAAACGCTCAACGCCCTGAGTCAGATGCTCGACGTACCCGTCGCGTTCTTCAACCAGCCCCTCATGGCGACACACGAGGGATTCTTCCGATCGCTGCGCCGCACTGCGGTCGCCGATCGCCGGAGGGCCCGCGCCGTCGCCCACGTTGCCCACGACCTCGCGGTGCACGCCACCGCCGCCGGGCAGTTCCCCACCGGAACCGTCCCACAGATCCAAGTCAGCAACCTCAATGTCGCCGGTGAGGAGCTCGAGCGCATCGCCGCGCAGGTCCGCGAGGAGTGGAAACTACCCTCCGGACCGATCGGCAACGTCGTGGACCTCCTCGAACACCACGGCGTCGTCGTCATCCGTCTACCACTGGGCAGCACCGACGTCGACGCCTTCTCCCTACCATTCAGTGACCATCCGGTCGTCGTACTCGGCACGGACAAGAACGACCGTGCAAGATCACGTTTCGACGCCGCCCACGAACTGGCCCACCTCGTTCTGCACGGTGAACAGATCTGGGGTGTCAAAGAAGTCGAGAAACAGGCACACACGTTCGCTGCGGCGTTTCTTATGCCCGCCGACGAAATCGCCGACCAACTGCCCGACAGTGTGGACTGGTCAAGACTGTTCGAACTCAAGCGCTACTGGCAGGTCTCGCTAGCCGCGCTGCTTATGCGCGCCCGCACGCTCGGCCGCATGAGCGAAGGCACCTACCTAACCGCGATCAAAGCCGCCTCCGCTCGCGGCTGGCGACGCGTCGAACCCGTCCCGCTCGGCACCCCGGAGCGCCCCTGCCACCTACTGAACTTCCTCACCTCCACCGCAAGCGACGCCGCCCGCCAACAGATACCCACCTCTGTCATCTCCGCGCTCGCCGCGGCCGCGTAGCGCGCTGTCACTGGCGGACCAGCCCATCAAGGCCCCCTCACCCGACTAGCCACACTCCCGGCCTGGTCATTCATCCATACCGGCCACCCGCCCTGCACGGCTCCGAAGTCGATTCACGGAGTGGCGCCGCGAACTGCTCGACGACGGGAAAGATGACCCGACTCGCGGCAGCGTCAAACCTGCACACTCAGGACCCACAACGTTTCAGCTGATCTTCGGCAAGCGATCGCAGCCAGGCCACGAAGCGACCGGCAGATACGCAGGCATAAACAGAAAGCCGCAGGTCGTCGGCCTGGGAACACCCGGGGAGCGGCCGGTTAGGAAACCGTTGCTCTATCCCCTGAGCTACGAGGGCGCGAGGGCCCAGTCTAGCGACCTGGGGGTTCACCTGGGGTGGCAGGGAGTGGCCCGCGTTCACCCACGTCACCCGGACCCTCGTTTCCCCAGCCAGGACCACAGCTCGAGCACACCAACCCCGGTCTGCGACCACCGGTCGCCGGGGGTGACCCACGTTGGCACCGGTTCATCCCGGTTGGCGCCGGCTGGAGAGCACACGCCGCGCACATCATCGAAGATCAGCAATCCTCGCTGATGTCCACCCTTCGGCGTAAGCACCGGAGGACCTTGGACCCACTCATGCCGGAGCGCCTGGATCCCGCGGTGGACGCCGGACTGGCGACGGTTCCCACCGAGCGTCCGCTCACGCCGAGTTGAGTGCGCCCCAGGGCGTCGAGAGAGCTGGCCTTTCGAGATATCGAATGGGCTTGAGTGACGCCTCCTGCCATGCGTTCGCACATGTCCCCATTGAAATACTACTCCTCCGAGAATGACCAGAATGACGGCTTGTCCAGCGAATCGAAGACCTTATCTATATCCGTAGGCTGCAAAGCCCATCGATAGGCTGGGTGAATCTCCCAATCGAACCCATAGTCGGCGAACTCGCTCTGCAAGTAGCGCTGCTCCTCAAAGTAGCGACGAACGATGTTGCCATCCGGCCTTTCGAGCCGAGCGGTGAGAAAGTTGATCTTATATAGGAAAGCTGCAAGATCCTTGGTCGACGCTGATCTTCCGGGCTTGAATCGGAATTGCCCTTGCTCTTCGATAGACTTTATCTTTGTTATCAAATCGGCCGTCGTATACGTCCATCCTAACTTGTCGGTTCGCTCCTTTGTGGATGGCTTCATATTTTCGAGCAGGCGCCGAATGTCGGGCAATTCTGATCGAAACTCATTTATCGTGTCGAGGATGCGACCTTGCGAGTACTCCTCAAAAATCGCCTTGAGATTCTCTGTATAAATCTTGTCTGACTTTTTAACGTACGCATTCCGTGCAGCAAGGCTGCACAGCTTGACCAGATCGCGCGGCCGCTTCCGGATTAGCGACATGAGCACTCGGTGCATCGGCGCGTCGTGCCAATGACCTTGCCCCCTGAAGCGTTCCTCCATCACAGGCAGCAGCGACTTTGCCAACTCACGCTGGCTACTGTCCTTTAGTTTGTCGTAGTCCCAGTCGCGACCGAAAAAAGTTTCGATTCGTTTGACCAGGAGTGCAAAAACCTCATGATTGGTCCAGGACTGCCAAATTACCGAACCTTCGATCTTGTCGGTAGATTCGTCAGATGTGCGCACAAGGAAATAGACGTCTGAGCGCAGGCTAATGCGGAAACGTAGGTGGCGATCCTCGTTTACCAAGTCGCGCACTGCATTCAAAAGTGCGGATATCCGACGGATATCAGCTTGCCGGCCCTCCCAGCCCCGATCTAGGTCATCGACAAAAACGTGCAGTGCATGCGATTGCTGGAATTTTTCCCGAGTAGCTTGAATTTCTGCTTTGGCTGACGCTTCACGATCAGAGATCTTTTCCAGGAGCGGCACAATTACCGATTCTGCTTCCTTGACCTGGCCCTCAAGGCCAATAACCTTAAGGCTCATTGTCTGCGCCGCACGTTTTGCAATCACATCACGCAGGCCGACCTTCCATGCTCGGATTGAACTCAAGAAGTCAGGCTGCCCCCTCGCAATATCAGCAACGTCGTCGGGCTTGATTTGAACCGCCAGTCCGCCAGCCTCACGGAGTTCGGCCATCGCGACCCGGAAAAGAGCGGATTTGCCGATACCCTTGTGTCCAACAACAATCCGGAGTGGAAGGGTCGTGATGACCTGGTCGTAGGTTGAAGACTTAAAATAGTACTGTCGCAGCCGCTCCGGATCCTCATCTTCAGCCGCCTCGTGACCGAAGAGTCCTTGGATCACGTCTTCGGTAAAGATGATCTTAGACATGCCCTGATACCTCCAAGTTGGACCTGAGATCGTATCATGGGTGAACCGTCTAGATTGGACTCGAATGAGAATAACCTTACGCGTGTTGGCTTGGACATGCGGGACATGCTTCGCTGTCTTCGCTCTAATAGCGCTGGTATGGATCGTTCCCAGCCTCCTTACTCGAGCGCCCGCTACCGGAATGACTTCTGCCGACAAGCTGAAGGCGATAAACGATGTAAGGTCATCGATGATTGCGCTGTTGGCGGGGGTTGCGGTCATCCTGGGTGCGGTTTTTGCGGGGCGGACCTACCGCCTAAATCGCACCGCAGCCTATGCCGATAGATACATTAAAGCCGTCGAGCAAATTGCATCAGAAAAGTTGGCCGTGAAGATTGGCGGAATTTACTCCTTAACTGCAATTGCCCGAGGGGACGGATCTTGGATTCCCGCTGTCACCCAAGTTCTGTCTTCGTTCGTTCGGCAACACCCGGATAGCAGCAAAGTTCCGCCAGACGTTCTCGCTGCAGCGCGCGCGCTGGGTACGCCGCCTTTGGCTAATCGTGGAGCTGATCTTCGCGGGGCCAAAATGCAAGAAGCAATCTTAGAAGGCGTCGATTTTAGGGGTGTAATTGCCGCAGATGCGAATCTCGGCCTGGCGAAGCTAGCGAATGCAAAACTAGATGGTGCAGACTTTACTAGTGCGGACCTCCGCGGTGCGGATCTTAGCGGGGCGTCAGTCAAAGGAACCATCTTCCGCGAAGCCGATCTGCGGGGCGCGACTACAAACGGCGTCCGCTGGTCTGAGGCCATAACGCAAGGGGCACGTGGACTCACCTAAAGCACCCACGCCCTCATCTGCCGCCGTGAGTGTTCGCTGTCGAGCTATCACGCTGGGTAGGCAGCACTTGGTTGGGTGTTCCTTGTCGCCGAGTGAGGGTCCATGCGTCGTGCCGGCTCAGCCGCCGGCCCAGATCGGTAGTGGCTCACGCGCGTTGAGCCAGGACGGGGGTATGCCGCCGGGGCCTGTGCCGGTGAAGGTCGCGACGATACCGCCAACGATCGCGGCCGTGGTGTCGACGTCGCCCCCGGCCTCGACGCACGCCAGGATTGCCGCTGGGTAGTCGTTCAGGAAGGTGGCCGAAGCCCAGAGCGTGAAAGGGACGGTGTCCTGGGCCAGGACTCGGGACCCGTTGCCCAGCTCGTAGGCTGCCTCGGCCACGCTTGCCCCGAGTAGGCCGATAGCCTGGCGGATGCCCTCGCTGACCCGGCTGTCGACGAGATGGCGAAGCACGGCCTCAAGCAGCGTTTCCGGGGCGGGCCGCTGCTTGAGCCGTCTGGCGTGGCCTGCTTCGGCAGCAGCCACGGCTACTGCCACCGCTGCGAGTATTGCCTCGGGGTGGGCGTGGGTGACTTCGGCCGAGCGCATCGCCGCCAACGCGGCGGTCTGGGAGGTACCGGCGTGGAAGGCGCCCAGGGGTGCCACGCGCATGGCCGCGCCGTTGCCCATGGAACCCTGACCGTCGAAGGCCGAGCGTGCCGCTTGTCGCCAGTCGGCTCCGTCCCGGATCTGGTGCAGTAAAACGACCGCGCCACCCCCGTATCCGCGGTACGGCTCGTATCGCTGCGCGAAGGCAGCGGCCAGTCGGTCGGGGTCGATGTCGCCCCAGGTCCGCAGCTCGCTGACGACGGAGCAGGCCATTTCGGTGTCGTCGGTCCATGGCCAGGGGGCGAGAGGAGGGCGGCCGGCCACCAACTCGGCGTATGAGGTGCCTGGGACAAAGAATTGCGCACCGAGCGCGTCGCCTACCGACAGCCCGTCCAAGCTGTCACGGCACAGATCGAGATAAGTCATGAAGACACTAAAATATCAGGCTCCGGGTATCGAAGGCATCGCCGGCCGGGCGAACGGTGTCATTGTTCCCACGCGCCGGTGCCCTTCGGTGCGTCCGCTCATGCCGCCGAGCGAGCGGACGTGCTGTACGTGGCGACCTTGCCGAGGTGCGGGCGCTCGCCCGCCTGCGAGCTTCACGAGGTCATGGACTCCATCGAGGCCCTACGAGCGGCTCGTTACAAGCGTGGCAGGATGCCTGTATGGTGGCCGCGCCCAAGGACGTGCTGAAGAACTACCTTCAAGGGGCTCGGGATGTGCTGATCTGGAAGCTGGAGGGCCTCTCCGAGCGTGACCAACGGTTGCCTCGTACGCCGACTGGCACCAACCTGCTGGGCCTTGTCAAGCACGCGTTGAACACCGAGGCGATCTACTTCGGCCCCACCTTTGGCCGTGAGTGGCCCACCCCGGATGAGCTCGTGTCCCTTGGCGACCCCGATCCGATGGCCGGCTGGTACGCCACCGAGACCGAGACCGCTGCGGGAATCATCGACCTCTACCGCCGCGTGCAGGCATTCGCCGACGAGACCATCGACAGCCTGCCGCTGGATGCGATCGGGCGTGTGGCCCACTGGGGCGGCGCGGAGGTCACGCTTCACGAAATCATGGTCCACATGACCGTCGACCTGCAGCGCCACGCCGGCCACGCCGATATCCTCCGCGAACAGGTCGACGGCTCCGTTGGCCTGCTGCGGCGCCACAGCAACGTCCCTGACGCCATCGACTGGCCGACTCACACCCAGCGACTGACGGCGATCGCCGACAACTTCCATGAACGCGGCAGGACATTCCCACAGGCGAGGGTGTAGTGCACCGCTGACCAGCACCCCCGCCTGTGCGATCGGGGCACTCCAAGTCCCCCGCAATCTGCTGCCGTCCGGATTTGCCGCTTCGAGCACGCGTGCTAGAGCAGCACGGGCGAAACGCGGCAGCGCGGGGTGCTCTCATGGCCAGGCCGGCGGCATCGGTTCGGCGTCCGGGGTCGGGCCGTACGGGGTATGGCCGGCCCGGAATCTGCGCAGGGTGTTGACGACGGACACGAGAACCTTGTCGAACTGTTCGGGCTCTTCCGAAAGGGATCCCCGGTATCGAGTTGGTTCCTGCTCCACGGCGAGATCGCGGATCAACCATTGGCCGGCCGCCTGCTGCTCGACGGCGGCTTGGTAGAACTGATGTCCGGTCCAGGATCGCCATAGCCGGAGCACGTTGGTCTCGTCGAGGTGGGCCATCCAGCGGATCTCCATGTCGAACCGGCCGAGGCCCTCGCTCAGGAGCAGTTTGGTGTCATCGTCCACGATCAGGCTGGATGAACGTGGAACCGCTGTCATCCGTAGGCCGGGATGCGTTTTCGTGTCGTCGGCGAAGCGGGGTCGTAGGTCAGCCACGTTGGCATTTGACCATGGCGCCGGATCGGGCCACCTCCACCCCTGGATGGGGCTGAACATCGCCAAGGTCGCGTTACCTCTCATGCCGCGAGGCGCTCATCACGCAAGGTAACTAGCTTGCCGGACCAACGACCGGACGCGGTGCACAGCGGCCGGCGTGCCCGCCGACGTGGAGTTTGCCACCAAACGTCAGTTGGCCCGCGACATGATCGCCGACGCGGTCGATGCAGGGGTCCCGGCCGGGTGGGCTGCCGGCGACGAGGTCTACGGCAATGACGGCACCTTCGGCGATCGCAGCCGCAGGCGCGGCTCCGGGTGGGGACTTGCGGCACCGTAGACTGACGCGGCGCGGTGGCTTCGCCGTATCTCAGCAAGGACGCGTCGGACCACCGGAGCATGGTGTGAGCAGGACTTATGCCTTTCTACTGATCTTCGGCAAGCGAGCGCAGCAACGCGCGTATGCGACCCGCTAACGTGAAACAGAATACGAAACCCGCAGGCAGTCAGCCTCTGGGTACAGATAGAGCGTCGTCTTCGGAGACACACGGTGCTCTTCGGACACGGCCAGCCAAAAGCCGTTCGCGGCGGCTACGAGCGCCGCAGCTGCCAGCGGATCTGACCGGACCCGCGATCGCCGGACGGCCGACGCGCGCCACCCGGGCCGGGTGGAACGGGTCCACGCCGGACCTGGCCGGCGCGGCTGGCGGGAACCTCCCGCGAGAGGGCCGACACCTGGCCGAGCGCCTGCAGGCAGGCCCACAGCTCGACGTCGGTGTAGGCGAGGAACAGCACGGTGCCGATCCGGCTCCCCGGCACGGCGCGGAGGTGGTTGACGGCGGTGTGAATCAGTGCCTGGGCCGTCGGAAGGATCTCACCGCCGGCCTCGCCGCAGCTCAGCAGTGGGAACAGGACGGTCGCCGGGGTCCGCGGGTCGACCAGGTCCTCGGCTGCGGTCAGGGCGTTCGCGACGCAGCGGCCGATCTCCTTGACCGGCTGGAAGCCTGCTCCGGGGGCGCCGTGCACGGCGGCGACGTGGATCACGAAGCGCACGCCGTTTCGGCGTGCCAGTTCGCCGGCACCGGTCACGACGACCCCGCACGGGCCGAGCGGTCGCAGGGCGGCGACCTTGGCCTCCAGTTCGTCGGCGACGTGGTCCACCACGACCCGGCCGCCCGCGTCCCGCTCGGCGCCCTCGTACCGAATGATCGCGGAGACCGAGCACTCCTGTACGCGCGCCATGACCATGTCGGTGTTCTCCGAGTTCACCCAGATGTCGGCGCATCTCACCTGGCGGATGTCCGAGGTGATCACTCCGATCCGCGACTGGCGTCCGTCCGGGCCGGGCGGCAGTCGATAGGTGCTGGTCTCCTGCACTGTCAGCACGCGGCCGCCGCCGTCACGGCCGAGGCGGACCGGCTCTGTCGGGGACACGACCGCCGAGCGGCCGCGGCTCTTTTCGTGCAGATGCGCCAGCAGGCCGTGCTCGCGCCGCCAGTATTCGAGGTCGGTGGGGAGGGAAATGCTCGCGCGGTCGGCGTGTGTCGCGCACTTGGATACGAAAGCCTGGACGAATTCCCACGACGGCGGTGAGGAAACCTGGCCGCGCAGGGTGTCGTATATTTGACTTCGACCGAGTGGAACCCGTGAATCTTTGGCGAGCACTTCGACGCTGATACCCGCCTCTTTCCGTAATCGGGAGAGCTGAGCGCAGAAGTCGCCGAGTGTGCGCATGAAGTCACTTTGGGCACCGGGCGGCACGATTATCTCCCCATCCGTCCGGGCGTCCGGCCCGTATCCGGACGCGGCACCGGACGTCTGCCCGTTGAGCTGGAGAATCTCGACCGGCGTCGAAATTTTCGTCCGGTGCTCGTCGCGCGGGTTCGGCATGCTTGCCATGATCCTTCCTAGATGGATCGAGGGGAGGCGAGTCCATTCGTCATGCGCGCCGTTGATAACGCTGGCCGCGGGGTTCCATAAATGATACTGGATATCCGAGTGTCCGCGTATTGAGCAATCGTGCCTCAGATGCACGCCATTCGGCGCGGGGGCCCGGAGTTCGATCGGGCGCGGCGGCAGAACGGGTGCCGGAACCGGCGGACCGGTCAGCGAACGAACGATGAGGGGTGAGGCGCGTGGTCGACTTCGCACAGTGCCGGGCCGCCGCCCGGGTGGTTCGCTCGGCGCAGCGCGGCCGGGAGGCCGTTCGCGTCGTCCGGGACCGCAGCGCCCTGGGCTTCGTTCGGTCCCGTGGCCCGCTGTCCGTCCTACTGTGGGTGGCCGCCGCCGAGGGCCGCCTGGCCTGGCGCGGGCCAGACAGTTTCGCCCTGCTGGAGCGCCCGCCGGCCAGCCCGGCACCCGCCGCCCGTGGCGGCCTCAGGCTGCGCACCCTCCGACTCGTCGACCGGCACTGGGATTTGCTCCTGCTCGTCGTACCGCCGGTGCTCGGGCTGCTCGTCGTCGCGGCAGCGCTGGTCCCGGGCCTGCACGACGGGCACACGCCACCCGCCGTCGCCTGGCTCGCGGTCGCCGTGGTGCCGTACGTCAGCGTCCTCATGCTCGGTCGACTGGCCCATGAGTCGGCGTGGCTGCGCCGCACCCTCGGCCGCCGCCCGCCCAGGCCCGACCAGCTGGCGGCGGGTTCCTACCCGGGCTGGAACTGGTCGGTCCCGCTATGCCACCACGTCACGCCGGAACCAGGTCGGCACCTGATCGAGCTGGCCGCGGACCGGATGAGCGATCTCGTCTGGCGGGAAGCGCGTCACGAGGCCGCGCGGCGGGGCGTTGAGACGGACCGGGTACGCGTACGGGAGGTGCTGGTGTTCATCAGACGAGGGGCGACCACGGACCGCATGCGCAACGCCATCGACGCGGTGCTGGCCCAGCCCTTCGGACCGGGATCGCAGGTGGCGCTGCGGCTGCCGCCCGGGCCGGTCCGGGACTACCGGATCGCCTCCCAGGCCGACGGTGGCTTCTTCGCGCTCTGGGTGGGCCTCATCCTCGTCGTCGTACCCCTGCTGGCCTTCCTCGTCGCGTCATGGGAGAGCCATGCCTGTGGGGCGGGGGCCTGCCCGGGGCGGCCGGTCGACTATCCGACCGCGCTGGAGTGGCTCGCCTGGCGGCTACTGCTGACGAACGCGCCCGGCGCCGAGCCTGCCACGGCTACGGCATCGGCCTTCGGTTGGCTGACCAGCGTGCTCGGGATCATGACCGTCCCGATCGCCTGGGTCTCCGCGCGGCTGGCGATCGCGCAGCACCAAAGGTCTCTGGCAACCTTCGATGAGCTGAGGCACCCCCTGATGAATACACGCGTACTGCTGATAACCGTCACGCCCACCGAGCGGGACGCGGTTCTGCGGGCGGTCCGCCGGGTCACCGCACGGCCGCCCGAACGGTCGTTCGTGGGCAACCTGGCGATCTACGAGTTGGGCGAGATCGGTCGTACGACGCTGGCCATGGTGCAGTGCGCGCGACAGAGCGCCGGTGCGCCCGGCGGGGGCCAGGCGACCGCCACCGAGGCCATAGACCGCTGGCGACCCGATGTCGTGATCATGGTAGGGATTTGCTACGGGTTGCGCGACGACTGGACGCCGCCGCACCGGCTGACCGACGTCGTCGTCTCGAACTCGGTCTACGACCTCGACCACCGGATCCAGTACGACGATCGGGCCGAGCTGCTGGGCGACCGGGTGAGCCCGTCCTCGTCGCTGGTGGCTCGCCTCCAGGCCGCCTCGATCGACTTCACCGACGCGAAGGTCCATTTCGGGCTGATGCTGTCGTCGCGCACCCTCGTCGACTCCGCGGCGCTGCGCGACCAGCTCAAGCGCGACCACAGCCGTGCCCTGTGCGGCGAGATGGAGGCCCAGGGTCTCTACGCGGCGGCGGCCGACGCCAACGTGCCCTGGATCGTCGTCAAGGCGATCTCCGACTGGGGCGTCGACCGGGACGTCCACTACGAGCCGGCCGGTGCGGCCGACAACGCCGCGGCGTTCGTGCTGCACGCGATCGACATCGGCGCCTTCGCGGCGAAGCCGGAGATGGCCTGACGGTCATCCGTTTACCAGAAACCTGGGCTCCGCCCCGACGGCGGCGCTCCCATCATCACCAGGAAGGTCCCCCGTGAGTCTTCAGCCGATCTCGCAGATGCCCGGTACCAGCCTCGACGAGCTCGAACAGGTCTCCAACGGCATGCAGGAGTTCATGCGCGCCGCCAGCACCGAGGCGCGTGAGACCGCGCTGGCGGCGATGAACCGCGGCGGAGTGCTCCAGCGGCTCTTCCCGAGCCGATACCAGAAGGAAACCCAGGAACTCGCCGTGCAGACGCTGCGTCAGTTCGGCGCGGCAAAGCGGGAGTTCATCGAGGTGTTCACCCGTACCCAGTTGGAGATCGCCCGGAAGCGTGCGGACGCGCTGATCGCGACCCAGGGCATGCACCTGCAGACGCAGTTGGCGCGGTTCGCTGCCGACCGCATCCAGGACCTGAATGAGACCATCAACGCCGCGCTGGAGAGGTTCATGAGCCAGATGGCGCCGCAGTTCGACATGATCGAACGGTTCCAGAACCGACCGGAGCTCTACGAGCCGGCCCGCCGGTCCCTGAACCACCAGATCAAGGTCTACTTCGACAGCACCAGCGCACTCCTCAACGGGTTCAACGAGTCCCTGCACAAAAAGGTCGGCTCGGCCCAGTAAGGAAGCAACAGCGATCGGCCCCCTCTCAACCCCGCATCGTGGGAAGGAATGCATCCTTGCGCCGTGCGTTCATCTGGCTCTCCGGGGCCGATCCGACTATCCTGAAGGACTGCACCTCACTGTCCAACACCGAGAAGATCCGGTTTGCCGGGCTCGGCTCACTCATCCTGGTACCAGCGGTGCTGGGCACGTTCTCCATGGCGTACGCGGTCTCCACCCTGACCCGGCACGCCGCGCTGTACGTTCTGGCAGGGATCTGCTGGGGCGTCATCGTGCTGCTCATCGATCGGTACCTCATCTCGACCCTGCACAAGTCGACGGTGCCTGGGGCGGGCGGCCGCACCGTTCCGGTCGTCGCCCGGCTGGTGTTCGCGGTACTGGTCGGCATCGCGGTCGCTCACCCGCTGGTGCTGTTGTGGTTCGATGACAGCCTCGTGCAGACCATCGACGAGAACCGACGGTCGAAGGTTGAGGAACGCCGGGCGAAGGCCGACGCCGACGTCGCGGCGGTCCCGGTGCCGGTCGCTTCGGCGAAGCCGCTGGAGGACGCGCGGATCGCGCGGGTCACGCGGCTGGACTGCCTGAGCCAGCTGAAGACCTACGAGCAGAGCAACGTACGGAAACAACTGCCCTGCGGCATCAGCTCCGGCGAGGAGAACTGCGGTCCGCGCTGCCGTGACATCCAGCGGAAGTTCGACCAGGTCGACGGCGAGATAAAGGCGCTCGACGGCCGGATCAGCCTGGCCAAGGGCGAGGATCAGAAGACGAGAAAGGCGTACGACGATCGGGTCCGCGACATCAGGGACCAGGCGGCACACGACGTCGCCGACATCAACGCGAGGCACAGCACCGACTACCTGGCCCGGGTCGCCGCGCTTGACCAGCTTAAGAGGGGCAGCGGGCACGTGCTCACGGTCGAGTGGTTCATGATCTGCTTCTTCGTCTTCGTCGACGTCCTGCCGATGACGATGAAGATCACGACACCGGTCGGCGCGTACGAGCACGTCCGCGACACGCGGCTGCTTCAGGTGGTCGCCACGGAGCGGGCCCGGCAGGCCGCCATCAGCACCGGCAGGACGGAGCAGGCGATCGCGACCGCGAACGCCGACGCGGAGCGCGTGCTGGGCGAGATGGAGGTGCTAACCCGCGTGCCGGTGGAGGTGCTCGCGGCTCGGGAGGCCCAGGTGGCCGCCTTCGAACAGGGCGTGCGGGCACTGCGGGCCCGCTCCCGTAACGACTCGGCGGTCACCGAGGCGGAGATCCTGAGCATCCGCGGCCTCGACCAGGAGGCGTTCGCCCGCGCGATGTCGCGTACGGAGGAATTCATGCGCCAGCGCTGACCCCGGCCGGCAGGGCCGGACCGCCGCGTCGCCTCACCAGGCCGGGCGACGCGGCGAGGGCCCGCAGGCACGCCGTCAGCTCCGCGTCGGTGTAGGCGAGCACGAGCACCCGCTCCAGCCGAGGCGACCCACCGTGCGCGAGATGGTGGACGACGGCGGTGATCAGTTGAGCGGCTGTCTCCTCGACCGGCGCGCCGCCCGCCCCCGCCCCGAGCAACGGGAACAGGATCGTACGCGCCGGCTCGGTGAAACCGGGTGCCGCGGCGGCGGTCAGCGTACGGGCGACGGCCACGCCCAGATCGCGGATCGGGCGGTAGCCGGCCCCTGGCTGCCCCTCCACCGCCGCCACATGGACGACGAACCGCACCTCGTGGCTCTCGGCGAGCGCGCCGGACGAGGTGACGATCGCCGAGCCTGCGGCCACCGGCCGGCGGTCCCGGACCGTCTCCGCCAACTCCTCGGCGATCAGGTCGTTCAGGACGCGGCCGGCGACGTCCCGGCGGGCGCCCTCGTACCGGATGATGCTGGACACGGAGAAGTCGTGGACGCGCGCCATCATCATGTCAGTGTTCTCCGCGTTCACCCAGGCATCGACACCGCGGACCGCGCGCAGGTCGCCGGTGACGACGCCGACCCACGGGCGCTCGCCGGCGCCGTCCCTGAGCTGGAACCAGTGGGTGTGCTGGTGGGTCAGTACGGCCGGCGCCGGTCGGGCGGCGCCCGCCGCGGCCACCTCCGCGCGCCGGACCGCCTGCGCCTCGTTCGCGTCCCGGTGGGCCGCGACGCCTCCGGCGCGGATCGCCGCCGTCCACAACAGCAGGACGAAGGCACCCGCGCCGCCCAGGGTCACGCCTAGAACCGTGCCGTCGGCGGTGGTGGACGGAAACGCCGAGAAGACCACCAGAGTGGCCGTCAAGGCCGCGCAGAGCCACGCGAGCACGAAGAGGGTGTGCCGGATCCCGACAGCAGAGGGCCGGCTGCCCCACCCGAAGCTGGCGAGGCAAAGCACGAGGAAGACGGCGGCTGCGATGCTCACGCCCATCTTTGTCCCCGTCCCCCGAAGTCACCCCGACCGCCCTTCACTGTATCGAGCTGTGTCCATCTCCCTAGGTGGGGACGGCCGCCTTAGGAAACCGATGCTCTATCCCCTGAGCTACGAGGGCGCGAGCGCACAGTCTGGCCACCCGAGGGTTCACCCGGCGCCCAGACGCCAAGCGTACTGGGCCTAGCGTAGTAGGCTGAGGGACATGGCCCGGTTCTCCGAGGATGAGCTGCACGCGGTTGTCTCCCGGTACGAGGCGACGCGGGCGGCTGCGTTGACCGAGCGGGACGAACAGCTACGGGCGTTCCACGCGGCCGGCTGGCGGCCGGTCGATCTGCAGCGGGTCACCGGGTACAGCCGGGAGACGATCCGCCAGGCACTACGACCGGAAATCCGACGAGCAACCAACCTCAGCCGGCGCCGCACATCCCCCCAACCGCCGGCGGACTACCGACCCTATGGCGACCGCAAGCCCTACGTCGTGGCGGCAACCCTTGCCGAACTGCACGGCCCGACCGGCGGCACGGTGACACTTCCGCGTCACCTCGACTGGTCCGGACACGCCGAGTACGACCTGAACCGGCCCGCACGCCTGGCCAGCATGTACAAGGTGGTACTCACCGAAGCCAGCACGACCGAGGACCTGAACACCTGGCTCGACGCCGACCTCCTCCGGCGACTCTGGCCCACCCTCTGGCTGCCACCCCAGCTCCGCCAACGCTGGGAAGAGGCCTTCCCCGAACTCGCCGCCACCCGCAGCAACGCGGCATAGCGGTGGACCCCTTCCACGAACGCCTCGCCCGTACCGGACTCGGCGCGGCCGATCGATACGGCTTCGCACTGGCCGGCGGCTACGCGGTGCAGGCGGCCGGGCTCGTCGAGCGGCCCAGTGAGGACGTCGACCTGTTCACCGCCTGGGACCGCCGCGACGAGTTCACCGCCGCGGTCACCGCCGTTGTGCACGCCTACCGAGACGACGGCCTCACCGTCGACACCGAGCGGCAGTACGACACCTTCGCCCGGCTGGCCGTCACCGACGGGCTGCGGATCTCCAAGGTCGAACTTGGTGTGGACTGGCGGGCCAACGAACCGATCCTCATGGCGATCGGACCGGTACTGCACCCCGACGACGCGGTCACCAACAAGATGAGCGCCCTCTACGGGCGAGCGTTCGCCCGCGACTTCATCGACATCGACGCCACGCTCCGATCCGGCCGCTATACCCGCGACACCCTCCTCGCCCTCGCCCAGCGCGCCGACCGCGGCTTCGACCCGCGCATCTTCGCCGGCGCCCTCGGACAAGCCGCCCAGCTCGACCCCGACGACTTCGCCCAGTACGGCGTCACCGGCCCAGCGCTGGACGATCTCCGAAGTCGATTCGCGGAGTGGCGCCGCGAACTGCTCGACGACGAGGAAGGATGACTTGCCTCCCAACTCGCGGCAGCCTCAAAACCTGCACAATCAGGACTCACAACGCTCAAGCTGATCTTCGGCAAGCGATCGCAACCGGATCGCACAACGGCCGGCACACGCAGGCAAGACGCACAGAGCCGCAGGTCATCGGACTGCGGACAGCCCCGGAGCGTCCGGTTAGGAAACCGATGCTCTATCCCCTGAGCTACGAGGGCGCGAGGGCCCAGTCTAGCGACCTGGGGGTTCACCTGGGGTGGCAGGGAGTGGCCCGCGTTCACCCACATCACCCGGATGGCCGTTCGGCCAGTCCAGGAGCACAGCCCGAGCACACGAACCCTGGTTGCGCCCGGCGGTCAACTGGGGTGACCCGGGTTGGCACCGGCTGGAGGAGTCTCTACGCGAGTTCGCACAGCGCCACCTCTGCTGCTGCGGTCAAGGCCCGCGGCCACTTCCCCCACAAGCTGGCCGCGTTGAAGTGTCTGTACCTGGTGACCCGATCGTTGGACCCCACCGGCAGGCAGAACCCGATGGACGATGCGCTGGAAACCCGCGTTGAACGCCTTCGCCATCACCTTCAGCGACCGCTTCCCAGCCGCTGAAACCTACTAACCAAGATCGCCGGAAACACCGTTAGCGAGACAGACCCCGCCCCGGCCGGCGCGCTCGTCAACGACATCACCGACCCCCGGGTAGCCGTCACGTCCGCCTCCGGGCTGGCCGCCGGTAGCCTGTCCGGACTGGCCAGCCTGACGCTCGCGTTCGGACTGCTGCTGGCCGTTCGAGCGCCGGACTCATTCTCGTCGTCGGAGCGATGCAGCGCCGCCGGTCCATGACGACGCTCGCCGTCCTCGGCGCCGACGCCCGGCAACGGGCCGGGTTCCTGTGGACCGAGGCCCACGCCCTCGTCGTCGCGGGCGTGGCCGGCGGGATCGCCACCGGCGCGCTGGCTCGCCTACGAACTCATCAAAATTCCTCAACGGTATCTTCGACCCGCCGCCGCCGTACCCGCTGATTCCTGGATGTTCGCCGGCACGCTCCTCGCGGGGGTCGTCTGCACCGCAGCCCTGGCGACCGGCGCCTCCGCCCGATGAGCGGGCCGCGTCGACGCCTCTCGGCTGCGAGACCTGTGACGCCGTACGGATGAAGGTTAGGGGTTCGAGTCGCTTCAGGCACACAAGGTCATCAGGCGTCTGACCTGCCAGTATGGCGGTCAAGCCCCTTGCTTGTGTCGTCCCCTGTGGATGTTTGGGTGCTCGATGGGTGCGCCGAGGTGATCTGTCAACTGCAAGTACTATGGCCCCATGACGCAGCAGGGTCTGACGGCACGGGAGCTCCGGGCATGGCGGGTGTCCTTCGAGATGCTGGAGCTGCTGCGGACGCGCATCGAACAGCAACTCCAAGCCGTCAGTGGCCTGTCGAACGCCGACTACACTGTGCTCGCGGTGCTGTCCGAAGCGCCCGACGGGCGACTGCGGCTCTTCGAGCTTTGCCGAATCGCCGGGTGGGAGAAGAGCCGCCTGAACCACCAACTCACCCGGATGAGCAGCAGGGGCCTCGTCCTGCGCGAGCGGTGCGGCTCCCGTGGCATACACGCCGTCATCACCGAGAAGGGTCTCGCCGCTCTCGAGGAAGCCGTACCCGGTCACACCCGTGAGGTCCGACGCCTCTTCGTCGACCGTCTCACGCCCGACGAACTCGACCGGTTCGCCGACACCGCCGCGACGATCCTCGACGGCCTACGAGCAGACCAGGCATCCGCCTGACCTGATCTCGAACCTGCGTGCGGCGGCATCGAACCTGCTGATCACGCGGACAGTCTGCGCAAATTCGGTGCGGTGAGCGCCGGCCGGGTAATCCTCGTCGAACGGGGTGGAGCCCATCCACCGCTTCGGACGGAGATTGTCGCGGCGGCCGCACCCTCGATCCTCGTGTTGAGGCTCCGCTGCGTCATCGGCGCAGCTGTCGGTGGGATGGGACAGGCGGGATGCGGATGGGGTTGTCCGCCACTGGCTGCTGGGCTGGCTGAACGGACGGTCATTCTCGGTCGGCTCGCACTGCAGGCGCGTGGTCTGCCGCACCGGTTGGACGATCTTCCGGGGACTTCCGGTCGGCGATCGCCCTGAAGATGTCGATGACATCGTTCAGGCCGACCTGGATGCGGCTGTACACCTCGGCGTTGAGCACGAGGGTGCCGTCGAACTCGCCGGCGTTGGCGTAGAAGCCGACCGGTACGGTCAATGCCTGAAAGAATCCGAACAGCGGGCGCAACTGGTGTTCGATCACCAACGCATGCCGGTCACTCCCACCGGTGGCCACCAGGATGACCGGCTTGTTGGCCAAGGCGTACTGCTCGACAAGGTCGAAGAAGTGCTTGAACATGCCCGAATAGGAAGCGCGGAACACCGGTGTGGCGGCGACCAGCACGTCCGCGGTCTCCGCCGCAAGGATCTTGCCCTCGACCTCCGCCGAGACCTCGTCGCGCGTGGTCGCACCGGTGAATCCAGGCCCCAGCCGGTAAACGTCGACGGTGCGGATCTCGATCGGGATCATGGTGGCCAGGGTGGCGGTGACCAAGCCGGCCAGGCCCATGGTCTTGGAGGCGATCGTGGGGCTGCCGTTGACGACCACGACCCGCAGCGTCTCACTCATGCCGCGCTCTGGGAACGTCCCAGGATCTCGCGACGTACGACGGGTGCCACCTGAGTGCCGAGCAACTCGATCGTCTGCAGGTGCTCCTTCTGGGGCAGGCCACCGAAGCCGGTCTGGATGATGGCCCGGGAGATGCCGTACAGCTCGTGGTAGGCCATCAGCTTGTCGATGACCTCCTGGGGGCTGCCGACCAGCAGGCCGGCCCTGGCGGTGGACTGTGCGTCGAAGGCGGGGCGCGGAATGTCGAACCCGGCGCCGCGCTGGTGGTTGTTCTCCCGCATCCCGACACGGAAGTACGGGTACATCGTGTCGCGGGCGCCCTGGCTGGTCGCGCCGACGAAACCGTGCGCGTTGACGCTGACCCTCAGCTGGTCGGCGTCGTGGCCTGCCTGCGCGGCGGCCCGCCGGTACAGGTCGACCGGACGCTCGAACTGGGTGATCGGCCCCAGCAGGAGAGCCAGTGCGATCGGCAGCCCGAGCTGACCGGTCCGCACCGCGGAGGCGGGCGTGCCGCCCACACCGACCCAGATCGGCAGGTCGCCGACCGGACGGGGCGCGATGTCCGCGTCGACCAGCGGCGGGCGTACGGTGCCGCGCCAGGTGACGGGATTACCAGCTCGGATCGCCAGCAGCAGATCCAGCTTCTCCCTGAACAGGTCGGCGTAGTCGGCCACGTCATAGCCGAACAGCGGGAACGACTCGGTATAGGAGCCGCGGCCAGCGATGATCTCCGCACGGCCGCCCGAGATCAGGTCGAGGGTCGCGAAATGCTCGAACACCCGTACCGGATCCTCCGAGCTCAACACCGTGACCCCGCTGGTCAACCTGATGTTCTTCGTCATCGCCGCCGCGGCCGCCAGCACCATGTGTGGCTCGGATGAGACGAAGTCGCTGCGGTGGTGCTCGCCGGCCGCGAAGACGTCCAGCCCGACCTCGTCGGCGAGGCGGGCCTGTTCCAGGGTCTGCTTCATCCGCTCGGCCGGCGATGGCGTCTGCCCAGTGGACAGGTCGGGACTTACCTCGCCGAAAGTGAGGATGCCCAGCTCGAATGTCATGGTCCTGTTCTTTCTTCTGCTCGTTCGGCCGGTCAGGCTCGTCTGGCTGCGGCCCGGGTGCGCATTGCGGGAGAGGTCGCTCTGCTTGCCGCTGGCCGAGTCGCGGAGGCGCCCGCGAGCCCTGCTCGGCTGTCATGACGGGCGGAGCGCGGAACGTCACCGGTCCGCTCCGCCACATCGTGAGTTGTCACATCCACCAGTGTCGTGTGGCCGAGGTGATTCGTCAACTCGATGGCGATGGTGTGAGGTGGCCGATACCACGTGGTCAGTGCTCAGGCGGAGCCGACACCGACGCTCGGCGGGACTGCCGTGGGAGGAACGTCAGCGGATGCCGACGCCGCCAGCCCACCTCACTCTCGACGGGGAACGTCACCGTGGAGAGTGCGCCTGACCTTCTCACCGACAACGAACGTCGCCTGGCGGGTCACCTACTCGGCAAACGTTCTTGGACGACGCACTAGGTCGAGAGGTGGTCGGCGAACCAGTCCAGCACCGGCCCGGGCCGGCGTTGGAATTCGAGGTAGCCGTCCCAGCGGGCCGTCGAGTCCTCGATCCAGCTCAGACGCTTGTCGGTGGCCGGGATGTTGTCGAAGATCGTCTGCACGTCCTCGGGCACGGTGAGCACGTCGTCGCGAACCTGATAGACGTACGTCGGGACGGTGCACTGCTTGGCCCAGGACCGGGTGTCACGGGCGGCGAAGCCGATGCCGGTGGCCAGTCGGACGCGCCGATCGAGCTCGACGGGGTCCGCGGTTACGCCCGCCACGGCGAGCACCCGCCCCAGGATGATCTCCTCGGTGACCGGTTGAGGTCCGGCGAGGCAACGGACGTTCGCGAAGGCCTCGGGAGCGAGCGTCATCGCGTACAGCGTCGCGTTGAAGCCCAGGCACCGGCTGAACAATCCCACCGTCATGTTCCGGGTGTCCGCCCGGCCTGCGACGTAGTTCAGGGAGCCGAGCACGTCACGGGCCTCGAAGATGCCGGAGGAGGCGATGCCACCGTTGCCGGTGCCGCTCAGCCCGTGACTGCGCAGGTCGTAGGTCAGGACGTTGTAGCCGGCCCGGTGCAGGATCGCCAGGTCGGGGGTGAAGTCGACCTCGATGTCGTTGCCGCTTGGACCCCAGATCGACTTCCAGGGTTCCAGGTGCGAGGGCAGTCCGGACCGGGTGAAGTACATCGGGTGGTTGACGATGACGAGCCGGTCCGAGCCGGGTGCCGGGATGAACCACCCCTCGAGCGGGACCCCGTCCGCGGACGGAAAGGTGACGTCCTCGTATGCCAGTCCCCGCTCCGACGGATAGTGCATGATCGGCGAGCGGGGGAGCCGGCCCAAGGCCGCGGCGATGGCGTCCAGGACGTGACCGGCGTGGTCGTCGGCCATCACTGCGCTCCGAGCTGGAGCTGGAGGGCGAAGAAGTCCTCCAGGTGCCACGTGCTGGCGAGCTTGCCATCCTTGACCTGGTGGAAGTCGAACGCGCGGAACGCCACGGTGCGGCCGGTCGGAACGATACCGAGGATCTCGCCCCGGTGTGTCCCGGTGGCCAGGACGCGCACCGCGACCCGGTCGCCGGAGACGACGACCTCCTCGACGCTGACGTCCAGGTCGGGAAAGGCCGATCGCAGGAACGCCACGGTGCCGAGGTATCCGTCGATCCCGGCTGGCGTGCCCGGAGGAAGCGGGATGTCGTGCCAGTCGTCCGCGAGGTAGTCGCCCGCGGTGCTCACGTCGCCGGTGGTCATGGCCGCATAGAAGCGGCGCACCAGCGTTTCGGGGTCGGCAGCCGTGACCGGGGGAAACCCGTCCAGGAAGACCAGCCGGCGGTCCAGCGCGGTGGCGGCGATCTTGCGGGCCGGGGCGTATTCGGCCGAGTCGTACCAGGTGTGCAACTGCTTCTTGTCGGCGAACTCGATGATGACGGCGAGTTGGTCCTGCGGCCAGTCGCCCTCGGCCACCTCGGCTTCGGCGGCGAGGACGAGGAACTTCCCGCCGTGCGCGGCGACGGACGATTGGGCGATCTCCGCGTACTTCCGGGCGCCTTCGCCGTCGAGGACCCTGACTTCCGTCAAGCTGTAGACAGCCATGTGAGCTCTGCTTTCTCGGTTTGTGGAATGCTGCTTTCGTTCTTCGCTAAGTCTGTGAGACGCCGGAAAGGAACGGAAACGACCATCGGTGATGAAGTCACAACCACGGGCCGCGGTGCCTGAGCTGAGGCAGTTGCACATCTTGGTGGCGGTGGCCGACGAACTGAACTTCACCCGGGCGGCGGCGAAGCTGTTCATGACCCAGCAGGCGGTGTCCAAGGTGATCCGCCAGATCGAGCACGAGCTTGGCGCCGAGCTGGTGGAACGGTCCACCCACGCGGTACGGCTCACGGCGGCGGGGGAATCTCTGGTGCACGATGCCCGGCAGATCCTGCTGCTCGTGGCCACCGCCGTCGACCGGGTCCAGGAGATCGCCAGCGGCCGCGCGGGCACGGTCCGGATCGGCGTCTCACCCGCCCTGGGCCCCGGCGAACGTGACGCGGTGGTCAACGCCGTGCGGGACGGCGCCCCCGGCCTCACCGTGGCGCTCAACGAACTGCGCCCAGAAAAGGCCCTGACGGAATTTCAGTCCCGGGAGATCGACCTGGCCGTCGTCCGGATCGCTCCGGATTCCCCGGCCCTGGACAGCGCCCAGCTGGCGATGATCCCGGCCCGCTTGTACGTGCCGGTCGGACACCGCCTCGCGGCGCGGACGACCCCCGTACCCCCGTCCGAGCTCGATGGCGAACGGCTGCTCGTCTGGAGTCCGCCTGGCACACCCCTGACCGACCTGATCATCGGCCGCCTCGCCCTGGTGGGCGCCGCAGTGCAGCCCATGCTGTCGCTGACCATGGGCATGGCCACAGCCCTGAGCGACCTGCCTGAGCTCGGCGCGATTGCGATCGCGCCTGAAGGTTGGCACCGCCCAGGGCGCACGGTCGAGCTTCACCTCGCCGAGGGCATCCTGCTGCCCCTGGTCGTCGTCTGGCCCGCCGGAGGTTCCACCAGCACCGTGGCCCGGCTCCGCGCAGCATTCGACGATCAGCGGCCAGAATGAGCGACCAAGCCGCGCGGCTATCAAAGTGCTCTGCGTCGACGAGTTCGGGCCGTTGAATCTGTGACCCCGCCCAGGACGGCCCTTACGAGGCGGGTCAACACGTCGGCGACAGCCAGTGCCGCACACCGCGTCGGGCCCGCGGATCAGGCAGGCCGGCCAGCGCAGCGAGCAGTCCACCACCGGCTTCGGAAACAGTCAGAGCCGGTGCTGTCAACGGCGGAATAGAACTGACCCCTCCTGGACGGATTGGGATTGACGGGGCCTGAGTCCGTCGACGACGACGCCCAGCATTCGGTTCAGCTGGTGGCGCTGCTCGGGTGCGCCGGCCACGGAGAGCAAACCGGCGAGGATCCCGCCTACCTCGACCGGGTCAATGTCGCCGCGCAGTTCTCCTGCTCTTGCGCCCGCCTCGAGCACCATCGCCAGGACCTGCTGGACCTCGTCGCAGACCGGTCCGGTGCCGAATCGGCCGGAAGCACTCATGGCGACCAAGGCCTCGCAGATGCCGCGTCGTTCAGCGGCCCAGTCGGCAAATCGGAGCATCCACGCGTGGAGGGCCTGCGCGGGCGGCTTGGTAACCAGAAGGGTGCGCGCATCTTCGCGCAAGGGCCGGATCTGGTCCCGGTAGACCTCTTCGACCAGATCCTCGCGGGTGGGAAAGTGCCGGTACAGGGTGGCGTTCCCCACTCCGGCGCGTTTGGCGATCGCGTCCAGCGAGATCGCGCGTCCGGACGCGAAGGCTTCGGCGGCCGTGGCGATCAACTGCTCGCGGTTGCGCTGCGCATCAGCGCGCAGGGTGCTGCGTGGAGGTTTCATGACCTTCGCGATCGGGAGTGTCGGATGAGGCTCGGGGTGGATTCGGGGATATCCCCGGTTCAGTGTACGGTGAGACAACCGGGGACATCCCCGATTACGGATCGTCTCACCCCTCGCTTCAGCGACGAAAGGTTCGCCATGCCTGCAGCTCTCATCACCGGGGGAACGACCGGGATCGGCCGAGCGACGGCCGAGCTGCTGCACGCCCGCGGCTGCGGGACCCCTGGCGCCACCGTGGGGCGGCGACACGCGGCGCGCTGCTGGCCATGCTGCCCTCGCTCGCGCTCGAACTGGACCCCGCAGGATTCGCGTCAATCCCGTGAGCCCCGGGGCCACCGACACCCCGCTGCTCAACAAGCTGGGGGTGCCCGAGAGCGGCCGGGACGCCATGCGCTCGAAGATCCCCTTCGAGCGCTTCGGATCCAGCCAAGACGTCGCCGAAGCAGTCGCCTTCCTCGCCTCGGACGCCGCCGGCTACATCACCGGCCAGGACATCACCGTGGCCGGCGGCTACGGGCTCGGGGCCTGAAACCCGAGCGAGCCGACAGCCAAATCCGCACCTCTCGAACGTCACGAACCGCACCTCTGAGGAGAACATGATGGCACTCACTCTCGACACCTATCGGCTGCTGGGCCGCTCCGGTCTCCGGGTCTCACCGCTGGCGCTGGGCACGGCGACCTTCGGCACCGAGTGGGGCTGGGGCGCCGAGCGCGACGAGGCGCGCAAGCTCTTCGACCGCTACACCGAGCTCGGCGGCAACTTCTTCGACACCGCCAGCACCTACACCAACGGCAGCTCCGAGCGACTTCTCGGCGAATTCGCCCACACCAACCGAGACAAGATGGTGCTGGCGACGAAGTACTCGACGCTGCGCCAGCCCGGTGACCCGAATTCCGGGGGTGCCCACCGCAAGAGCATGCTGGCGTCGGCGGAAGCCAGCCTGCGGCAGCTGAACACCGACTACATCGATCTGCTTTACGTGAACGTCTGGGACTTCAGGACGCCGGTGGAGGAGATCCTGCGGGGCCTGGACGATCTGGTGAGGCAGGGCAAGGTGCTGTACGTGGCGATCTCCAGCGCCCCGGCCTGGCAGGTGTCGCGCATGCAGGCGATCGCCGACCTGCGCGGCTGGTCGCCACTGGTCGCACTGGAGACCGAGTACAGCCTGATCGAGCGCACTGCGGAGCGTGACCTGATCCCGATGGCACGCGAGATGGGACTCGGCGTGGTTCCCTTCTCCCCGTTGGGCGGCGGGGTGCTCACCGGCAAGTACCGCCGGGAGGACCAGAACCCGGCGGGCTCCGTTGTCGGCGAAACCGCCAGCAACCGCAGAAGCCTCAACGTCGCCCTGGGATGGGTCACCGACCGCAACCTTGCCATTGCCGATGCGGTGAAGGAGGTGGCATCGGAGTTGGGCCACACACCCGCCCAGGTAGCACTGGCCTGGGCCCTGAACGCCCCGGACGTGACGGCACCCATCATCGGCGCCCGCACCGTCGCGCAGTTGGAGGACAACCTGGGTGCCCTGCAGGTCGACCTCACTCCTTCCCATCTGGCCCGCCTCGACGAGGTCAGTGCCATCGACCTGGGCAATCCGCACGGCCTGCTCGCCAGCGATCACATCCGCACGGTCACCACAGGCGACATGAAGATCGAGACCCTCGGCTGATTCGCTTCGAGAACGGCGACCTCCAGGAAGTCCGACACGTTTCTGATGATGGAACGGAGCAACCTCGGTTTATGGGTAAGTACAGCGACAAGAATGTGGTGATCACGGGCGGCAGCAGCGGCATGGGGCTCGCGCTGGCAGAGCTGCTGGTGCAAGGCGGAGCCCACGTGGCGATCACCGGCCGCTCTCCTGCCAAGCTCGATGCGGCACGCGAGCGGCTCGGCGAGACTGCCATGGCCGTCCGGGCGGATGTGGCCTCACTGGCCGACCTGGACATGCTCGCCGGCCGGGTAAAAGGCGAGCTCGGCTCGATCGAGTCCTTGTTCGTCAACGCCGGCATCTCACCCCTCACGCCCTTGGAGACGACTACCGAGGACGTGTACGACGAGCTGTTCGCGATCAACGTCAAGGGCGCGTTCTTCACTGTGCAGAAGCTCGCCCCGCTGCTGAGCGCGAACGCCAGCATCGTCCTCACCACCTCGATCGCGAACGTCATCGGCATCGCGGACACCAGCGTCTATGCGGCCGGCAAGGCAGCGCTGCGCTCGATGGCCCGCACCTTCTCCCGCGAGCTGCTTCCGCGGGGAATTCGTGTCAACGCGATCAGTCCGGGTCCCATCGACTCGGGGATTTTGGAAACGATGAACTTGTCCAAAGAGGCCGCCGACCAGTTCAGGGCGGAGCGGACCGCGAGCAATCCCATGAAGCGCTACGGCACACCCGAAGAGTTCGCCAAGGCGGCCGCATTCCTCGCCTTCGACGCCACGTATACCACCGGCATCGAGTTGGCCGTGGACGGCGGTGAAACCCAGCTCTGAGGACGTGTCCGAGAAGGGCCTTTGTGGGCGGCATGCCGGCATGACGTCGCCGCACCGGTATGCCACCGGCCTGCAATCGGGTCAGGAACCGCAGGACGATCGTTCGGCCTCGACGTGCCCGGTCGCCGGCGGCCGGGCACGTCGACGCTGTTCCTAGAGCAGAGAAACGTTGTACGCGTTGGCGGCCTCGCGGACGGGCTGGAAGTAGGTCGTCCCGCCGGAGGAGCAGTCGCCGCTGCCTCCGGAGGTGAGGCCCAGGGCCTTGCTGCCGTCGTAGAGCGGTCCGCCCGAGTCACCGCCCTCGGCGCAGACGGTCGTCTGGATCAGGCCGCTCACCCTGCCGCCGGGGTGACCGCTGTAACGCACGGAGACGTTGAGCGCGGTGACCTTCCCGGAGTGCACGCCGGTGGTCGAGCCGTCGCGGGTGACGGACTCACCCACGTACGCGTCGGCGAGCGTGTAGCCGCCGGGGTGGCTGAGCGAGGTGTTGTCGTAGCGGACCAGCGCGTAGTCGTCGCCGGGGAAGCTGTAGCCGACGGTCGGGCCGATCAGGGTGGTGTGGCCCGAGTTGGTGTACCAGGTGCTGGCCAGGCTGCCGCAGTGCCCGGCGGTGAGGAAGTAGTACGTGCTGCCGCTGACCGCGTTGAACCCGAGCGAGCAGCGGTAGTTGCCGCCGTAGATGGCGTCACCGGCGGACAGCAGCGGGCTGATCACACCGGCGGTGCGGGTGATCCGCAGGGCCCCGGCGTGGGCGCCGACGGCGCGCTTGAGCGTGGCGATCTCTGCCGTGGAGACGGTGCTGTCGACCTCGACCACGACGCGGCCGCTGTCCGGCGCCGTGTACCAGGAGATGCCGTCGACACCGGACCGGTCCACCGCGGCGCTGACGGCGGCGAGGGTGTCGGCGCCGTACCGGGGTGCGGCTGCGGCGCCGGCCGGCAGGGCGTACAGGCCGAGGGTGACCGCGCTGACGACGGCCACCACCAGGCGGGGAGTGCGGCTGCGGAGCGTTCCGTGGATGATCCTCACGAGGTTCCTCCTCACGCTTCGGCGGGATGTCGGGGTGAGTCCCGCCCGTGAAGCGTCCGGGGATGCCCTCGCGGAGATCGGCCGGGCGCATCCCCCGGCGCAAACACCTGCTCAGTATCTAAATACAACGATGGAACTGACAAGTAGCCGACCGGCGGACTGGTGGCAACGGCGCAATGGCGGCAAACCAGCCGTCACCGCCGTCCTCGGGGACCTGACGACCCAGGATGTCTGCTACCGGCGGGCGCTGGAGGTCGCCGACGAGATCGGCGTGCGCGGCTCGACAGGTACGGCCGATGACCGGCGCGGGGTTACCGTCGCGCGGGTTGTCAGGTGGGAGTCAGGATCCGCCAGCAGGCGTCCCGGGTTGCGGCCAGGTGCTGCGGGCTCAGCCCGGCGAACAGCCAGGCATAGCGGTCGGCCGGCGGGGGCACGGGTGCGTCACGAAGGCCGGAAAGCCCCTCAATGATCATCGGCGCGCTCTGCGCGACGGCCGTTCCCGCCTCGAAGGCGGGAAGGTCCTCGGAGCTCACCGCCTCCCGCACACCGTCGCGGAGGTCCGCGGCGTACAGGTGGCCGTTCTCGTCGGCGACCAGTCTCAAGCCTCGGGGGCGCGGACGCCGGCCGGTGGCCAGGATGTTGGTGACCATCGTCAGGCAGACGTGCCGCACGGTGGACAGCTGCTCCCGGTCGAGGCGGCCGAGCAGGTGCGTGAGCCGGCCCGCGATCACGGCCGGTCGGGGGCGCCGGTCCGCCGGGTCCGGCGGGGCGCTGACCAGTCCGTCGATCGCGCGGGCGGCGGTGGCCAGGGCCATCACCGTCTCGTAACCGGCCACGAGCGGTGCGGGCGCCAGGAACTCGGCCACCTCCCGGGCGGCGGCCGGGCCGGTGGGGATCGGGCGCATGTCGGGCGCCTCGTCCGGCTCGACGGCGGTGGCCGGCGGCTCGGCCCGCTGCTGCCAGACGACGCTCACGTACCAGTACAGCGTCGAGCCGGGCCGCCGCGCGGCGGCGGACTGGTACAGGGTGACGCTGCCTCCCGCGCCGTCGCGCCACAGCGTGTACCGCACCGTGCCATGGTCCCGGGCGGTGAGCAGCCGAGGCACCGGTCCAAAGGTGCAGCCGAACGCGCGCAACCGGTCCAGGTAGCCGGGGAAGGCGCCGGTCGACCGACGCCACGCCGCATGCTCGGCGACCCCGTCCCGGCCGCGCTGGGCGAGGACCAGGGTGGCCTG
Organism: Plantactinospora siamensis; assembly: GCF_042434095.1. Lineage (NCBI taxonomy): Bacteria > Bacillati > Actinomycetota > Actinomycetes > Micromonosporales > Micromonosporaceae > Plantactinospora > Plantactinospora siamensis. The sequence goes on from NZ_JBHLUE010000034.1 coordinate 106,317, forward strand.
CTCCGGCACCGGGAAGCCGGCGGGGAAACCCGGCGGCAGGCCACGCTCGTCAAGCTGCGTCAGCGGTTCCATCCCGCTGTAGCGGTCGGCGTTCGGGTCGTAGCGGAACGGCGACTCCGGCGGTCGCTTGGGCGCGAGCCGACCATCGACGCCGCCCGCGGCCAGCCGGTCCAGGACGATCCGGACAACCAGGGCCGAGTAACGGATCTCGTCCTTCATGTCCAAACGCAGAACGGGCACGCCGTCCTCGTCGAGTACCGCGCACCAGTTCGGCAGGCCAGAGTGGGGCTCGTCGGGGTGGCGGATCTGCGAGATCTCCCCCGCTGCGGCCCGCAGCGCAGCGAAGGCCGCGGCAGGGTCCGTGGCGTCGTACACGGCTAGTGCGGTCGCGGAGGAATGTTCCGCGACGTACGCGACCAGCGTCGGCTCGTCAGGATGCGGCACGCCGGGGATCTTGCCACGGGCGACGGGAATTGGTTGGCCGCCGATGGCGGTGTGGGCACGATGACACCCAGGTGATGCAGGGCTGAGGGTAGACCGCTCCACCCGCCCCTACCGTGGCGGGCGGCCGCCACCCTCCGGGGAGTGAGGGGGCGGCCGGCCGCGGGTCAGGAGCGGAGGAACTCCAGCAGGTCCGCGTTGATGGTGTCGGCGTGGGTGGTGGGCATCCCGTGCGGGAAGCCCTGGTACGTCTTCAGCGTGCCGTCGGGCAGCAGCTCGGCCGACTTCGGGCCGGAGGCGACGTAGGGCACGATCTGATCGTCCTCGCTGTGCATGACCAGCACCGGTACGGTGATCTTCTTGAGGTCCTCGGTCTGGTCGGTCTGCGAGAACGCCACGATGCCGTCGTAGTGCGCCTTGGCGCCGCCCATCATGCCCTGGCGCCACCAGTTCTGGATGACCGCCTCCGACGGCTTCGCGTCCGGCTTGTTGTAGCCGTAGAAGGGCCCCGACGGCAGCGCCCGGTAGAACTCGGACCGGTTCGCGGCCAGCTGCGCCTGGAGATCATCGAAGACGCTCTTGGGCAGCCCCTCGGGGTTGCTGTCGGTCTGCACCATCAGCGGCGGGATCGCGGAGATGATCGCGGCCTTGGCCACCCGCTCCGTACCGTGCCGGGCGAGGTAGCGCACCACCTCGCCACCGCCGGTCGAGTGGCCGACGTGGATGGCGTCGCGCAGGTCGAGCTGCGCGACGACCGCGGCCAGGTCGTCGGCGTAGTGGTCGAGGTCGTGCCCGTCCGGCACCTGCGTCGACCGACCGTGCCCGCGGCGATCGTGGGCGATCACCCGGTAGCCCTTTCCCAGGAAGAAGAGCAGCTGGTTGTCCCAGTCGTCGGCGGTCAGCGGCCAGCCGTGGCTGAACACGATGGGCTGGCCGGACCCCCAGTCCTTGTAGAAGATCTCGGTTCCGTCGCTGGTGGAGACGTAGGGCATGTCGTCCTCGCTTCTCGGACCGCACGAAGCGCGGTGCCGGCGCCGGTGCCTTCAGGTAAGTGTTTGGTTACCCCATGTCCCATTGTCAAACGTGCCGGATCAAGCCAGCGGTACGTACGAAGGGTAGGTGAGATATCCCGTGTCGCCGCCGGCGTAGTGGTACGCCGGGTCCTCGCCGGCGAGTGCCACATCCCGGCGTAGCCGCTCCACCAGGTCCGGGTTGGCGATAAACGCGCGGCCTAGGCTGATCAGGTCCGCGCCCCGCCCCAGCCAGCGTTCGGCCGCCGCGCGGTCGGACCGGGTGGTGTTCGCCGGATGGTTCGGGTTGACGATCATCGCCCTCGGCCAGGCTCTGCGCATCGCTGCCAGCACCTCGTCGGGCGCTGAGGCGATCACATGAATGTACGCCAGTCCGAGCGGAGCCAGTTCGGCCAGCAACGCCGGATACAGCTCCAGCGCGTCGGTCTCGCGTACGCCCCAGATCCCGGCGTCCGGCGACAGGCGGATGCCGGTCCGGGTGGCGCCGACGGCCTGCACGGTCGCGGTCGCCGCCTCGACGGAAAGCGGATGCGGTTGCGGATCGAGCCGCCGTAACGGTCGGTACGCAGGTTGGCGTTGGTGCTGAGGAACTGCTGGATCAGGTAACCATTGGCGCCATGCAGTTCGACTCCGTCAAAGCCCGCCGCTATCGCCCGCCGCGCTGCGGCCGGGAAGGACTCGACCTGCTCGCGAACCTCATGCCTGCCGAGCGCCCGTGGGACCGGCATCGGTTGCGGTCCGCTGGCGGTGAAGACCGTGCCCTCGCCGGCGATCTCGGACGGCCCGACCGGTCGCTGCCCACTGGTGTCCGGATGGGAGACCCGGCCGGCGACATCGAGGCCGCGCTCGCCGCGTACGAAAAGGACCTGTTCCCGCGCAGCGCCGAGGCCGCCGTGGAGGCCGCCCGCAACCTGGAGCTCTGCTTCGACGAACGCGCCCCGCACAGCCTGCTGGACCAGTTCGCCGCCTACGCGGACGCCCAGTGACTCGACCCGCCGTCCTGGACACCCTTCCGCGACCGCACCGAGTTCGCGCCCGCCGATCACCAGGCCCGCGCCCTGAGCACGCTGCTCGACCAGGTGGTCGCCTGGAGCGCCGCACTCGCCCCGCTCCGCGCCGCCACCGGGTAGCCGGCGGGGTCGGGCGTACGCCCCGCCGCGGTCGCTGCCGTCAGCCTCCGCGGGCCTTCTCCAACAGGGCGAACAGGGTGGCGCGCTCCTGGTCGGTGAGCGTCCCGACGGTCTCGCCGAGCACCTCGTCGAAGATTCCCGACCCGGCCTCGAAGGCCGCCACACCGGCGGCGGTCAAGCGATGCCGGACGGCTCTGCCCGCGCCGTCGACCCGCTCGAGCAGACCGTTCGCGACCATCCGCCGGGCCAGCTCGCCCATCGACTGGTCGGTCTGGAATGTGGCTTCGGCGAGGGCGTGCAACGAGGCGTCCGGGTTGCGGTGCAGGTGCCGCAGTACGTCCCACTGCACCAACGACAGCCCCGCCTGCGCCGACAGCCGCCGGTTGCCCTCGCGGTGATGCCGCCACTGCAGCCGCTTGACGGCCAACCCGACGTCCTGCACCGAAGGCATCTGGCAAGCGTAGCCGCGATCCATCCGCTGACAAAGTTGCTTGTATAAGCGACCTGATATAAGGTTCCTTGTATCAGCCCCTCGAAGGAGTTCCGATGACCACCGTTCTGGCAGACAGCCTGCGCCCCACCCGCATCAGCACGCGCGCCGTGGCCGGCGCGGAGATCACCCTGGCCGACCGCGACCGCACCCGCCCGTTCCTGCTGCTGCACGGCGGCGCCGGACCCGGCTCGATGACCGGCTTCGCCGATTTGCTTGCGGAACGAACCCACTCCCGGGTCCTACTTCCCACCCATCCCGGCTTCAGCGGCACCCCCCGCCCCGGCACGCTGGGGTCCACGCGCGATCTCGCCGCCGCCTACGTCGAGTTGCTGGAGCAACTGGACCTGTCGGACGTCACCGTCGTCGGCAATTCCTACGGTGGCTGGGTCGCCGCGGAGATCGGCCTGGCACGAAGCCCTCGAGTCAGCGGCGCGGTCATCATCGACGGCATCGGCATCGAGGTCGACGGCCACCCGATGACGAGCGTTGCGGGTCTGACGTCCGCCGACCTTCTCCGGTTGTCGTTCCACGACTCGTCGAAGGCCCCGCGGCCGCCCGCGGGGTCGGCATCCGGTCCGAGCCCCGACCTCGCCGCGCTGGCCGCCTACGCCGGCCCCACGATGTCGGACCCGACGCTCCTGGCGCGGCTCGGCACGCTCGATCTCCCGGTCCACGTCATCTGGGGAGAAAGCGACGGCATTGTCGGCCCCGAGTACGGCCGGGCCTACGCCGACGCCCTTCCCGAGTCCACCTTCACCCTGCTTCCCCGCGCCGGCCACCTTCCTCAGCTGGAGTCCCCCGAGGAACTGCTCGGGGCGATCTTCGACCTCGGCCGCTGAGCGATCCCCTTCGCCACCACCGCAACCGGAAAGGACGCGCCATGACCGGCACACCGCTGACCGTCACCCGCATCGCCCACGCGAGCCAGCTGATCACCATCGGCAACGTCCGCGTACTGACCGATCCCTGGTTCACCCAGACCGCGACCTACTACCACGGCGAACCGGTCGCGCAGACCGTCGACACCCTCGGCAGGGTCGACGCGGTCGTCATCAGCCACGAGCATTACGACCATTGCGATCTTGACGCGCTCGTCGCCGGCGGCTTCGATCTCGGCACGCCGCTGTTCGGGCCCGGCACGGTCACCGCCCTCGCCGCCGGCAAGGGGTTCACCGACCTGCACACCATCGAGGCGTGGGAGTCGGCCACCGTCGGCGACCTCACGGTGACCGCGACCCCCGGCAAGCACGGTGTGCACGAGGTCACCTTCGTCATCGAGGCCCACGGACGGCGGGTGTTCTTCGGCGGCGACACCCTGCGAATCCCCGAGCTCGACCAGGTCGCCGAACGATTCGACCACCTCGACCTTGCGATCCTGCCGATCAACGGGCTCTGCATCCGACCCGCGAACGGCATGCAGGTCGTCATGGACGCCGAAGAGGCGGCAGAACTCGCCGCAGTGCTCAGACCGACCGTGGCGCTGCCCCACCACTACGCCTTCCACAGCGGCTTCCTCGGCGACCGCATGATCACCAAGGGCGACCAGGATCCTCGGCACTTCACCGACGCCCTGGCCCGCGTCGCGCCGGAGGTCGCCACCCGCATCGTGCTGCCCGGCATCGAGGTGCCGATCCCATGAGCGGACCAACCGGCCATCGCGAGTTCATGCCCGCGGTCAGCGACGACCTCCCGCCCGGTGAGCGACCCATGATCGCCGTGCTGCACGCCGTGCCCGGCCACGAAACCCAACTGGCCGCCGCCGTCATGACCCTCGCCGCCGCCGTTCGCCGAGAGCCGGGCTGCCGCGAGTTCCGGGCATTTCGCGGGATCGACGCTCCCGGCACCTTCCACCTCTACGAGATCTACGACGACGTCCAGGCATTCCGTGCCCATCTCGCGACCGGGCACGTCGCGCGCTTCTTCTCGGAGCTTGCCGCGCACAGCACCGCGGACGCACAGGCGCTGACGCAGCTGGTGGAGCTCCACACGCCCGGGCAGTCGTGACACCGTCGGCGAGGCCGGCGCCTCGTTCGGCTAGCCGGTGATCACCGGCCAGGAGTAGGCCAGCAGGGCGCACGCCGCGCCCAGCAGGGCGAGCGAGAAGCCCCGGGTGGGAAACGGCAACGCGGCGAGCACGAGCAGGATGACCGCAAGGATATAGAGAACCGCTTGGGCCGACATGAAATCTCCTCAGTGGATGGCCGACAGGCGGTGTGCCCTCTACCCGCACCGGCCCTGCCGCGAAACCCGTGCTCAGCCGATGGGCCCGAGCCGCCGCCAGAAGCACACGCACCGGCGATTGCGTCCCCACGGCGGAAAGGATCGAGCGGGGGTGGCCAACCGGCCACCCCCGCTCGGGGTAGATCAACCAGATACTTACAGGATCGCGAGGATCTGGTTGAGCAGGGCGACCAGGGCGTCCAGGCCGCCACCCGCACCGGTGCCGTCCAACAGGCCGGCGACGGCGCACAGCAGGTTGCCGAGCAGGTTGCCCGGGCCCGCCTGGGCGGTGATGTTCAGCACTACTTCGTTCAGGTGAACCTTGAGACCGAGGAGGTTGAGGTCCAGGGGCCCAAGATCCAGATTCAGGATGTCGCAGGTCCCGTTGGCGACCGCCGCCGGAGCGGTGGTCTGCTGGGAAACGGTGCCGAGCGAGTTACCTGACGAGTCCTTCAGCGTCCCGGTAAGGTTCCCCACCGCGGCCAGTTGGCCGTTCTGGTTGACGAACCGGGTTGGCGTGAAGGTCCCGGCGAAGGTGCCGGTCCCCCCATTCGCGTCCGTGAACGTGCCCGTCACCGGGGTGGCGACGGACGATGCTGCCGAAGCGACGGAGGGGGCCTGGTGGATTACCGGCGCGGCCTGAGCCACTCCGGCGCCTCCGAGGATGAGTCCTGCCCCGGCGGTCAGTGCGGCCAGGCTTGCGCCTAGACGTGCTGTACGCATGGGTCGTTCCTTCCTCTTGATTGCCCGTGCGGGGTATTTGCTACCCAGCAGGATTTCGTTCAATCTCAATTTCTTGAACTACTTCCCGTGAACCTCGGGTCGCGCCGTGTCGCCAGCGGTCCGTCTACTCTGGACCGCTAGGGGACCTCGCGTCGGTTCCGGGCCGGGCCGTCGTGGTCGACCCGCAGTTCCCGTTCGAGTCCGACGACCGCGGCACGCAGGTCATCGAGCCGTTGGCTGATCGCGATCCGGTCGACCCGATCGGGGATCCCGTCCCCGTCCTCGTCGTAGTCCGGCGCGAGCCGCTCGGTCAGCTCCAGCCGGCGGGCTTCCTCCATCGAGTTGACGATCACCGCGATCAGGATGTTCAGCAGGAGGTTCACCGCGATCAGCACGTAGCTCACGTAGTAGACGACCGCCCACGGGGAATGGTCGGCGCCCTGGGCGATCAGGTCCGGCAGGTTCTCCAGGGACAGCAGCACGAACAGGGTGAGCAGGGACTTGCCGATGTCGCCGTACGCCTCGGGGTAGACGTCCCGGAACAGCAGCCAGCCCAGCATGCCGTAGACGTACAGGGTCACCATGGCCAGCGCGAGGAAGCCGCCGACGCCGGGCAGGCTGCGTAGCAGCGCGGTCACGATGGTACGCAGCCCCGGCGAGAACCGGACCAGCCGTACGACGCGGGCCACCCGCAGCACCCGCAGCAGCGCCGGATCGCCGTGCAGCCCGGGGATGAAGATGGCCGCGATCACGGCAAGGTCGAACACGTTCCACCCGCGCCGGAAGAAGTCCTGCGGCCGCCGGCCGTGGGCCAGCACCCGGATCACGATCTCGGTGACGAAGACCGCCCGGAAGACCATCTCCACCCACCCCAGCACCGGCCGCGCGGTGCCCAGATGCGGGTACGTCTCGATGCCCAGCACGATGGCGTTGACCACGATGACCGCGACGATGGCGACATCGAACGGGCCGGAGTTGACGATCCGCGCGCACCGCCGGGCGAGCCGGCTCCGCAGCCCCGCCGTCGGGCTTCCCGGCCCACCCGGCCGGCTGGGCTCGCTCATCGTCCGGCCGGGCCGGACGGCGACGAGCCGCCCCGACGACGGCGGACCGGTCCGGCACGAGGCATCCACACACCCTATAGATCATCGGCCAGGCGTACGGTCCGCGAGCAGCGCCGGCAGGCCGCAGCTCGAACACGTACGCCCCCGCAGATCGAACGCCAGACCCCCCGCGGATCGAAAGCCGCACGGCCCGGCTTCGCGTACGCGGGCAAGACTCGCCCGGTGCCCGCGACCCGCCGGTTGATCCCGCTGCTCGCCGTGGCCGCGGCCCTGGCCGGCTGCGCCCCACCCGGCTCGGTGGCCGGGACGGCCGGGGTCGGGCCCACGGCGCTGCCGACGCCCGCGGCGCCGACCCCGACGGGACCCCCGCCGGCGACCGGTCACCGCGGCCGGTGCCCGTGTCGCCCGGGGGCTGGGCCGCCTCGGGCATCGTGTGGCGCAACCTGACCACGGTCGGCGAGACCGCAAAGATTTGCGGGTACGCGTGGAGCGGGTGCCCTTCGACCGGATAGCCGACGCCCACCGCCGGATCGAGGCGGGCGCCACCACCGGCAAGCTCGTCCTCGACCTGCGAACGACCTGACCGGGACCCGGCCCGCCGCTTCATCGCGGATTCATCGACGGCTTATCGGTCGTTCCTACGCTTCCGCACGGGCGTGGGCACGGTGCGCCTCGCCCGCCGGCCGGGCAGACCCGAACGGAGAAGGCGGGCTCGATGAGCCGCGTTCCGGGTTCTGCCTCCGAAACTCCAAAGGAGAGTGGCCAATGGTTCGACCGGCCAGTTGGGACCCCGGCGAGGCGCCACCGGCGCCGGTACGGCGTCGGAACGGTCCCGTGATCGCGGGTCTGACCGCAAGCGTCCTGGTGCTGACGGCGGTGGTGGCACAGCCGCTGACCGCGGCCGGCCAGCCCCGCGGACCGGCCGTGACGCCGCCCGGCGTGCTGGCCGAGCACGTCCGGCTCGCCGCCGCCGACCTGCCCTGCGATCGGATGCTCGACGGGGTCGAGTGGATGCTCGATCCCTGCGTACCGGAGGGCCAGCCGTTGCCGGGCTTCGTCCGGGACGAGCTTGCCCGGCGGCGCGGCCAGGCGCCCCGGGCCGACGCCGGCGGTGCGGCCCGGGTAGCCGACGGCGACGGTACGGCCAGCCCATGCGCCAGCCCGAGCGCCACCTCGCGGGCCACGGATCCGGTCAACCCCACGGCGGACGCCAGGCTCATGCGGCAACTGTTCGGCGCCACCGCGATGCCGACGTTAACCGAGCCGGCGGGCTCGCCGTCGCCATCCGCGTCTTCCCCCCGCCCGACCGGCACTCCCTGCCCGTCCGACTCGGCCAGCCCGTCGCCGTCCGCTTCCGCCAGCCCGTCCGACTCGGCCAGCCCATCCGGATCCGCCAGCCCGTCCGGATCGGCCAGCCCGTCCGACTCGGCCAGCCCGTCCGGATCGGCCAGCCCGTCCGACTCCGCCAGCCCGTCCGGCTCCGCCGATCCGTCCGCGTCCGGCTCGGCGAGTCCCTCGGATTCGGCCAGCCCCTCCGGCTCCGCGGACCCGTCCGGCTCCGGCTCCGCCGATCCCTCGGCGTCGGCGTCCGGCTCGGCCGATCCGTCCGAAAGCGCGTCGGAGAGCAGCTCGCCGAGCGCCGAGCCCACCGATCCGGGACCGGATCCGACCGACCCCGATCAGAACCCGACACCGCCCAACCCGCCGAACCCGACCGGCTGCCCGACCCAGGTCACCGACGAGGACGACGACTGGCACGACACCCTCGACGAGGCCAAGTCGGACCGGGTGAACTGCCGCGACGTCAGTCAGGTGGACAAGGACGCCCGGACCGTACTGGTCGCCACCGGTGACTCGGTGACCTCGGCGCATCTGCAGATGAAGTCCAGCGATCTGAAATGCGGCTTCCTGTCGGTCGACCATCGCAACATCCCGGGCAACGACGGCATGTTCAGCTACGTCGGCAAGTACTTCAACATGAACACCAATGTCGTGGACTACTACAACTTCGCCCGCACCGGCTATACCACCGGCAACATCGTGGGTGGCGGTCCCGACACACCGGACGCCTGCGGCCGGCCCTGGGGTCGCAACGCGTCGCCGCTGGACATGGCCGAGGCCGAGGTCGTCAAGGCCAAGAACGACGGTCACCGGGCGTACTTCGTGACCACCGGCGGGATCAACGACACCAACTGGACGAAGGTGCTGGAGAAGCTGCTCGAATGCCGGGGCATCGAGATGATCGGCCAGAAGCTGGGCCTGCCGACGAACTGGGCCAGTCCGCGCGGCCGGGCCGGCATCGTGCTCGACGGCGGCGGCTGCGTGCTCGACCTGAAGAACAAGATCACCGGTCAGGAGAAGCTGCTCTCCGCGGAGGTGCCGCGGTTCGACGGACCCCAGCTGTTCCCGGCGATCGCCGGCAACGCCGGCGCCATCGTGAGCCGGATGCTCGACGCCGGCGCCGACAAGGTGGTGTGGATGCTGTACTACGACATCACCCCGGCCCGGATCGACGTCGGGACGGTCGCCGAGAAGTGGCTGCGCTCCCAGCTTCCGGACTGGTACGCGAAAAAGGTGCCTCCGCTGGGCCCGAGGTGGGAGCCGCTGATCGACCCGATGTGGCAGGAGGCGGCCCAGTCGGTGGGCAACCAGTTGAACACCAGCATCCTGTTCGGCATGCCGCTGAACGACCGGCTCGCGGTCGTCGCCCCGCCGCGGCTGCAGACCGCCAACCTGCAGGACACGTTCATCAGCGGTTCGCCGCACCCCAATGCCACCGGCCACGAGATGCTGGCGCAACGGTTGGCGGCCGCGTACGGCGCCCTGCCGTGACCGGATAGACCGGGAACGCCGTACCGGAGACAGGCAGCGGGTCCGGCCAGCCGGCCGGACCCGCTCCACGCCATCCGGGCGCCCTTCAGCCGGATGGTCGACCCCGACCGCCGGATCGAGCGTTGCCGGGCCTACTTCAGTGCCCGGCGCCGGCCGGCGACGGTCCCGGGCCACCCGCGGCAGCGTCGGCGGCGAGCGTCCGGAGCCGCTGCGCGAAGGCCTCCGCCCGGTCCTCCCGCCGCACCCACGAGGCGAGTATCCGCAGCGGTCGCGGGCGGCCCCGGACCGCTACGGCCACGCCGAACCACAGGCCGTTGATCAACGCCTGGGAGTTGAAGGTGATGATCACATCGACGCCGCGGACGTCGACCCAGCCAATTCGGATCGTCCGAAGCGCATTGTGGACGGTCAGGCCGTCGGGGTCCCCGACGACCCGGGCCGCCAGGGAACGTGCGGCCGGCACGAGGCACATCAACCACAGGACGATGACCATCGTGCCGAGGACGACGTCGGTCCGGTCGGTCTCCCGCGGGAGCACGACCACGGAGATTCCGTAGAGCAGCACTCCGCCGCCGAGCGGGATGAGCGAGCACCACACCACCGCGACGATGAGCGGCATGCGCCAGGCACGCAGGACCACCCGGTCGCCCCTGCATCGCTCCCGAAATCCTCGACCCATCGAAGCTCGATCCCTGCCCTGCCGGCTCGGCTTACGGACCGAAGCCTAGAACCGGGGGGCAACCGCAGCGAACCCCTGGGGCCGCCCGTCACCTCTTGGCAGCGGGGCGAAGCTCCGCTACCGTCTTGGGAACGCTCCCATAGACTTAGATACATCAATTTGACCGGGAGGCAACACATCGTGGCTACCCTCTCCCCGCCCCGCCGCAGATCGGCGGTGATCACCGTGGCGGCCGTCGCGGGCGCCACGGCCGCGGCCGTCTGCCTCGCCGTCGGCAACGCGTCCGCCGGCACGCTGTCCGGGTCGCTCTACCGGGACCCGAGTTCCGCCGTCGTCCGCTGGGTCGCCGCCAACCCCGGCGACTCGCGTACGCCCGTCATCCGCGACAAGATCGCGAGCCAGCCGCAGGCCCGCTGGTTCGCCAACTTCAACCCCTCCACCGTGCAGTCCGAGGTCTCCGGGTACGTCGGCGCGGCAAACGCGGCGGGGCAGATCCCGGTGCTGTCGGTTTACGAGATCACCAACCGGGACTGCGGCGGCGCCAGCGCCGGCGGGGCGCCGGACCTCAACCAGTACCAGACCTGGGTGTCGAACTTCTCCCGCGGGCTGGGCAACCAGACCGTCATCATCATCCTGGAGACCGACGCCCTCGCGCTGCAGACCTGCCTGAGCGGCAACGACGTCAACGCGCGCGACCAGGCGATCGCCACCGCCACCCGGACCATCAAGTCGGGCAACCCCAACGCCAAGGTCTACCTCGACGGCGGCCACTCCACCTGGAACAGCGCCAGCGAGCAGGCCAACCGGCTGCGGGCCGCGGGCGTGCAGTACGCCGACGGCTTCTTCACCAACGTGTCGAACTTCAACCCCACCTCCGGCGAGGCCAACTACGGCCGGGCGATCATCTCCGCCCTCAACGGGATGGGCATCTCGGGCAAGCACCAGGTCATCGACACCAGCCGCAACGGCGGCGCCACCGGCGACTGGTGCGCCGACGACAACACCGACCGGCGGATCGGGCTGTACCCGACGACCAACACCGGTGACGGCAACATCGACGCGTACCTCTGGGTGAAGCCGCCGGGCGAGGCGGACGGCTGCCGGTACACGGCCGGATCCTTCCAGCCCGACCTGGCCTACAGCCTGGCGAACGGCGCGCCGAACCCGCCGACGACCGCGCCGCCCACCACCACGCCGCCCACCACGGCCCCGCCGACCACGGCGCCTCCGACGACCGCGCCGCCCACGACCGCGCCCCCGACCACCACGCCCCCGACCACCGCGCCGCCCACCACCCCGCCGGCGGGCAACGGCTGCTCGGCGTCGGTGGCGATCAACCAGTGGTCCGGCGGTTTCACCGCGAGCGTGAACGTCACCGCCGGCTCATCGGCCATCAACGGCTGGACCGTGACCATCGCCCTGCCCGGCGGCGCCGCGGTGTCCAACGCCTGGAACGCCCAGGCCAGCGGCACCACCGGCACCGTGCGGTTCACCAACGTCAGCTACAACGGGCAGGTCGGCGCCGGGCAGTCGACCAACTTCGGCTTCCAGGGCACCGGAACCGGCACCGGCGCCACGGCCACCTGCGCCGCGAGCTGACCCACCCGGCGTCGCGGTCGGCGTACCCGATGCGCTCGGCGCACCCGACGCCGTGAGCGCAACCGCCGGGCGTGCCCGGCGCTGCGGCCCGGTGCGGAGGTCCCATCCCTCCGCGCCGGGCCGCGCCGCGTCGCGGGGTTAAACCCCTGGCCGGCGCCGCGTCCCTGCCCGATGATGTCCGCGTGGCCCGCCCCGACGAGTTCGCCCGCGGCGAGACCGGCACGACCGGCGCCAGCCGAGCCGAGACCGGCATGACCGGCGCCAGCCGCGCCGAGCTGGCGCGCCGGGCGCTCGAGGGCTACCTGAGCGGGCCGGCCGCGCCCATCCAGGCGACGGCCCGGGCCGTTACGAAGATCGCCGGGGCCGCGACCGTCGTGCTGGTCGAGGGCATCAGCGACCAGATCGCCCTGGAGACGGCCGCCGCGGGTCGCGGCCGGAATCTCGACGCGGAGCGGGTGGCGATCGTGCCGATCGGCGGGGCGCACGCGATCCGCGGCTTCCTCGCCAGGCTGGGCCCGCTGGTTCCCGGGGTCCGGCTGGTCGGCCTGTGCGACCTGCGCGAGGCGGAGATCTTCCGGCGCGGGCTGGTCGCGGCCCCGCCGGGCGCATCGGACCCCCGCATCGGACACCCCTTGCTGTACGTCTGCGTCGAGGATCTGGAAGACGAGCTGATCCGCAGCATCGGCGCCCCGGCGGTCGAGGTGCTCTTCGACTCGCAGGGGGACCTGGGCTCGTTCCGCTCGCTGCAGAACCAACCCGCCTGGCGCGGTCGGGAACTCCCCGCTCAGCTGCGCCGCTTCCTCGGCAGCGGCTCGACGCGCAAGCTGCGCTACGCCCGGCTGCTCGTCGAGGCCGCCGTCGAGCGGGATGTCCTGCCCCGGCCGCTGGATGACCTGCTTGCTGCGGTCTGACCCATCGGGCCGGCCGCGGTCCTCGGTCCTGCCGGTGACCGGCGGTCGCACAGGCCCTTAGGCGTCCGGATTCGGTTGGGCGCGCTGGATCGCCTCGGCGATCCCCTTGATCCGCCGCAGCCGGGCGTCCCACGCCGTCCCCACCGAGGCCAACTGGTCCGCCGCCCGGGCGAGTTGGGCGTCGTCCACCCGGTACCGCTTCTCCCGGCCGGCCGGCGTGGCCCGGACCAGCCCGACCCGGTCGAGGACGCCCAGGTGCTTGGCCACCGCCTGCCGGGTGACCGGCAGCCGCTGGCTCAGCGTGGTGGCCGTGCCGCCGCCATCGACGAGCAGCAGGTCGAGCATCCGGCGCCGGGTCGGGTCGCCGATCGCCGACCAGAGGTCGTCATCGACCGTCCCGGGGGTCACGGCCGCGCCTCGAGCTTCGCGGCGTACGGCGCGAGCCGCGGCAGGTAGAAGTCCCAGCCGGTGGCGTGCTCCCGGTACTGCTGCTCCAGGAGGGCGACCTCCCAGCCCATCTCCCGGAAGCCGCTCTCGGTCATCTTGAGCAGCGTCCCGCCGCCGGACGGGGTGAGGTCGAAGGTGACCAGCAGCGAGTTGCCCGCGGCCGCGACCTGATCGGCCGGGTGGGTCCAGCGGAACGCGAACGTCCGCGGCGGCCGGGCGTCGACCACGGTGAAGGCCACCACCGTCCCGCCGGCGTCACGCTCGCCGAAGACGATCTCCCCGGCCGACCCGGGCGTCGGGTCGTAGCTGGCGTCGTCCGGCCACCACTGCTTGAGGTGCTCCGGACTGCTCACCACGTCGAAGACGATTTCCGGCGACGCCTCGATGTAGACCTCGCGCTCGATGGTGCCGAACTCCACGGGACCCTCCTGCAACCTTTGGTTGCAGAGAGGCTACCCCGGGACTCGACCCGACCGCAACCAGGAGTTGCGAAACGCCGTCAGTCCGCACGGTCGCCCAGCCGTTTGATCACCACCGCGGCCGCGGCGCCGGCCACGGCCACGGTGGCCGCCCCGGCCGCGGCGAGCCCGACCTTCACCCCGCCGGCCGCGCCGCCGTCACCGGTTCTCGGCGCGCCCGCCGGCAGCACGTCGATGGGCCGCATCATCTCGTTGTCCTCGTGCTCCACGATGTGGCAGTGCCAGACGTACCGGCCGGGGTTGGCGAACCGCGCCAGGATCCGGGTGATCTCGTTCGGGTACGCGAGGATCGTGTCGATCAGCCCGAGTTCCTGCGGGGCCGGCGGGGTGGTGCCGTCGGGGCCGCGACCGATGAGCCGGAACTGCGTGTCGTGCAGGTGGATCGGGTGGGCGTCCGCCGTGGTGTTGTGGAACTCCCAGATCTCGTTCTCACCCATGGTCGCGATCTCGGTGACCGGCGCGTCCCACTCCAGCGGGACCGCCGTGCCGTTCTCGTCGACGATGCCGAGCAGCACCTCGACCGGCCCCACGTCGGGGTTCTCCTGCTCGAGCAGCGCCAGCTTGCGGGTCCGCACCGCCTGGCGCAGCGTGGGCACCGGAGGCAGGCTCAGGTGGTCCGGCGGGGCGCTGCGGTCGGTGCCCTGGCGGGCGCCGACCACGAACTTCAGCACCTGGCCGGTGGTCTGCGGGTTGGTCGGCTCGCCCGGATTGTCGTACCCGGACAGCGGCGCGTCCGGGCCCTCGTTCACCAGGTAGAGCTCCGTGCCCTCGGGGACGTTGCTGAAGTCCACGATGGCGTCCACCCGGTAGGCGTTGCCCATCACCAGCTTCTCCACCCGGACCGGGTCCGGCAGGAAGCTGTTGCGGGTGCCGATCTGCCAGAACGGCAGCACCGGCTGGGCCGGCCGGGCGGTCGGGTTGGCCGCGATGGAGAGGATCAACGAGCGCGAGTTGCAGCCGTTGAGCAGCCGCAGCCGGTAGCGGCGCCGCTCCACGGGCAGCACCGGCCAGGTCGCGCCGTTCACCACCATCGTGTCGGAGAAGAACTCCGGGTTCCAGATCGGCGGCACGTCCGTGTACGGGATGTACGGCCCGGTGTACCCGTCGAAGAACGCGCGGCTCTCCGGATAGAACAGCGACCCGTCCGTCCGGAACGACCGGTCCTGGATGACCAGCGGGATCTCGTAATGCCCCGGCCCGGGCCGGCCGTCCCGCTGGGCGGCGGCGGTGGTGCCGGGCAGCGTCCCGGCCGGCAGGTCCGACGGGCCGCCGCGCAGGATGTACCCGCCGGCCAGCCCGGCGTAGATGTTGAGCCGGGTCATGCCCAGCACGTGGTCGTGGTACCAGAGGAACGCCGCCGGCTGCTCGTTCGGGTACTGGAAGGTGGCCGACCCGGGCCGCCAGCGGACGCCGTACCGGTCCGCGAACGCGGCCTGGAACCGGTCGTACCAGCTGCCCACCCGGGCGTACCCGCGCGGGATGTCGCAGGCCCGCGGCAGGTACCACGCCTCGGCATAGCCGTCGCTCTCCTGCTGGGTCAGCGCGCCGTGCAGGTGGGTGACCAGCGGCACCGGCCCGGTGTACGGACCGGGTGTGCTGGTGAAGGTCGGCGTCGAGTCCCGGCCCGCGATCCCGCCGGGCGGGTTCGCCCAGTGGATGGTCTGGTCCACCGCCAGCAGGTGCGGCAGGTACCGGCCGCGCCGGTCGACGAGGTCGTTGACCCAGTCCACCCGCACCGGCCGGCCATACCGCGCCTCGATGATCCGGCCCGGGAACCGGAAGGTGTCGGGATGGGACAGCGAGCCGTAGCCCCAGACGGTCGTCCTGGGCATCCCCTTGGGGAGCACCTGCTGGGCGAACTGCCGCATCGCGATCTGATACTCGTCGATGCCGCCGTGGCGACCGCTGACCGGCATGGGCGCCGTCAGCGGCAGCACCGTGACGTACTTGGGAATGGTGGTCGGGTCCAGCGGCGGCGCCTGCCCGCCGTCCGGCGGCCGCGGCCCGTGCCCGCCGCCCGGCGGCCGCGGTGGGCGACCGCCGGCCGGCGGTCGCGGCGGGTGGCCGCCGTCGGCCGCCAGCGCGGCCGGGCCGCCGAGCAGGATGCCGGCGCCGCCGGCGGCGCCGGCGGCAAGCAGGGTACGGCGGTCCATGGTCTCGCCACCTCTCCGGACGGATTCGTCATCGAGAGCAGTAGACAAGACCTTTCACGTGTTATGTACGCTATCTACACTCTTCACCCTTTCGGGAAGTTCGCCCCCATCGCCCCCCGGCCGGGGGGAAGGAAGGGCCCCTTCTTATCGCTTTTTGTATAGGAAGGGGCCCTTCCTAACCGGTGGCGGTGGGCGGTTGGGGTGGGGCGGTAGGTGTGCGGCGGTAGGAGTGCGGCGGTTGGGGTGGGGCGGTCGGGGCCGGGGTGACGGGTGAGTCCGGCCACGATCCGGGCGCCGGCCTGGGCGACCGGCCCACCGCCGGCACACGATGGATCTATGCCCCCCTCGCTCACCACCGTCGGCCCGACCCTGCCCGTCGAACCCGCGCGCCGGTCCGCGCTGCTGGTCTGGGGCGTGGCGCTGAGCGCGTACGTCGCCGCGGTGTTCCACCGCAGCTCGCTCGGGGTGGCCGGGGTGGCCGCGGCGGACCGGTTCCACATCGATCCGGCGGTGCTGGCCACCTTCTCGGTGGCGCAGCTGGCGGTGTACGCGGTCATGCAGATCCCGGTGGGCGTGCTGCTGGACCGGTTCGGCTCGCGCCGGCTGCTGCTGGCCGGCGGCGCGCTCATGGCGGCCGGGCAGCTGGTATTCGCGCTGGCCACCGACGTCCGGCTGGCGGTGCTGGCCCGGATCCTGGTCGGGCTGGGCGACGCCATGACGTTCATCAGCGTGCTGCGGGTGGTCACGTTCTGGTTCCCGGGCCGGCGCAATCCGCTGATGGTGCAGCTCACCGGCACCCTCGGGCAGCTGGGCGCGGTGCTCGGCGCCGTACCCCTGGTGGCGTTGCTGCACCACGCGGGCTGGACGCCCACCTTCCTGGCCGCGGCCGCGCTCGGGGCGACGGTCCTCACGATGGTCCTCGCCGCCGTGCGGGACACCCCCGACCCGCTGCCGGTCGCGGCCACCGCCGGGGTCCCGGCCGCGGACGCGCCGGCCGCCGAGGTGGCCACCGGTCTGGATCGGGTACGCCGGCAGCTCACGGCCGCCTGGTCGCACCCGGGCACCCGGCTCGGGCTGTGGACCCACTTCGTCACGCAGTTCTCCGGGACGGTCTTCGCGCTGCTGTGGGGCTTCCCCTTCCTCGTACAGGGCCAGGGGCTGGCGCCGACGGCGGCGGCCGCGCTGCTCACCCTGATGACCGTGGCGGCGCTGGTCCTCGGGCCGCTGATCGCGCACCTGTGCGCCCGTCACCCGTTCCACCGTTCGGTGCTGGTGCTCACGGTCACCGCCACCAGCGCGCTGGTCTGGGCCGTGGTGCTGAGCTGGCCCGGCCGGGCGCCGACCCCGCTGCTGGTGGTGCTCGTGCTGGTGCTGGCGGCCAACGGTCCCGGCTCGGTCATCGGCTTCGACTACGCCCGGACGTTCAACCCGGTGAGCCGGATCGGCAGCGCCACCGGGATCGTCAACGTGGGTGGCTTCGTGGCCTCGATCCTGCTCATCCTCGGCGTCGGCCTCGTGCTCGACCTCGGTACGCCCGCGGGCCGGACACCGTCGCTGGACACCTTCCGCTGGGCCTTCGCGGCGCAGTACCTGCTGTGGGCGGTGGGCGCCGTGCAGGTCGTGCGGTACCGGAACGCCGCCCGGCGCCGGCTCGCGGCCGCGGCGACGCGCCCGGCCGTGCTGGCCCCGGTCGGCTGAGCGGAGACCCGGTCGGCGGGCCGGGGCTCAACCGCGGCCGAGCCCTGGCCGGCCCTCCTACGCGAGGCCGCGGCAACCGACGCGAGGCCCGGGGCCCGACGCGAGGCCCCGGGCCCGACCCGAGGCGCCGGGCCCGGTGCGAGGCCCCGGGCCCGACGCGAGGCCCCGGACCCGACGCGAGGCCCGGGCGGCCGAGCCGGGGGCCGGGCGCGGCCGACCCCGGTACGCCCGGCGGGCGGCGCGGTCGTCCTCAGGCGGCCGCGGTGGACCGGTCGGAGGACGGTCGCCAGTCGCCCGGCGGGTCCTCGCCGACGCGACCGTCCACCGCCTCGCGGAGCAGGTCGGCGTGTCCGGTGTGCCGGCCGTACTCCTCGATCAGGTCGCAGACCAGCCGGCGCAGGCTGGCGTGCTGGCCGTCCGGCGCGGTGACGTTGACGGGCTGGTCGAGGCCGCCGTCGGCCAGTGCCGCGCCGAGCCTGGTCCGGGACCGTTCGACGGCGGCATCCCAGAGCGCGTACAGCTGTTCCGGGGTGTCGTCGGCGGCCGACTGGAGCTCCCAGTCGTCGCTGCCGTCCCAGCCGAAGGACTTCCACGGCTCGCCCAACGGCTCCCCGCGGAGCTTGGTGGTGAAGTGGAAGTCCTCCACGGCCGCCAGGTGCTTGAGCAGCCCGCCGAGGGTGAGCGTGGAGGCGCCGATCCGGGTGTTCAGGCCGGCCGGGTCGAGGCCATCGGTCTTCCAGCGGAAGGTGGCGCGCAGCCGGTCGAGCGCGCCGAGCAGCTGCTCCGGCTCGGTGCCGGCGAACGGGGGTTCCCAGGGAGCGGGTTGCCAGGAGGTCATGGCGGCAACCGTAGGGCCGGTCCCGGACGATCCGCGTCCGGAACCGGCGCCGCGCGGCCGTCAGCTCACCGGGCGCGGCCGTCAGCCCGCCGGGCGCGGCGTCCGTCGGGAGCGGCCGTCAGCCCGCCGGGCGCGGCGTCCGTCGGGCGCCGTCAGCCCGCCGGGCCCGGCCGTCAGCCCGCCGGGCGCGGCGTCCGTCGGGAGCGGCCGTCAGCCCGCCGGGCGCAGGCGGACCCGGCGCAGCAGCTGGGCGTTGAGCGCCACCACGATGGTCGACACCGACATGAGCACGGCGCCGACCGCCGGGCTCAGCGTCACCCCGGCCCAGGCCAGCGCGCCGGCCGCCAGCGGGAGCGCCACCACGTTGTAGCCGGCGGCCCAGGCCAGGTTCTGGACCATCTTCCGGTAGGAGGCCCGGGACAGCCGGATCACCCCGGTCACCGCGCGGGGGTCCGACGAGGCGAGCACCACCCCGGCCGATTCGATCGCCACGTCCGTACCGGCGCCGATGGCGATGCCGACGTCGGCGCGGGCCAGCGCCGGCGCGTCGTTGACCCCGTCGCCGACCATCGCCACCCGCAGCCCGCGCCGCTGCAACTCCGCGACGGCGTCGTCCTTGTCGGCCGGCAGCACCTCGGCGTACACCTCGTCCTGGCCGGGGCGGAAACCGAGGTCGGCGGCGACCGCCTCGGCCACCGGACGGGCGTCCCCGGTGATCATCGCGATGGTCCGGACGCCCTCGGCGCGCAGCTCGGCGATGGCCCGGCGGGCCTCCGGGCGGACCTGATCGGCCAGGCCGAGGGCGCCGAGCACCGTGGGCGCGCCGTCGTCGAGGCGCAGCAGGTGCAGTACGGCCGCGCCGCGCCGGGACCACTCGGACTGCCGGTCGGTCAGCTCGTCCGGCGCCGCGACGCCGAGCTCCCGCAGCAGCGCGGGACCGCCGACGGCGTACCGGATGCCGTCGACCTCGGCGCGGACGCCGCGCCCGGCCAGCGGTTGGAAGCCGGTTGCCCGGCGGGAGGTCCCGCGCTGCTGCGCCGCCGACACGATGGCCCGGGCCAGCGGGTGCTCGCTGTCGGCCTCGACGGCGGCCGCGAGCGCCAGGACCTCGTCGTCGGCCGTGCCGTTCGCGCCGGCCACCGCGGTGAGCGCGTGCTCGCCCCGGGTCAGCGTGCCGGTCTTGTCGAACAGCACCGCGTCCACCCCGCGCATCCGCTCCAGCGCGAGCCGGTTCTTGACCAGGATGCCGCCCCTGGCCGCCACGGCCGTGGACAGCGCGATCACCAGCGGGATGGCCAGGCCCAGCGCGTGCGGGCAGGCGATCACCAGCACGGTGACGGTCCGCACGACCGCCTCGCCGAGACCGGCGACCACGGTCCAGGCCACCAGGGTCACCGCGGCGGTCGCGGTGGCCACATAGAACAACCAGGCCGCGAACCGGTCGGCGAGCGCCTGGGCCCGACCGCCCGCCTGCTGAGCCTCCGCCACCAGCCGCTGGATGCCGGCCAGCGCCGTGTCGGTGCCCACGGCGTCGACCCGGACCCGGATGGCCGCGTCGGTGGCCACCGTGCCGGCCACCACCCGGTCGCCGACGCCGCGGCCGACGGGACGGGACTCACCGGTAATCATGGATTCGTCCAGTGCGGCGGCGCCCTCGGCGATCGGGCCGTCGGCCGGAACCCGACCGCCCGGCCGGACCAACACCAGGTCGCCGACCCGCAGCTCGGCGACCGGCACCGGCCGTGCATGGCCGTCGGCGTCGAGCCGCTCGGCCTCGTCCGGCAGCAGCGCGGCCAGCGCCGACAGCGCGCCCTGGGCCTGACCGATCGCCTTCATCTCCTGCCAGTGCCCGAGCAGCATGATCGTGACCAGCGCGGCCAGCTCCCACCAGAAGTCCAGCTTGAACGCGCCCACCGCGGTGGCCAGCGAGGCCACGAAGGCCACCGTGATGGCCATGGCGATCAGCAGCATCATCCCGGGCGTCCGGGACCGCGCCTCGGCCACCGCGCCGGTCAGGAACGGCCAGCCGCCGTAGCCGAAGACCACGGTGCCGAGCACCGGACCGACCAGGTCCAACCCGGGAAAGTCCAGCCGGTAGCCGAACCAGTCCATCACCATGTGGCTGGTCAGCACGATGGGCACGGTCAGCAGCAGGCTCAGCCAGAACCGGCCACGGAATGCCTCGGGGTCATGGGACATCTCATCGCCTCCTCGGCGCCCACCATACCCCCTAGGGGTATTTAAGGCGGGTGATCCGGGCAACGCCCGTCGCCGCCGTGCCGGTACGTCGATGTTCCTCGACACTGGAGAGGTGTTCGACTACGACGTACTGGTCCTCGGCTCGGGTCCGGGCGGCCAGAAGGCCGCCATCGCGGCCGCGAAGCTGGAACGCCGGGTGGCGGTGGTCGAGCGCCGCCACATGATCGGTGGGGTCTGCATCAACACCGGCACGATCCCCTCCAAGACGCTCCGGGAGGCCGTCCTCTACCTCACCGGGCTCAACCAGCGCGAGATGTACGGCCAGAGCTACCGCCTCAAGGAGGACATCACGGTCAGCGACCTGGCCGCCCGTACCCAGCACGTGGTGGGCCGCGAGATCGACGTGATCCGCAGCCAGTTCGCGCGCAACCGCGTCCACCTGCTGACCGGCAGCGCCCGGTTCACCGCGCCGCACACCGTGGAGATCACCGAAGACGCCGGGCGGGTCAGCACGGTGACCGCCGAAAAGATCATCGTGGCCACCGGCACCCGGCCGGCGCGCCCGGACAGCGTCGACTTCGACGACCGGACGATCATCGACTCCGACGGCATCATCAACCTGGAGAAGGTGCCCGGATCCATGGTGGTCGTCGGCGCCGGGGTGATCGGCATCGAGTACGCCTCGATGTTCGCCGCGCTCGGCACGAAGGTGACCGTGGTCGAGCGGCGGGAACGGATGCTGGAGTTCTGCGACCTGGAAATCATCGAGGCGCTCAAATACCATCTGCGCGACCTGGCCGTCACGTTCCGGTTCCGCGAGTCCGTGGCCTCGGTCGAGCGGCACGAGCGGGGCGCCGTGGCCGTGCTGGAAAGTGGCAAGCAGATCGCCGCCGACACGGTGATGTATTCCGCCGGCCGGCAGGGCACCGCCGGAGATCTCAGCCTCGACGCCATCGGGCTGACCGCCGATGCCCGCGGCCGGGTGCAGGTCGACGAGCACTACCGGACGGACGTCGACTACGTGTACGCCGTCGGCGACGTGATCGGTTTCCCGGCGCTCGCCTCGACCTCCATGGAGCAGGGCCGGCTGGCCGCCCACCACGCCTGCGCCGAACCGGTCCGCGAGATGCAGGCGGTCCAGCCGATCGGCATCTACACGATCCCGGAGATCAGCTTCGTGGGCCGCACCGAGGACGAGCTCACCGACGAGCGGGTCCCGTTCGAGGTGGGCATCGCCCGCTACCGGGAACTGGCCCGCGGGCAGATCATCGGCGACTCGTACGGGATGCTCAAGATCCTTGTCTCCCCTTCCGACGGCCGACTGCTCGGCGTCCACGTGTTCGGCACCGGCGCCACCGAGTTGGTCCACATCGGGCAGACCGTGATGGGTTGCGGAGGCACCGTCGACTACCTGGTGGACGCGGTGTTCAACTACCCGACCCTGGCCGAGTCGTACAAGGTGGCCGCCCTGGACGCGATGAACAAGATGCGG
Source organism: Plantactinospora siamensis (assembly GCF_042434095.1). Taxonomy (NCBI): domain Bacteria; kingdom Bacillati; phylum Actinomycetota; class Actinomycetes; order Micromonosporales; family Micromonosporaceae; genus Plantactinospora; species Plantactinospora siamensis. The sequence goes on from NZ_JBHLUE010000034.1 coordinate 128,746, forward strand.
CACATCGCCCGGCTACACGGCTGAGCGCGAACTCGTAGCCCCTGCCCCCACCCCCGCCCCCACCCCCGCCCGCCCCGCCCCTCCCCCACGCCGCAGGCGCGATCGGTGACGTATACGCCAGCTACCTCAACCGGGCCGGTTGAGGTGGCTGGCGTATACGTCACGGGCGGACCAACGCGCGTCAGGTCACGTCCAGGTCGGAGTAGCGCGCCAGCGTCGCGTGGGCCCGGCGCACCTGGCTCACCGGGCCCGAGGGCAGCAGGTCGGGCAGGAACCCGTACCGGATGGCGAGTTCCCGGGCCAGCGGGTCGCCGGCCGCGCCGCGCTCGACGGTGCCCCGCCACCAGTCGACCAGGTCACCCCAGCCGGGCGCGGCCAGCGAGCCGCCGAAGTGCTGCACCGCGAGGCCGGCGCAGAGACCGGCCAGCAGCAGCCGTTCGCGCAGCGGCCAGCCGGCGATCGTGCCAAGCACCAGGCCCGCGCCGAAGACGTCCCCGGCGCCGGTCGGGTCCAGCGCCATGATCGGCAGCGGGGGTACGCGTTCCTCCTCGCCGGTGCTGGCGTCGATCGCCATGGCCCCCTCGGCGCCGAGGGTCACCACCGCCAGCGGCACCCAGCCGGCAATCCGGCGCAGCGCCGCCTCCGGCGTGCCGGTGTGGGTGTACGACATCGCCTCCGGCGCGTTGGGCATGAAGGCGTGGCAGCCGGCGAGATGCTCGGCCAGCACCTGGTTCCAGGTGCCCGACGGGTCCCAGCCGACGTCGGCGAAGACCAGGGCGCCCCCGTCCCGCGCGGCGCGGGCCCAGCCGGGCAGCTCGACGCCGCCGTTCACGTCGCCGAGGCTGGCCACCACGGCCCGGGACCGCGGCGGAACGCCCACCATCTCGTCCACCGGCACCGGCAGGTCGTGGCCGTGCGTCACCATGCTGCGGTCCCGGTCGACCGCCATCGAGACGGTGACCGGGGTGTGCCAGCCGGGGAACCGCTGCGACCGGGACAGGTCCACCCCCTCCTGCCGGAGCGTGCGCCAGCAGAAGTCGCCGTACGCGTCGTCGCCGAAGCCGGCGGCCAGGCTCGTACGCAGGCCCAGCCGGGCGGCGCCGACCGCCAGGTTGGCGATGCCGCCCGGGGCCGAGCCCATGCCGGTCGCCCACACCTCGGTGCCGGCCGCCGGCACGGCGGGCAGCCCGGTGAAGACGATGTCGAGGAACACGGTCGCCGACATGAACACGTCCATGGCGGTGGGATCGTCCCGCCGGAGACCGGCCAGCGGGTCCCAGCGCGGCTTGTCCCCCTCGGCGTGCCCGCGGTCCCGGCCGGACTGGTCCCGCGCGGCGTCCCCGCCCTCCGGGCCGGGCCGGTCCCGCGCGGCGTCCCCGCCATGCGGGCCGGGCCGGTCCCGCGCGGCGTCCCCGCCCTCCGGGCCGGCCTGGTCCCGCGCGGCGCGGCCGCGGTCCGCGGCTCCGGGTCCTGCCGTGCTCACTCTCGCTCACTTTCGGATCGGTCGGTCGCGGTAACGGTTTCCGGCAATTGTCTGTGCATGGTGCCCCTGCCAGGCAAGCTCGACAACCCGGCCGGTGCTAGCTTCGAGGCCGTGATGCGTGTGGGCGATCGGGCCGCAGCGTGATACTCACCATTTTGGGCGGCGGCGGCTTCCGGGTGCCGCTCGTCTACCGGCAACTGCTCACCCAGGACCGGGGGCCGGACGTCCGCGAGGTGGTGCTGTACGACCCGGACAGCGGCCGGCTCGACGCGATCGTCGCGGTCCTGACCCAGCTGGCCGTCGGGCACCCGGACGCGCCCCGGGTACGCCCGACCACCGACCTGGACGACGCGCTGGCCGGCGCCGACTTCGTGTTCTCGGCCATCCGGGTGGCCGGCCTCGCCGGACGCACCGTGGACGAACGGGTCGCGCTCGAACTCGACGTACTCGGCCAGGAGACGACCGGGCCGGGCGGCCTCGCGTACGCGCTGCGGACCGTGCCGGTCTGCCTGGACATCGCCGACCGGGTGGCCCGGCTCGCCCCGGCGGCCTGGGTCATCAACTTCACCAACCCCGCCGGGCTGGTGACCGAGGCGATGCGGCGCCGGCTCGGTGACCGGGTCGTCGGGATCTGCGACTCCCCCGTCGGGCTGGGCGACCGGGCGGCCCGGGCGCTGGGCGAGGACCCGGCCCGGGTGGCCCTGGACTACGTCGGGCTCAACCACCTCGGTTGGCTGCGGGCGCTCCGGGTGGACGGGGTGGACCGGCTGCCCGAACTGCTGGCCAACGACGCCGCCCTGGGTGAGCTGGAGGAGGCGCGCCTGCTGGGGCCGGACTGGGTCCGCTCGCTGGGCGTCATCCCCAACGAGTACCTCTACTACTACTACTTCACCCGGGAGGCGGTGGCCGCGATCCAATCGGCCGGGACGACCCGCGGCGAGTACCTGCGCCGGCAGCAGGAGCGCTTCTACGCGGAGGTGTCCCGCCGGCCCGACGCCGCCCTGCAGCTATGGGACCGGACCCGGGCCGACCGCGAGTCGACGTACCTGGCCGAGGGCCGGCAGAGCAGCGGGGCCGGGGAACGGCGGCCGCAGGACGTCGCCGGCGGCGGCTACCAGCAGGTGGCGCTCGACCTGATGACCGCCCTCGGCGGCGGCGGGGCCGGCACGATGATCCTCAACGTCCGGAACGGGAGCGCCGTGCCGGGGCTGCCCCCGGACGCCGTGGTCGAGGTGCCCTGCGTGGTGGATGCGGCCGGCGCCCGGCCGGTGGCCACGGAACCGCTGGCCGGCCACATGCTCGGGCTCGTCCAGCAGGTCAAGGCCGTCGAGCAGCTGACCATCGAGGCCGCCGTGACCGGTTCGGCGGCGCTCGCCATACGGGCCCTGGCGCTGCACCCGCTGGTCGACTCGGTGAACACCGCCCGCCGGCTGCTGGCCGGCTACCGCGAGCGGCTGCCCGGCCTGGCCGACCTGCTCCACTAACCCCCACGTCCGCGCAACCGACCCCGCCCACCGGCGTCGATCATGAAGTTGGCGGGCGACTTTATGATCAAATCGCCCGCCAACTTCATGATCAGCCCGGACGCGATCCCGGTGGGAAGCCGGGGGCCGGGGGCGCGGGGTGGGGGTTCAGGCCGCGGCGGAGGCGGCGGGCAGCCAGAGCTGGTCGATGGCGTGCTCGGCGGCCGCGAGGCTCTGCTCGGCGAGCGGCACCAGCGCGGCCATGGCGGGGTTCACCGGGGCGAGCGTCAGCTCGGCGGTGATGAACTGCGGCCGGAGGCCGGTCATGGACAGGCCGTGCGGCAGCCACGGTTCGGCGTGGTCCCAGCCGGCGCGCGGGGTGTCCGCGCCGTACCCGCCGCCCCGGCTGGCCAGCACGATGAACTGCCGGTCACCGAGCAGGCCGGTCCCGCTCGCCGGGTCGTACGCCGCCCCGGGCGTGATGAGGTGGTCGACCCAGGCCTTGACGCTGCTCGGGGCGCCGAAGTTGTAGAGCGGCAGACCCAGCAGGACCGTGTCGGCCCGCTTCACCTCGTCGACCAGCCGGGCGCTGAGCTCCCAGGACGCCCGCTGCTCCGCGGTGTGCCGATCGGGCGGGGTCATCCGGGCCAGGCCGCCGGCGGCGTCCAGGTGCGGCAGCGGCTCGGCGCCAAGATCGCGGTACGTGATCGTGCCGCCGGGGTGGGCGCGCCGCCACGCCGCGGCGGCGCGGGCGGTGAGCCGGCGGCTGACCGAGCGCTCCCCCTGGATGCTCGAGTCGATGTGCAGCAAATGCGGCATGGCTTGTCTCCTCATAATGATTAGTGCTGCGCTAATCGTTTATAGCATGCCGGTAGCGGGGCCTGCGGGTATCCTTGGTCACGTGCCCGCCGTACCGGTTGACCAGCCGGAGCGCCGCTCGGGGCCGTTGCTCGACCACCTGGCCCGGCGGTTGCGGCTGCGCGCCGAGACGGCGCTGGCGCCGCTCGGGCTGCGGCCCCGCCACCTCGTGGCCCTCACCCTGCTCCGGGATCGGGGCGGGATCGGCCAGCAGGCGCTCGCCCAGCTTCTCGAGATGGACGGCACCAACATCGTCGGCCTGCTCAACGACCTGGAGACCGCGCAGCTGGTCCGGCGGCGACGCTCCCCGGACGACCGGCGCCGGCACGTGGTCGAGCTGACCGCGACCGGGCAGGCGCGGCTCGCCGAGGCCGAGTGCACGCTGGCCGAGGCGGAGGACGAGGTGCTCGGCTGCCTCGACGACCGGCAGCGCGAGACGCTCTACGACCTGCTCCGCCAGGCCACCAAGGGCGCTGCCGTGCCCTGCATCGAGGACACGACCACCCCGCCGCCGACCTGCTGACCCGTCTCTTCGGGACGGATCAGGGGCGGTAGCGGTAGCCCATGCCGGGCTCGGTGATCAGGTGGCGCGGGCGGGCCGGGTCGTCCTCGAGCTTGCGGCGCAACTGGGCCAGATATTGGCGCAGATAGTTGGTCTCGTTCTGGTACTCCGGTCCCCACACCTCGTGCAGCAGCTGGCGCTGACTGATCAGCTTGCCCGGATTCCGGAGCAGCCTCTCCAGCACCGCCCACTGGGTGGGCGTGAGCCTGACCTCGACGCCGTCGTCCCGCAGCACCGTACGGTCGGCCAGGTCGATCATGTGCCGACCGATGCGGGCCGTCGATCCCCCGGGAACGCCGGCCTCGGCCGGGACCGCGAGCCGGCGGGTGACCGCGCGGATGCGGGCCAGCAACTCGTCCACCCCGAACGGTTTGGTGACGTAGTCGTCGGCCCCCGCGTCAAGGGCCGCGACCTTGTCCGCGCTGCCGGCCCGGCCGGAGAGCACGATGATCGGCACGCTGGTCCAGCCCCGCAGCCCGCGGATCACCTCGACGCCGTCCAGGTCGGGCAGGCCCAGGTCGAGCACCACCAGCTCGGGTGGATGGCCGGCCGCCGCCCGCAGCGCCGCCGCGCCGGTGGCGGCCACGTCCACGTCGTACCCCCGGGCCCGCAGGTTGATCCGCAGCGCGCGGAGGATCTGCGGCTCGTCGTCCACGACCAGGATGCGGATCATCCGGTCCCCCCGCCCGGCGGCGCCGCCGGCAACCGCAGCACCATGGTGAGGCCGCCGCCCGGCGTGGTCTCCGGGGTGATGCTGCCGCCCATGGCCTCGGCCAGCCCTCGGGACAGCGCCAGCCCGAGCCCCACCCCGGTCTGGTTGTCCCGGTCGCCCAGCCGCTGGAACGGCAGGAAGACGTGTTCCCACTGGTCCTCGGGGATGCCCGGACCGGTGTCGATCACCCGCAGCTCGACCCGACCGCCGTGGGCGCTCGCCGTGATCCGGGGCGGTTCGCCGGGCGGGCTGTGCCGCAGGGCGTTCGCCACCACATTCACCAGCACCCGCTCCAGCAGCCCCGGATCCGCCGTGACGGCCGGGAGATCGGCCGGGATGTCGGTGCGTACGTCGGCGGCGGCCGGCCCGATCTCGTCGAGTGCCCGCGGCACCGCGTCCTCCAGTCCGATCGGCGCGGCCCGTACCCCCAGCGCCCCGGCCTGCAACCGGCTCATGTCGAGCAGGTTGGCCACCAGCCGGCCGAGCCGGTCCAGCGACTCGTCGGCGGTAGCCAGCAGCTCGTCCCGGTCCTCGACGTCGAACTCGATGTCCGGGCTGCGCAGGCTGCTCACCGCCGCCTTGGCCGACGCCAGCGGCGTACGCAGGTCGTGGCTGACCGCCGCGAGCAGCGCCGTACGCATCCGGTCCGCCTCGGCCAGCGGACGGGCCGCGGCGGCCTCCTCGGCCAGCCGCTCCTGCCGCACCGCCACGGCGGCCTGCGCGGCGAACGCCTCGACGACCCGCCGGTCGGCCGCCTCCAGCCGCCGGCCGCAGAGCACCACGGTGATCCGGTCGTCGACCGGCACGTTCGTCTCGCCGGCGCTCGGGCTGCACGGCGGCTCGTCGCCGACGCTGGCCACCACCCGCCAGACGCCCTCCTCGCGGGCCCGGTCCGGCCGCCGCTGCGCCTCGGCGGCCAGCTCCAGGACGCTCACGGCACGTAGCCCGAAGGTTTCCCGCAGCCGGTCCAACAGGGCGTGCAGCGGGCGCTCGCCCCGCAACACACCGCCGGCCACGGTGGCCAGGGTCTGCGCGTCGGCCGAGGCCCGGGCCGCCTCCCGGGTGCGCCGGGCGGCCACGTCGACGACCCAGCTCACCGCGACGGCGACGGCCACGAAGACTCCGAGGGCGAGCAGGTTGTCCGCCTCGGCGATGGTCAGCGTGTGGAACGGCGGGGTGAAGAACCAGTTGAGCAGGAGCGATCCGCCGAGGGCCGCCAGCAGCGCCGGCCAGAGACCGCCGACCAGCGCCACCCCGACCACTCCGGCGAGGAAGAGCAGGATGTCGTTGGTGAGCGTCAGGTCGGGCAACAGCGCCAGCAGCGCGGTCAGCACCGGCATGCCCAGGACGGCCAGCCCGAAGCCGGCCAGCCGGCGCCGCCGGGACAGCGCCGCGGGCACCGCCGACCGCCGCCGGCCGCGCCCCACCTCGGGGTGGGTCACCAGGTGTACGTCGATGGCGCCGGACTGGGCCGCCGTGGTGACGCCCACCCCGGGCGAGAACAGCTGGGCGAACCGGCCGCGCCGGCTCGCCCCGAGGACCAGCTGGGTGGCGTTGACCCCGCGGGCGAAGTCCAGCAGGGCGGCGGGCACGTCCGCGCCGAGCACCTGGTGGTACGTCCCGCCGAGGCTCTCCACCAGCACCCGCTGCCGGGCCAGCCGGGCCGGATCGGCGCCGGCCAACCCGTCGCTGCGGGCCACGTGCACGGCGAGCAGGTCGGCACCCCTGCCCCGGGCGGCGATCCGGGCCGCCCGGCGAACGAGCGTGTCGCCCTCCGGCCCGCCGGTGAGCGCCACCACCACCCGTTCCCGGGCCTCCCAGGTGGCCGAGATGCCCTGCTGGGCCCGGTACGCGTCGAGCTGGTCGTCGACCTTGTCGGCGAGCCAGAGCAGGGCCAGCTCGCGCAGCGCCGTCAGGTTGCCGACCCGGAAGTAGTTGCCGAGCGCCGCATCGATCTTGTCGGGCCGGTAGATGTTGCCGTGTGCCATCCGGCGGCGCAGCGCCTCGGGCGTCATGTCGACCAGCTCGACCTGCTCGGCGGCCCGCACGATCTCGTCCGGCACGGTCTCCCGCTGCACCGTACCGGTGATCTGGGTGACCACGTCGTTGATCGATTCGAGGTGCTGGACGTTGACGGTGGTGAGCACCGTGATGCCCGCGTCCAGGAGTTCCTGGATGTCCTGCCACCGCTTGTCGTTGCGGGAGCCGGGCACGTTGGTGTGCGCCATCTCGTCGACGACCGCCACCTCGGGCCGGCGGGCCAGCACGGCGTCGAGATCCAGCTCGGTGAACTCCGCGCCCCGATAGGTCATGGCGCGCCGCGGCACCTGCGCCAGCTCGCCGATCATGGCGGCGGTGTGCTTCCGGCCGTGCGTCTCGACGAAGCCGATCACCACGTCGGTGCCGCGCTCGGCCCGCCGGTGCGCCTCCTCCAGCATCGCGTACGTCTTCCCGACCCCCGGCGCCGCCCCGAGATAGATCCGCAGCTCGCCCCGCACCCGTCCCTCCCTTCGAAGGAAGGGCCCCCTGTTATCGCCTTTTGTATAGCAGGGGACCCTTCCTAACCGGTCAGCCGCGCGGGAACTCGCGGTCCAGGGCCAGGTTGAGCTCCAGCACGTTCACCCCGGGGCCGCCCATGAAGCCGAGCGCCCGCCCGGTGGTGTGCGCGGCCACCAGCCGGCGGACGGCCGCCGGGTCCGCGCCGCGCTCCCGGGCCACCCGGGCCAGCTGGAGTTCGGCGTACGCCGGGCTGATCTGCGGGTCGAGGCCGCTGCCGCTCGCGGTGACCGCGTCGGCCGGCACGGCCGGCCGGTCCGGCGCGTCGCCCCGGATCGGGGTGACCAGGCCGCCCTCGGCGACGTAGTCCTCGCCCGGCTTGGCGAGTTCCACCCGGACCCCCTGGTAGGAGGCGAGGAACGGGGTGGCCGGGGCCGCCTGGTTGACGCTGACCACCCGGGTGACCGGGCCGGTCAGCCCGTGCGCGCGGAACACCGCCAGCACCGCGCCGACCCCGTCGGCCGTGCAGTACGGGCGGCGCCCGTCGACCCCCTCCAGCGCGCCGATGTCCCGGCTGCGCTCGCACACCTGGGTGAGCAGGCTCAGCCTGGCGTCGTCGGGGTTCGTCGCGAGGGTGTCGACCACGCTCTCCGGGCCGAGGTTGCTGGCCGCAGTGGACGTGGGGTCGTACCCGTCGCCGGCCGCCGAGGGCCGGCTCTGGAAGTACCAGGGCACGGGCCTGCCCTCGGCGTCGGTGAACGACTGGCCGATGAGGGCGCTGCCGACCTTTCTGCCGCCGGCCGTGACGATCGAGCCGTCGGCCCGGTGGTCGAGGCCGGGTAGCCGCCCGACGGCGACCAGCGCCAGCGGGTACGCCAGGCCGAGCAGCGCGGTCAGCACGAGCACGGCCCGCAGCGCCGCGAGATGTTGGGACAGCCAGGATGGGAGACGCATCACGAGATCCCCGGGATGAGCTGGATGAGCAGGTCGATGAGCTTGATGCCGATGAACGGCACGATGATGCCGCCGAGGCCGTAGACCCGGAGGTTGCGGCCGAGCAGCTTGGCTGCGCTGGCCGGCCGGTAGCGCACACCCCGCAGCGCGAGGGGGATGAGCGCCACGATCACGAGCGCGTTGAAGATCACCGCGGACAGGATGGCCGACTCCGGACTGGCCAGCCGCATGATGTTGAGCGTGTCCAGGCTCGGGTAGAGCCCGGCGAACATGGCCGGGATGATCGCGAAATACTTCGCGATGTCGTTGGCGATGGAGAACGTCGTCAGCGCGCCCCGGGTGATCAGCAGTTGCTTGCCGATCTCCACGATCTCGATCAACTTGGTGGGGTCCGAGTCGAGGTCGACCATGTTGCCGGCCTCCTTGGCGGCCGACGTGCCGGTGTTCATCGCCACCCCGACGTCGGCCTGGGCCAGCGCCGGGGCGTCGTTGGTGCCGTCTCCGGTCATCGCGACCAGCCGGCCGCCCTCCTGCTCCCGCTTGATCAGCGCGAGCTTGTCCTCGGGGGTGGCCTCGGCCAGGAAGTCGTCCACCCCGGCCTCGTCGGCGATGGCCTTGGCGGTACGCGGGTTGTCCCCGGTGATCATCACGGTCCGGATGCCCATCCGGCGCATCTCGGCGAACCGCTCGCGCATTCCGGACTTGACCACGTCCTTGAGGTGGATGACCCCGAGCGCCCGGGCCGGCTCGCCGTCGACGCGCTCGGCCACCACCAGCGGGGTGCCGCCGGTGCCGCTGATCGCGTCGACGAGCTCGCCGACATCACCGGTCGGGTGACCGCCGTTGTCGCGTACCCACTTCAGCACCGCGGCCGCGGCGCCCTTGCGGATGTGCCGGACCCCGCCGTCCACGCTCTCGGCGCCGATGTCCACGCCGCTCATCCGGGTCTGCGCGGTGAACGGCACGAACGTGGCGTGCGGGATGAACCCGGGTTCCCGCTCCCGCAGCCCGAAGGCGTTCTTGGCGAGCACCACCACCGAGCGGCCCTCGGGGGTCTCATCGGCCAGGCTGGACAGTTGGGCGGCGTCCGCCACCGTCTGTGCCTCGACCCCGGCCACCGGGAGGAACTCGGCGGCCTGGCGGTTGCCCAGGGTAATGGTGCCGGTCTTGTCCAGCAGCAGCGTGTTGACGTCGCCGGCCGCCTCCACGGCCCGACCGCTCATGGCCAGCACGTTGCGCTGCACTAGCCGGTCCATGCCAGCGATGCCGATGGCCGACAGCAGCGCCCCGATCGTGGTGGGGATGAGGCAGACCAGCAGGGAGACCAGGACGATGCCGGTGACCCCGCCGCCGGTGACGGCCCCGGTGTCCGGCGCGGCAGCCGAGTAACCCTTCGAGAAGATCGCCAGCGGCTGCAGGGTCACCACCGCCAGCAGGAAGATGATCGTGAGCGCGGCCAGCAGGATGTTCAGCGCGATCTCGTTCGGGGTCTTCTGCCGGTTGGCGCCCTCGACCAGCGCGATCATCCGGTCGATGAAGCTCTCTCCCGGCCTCTGCGTGATCTTGACGACGATGCGGTCGGAGAGCACCTTCGTCCCGCCGGTCACCGCGCTGCGGTCGCCGCCGGACTCCCGGATCACCGGGGCGGACTCGCCGGTGATGGCCGACTCGTCGACGCTGGCGATGCCCTCCACCACGTCCCCGTCGCCCGGGATGGTGCCCCCGGCCTCGACCAGGACGATGTCGCCCTGCTTGAGCTGGGGCGCCGGCACGGCCTCGTCCCGGTAGCTGCCCGCCGGGGCACCCGGCCGCCAACCGAGCAGCCGGGTGGCGATCGTGTCCTTCCTGGCCTGCCGCAGCGCGGCGGCCTGGGCCTTGCCCCGGCCCTCGGCGACCGCCTCGGCGAGGTTGGCAAAGACCACGGTGAGCCACAGCCAGATCGTGATCAGCCAGGCGAACACCGACGGGTCGGCCACGGCCAGCACGGTGGTGAACACCGCGCCCACCTCGACGATCAGCATCACCGGGTTGCGCCACATGGCGCGCGGGTCGAGCTTGCGCAGCGCGTCCGGCAGGGACCGGATCATGGTGTTCACACTCCTTCGGCCAGCGGGCCGAGCGCGAGGGCGGGCAGGAAGGTGAGGGCGACCAGGATCACCGTGACGCCGACGACCATCCCCACGAACAGCGGTCGGTGGGTCGGCAGGGTCCCCTCGGATGCCGGGGTCGGCTGCTGCCGGGCCAGCGAGCCGGCCAGGGCCAGCACGAAGATGATCGGCAGGAATCGCCCGATCAACATGCAGAGCCCGAGCGTCACGTTCCACCACGGCGTGTTGACGGTGATGCCGGCGAAGGCGGAGCCGTTGTTGTTGCTCGCCGAGGTGAACGCGTACAGCACCTCGGACAACCCGTGCGGGCCGACGTTGAGCGCGGTGGAGTTGTGGCCGGTGGCGAACGCCGCCGCCGTGCCGATCAGCACCAGGGCCGGGGTGACCAGGAAGTACATCGAGGCGAACTTGATCTCACGGCTGCCGATCTTCTTGCCGAGGTATTCCGGCGTGCGCCCGACCATCAGGCCGGCCACGAAGACCGTGATGACGGCGAGGATCAGCAGGCCGTACAGGCCGGAGCCGACGCCACCCGGCGCCACCTCGCCGAGCATCATGTTGCCGAGCGTCATCATGCCGCCGAGTGCCGTGAAGGAGTCGTGGAACGAGTTGACCGCACCGGTCGAGGTGAGCGTGGTGGCCGCCGCGAAGGTGGCCGAGTTCGACACGTCGAACCGGATCTCCTTGCCCTCCAGCGCGGCGCCAACCGCCCGCGGCACGGTGCCGCTGCCGGTCAGCTCGAAGACGTTGGTCAGCGCGACGCTGGCCAGCGCCAGGATCGCCATCACGGCGGCGATGGCGTACCCCTGCCGGTTCTGGCCCACCATCCGGCCGAACAGCCGGGGCAGGCTGAACGGGATGACCAGGATCAGGAAGATCTCGATCCAGTTGGTCCACGAGGTGGGGTTCTCGAACGGGTGGGCGCTGTTGGCGTTGTAGAAGCCACCGCCGTTGGTGCCGAGTTCCTTGATCGCTTCCTGGCTGGCCACCGGGCCGCCGGTGAGGTGCTGCGCGCCGCCGGTCAGCGTCGAGACGTCGGTGCCGCCGGAGAGGTTCTGCACGACGCCACCGAGCATCAGCGCGAGGGCGCCAAGCACCGCGATCGGCAGCAGGACGCGCAGGGCGATCCGGGTCAGATCGACCCAGAAGTTGCCCAGCTCGCCGGTGCGGCTGCGGGCGAAGCCGCGGACCAGCGCCACCGCCACCGCGATGCCCACGGCCGCCGAGACGAAGTTCTGCACCGCGAGACCGGCCATCTGCACCAGGTGGCCCATGGTGGATTCACCCGAGTACCACTGCCAGTTCGTGTTGGTCACGAACGAGACGGCCGTGTTCCAGGCGCCGTGCGGGACGACCCCGGCGAAGCCGAGGCTCAGCGGCAGGTGGTGCTGCAGTCGCTGGAAGGCGTAGAGGAACAGGATCGACACGGCCGAGAAGGCCAGCACGCCGCGGGCGTACACGCCCCAGGTCTGCTCCGCGGCCGGGTTGACGCCCACCAGGCGGTAGACGCCCCGCTCCACCCTGGACTGCCGGTCGCCGGACACCACCCGGTACAGGTAGTCCCCGAGCGGCCGGTACGCGGCGACCAGCGCCACCACCAGGGAGAGGATGAATACGATGCCGGCCGTTGTCGTGGTCATCAGAAGCGCTCCGGGAACAGCAGGGCCGCCACCAGGTAGGCGGCCAGCCCGATCGACAGCGCCAGGCCGACGATGTTGACGGCGCTCACAGCTTCTCCACGCCCCTCAGCACGAGGGTGAGCGCCCCGAACAGCGCCACCGTCAACAACACGAACACCACGTCAGACACGGCTGACTCCTCTTGAAGCGAAGGACCCCTACGACCGATTTCGGGTCGCGCCGCGAATCAAATCCCCTCGGGAGCCCGACTGACAGGGCCTATAACGCGACCGTGACGGGGACTCGGGTTTTCTTGACGCCGTTTTGACGCCGTCCGTCGATGGGGGCCCGCTGCGATCAGATCGGCTTGCAAACCGTACGTACGTATTGTTTAATCGGCGGCGTGCTCACCCGGCTGCTCCCCGCCCCCGGCACCCCCCGGATCCTCATGCTGGCCACCGGGGTGAACACCCTGGGCAACGGGGCGTACCTGACGACCAGCGCGCTCTTCCTCACCCGCGTGGTCGGGCTGAGCCCGGCCGAGGTGGCCCTCGGGCTGAGCGCGGCCGCCCTCGCCGGCGTCGCCCTCACCACCCCGATGGGCTACCTGGTGGACCGGCTGGGCCCTAAGCGGATGCAGCTCGGGTCGCTGCTGGTGGTGGCGGCCTGCTTCCTCGGGCTGACCCGGATCGCCGGCCTGTGGTCGTTCGCCGTGCTGGCCAGCGTCATCGCGGTGGGCGACGCCACCGTGAAAGCGTCGAACGGCGCGATGATCGCCTCGGCCGTGCCGCCCGCCGACCGGGTACGCACCCGCGCCTTCATCCGGTCCACCAACAACGCCGGGGTGGCGCTCGGCACCCTGGCCGGCGGGCTGCCCCTGCTGCTGGACAGCCGCGCCGGCTACCTCGCCGTGCTGCTCGGCAACGCGGCCACGTACCTGCTCGCGGCCGGCGTCGTCAGCCGGGCCCGCGCCACCGAGCCGGTGGCCAGGCCGCCGGCCGGATCCCGGCTGGCGGCCCTGGCCGACCGGCCGTTCCTGGCGTTCGTCCTGGTCGACGGCACGGTGGCGGCGCTGTTCAACGAGCTGTTGAGCCTGGCGCTGCCGCTGTGGCTGATCCGCTACACGCACGCCCCGGTCACGCTGGTCACGGCGGCGCTGCTGATCAACACGATCGGCTGCGTGACGCTGCAGGTCCGGGCCGCCCGCGGCACGGACACCGCCGTGGACGCGATCCCGGTGGCCCGGCGCGGCGCGTTCCTGGTGGCCGCCTCCTGCCTGCTGCTCGCTCTCACCGCCCACCGGCCGTCCTGGCTGGTGGGCACGCTCGTGCTGGCGGCCGCCACGGTGCACGTGCTGGGCGAGCTGTGGCTGTCCAGCTCCACCTTCGCGGTGATCTTCGACGTGGCGCCGGACTGGGCGCAGGGCCAGTACCAGGCCGCCTACCAGACCGGCCGGCAGGTCGGGAACATGATCGCGCCGCCGGTGCTCACCGCGCTGGTGATCGGGTACGGCGTACCGGGCTGGCTCGGGGTGGCCGGGCTGCTCGCCGCCGCCGGGCTGGCCTACCCGTACCTGATCCGGGCCGGCCTGCGCCGGCCGCGCCTCGTGGGGACCGGCGCAGCAGCGGCGCGGGTCGGCTGAGCCGAACCGCCCTACGACTCGCCGCGCCCGCAGCGACCACCGGCGGAACTCCCCGGTGTGCCGAGAACGGTGCCGACCGCATCGCCCGGCCGGGCCGGGCCGTTGGACCAGTCGGTTTCGGTGCCGAGCCCCGCCGCACCGGCGGGACCCACCGAGCCTCGCCGGCGCCGCCACCGCCGCGGCAGAGCGGGCAGGGAGGAAGAGCATGCGGATTCTTCGGGCGGGTCTCGCGCTCGTGACCGCCGGAGCGATGCTCGCGGCGTGCACCGACGACACCTCGCACAACTCCGATCAGAGGGCGACCGAGCAGGTCAGCGGCAAGATCACCATGTGGATGGCGCCGGTCGGTGGTCCGCTGGAGTCGACCTGGTGGGCCGACCGGGTCAAGCAGTTCACCGGCAGGTATCCCAACGTCACCGTCCAGGTCGAGGTGGTGCCGTGGCCGGATCGCGCCAAGCGGTTGGCCGAGGCGGTAGCCAGCCACCACACGCCGGATGTCGCGTATCTGATCCCAGACGAGGTGGCGAGCTATGCCGACCAGAAGCTGCTGGTGGACGTCTCGGACGTGATCGCCGACGACCGCGGGGACTTCCGGCCCGCCGCGCTCGACGCGGTCAGCTCCGGCGGCGCCCTGTACGGCGTACCCACCCTGATGTCACCGGCCACCACGATCTTCAACCGGAAGGTCGTCGACAAGGTTGGGCTGACCCCGCTGCCGCAGACCTGGGACGACGTCCGGAACGCAGCGCCACGGCTCAAGCGGGCCGGCTACTTCACCACCACGTACGACGCCACGCCGGCCGCCACCCTGGACGGCACCTTCTTCCCGCTGCTGTGGCAGGCCGGCGGCGAGGTCCTCAATGCCAGCCGGACGAAGGCCGCGTTCAATGGACCGGAGGGCGTGCGGGCGCTGGACTTCGCGGTGTGGCTGGCGGACAACGGTCACCTCCCGAAGGACGCCCTCGACGGGCCGGCATCGGGCGGGAAGGCACCAGCCGGGCAGGGCAAGGTGGCCATGCTCTACTCCCAGTCACTCGGTGCCGCCCGGCAGGGCGGGCTGGCCGACTCCGACATGCTGCTCGCGCCGCCGCTGCGCGACCGCAGGTCGGTCGGCTACGCCGCCGTAGGCGGGTACTCGATCTTCAAGACCTCGACCAGCCAGGCCGCCGCGAAGGCGTGGGTGGACTGGCTCACTGCTCCGGAGCAACTCCGGCAGTTCCTACCGCCACGGCGGCAGCTCTCGCCCCGCACATCGGTCACCGGCCTCTACCCGACGGGCTCGCCGGAGGCTCAGGCCGAGGCGTACCTGCCGCAGATGACCGCCGGGCTGATCCATCCCCAGGCGCGCAAGATCATGGACCTGATCCGCCCGCACCTCCGGGCGGCCCTGCTCGGCGAGGTCAGCTCGCGGGAGGCTCTCGACGCGGCGGCCCGGCAGGTTGACGAGCTGCTCGCCGGCTGACCAACGGCTCGGGCAGCACGCCGGCGCCGGCCGGCGCCGGCGTGTGCGCCGCCACCGCCCAGTCCCGGCGCGGGGCCTGCACCTGGGCCAGCGGCACGATCTCGCGCCGGAACAGCAGCGCGAGCGCCCAGTCGGCCGCCACCCGGGCCTTGCGGTTCACCGTGGGCACCATCATCAGGTGGTACGCCCGGTGCACGAGCCAGGCCACCAGCCCGCGCATCCGGATCCCGTAGATCTCCGCGGCGCCCTGGTGCAGGCCCAGGCTCGCCACCGAGCCGGCGTTGGCATGCCGGTACGGTCGCAGCGGCCGGCCGCGCAGCTCCCGGACCAGGTTGTCGGCGAGCCGCCGGGCCTGCCGCACCGCGTGCTGGGCGGTCGGGGCGCAGGTGGCGTCTCCCGGCACGCTGAGGTCCGGCACGGCCGCGCTGTCGCCGGCGCCCCAGGCCGCGGGCACGCCCCAGACCCGCAGCTCGGCGTCGCAGCGCAGCCGGCCGGTCCGGTCGACCGGCAGGCCGCTCCGGGCGGCCAGCGGGTTGGCCCGCACCCCGGCGGTCCACACCACCGTCTCGGCCGGGAACTCCTCCCCGTCGGAGAGCACCACGTGGCCGCCGACCATCGAGGTCACCCGGGTGCCGAGGCGTACCTCGATGCCGCGCCGGACCATCCGCTGGGCCACGTACGCCGACAGCCCGACGCCCACCTCGGGCATGATCCGGTTGGTGGCCTCGACCAGCAGCCAGCGCAGCTCGTCGGCGGACAGCTCGGGGTAGTACCGGAGCGCGGACCGGGTCATGTCGGCGAGCTCGGCGCAGCCCTCCACCCCGGAGTAGCCGCCACCGACGAAGACGAACGTGAGCGCGCGGCGGCGCCGGGCCGGGTCGTCGGTGGCGGCCGCGGCGTCCAACCGGGACAGCACGTGGTTGCGCAGGTAGATGGCCTCGCCGATGTTCTTGAAGCCGATGCCGTGCTCGGCCAGCCCCGGCACCGGCAGGGTCCGGGTGATCGAACCGGGCGCCAGCACCAGGATGTCGTACGGCAATTCGAAGGCCGGGCCCTGCGGCGGCGCGATCGTGGCCACCCGGCGCTGGTGGTCGGCGAACGACACCTCGCCGACGATGACCCGGCAGCCCGGCAGCATCCGGCGCAGCGGCACGACCACGTGCCGCGCCTCGATGGAGCCGGCCGCGGCCTCGGGCAGGAATGGTTGGTAGGTCATCGTGGGCTGCGGGTTGACCACTGTGATCCGCGCCGCACGGGGACTGAGCTTGCGGCTGAGGCGACGGGCGGCGAACATGCCGACGTAGCCGCCACCGACGACGAGAATGTGCGCTGGCTGGAGCATGGCGGGAAGGCCGTCCTCTCATCCGCCCGCGGCGTCCGCTCGCGGGCCTTCCTTCAGCGTGCGCAACGGCGCTGGCCGGCCGCGTCCCCCGGCGGTTGGGTCCCGATCCCCCGCCCGAGTGACGCCGTCCTCGTCACTCTGCGCAGTCGGACCATATGTACGTCGACCAATGCAAAAAGCCGCCAGAATCGGCTCCACGTTGGACGTCTACGTGACGGCTCAGCTACGGTGCGACGTTCCGGTGGATACGCGAATCACCGTGCGGTAACCTCACGCCCGGTCATCGCCTTCAGGCGCGAAAGGCGTCTGCGGTGGCACCGCCTAATCGCCCCCTCCGGGGCGAGTCGGGGAACCAGGTAACTGGGGCGAATCCGCGTCACCCGCGGTAGGGGCAGCTTCCGTCCCGAGCCCGACAGCTAACCCGGCCGGCGGTCAGGGAAGGACAGAGCGGATTGACACTCCGACCGATGTGGTTGGGCTCGCTGGTGGCTGCGGTTGCCGCGCTGGTCGTGGCGGTCGGCCCCGGTCCCGCCATGGCCGCCCCCGGCACGCCGTCGCCGTCCAGCTCGGGGCAGGGCCCCGACGAGCAGGGACCGAGCGGCAAGGACGGCGACGACAAGCTGCTCAGCGGCGCGCTGGAGACGGCCAACCGGAACTACGTGGCCGCCAAGGCCAAGCTGGACAAGACCGTCGCGCGGCAGCGGCAGCTCGCCGATGAGGCGAAGCGGGCCGACGAGGACCGGGACCGGCTGGCCCCGGACATGAGCCGGATCGCCGTCTCGTCGTACCGGGTTGGCCCGGCCGGTCGGGCGGCCATGCTGCTCGGCAGCGCCTCGCCGAGCGACTTCCTGGCCCGGGCCACCGGGTTGGACGAGATCAACGCGGTCAACGACGGCAAGATCGCCGAGCTGAACGAGGCCAGCCACCGGGCGGAGGCCGCGCGCGCGGCCCTCGACGAGCAGGTCCAGGAGCAGCAGCGGCTCACCGCCGTGATGGCCAAGCAGAAGCAGGACGTGGACAAGTCGCTCGACCTGCTGGGCGGCAACCGGCAGATCGGCAAGGGCTTCGTGTCGGCCACCTCGCCGATCGCCAAGGCCGCGCCGCGGGCCGCCGACGGCAGCTTCGCGCCGGAGTCCTGCAACCGGGACGACCCCACCACCGACGGCTGCATCACGTCGCGCACGCTCAACGCCTACAAGGAGACCCGCAAGGCGGGCTTCAACCGGTTCGCGGGCTGCCACCGCAACGGCGGCCCGTTCGAGCATCCGAAGGGCCGGGCCTGCGACTGGTCGCTGATCAACCGGGGGTTCGTGCACGCGCAGAACAGGGATCAGATCCTGTACGGCAACAACCTGGCCGCGTTCCTGATCCGCAATGCCGACCGGCTCGGGATCTACTACGTCATCTGGTACAAGCAGATCTGGTTCCCGGCCACCGGATGGCGGGCGTACCACGGCGAGTCGGACCACACCGACCACGTACACATGTCGTTGCTCTGACGCGTACCCGCCAAAGATCCGCCCGCGGGCGCCGCGCTCCACGCGCGGCGCCCGCGGCGTTTCCGGGCCGTCCGGCCGCGACGGCGCTCCCGGTGTCGCGCACATCACCCGCGGGCGGTCCACCGCTCGCGACGCCGGCAGGGATAGCGCGGTGTCACCCGGGGTAAGCAGGAGCGATGGGATCGCTGCGCACCTCACCGCCGCTGCCGGAAACCGTCGAGGTACGGCGGTGGATGCTGGCCACCCCCGCCGAACTCAGCGGGTTGCGCGCGTCGCTGCACGAGGCGTTGACCGGCAACGTGCTGGCCGATGGTGAGAGCCTCGACGACATCCCGGAGCAGGTGGTGCTGGTCGCCACCGAGCTCGCCACGAACGCGCTGCGGCACGGGATGCCGCCGACGATCATCCGGTTGCTGACCTACGACGACCACTTCGTGCTCGACGTGGCCGACCACGACCTCGCCTCCGTACCGGAGCTCGCGGACACCAGGCCGCAGGGCGCCAGCGGCCGCGGCCTCCAGCTCGCCCGCGCGCTCTCGTTGGACGTCGGCTGGTACGCCACCGACGACACGAAGCACATCTGGGCATCCTTCCCCCGCTCCTGATCCCGGAATCCTCCCCCGCCCCGCCCCGCCCGCGGCGACGGCGACGGCGACGGCGACGGCGACGGCGACGGCGACGGCGAAACTATCGGAACCGGTCCGGCGAGCGCTTTCCGGCAAGCGCAAGACATCCATGTCCTTGATGTTTCGGAAAGTTTATCGGTAACATGCATCGACATTGGTCGAGGCGTTGCGCGGCCGGGCGATTGCCCTCGCCCCCCGCGACATCCGGCGCCTCGCAGCCTCAGCCCGGAAGGCGACCCGCATGAAACCCGATCCCATCCCCGACCCGAGCCGCCCCAGCCGGGGGCGCCTGCCCCGGACGGCCGCGCTGACCGGTGCGGCCGGAACGCTCGCCGCCGGCCTGGTGCTGGTCCTGGCCGGCACGGCCAGCGCCGGCACCACGCTCGGCACCGCGGCCGCCGAGAAGGGCCGGTACTTCGGCACGGCCGTGGCCGCGTACAAGCTGTCCGACTCCACCTACTCGGGGATCCTGAACCGCGAGTTCAACATGGTGACCCCCGAGAACGAGATGAAGTGGGACGCCACCGAGCCCAACCAGAACCAGTTCAGCTACGGCAGCGCCGACCAGATCGTCAACTACGCCCAGTCGCACGGCATGCGCGTACGCGGTCACGCCCTGGCCTGGCACTCCCAGCAGCCCGGCTGGGCGCAGAACCTCTCCGGCACCGCCCTGCGCAACGCGATGATCAATCACATCACGAACGTTGCCGGCCACTACAAGGGCAAGATCTACGCCTGGGACGTGGTCAACGAGGCGTTCGCGGACGGTGGCGGCGGAGGCCGGCGCGACTCGAACCTCCAGCGCACCGGCAATGACTGGATCGAGGTGGCGTTCCGCACCGCGCGCGCCGCCGACCCCGGCGCCAAGCTCTGCTACAACGACTACAACACCGACGACTGGAACCAGGCCAAGACCCAGGGCGTCTACAACATGGTCAAGGATTTCAAGGCCCGGGGCGTGCCGATCGACTGCGTCGGCTTCCAGTCCCACCTCAACAACCAGTCGCCGTACCCGAGCAACTACCGCACCACGCTGTCCAACTTCGCGGCGCTCGGGGTGGAGGTGCAGATCACCGAGCTGGACATCGAGCAGGCCAACACGACCTGGTACCGCAACGTCACCAGCGACTGCCTGGCGGTGGCCGCCTGCGCCGGCATCACCGTGTGGGGCATCCGGGACTCGGACTCGTGGCGCTCCTCGCAGAACCCGCTGCTCTTCGACGGCAGCGGCAACAAGAAGGCGGCCTACACGGCCGTGCTGGACGCGCTGAACAGCGGCACGCCGGTCCCGACCACGGCGCCGCCGACCAGCAACCCGCCCACCTCGGCGCCGCCCACCAGCCCGCCGCCGACCTCCGCGCCGCCCACCTCGGAACCGCCGACGAGCCCGCCGCCCGGAAACGCCGGCTGCACCGCGTCGGTGACGCTCAACCAGTGGAACGGCGGCTTCGTGGCCAACGTCCGCGTCATCGCCGGCGCGGCCGCGCTGAACGGCTGGAGCGTCACCATCGCCCTGCCGTCCGGCGCCTCGGTGACCAACACCTGGAGCGCCCAGGCCAGCGGCAGCAGCGGCGCGGTCCGGTTCGCCAACGTCAACTACAACGGCACCGTGGGGGCGGGCCAGTCCACCGAGTTCGGTTTCCAGGGCACCGGGACCGGACCCGGCGCCGGTTCCGTCCAGTCCTGCACCGCCGCCTGAGTTTCCGACCGAGGTTGGTCGAGTCGACGGTTCCGACGGGCCCCGGTCGCCGCGGCGACCGGGGCCCGTCGACTGACTCTCGAAACTTTCGCAGATATGCTGCTGCCCAGGGCACGAGCGGGAGTCGAGGAGCCGGGATGCCAACTCAGCGGGCGACGCTGTCCGAGATCGCGACCGCGGCCGGGGTCTCGATCCCGACCGTCTCGAAGGTATTGAACGGCCGCCCGGACGTCGCCCCGGCGACCCGGCAGCGGGTTCAGGCGCTGCTCGATCGGCGCGGCTACACCGCCCGCCGCGCCGTCCGGCCCAGTGACGGCGCCGGCCTCATCGACCTGGTGCTGCGCGACCTGGGCAGCCCGTGGGCCATGCAGATCATCGACGGGGTGGAGGAACACGCCTTCCGGGCCGGCATGGCGGTGGTGGTCTCCGCCGTACACGGCCGGCACCGCAGCCGGCCCGACCGGCAGTGGATCGAGCAGCTCTCCGCGCGGCGCTGCGACGGCGTCCTGCTGGTGTTGTCGGACCTCTCCGACAGCCAGCAGGAGCAGCTCGACGAGCTGGGCATCCCGGTGGTGATCATCGACCCGGCCGGGCAGCCCCGTCCCGGCATCCCGTCGGTCGGGGCCACCAACTGGGCCGGCGGGGTGGCCGCCACCGAACACCTGCTGGAGCTGGGACACGAACGCATCGCGGTGATCAGCGGCCCCGGCGAGGTGCCGTGCAGCCGGGCCCGGGTGGACGGCTACCGGGCCGCCATGAACGCCGCCGGCCACAAGATCCCACCCGGGTACGTCCGCGCGGGCGACTTCACCGCGCCCGCCGGCTACCGGGAGACGAACGCGCTCATCGACCTCCCCGACCCGCCCACGGCCATCTTCGCCTGCTCGGACGAGATGGCGCTGGGCGCGTACGAGGCGCTGTACGAGCGGGGCCTGCGGGTCCCGCACGACCTCAGCATCGTGGGGTTCGACGACCTGGACGCCGCACGGTGGTCGATCCCGCCGCTCACCACGGTCCGGCAGCCGCTGACCGAGATGGCCAGCATGGCCACCCGGATGCTGCGCACCCTCATCGACGGCGAGGAGTTGGGTGGCGAGCGAATCGAGTTGGCCACCCCGCTGGTGATCCGGGACAGCACCCGGGCGATCTGAACGGGCTCACCGGTGACCGGCTCGGGCCGTTCTGGCGTCCGGGTCGTAATATGGAACACCTGTGCCCCTGGCTTACCGGTCGGGGGTAACGGGCGTCAAGCAGCGGCGCCGGTGCCGGACCTTGCGTTGATCCGGCACGACGGTCCGTGGGCGACGGCCAGCAGCACTGCCGGCGAGCACGGGCCGCAGTCATGCGCCGTCGCGGCCCTCCCGGACACCCCCGGGGTGCCGCTCGCCCATAGGACGACACACCCGATGCAGCAGGAACCCTTCGACCTCACCGAAGCCTTTCTCCAGATCGGGGCGATCAGGCACGGTGAGACCGACCTGAGCACCGTGCTCTCCCGGATAGCAGAGGTGGCCAAGCAGGCCATCCCCGGTACGGACGAGGTGTCCGTGACCCTGGTCCGGGGCGCCGAGGCGTACACGGCCGCGTACACCGGCGACCTGGCGCTCAAGCTCGACGAGTGGCAGTACGAGCAGGGTCGCGGCCCGTGCCTGGACGCGGCCACCACCGGCACCATCATGGTGGTGACGGACATGGAGATCGAGGGTCGCTGGCCGGAGTGGGCCGCCCGGGCGCACGATGCGGGCGCCGCCAGCTCGCTCTCCATCGGGCTGCCCATCCAGGAGGCGCTGGTGGGCGCGCTCAACATCTACGGCACCGCCCGCGGCGCGTTCGACGACGCCACGGCCGTCGCGCAGCAGTTCGCCGGCTACGCCGCCATCGCCCTGGCGAACGCCCACCTGTACGAGAGCACGGCCACGCTGGCCGAGCAGATGCGTGCCGCCATGGAAAGCCGGGCGGTCATCGAGCAGGCCAAGGGCATCATCATGGGCGATCGCCGGTGCAGCGCCGACGACGCGTTCGCGATCCTCGCCAAGGTGTCGCAGGACTCGAACCGGAAGCTCCGCGAGGTGGCCGAGGCGCTGGTGGACCGGGCGGTCAACGGCCCGGGCCGGTGACGGCCCGGCCGGCGTCGCCCCGGCCGGCGTCGCCCCGGCCGGCTCAGGACCGCCGTCGACCCGGTCCCGGACCGCCGCCGCCGCCGACCCGATCCCGGACCGCCGCCGGCCCGTCTCGGACCGCCGCCACCCACCGCCGGGCGGCGCAGCGCGGCCGTCAGCCCAGCGGCGGGTGGCCGGTAGCCCGTTCCACGAGCGCGGCCGCCACGTCCCGGACCCTGCGGTTGGTGTCCTGGGAGATCTTGGACAGCAGCGCGAAGGCCTCATCGGCGCCGCACCGCCGGTCGCCCATGATGATGCCCTTGGCCTGCTCGATCACGGCCCGGCCCTCCATGGCCGTCTGCATCTGCCGGGCGAGCGTGGCCGTGCTGTCGTAGAGCTGGGCGTTCGCCACAGCCACGGCCGCGTACGCCGCGAAGGTCTTGGCCAGGTCGACGGCCGCCGGGTCGTACGCCTCCCGGATGCGGCTGTAGATGTTGAGCGCCCCCGTCACCGCCTCCTGGATCGGCAGTCCCACGGAAAGTGAGCTCGAGATCCCGACGGCCTGGGCGGCCGTCGCCCACTCCGGCCAGCGTTCCTCGTCCGCCGTGTCCGGCACCGAAACCGCGTCTCCGCTGGCCGAGGCGTCCAGGCACGGGCCGTGCTCGCGGTGGTACTGCCATTCGTCCAGGTCGCGGGCGACCATGGACGTCGAGGCGGCCGTCCGGCCGGTGCCGCCCTGCACGAGGGTCACCGACACCTCGTCGGTGTTCGGGATGGCGTCCCTGGCCAGCCCGGCAACGCGCCGCAGCACGCCGTCCAGGTCGGTGGCGCCGAGCTTGATCCGCCCGATCTCGGCGAACGCCTCGGCTGGTTCCAAACGCTCTGTCACAGCTCCGCCCTTCGGCCAGTTGGGGTGGCCGGCCTGCCCCGTCACCCTACCCATCCGGCTCGATGCCGCACCCTCTCCCGCGGGATGGGCGGCAGAGCCGGGCCGCGACCCCTGCCACATCGGGTGCCGGCGGGTGTCACGGGCGGGCACTCTGGGTACCGTCTAACTCGGGTCAAGACGAGCGCCTATCCGTTACCAGGAGTTTTGTGCGGAGGCGTCCATGTCGATCCAGCGGCTTCCGGTTCGCCGTGCCCGGCCGTGCGCGCTGCCCGTGCAGTGCGCCGACCTGTACGAGTCGATCATGTCGCTGAACCTGACTGCCGCGGACTCGGAGACGGTGCTCACCGTGTCGGGCGAGGTCGACATGAGCAACGCCCATCTGATCGGCGAGCTGGCGGAGTCGGCGCTGGGCAACCGGCCGATCCGGCTGGTGCTCGACCTGTCCGGGGTGACCTTCTTCGGCGCGCACGGCATCAGCGCGCTGCTCCGGATCCACGCCGCGGTCGTGCTGGCCGGTGGCCGGTGCACGCTTCGGCAGCCCTCGACCTTCGTGCACTACCTGCTCGCGGTCACCGGCGCCGACCGGGACCTCGTGCTGGAGCCGGCGGCCCCGCCCCGGCCCGAGCCGACGTCCGGTGGTTAGGAAGGGCCCCTTCCTATACAAAAAGCGATAAGAAGGGGCCCTTCCTTACCTTAGGAAGCCAGCGCCGCGTAGCGGCCGTTGCCGTGGAGCAGGCTGCGGTGCGTGCCGGCCTCGACGATCCGGCCGTGGTCGAGCACCGCGATCTGGTCGGCGTCGCGCACCGTGGAGAGCCGGTGCGCGATGGTGATCGTGGTCCGGCCCCGCGCCAGCTCCTCGAACGCCTGCTGCACGGCCCGCTCGGTCTCGGTGTCCAGCGCGCTGGTGGCCTCGTCGAGGACCAGCACCCGCGGGTCCCGCAGCAGCGTACGGGCGATGGCGATCCGCTGCTTCTCCCCGCCGGAGAAGCGGTGGCCGCGGGAGCCGACCACCGTGTCGTACCCGTCCGGCAGGCCGGTGATGAGGTCGTGGATCTGCGCTGCGCGGGCGGCCGCCTCCAGCTCGGCGTCGGTGGCGTCCGGCTTGGCGTACCGCAGGTTCTCCCGGATGGTCGTGTGCAGCAGGTAGGTCTCCTGGCTCACCACGCCCACGACGGCGGCCAGGTCGGCCAGCCGGACGTCGCGCAGGTCGACACCGTCCAGGGTGACCCGGCCGGCGGTCGGGTCGTGCAGCCGACTGACCAGGCCGGCGATGGTGCTCTTGCCGGAGCCGGTCTCCCCCACCAGGGCCAGCGTCGAACCGGGCGGCACGTCCAGGTTGATCCCGGCCACGGCCGCGGTGTCGCTGTCCGGATAGCTGAACGTGACGTCCTCGAAGCGCAGCCGGCCGCGTACCCGGGCCGGATCCAGCGGCACCGGCCGGGCCGGGTCGGCCACCTCGACGGGCAGGTCGAGATATTCGAAGATCCGGGCGAACAGCGCCAGCGAGGCGGTCACCGAGACGCCCACGTTGAGCAGGCCCATGAGCGGGCGGAACAGCCCGGACTGAAGCGCCGTGAACGCCACCACCGTGCCGACGCTGAGCGTGCCGGCCGTGCCCGGCAGGCCGGCGCCCAGATAGATGATCGCGGGGATGGCGGCGAAGACGATGGTCATGGTGGCCATCCGCCACCGGCCGGCCAGCTCGGAGCGCAGCTCGAGGTCGACCAGCCGCGCGGAGGAGGCGGTGAAGCGGTCGGTGAGGGCGGCGCCGGTGCCCAGCGTCTTGCTGAGCTGCACGCCGCTGACCGACAGCCCCTCCTCGATGGTGACGTTCAGGTCGGCGAGCTCCCGCTGGCGCACCTCGGTGATCTTCCGGCGCAGCCGGGCCACCCGCCGGGTGAGCCAGATCGCGGGCGGCAGCACCAGCAGCGAGATCAGGGAGAGCCGCCAGGACAGCGCCACCATGGCCACCACGGTGGCCAGCACCGTGGTGAGATTGGCCGCCACGGCGGTGGCCGTGGAGGTGACCACGGCCTGCATGCCGCCGATGTCGTTGGTGATCCGCGACTGCACCTCGCCGGCGCGGGTCCGGGTGAAGAACGCCAGTGACTGCCGCTGGAGGTGCCCGAACACGTCGGTGCGGAGCCGGTGCATGACCAGCTGCCCGACCCGGGTGGAGATCCAGGTCTGCAGGACGCCGAGCACGGAGGTCACCGCGGCGACGGCCACCATGCCGGAGACCAGCCAGCCGAGCAGGCCGACGTCGCGTTCCGGCAGCGCGCGATCGAGCACCGCGCGCAGCAGGAACGGGTTGGCCATGCCGAGCACGGCCGAGCCGACGATGGCCGCGGTTACCGCGGCCAGCTGGACACGGTACGGGCGGAAGAGCGCGGCCACCCGGCGCAGCGGGACGGCGCGGGCCGCCGCCTTGTCGTCGGAACTGGCCGGGGCGGGTACGTCGAGGCCGTGGCCCCGACCGGAGGGGTGCGTCGGCATGGGGGCCGCCTTTCGTGGTCGGATGCATTGCTGAGGTTACCTCAACATGAGGGTACAACCGCATCCGCTGGTACGCTATTCCCGTGCTCGACCGGCAGCCCGACAACGACGAGGACACCCTGGCCGAGGCGTTCTGGTCGGTGGCCCGGCGACTGCGCCAGGCCAATCGGGAGGCGCTGGAGCCCTGGGAGATCGCGCCCAGCCACGCCCGGGTGCTCGCGGTGCTGGTCCGGCACGGTCCCTCCCGGCTCAGCAAGGTCGCCCAACACCTGCACATCGCCCCCCGCTCCACCACCGAGGTGATCGACGGGCTAGCCGAGCGCGGCCTGGTGGAGCGCCGGCCCGACCCGGACGATCGCCGGGCCACCCTGGTGGCGCTCACCGATCGGGGCGCCGAGGTCGCGACCGCGATCCAGACGACCCGCCGGGAGGCGGCCGACCGGTTCTTCGGCTCGCTGGGCGCCGACGACCAGGCCGAGTTGACCCGCATCCTGCGTGCCCTCCGCGACTGAGCGCCCGTCAGCCGGAGCGTTAGCAGGGGGCCCTTCCTATACAAAAAACGATAAGAAGGGGCCCTTCCTTACACCGAGCTAGAGCAGGGGGGCGAGCGACAGGCCGCGGGTGTTGTCGGCGATGGCGCGCATCCGCCAGTTGCTGGTGAACAGCGCCAGCAGGGCGCCGTCGCGGACCCGGGTGAGCACCTCGGCCCCGGCCATCGTGCGCAGCAGGTCCTCGCCTGCCGGGTCGGTGCGGCGGACCACCTCGTACGGCAGGTGTTCCAGGGTGGTGCGCACGCCGAACTCCGCCTCCAGCCGCGCCTGGGCCACCTCGAACTGCATCGGACCCACCGCGGCCAGCACCGGTGACTGCTCGCCGCGCCGGTCCGAGCGGAGCACCTGGACGACGCCCTCGGCGTCGAGCTGCTCCACGCCGCGCCGGAACCGCTTGTAGGTGGCCGTGTCCGGCGAGCGCAGCACCGCGAAGTGTTCCGGGGTGAACGACGGCAGCGCCGGGAACCGCACGGACGGGCCCTCGTGCAGGGTGTCCCCGATGCCCAGCGCGGTGGCGTTGACCAGCCCCACCACGTCCCCCGGGTACGCCTCGTCGATGGTCTCCCGGTCCGCGCCGAACAGCTGCTGCGCGTACTTGGTGGCGAACGGCCGGCCGGTGCCGCCGTGCAGCACGGTCATCCCCCGGGTGAACCGGCCCGAGCAGATCCGGACGAACGCCACCTGGTCCCGGTGCGCCTTGTTCATGTTCGCCTGGATCTTGAAGACGAAGCCGGCGAACGGCGCGGTGACCGGGCGCGGGTCGCCGTCGGTCACCGGCCGCGGGCCGGGCGGCGGCGCGTACGCGACCAGCGCGTCGAGCAGCTGCCGGACGCCGAAGTTGGCCACCGCGGCGCCGAACAGCACCGGGGTGGTCTTGGCGGCCAGGAACTCGCCCTGGTCATGGTCGGCGCCGGTCAGCTCGAGCAGCTCCAGCTCCTCCTGGGCGCGCTGCCAGTCCGGGCCGTACCGCTGCGCGGCCTCGACCGGCTCGACGCGTTCCTCGATCGCCGTGGTGGCGCCGCCCGGGGTCCGGTGGAAGGCCGTCATGACGCCGTCCCCGCGCTGGATCACGCCGTGGAACTGTCCGGCGATCCCGACCGGCCAGCTCAGCGGGGTCGGCTTCAGCGCGATCCGCTGCTCGATCTCGTCCAGCAGCGCGAGCGGGTCCTGGCCGGGCCGGTCCCACTTGTTGATGAAGGTGATCACCGGGATGCCGCGGTGCCGACACACCTCGAACAGCTTCAGGGTCTGCGGCTCCAGGCCCTTCGCCGCGTCCAGCAGCATGACCGCGCAGTCGACCGCGGTGAGCACCCGGTAGGTGTCCTCGGAGAAGTCGGCGTGGCCCGGCGTGTCCAGCAGGTTGATCACCAGGTCCCGGTACGCGAACTGGAGCACGGCCGAGGTGATCGAGATGCCCCGCTGGCGCTCCATGGCCATCCAGTCCGACACCACACCCCGCCGGCCGCCCTTGCCGTGCACCGCCCCCGCCTCGCCGATCACCCGGGCGTGCAGCGCGAGCGCCTCGGTGAGGGTGGACTTGCCCGCGTCGGGATGGGAGATGACCGCGAAGGTGCGGCGGCGGGCCGCCTCGGCGGTGATGGTTGACGCCGCGGACACGGCCCTGCCTTCTTCTCGTCGATCCGGAACGGACGCCCGTGGCCGGCCACCCGCACCCCCAACCGTATCGCGCCGCCCGCCCGGTGTCGTCCGCCGGCGCGGGCTACGGCCGTCCGCCGGGTGTCGTCCGCCGGCGCGGGGCTATGGCCGTCCGCCGGGTGTCGTCCGCCGGCGCGGGGCTATGGCCGGACCAGCCCGGTCCGGTACGCGAGGACCACGAGCTGGGCCCGGTCCCGCGCGCCCAGCTTGGTCATGGTCCGGCTGACGTGGGTACGCGCCGTGGCCGGGCTGAGCACGAGCCGGTCGGCGATCTCGTCGTTGGACAGCCCCTGGCCGACCAGCGCCAGCACCTCCCGCTCGCGCGGGGTGAGCACGGCCAGCCGCTGCTCGCCGGCCTGGTGGACGGCCCGGACCGAGGTGAACCGGGCGATCAACCGGCGGGTGATCCGCGGCGCGAGCAGGGCGTCCCCGGCGGCCACCACCCGGATGCCGTGCAGCAGCTCGGCCGGCCCGCTGTCCTTGAGCAGGAAGCCGCTGGCGCCCGCGTCGAGCGCGTCGAAGACGTACCCGTCGGTGTCGTAGGTGGTGAGGATCAGCACCCGTACCCCGGCCAGGCCGTCGGTGGCCGCGATCCGCCGGGTGGCCTGGATGCCGTCCAGGACCGGCATCCGGATGTCCATGAGCACGACGTCCGGCCGGCTGGCGCGGGCCAGCGAAACCGCCTCCGCGCCGTCCGCGGCCTCGCCGACGACCGTGAGGTCCGGCTCGACGTCGAGCAGCATCCGGAAGCCCGTCCGGACCAGCACCTGGTCGTCGGCGAGCAGCACCTTGATCACCCGGCACCACCCGGCCCGGTCCGCGGCGCCGGTACCGATCCGACCGGGAGCCAGGCCGACACCTCGAACCCGCCGCCGGCGCGCGGGCCGGCGGTCACCCGCCCGCCCAACAGCTCGCAGCGTTCGCGCATGCCGGCGATCCCCCGGCCGCCCACCCCCGCCGAGGTCGGCGCGCCCGTCGGACCCGGCAGGATTGCCCAGCCGGCCGGGGCCGGTGACCGGCCGGGAACGCCGTCGTCGACCACCCGGATCCACAGCTCGTCCGGGACGCACCGGACCGAGACGGCCACCCGGGTCGGTCCGGCGTGCCGGATGACGTTGGTGATCGACTCCTGCAGGATGCGGTAGGCGGCCGCGTCCACGGCGCTCGGCAGGTCCCCGGCCACCACCCCCGCGTCGAGTTCGACGGTGAGGCCGGCGTCACGGGCCAGTTCCACCAGCTCACCGATCCGGTCGAGCCCCGCCGCAGGCGCCCGGCGCTGCTCGTCCGGGTCGGTGAGCACGCCGAGGATGGCCCGCAGCTCACGCAGCGCCCGGGCGCTCGTCTGCTCGATCATCAGCAGCGTCTCCCTGGCCTGCTGCGGGCGCTTGTCCAGCACGTGCGCGGTGACCCCGGCATGCACGTTGACGGCGGCGATGCAGTGCGCCACGGTGTCGTGCACCTCCCGGGCGATCCGCAGCCGCTCGGCGTCCACCCGCCGGCGCGCCTCCGCCCGGCCGGCCCGCTCGGCCCGCTCGGCCCGCGCCTCCGCCTCGGCCGCCAGCGCCCGCCGGGTCCGCACCGACTCGCCGAGCGCGGCGGCCATGGCGGCCGTGCCGATCCGGAAGAAAACCCAGCCGACGTCTGCCGGCGGCCGCACGTGGGCGATCACCAGCCAGCCGACGCTCAGCGCCACCAGGCCCCCGGTGGCGATCCGGACCGACCGCCGGCCGTCACCCTCGGCGGTGACGGTGTAGAGGGCCACGAACAGGCCCACCCAGCCGGGGCCGTCCGGATAGCCGGCCGAGTAGTAGGCCAGGCTGCTGAGGCCCACGAACCCGAAGACGGCCACCGGCCACCGGCTGCGGAACACCAGGACCAGGCCGCTGAACAGCAGGATCAACGCGTGCGCCACCTGGCCGAACCGGTTGAGCGCGGCCATTTCGGTCAGCCCGGCGGCCCGGCGGGTGCCCTGGATCTGCATGAGCGCCACGAAGACCGCCAGCAGCCCGTCCCGGGCCAGCGGCGGCAGCCGTCGCCACAGGGACGGCCGCCACCAGGGAGACGGCCGCCACCAGGGTGCCCGGGCGGACCCGCCGACGGCCGGGAACGCGTCACCGGAGCCGGCTGTCATGCGCCGATCGTAGATGGCCGGGGCGTCGCGACGGATCCGTCGAGGGGCGCAGCCGGGTACGCCGTCCGACGTACCCGCCGGGTGGCGGCCGCAGCCGCGCGGCGTACCGGACTGTCGCCCGCGCGGCGACGACCCGGCGGCCCGGCCGGGCCCACCATCGTCGCATGATGCTCACCGAGCTGTTCATTCCACAGGGGACATCGCGGCCGGCGCAGGGCCGGGCCGCGGCCGACCGGTCCGTCGCCGGGGGTGCCCGATGATGCGCCGGGCCTATGTCGTGCTCAGCGTGCTGCTGCTGGCCGCCGTCGTGGTCCAGTTCTACCTGGCCGCCGTCGGCGCCTTCGACCGGCCGAACGACGACGACTCCTACACCGCGCACGGGATCGTCGGGATGGCGGTCATTCCGCTGGCGGCGATCCTGGCCACCGTGGCCGCGGCGCTGGCCCGCGCGCCGGGGCGGCTGATCGGCCTGACGATCCTGCCGCTCGGCCTGGTGGTCGTCCAGGTGCTGATCGTCGAGCTGGGCAGGGCCGTCGGCGGCGCCACCGAGGATCGGACCCCGGCCGTCTCGCTGGCCATCCTCGGGCTGCACGCGGTCAACGGGTTGCTGATCATGGGCGTCTGCGGCCGGGTGCTGGCCCGGTCCCGCGAGTTGGCCCGGTCCAGCCGGCCGGACCGGTCCGGCGAATCGGGCCGGGCGGGCGAGTCGGGCCGGGCGGGCGAGTCGGGCCGGGCGGGCGAGTCGGGCCGGGCGGGCGAGTCGGGCCGGTCCGGCGGGTTTGCCCCGGCGCCCCGACCATGACCGTGCGCCAGCTCCTCCTGGCGGATCTGGTGGCCGCCGCGCTGGCCACCGCCGGCTGGCTGGGCGCCGGCGTGGTGGCCGCGCTCGGCCGCCGGGCCCGCGCGCTCACCCCGCTGATCGCCATGGCGGCGCTGAGCACGCTGGCCCGGTTCGTGGTGGTGGCGGCGCTGGCCGCGACCGGCGGCTGGTGGTTCGTCCAGGACCGGGTGACCCTGGCGCTACCGCTGCTGGCCGCCGCGGTCGCCGCGCTGGTCGCGGTCCGCGGTCGCCGCCCGAGCGTGGAGCTGCGCCGGCGCGGCGGCGGCCGCCGGAGCGCAACGCCACCCCGGGCCGACCGGCCGAATCCGCCGGGTCCGGCCGGTCCGGCGGGGACGGCGGGTCCGGCCGGGACGGCGGGTCCGGCGGGGACGGCGGGTCCAAGGGGTGGTCCCGGCCGGCTCGCGGTCCCGCTCCTACTCACCGGGTACGCCGCCGCGGCGGGTCTGCTCTACCCGCTGCTGATCGGCTACCCGGTCCGGTGGGCGGGCGGCCTGTTCGCGGTGCTGCTGGTCGGCGTGGCCGCGCTGGTCACGGCCCGGGTGCTGGCGCCGGCCGGCACCCGGCGGTACGTCCGGGCCGGCGCCGCGGTCCTGCTCGCGCTGGCCATCACCGGTACGGCGCTCGCGCTGCTCCCCGGGCCGGGCGTGGACGCCGGCGGGGCGGCGCCGGAGGCCGGCGGCGGGCTCCCGATCCGGCCAGTCACGGGGCTGGCCGGCCCGGCGACGCCCGACCCGGGCGGCACGGTGCGCCGGTTCACCCTCACCGCCCGGCAGGCCACCGTGCGGCTCGGCTCCGGCCGGACGGCGCCGGCCTGGACCTTCGACGGCACGGTTCCGGGGCCGGCGTTGACCGCCGTGCGGGGCGACCTGATCGAGGTGACGCTGCGCAACATCGACATCTCCGGCGGGGTGACGCTGCACTGGCACGGCTACGACGTACCGAACGCCGAGGACGGCGCGGCCGGGGTCACCCAGGAGGCGGTGGCGCCGGGGGGCGAGTTCCGGTACCGCTTCCGGGCCGACCAGGTCGGGACGTACTGGTACCACACCCACCAGGTGTCCAGCCGCGGCGTCCGGATGGGTCTCTACGGCAGCCTCGTGGTCTCCCCCCGTGGCCGGCCGGCCCGAGGCCTGGACTTCACGGTTGCGGTGCACACCCTCGGTGGGACCCTGCTGCTCGGCGACCGGGACGAGGTGGACCGGCGCGAGGTGCCGCCCGGCACGCCGGTCCGGCTCCGCCTGATCAACACCGACAGCGGGCCGCACGGATTCGCGCTGGTCGGCACGGCGTACCGGCTGGTCGCGGTGGACGGCACGGACCTGCACGAGCCGGGTGAGCTGACCCGGTCGACGCTGCGGCTGCCCGCCGGCGGCCGGTACGACCTCGCCCTCGCCGCGCCGGCCGGGCCGGTGCGGCTGCTGGTGGACGGCCGGACCCGGCTGCTCCTCGCGCCACCCGGCCCGGCCGGGACGGCGGGTGGCGACCCGGCGACCGGCGCGGCGGGTGGCCGCGCCGCAGACGGCGGCCCGACCGGTGCGGGCCGGCGCCCGGCCGGTGGCGGCACGGCCGGGACCGGCCAGCCCGCGGCCGGCGGCGATGCCGGGACCGACGACGGCACCGCGGCCGGCTGGCCGGAGCTCGACCTGACCCGGTACGGGACGCCGGCGCCCGCGTCGATCTCCCCGGCCGACCGGTTCGACCGCCGCTTCACCCTGGTGCTCGACCGTGGCCTCGCGCTCGTGGACGGCGTGCCGCGGTACGCGTACACGGTCAACGGGCGCGCGCACCCGGACATCCCCCCGCTGCTGGTGCGCGACGGCGATCTGGTGCGGTTCACCGTGGTGAACCGGGGCCTGGAGACCCACCCGTGGCACCTGCACGGCCACCGGGTGCTGGTGCTCTCCCGGGACGGCCGCCCGGTCACCGGCAGCCCGCTGTGGCTGGACACCTTCGACGTCCGGCCGGGCGAGGTGTGGCAGGTGGCCTTGCGGGCGGACAATCCGGGAGTCTGGATGAACCACTGCCACAACCTCGGCCACGCCGATCAGGGCATGTCGCTGCACCTGGGCTATGTGGGGGTGGTCACGCCGTTCCACGGCGGGCACGGCTGACCGACCGGCGGGCGCCGGACGGGCGGGCCGGCCTCGATGGGCGAGCGGGCGCGCCGGCGCCGATGGGCGGGCCCGGATGGCGGGCGGCTTGCCGCGGTCGACGCCCGCGGCGGCCCAGGCGCCGACGGTGACGCACGAGATCCGGGCCGTCACCAGCGGTGATGCGACAAAAGGAACCGCCGCCGGTGTAACGCGGCCGGGAGGGCCGGCGCATATCGGGTGTGGGATCGGCAGGGGGTCGACTCCCACGCCGGGCCGCCGCTCACCCACCTGGGCGGCGGCCCCCCAACGCCAGGAGATCGGAGGTGACGGCGGTGCGCCCCGATCTCCCCGTCGTCGCCGTTGCGGCGCTCGCTCCGGCGGGCGACCGCCACGCCGCCGTACCCGGCGCGGGCGGGGGCCGGTTGATGAGCGCGCGCCGACCCCCTAGCCTCAGGCGGCTGGCGGAGGTCACGGAGAGCGGGCGGTGCGCGCGGTATGCGGCAGATGGTTCCGGATCAGGCGGTTCCCGGCGGGTGGCCCGGATCGTGCGCGGCCGGCCGGCCGGGCCGGGGGCTGACGCGCGCCGATGACGACCCTGATCGCCCCGCCGGCCGCCGATCACCGCTCCCGGCGGGCACCGGACACCGTGACCGCTGACCTGACCGCCGCCGTACGGGCCGCCCAGCGGGGCGACGAGGACGCGTTCCGGATCGTCTACCGGACCGTGCAGCCGGGCCTGCTGCGGTACCTCACCGTGCTGGTCGGGGCGGACGCCGAGGACGTGGCCTCCGAGACGTGGCTGCAGATCGCCCGCGACCTGGCCGCGTTCGACGGCGGGCCGGGCTTCCGGGCCTGGGCCGCGACGATCGCCCGGCACCGTGCGCTCGATCACCTGCGGCACCGGCGCCGCCGCCCGGTCGTCACCGTCCCGATGGAGACCCTGGCCGAGCTGCTGCCGGCGGTCGACGACACCGCCCAGCGGGCCACCGACGGCCTGGCCACCGACAACGCCCTGGCGCTGATCGCCACCCTGCCGCAACGCGAGGCCGAGGCCGTGCTGCTGCGCGCCGTCCTCGGCCTGGACGCCGAGAGCGCCGGCCAGATCGTGGGCCGCCGTCCCGGTGCGATCCGGACGGCCGCCCACCGGGGCCTGCGCCGGCTGGCCGCGATGCTGGCCGAGGACGGCGCCGGCGCCGGGCAGCGCCCGGCGGCCGGGCCCCCGGGCCCGCGCCGGGGAAGCCACACCGACCCGAGCACCGCGCCGACGGTGAGCGGGCGCCGAGAGGAACAGCCATGAGAATCCGCCGGACCGGACGCCGGGACGCGGAGGCGATGGAGCGGATGCTCGACACCCCCGGCCGGGAAGCCGGCGCCGAGCCCGTGGCGCGGTTGCTCGCGGCCGCGGCGGCCCCGCCCCGGCCCGGCGAGCTGGCCGGGGAGGAGCGCGCGCTCGCGGCCTTCCGGCAGGCGGCCCGGGCGCCCGGCCGGCCGGCGCCGGCCCGCAGCTGGCGGCGGCGGCTCACCGCGGGCGCCGCGGCCTGGGCCGCCATCGGGGCCACCACGGTGACCGCCGGGGTCGCCCTCGCGGCCGGCACCCACGTCTTCACCAAGGACGGCCCGGTCGACCGGCCGAGCACCACACCCGCTCCGGCGCCCGGGCAGGACGGCACCAGCGCCGCCACCGCGCCCGGCGGTGTCATCGGATCCCCCGGCGCGTCAATCTCCGGCCCCGCCGGGACCGTCGGGCCAGGTAGCGCCGCCCCGGAGATTGTCGGCCTGTGCAAGGCCTACCTGCACAAGGACCCGGTCCGGCGGGAAAAGGCGCTGCGCAGCCCGTCCTACCAGCGGCTGGTGACGGCGGCCGGCGGCGCCGCCGGAGTGGAGGCGTACTGCGCGGGCGTCGTGGCCAGCCCGGCGGGTGGGCCGCCGACCGTGCCGCCCGGCCAGGCCAGCACGCCCCCGGGGCAGGCCACCGTGCCGCCCGGTCAGGTCAGCACGCCGCCGGGGCAGGAGAAGACGCCGACGCCCAAGGCGAAGCAGACGCCCAAGGCGAAGCCGACTAAGCCGGAATCCGACGCGGCGCCGGTGGCCAGCCCACCGGCCAAGAAGGACTGAGAGAGGGCAGATGCGGGGAAACCCGTCGAAAGATCCCACCGACCCCCGCCGGCCGCGGCCGGTCTTCGTGGACCGCTCCGGCCGGCGTCGCCGGCGGATCGTCGTGCTGGGGCTCGGCCTCGGCGCCGCCCTGCTGGCCGGCCTCTCCCTCGCGGCGGTGGCCCTCGGCACCGGCGCCGGCGCCCCGCTGCCCGGGTGGCCGGACCGGGCCCGACCCGAGCGCGGCGGCACCGTGGTCGAGCAGGTGGGCAGCGCGGTCTCCACCGCGCCCCCGCCGGGCCGCGCGCCGGCCGCCGAAGTCCGGCCGGCGCCGTCGGCCGCGCCCGAACCGAGCCCCACCACGGCGGGCGTCCCGACCGCCAGCGTCATCCCCACCCCGAGCGCCACCGCCCGGGCGGGCCACGGGGTGGGACACAACGCCACGCCGCCCGGCCGGGTCGGCAAGTCGCCCAAGGCCCGGTAGCCGTGTCCCGGCACGTCGCGCGCCGGGACCCCCGCGCGCACTGGCTGCTGCTCGGGCTCGGCCTCGCGGTCCTGCTGGCCGCGCTGACCCTGAACGGGTACGTGACGGGCCTGGGCGGCGGCTCCGGCCGCGCCGGATCCGACGTGCCGGCGGGGCCCGCTGCGGCCGCGGTGACCGGGGGCGGTCCGGTGCTGCGCCTCGACGGCGACCGGCCGGTGGCCCGGACGATGCCGGCCCGGACGATCGCGCTCACCTTCGACGACGGCCCCGACCCGGTCTGGACGCCCCGGATCCTGGACGCGCTGCGCCGCAACCACGCGCACGCCACGTTCTTCGTGGTCGGCGCCCGGGTCAACGAGCACCCTGAGCTGGTCCGGCGGATCCTCGCCGAGGGTCACGAGCTCGGGTCGCACACCTACACCCACGCCGACCTGGCCCGGCTGCCCGGCTGGCGGCAGGATCTCGAGCTCGACCTGACCAGCAAGGCGATCAGCGCTGCCACCGGGCGTCGGGAGACGCTGCTGCGCCCGCCGTACTCCTCGGTGCCGTCGGCCCTCACCGCGGACGACGTGACGGCGCTGCGCCGCAGCGGCCGGATCGCGGTGCTTGCCGACCTGGACACCCGGGACTGGGAGCGGCCCGGGGTGCCGGCCATCGTCCGGGGGGCGACGCCGGCCGGCGCCCGCGGCGCCGTGGTGCTCATGCACGACGGCGGTGGGAACCGGGCCGAGACGGTGGCCGCGCTCGACCGGCTGCTGCCCGCGCTGCGCGACCGGGGCTACCGGTTCAGCACGGTGAGCGAGGGGCTCGGCACGGCGCCGGCCACCGTGCCGGCCCCGGCAGGCGCGCGCCTCGGCGGCCTGGCGCTGCGATCGGTGCAGCTCGGCGCCGCGGCCATCGCCCGGGTGATGACCGTGCTGCTCACCATCGCCCTGGTGCTGGGCCTGGCGCGGCTGGCCGTACAGCTGGTGTGCGCCCGGGTCCACCTGCGGCAGGTGCGCCGGCGGCGCGCCCTGGACGCCCGGGTGGGGCTGCCGGTTTCGGTGATCGTGCCGGCGTACAACGAGGCCGCCAACATCGCGGCCACCGTCCGTTCCCTGGTCACCAGCGCGTACCCGCGGCTTGAGGTGATCGTGGTGGACGACGGCTCCACGGACGGGACGGCGGACCTCGTCGAGCGGCTGCGGCTGCCCGGCGTACGGGTGATCCGGCAGGCCAATGCGGGCAAGCCGGCGGCGCTCAACACCGGCGCCCGGTACGCCCGCGGCCGGCTGCTGATCCTGGTGGACGGCGACACGGTGTTCCAGCCGGACACCATCCACCACCTCGTGCAGGGCTTCGCCGACCCGGCCGTGGGGGCGATCTCGGGGAACACCAAGGTCGCCAACCGGCGCCGGCTGCTGGGCCGGTGGCAGCACCTGGAGTACGTCATCGGGTTCAACCTGGACCGCCGGATGTACGACGTGCTGGGCTGCATGCCCACCATCCCCGGCGCGATCGGCGCCTTCCGCCGGGAGGTCTTCCACGGGGTGGGCGGGGTGCCCACGGACACCCTGGCGGAGGACACCGACCTCACCATGGCCGTGCTCCGGGCCGGCTCGCGGGTGGTGTACGAGGAACGGGCCATCGCCTGGACCGAGGCGCCCGGGTCGCTGCGCCAGCTGTGGCGGCAGCGGTACCGCTGGTGCTACGGCACCATGCAGGCCATGTGGAAGCACCGCCGGACGGTGCGGTCCGGCGGACCGGCCGGCAAGCTGGGCCGCCGGGCGCTGCCGTACCTGGCCGTCTTCCAGGTCGGCCTGCCGCTGGTGGCGCCGGCCGTCGACGTGTACGCGGTGTACGGGCTCGTGTTCCTGCCCGGATCCCAGCTCGCCGCGGCCTGGTTCGGGCTGCTCGCGCTCCAGGCGCTGACCGCCGGGTACGCGCTGCACCTGGACCGCGAGCGGTACGGTCCGCTGTGGAGTCTGCCGTTCCAGCAGGTGGTCTACCGGCAGCTGATGTACCTGGTGGTCGTGCAGTCGGTGGTCACCGCCCTGCTGGGCAACCGGCTCCGGTGGCACCGGATGGTGCGTACCGGCGAGGCGGCCGCGCTGATCGCACCCGGTCCGGCGCCGCGGCCCTGACCGGGTCGACCCCGCCGTCCTAGGGCGCGGGTCAAAGTCCTCGGTCGAGCCGAGGCGGAGTCCAGCCGGCGTCCAGGCGGCGCCCGGCGGGTCGGCGGGTCGGCGGGTCGGCGGGTCGGCGGGTCGGCGGGTCGGCGGGTCGGCGGGTCGGCGGGTCGGCGGGATCATCCCGCCACGAGGGTCCGGCCGCGGGCGCCGAGGGCCGCGGCGAGGTCGGCCAGGGCGTCCCGGGCGGGCCCGGCCGGCAGCGCGACCAGCTCGGCCCGGGCCCGGTCGACGTACCGGTCCACCTCGACGCCGGTCTCGGCCAGCGCGGGCGAGCGCCGGATGAGCCGCGCGGCGGCCCGCCGGCCCGGGGCGCCGAGCGGACCGGCCGAGAGCAGCCGGCGCAGTCGTACCGCCGACCGGCCGGGACCGCGCGCGGCCCGCAGCATCGGCAGGGTGGCCACCCCGCCGCGCAGGTCGGCGCCGGCCGGCTTGCCGGAGACCTGGACCGGCACGGTGAGGTCGAGCAGGTCGTCAGTGAGCTGGAACGCCAGCCCGAGCGCCTCGCCGTACCGGCCGAGCGCCTCGACCGCGCCGGCCGGCGCGCCCGCGGCCCGCGCGCCGAGCCGCAGGGCCAGCGCGAACAGCGCGGCCGTCTTGTCGGCGATCACCCCGAGGTAGTACCGCTCGGCGTCGCTGCCGGCGCGCGCGCCGACCGTCTCCCGGAGCTGACCGCGGACCAGCCGGGTCAGCAGCCGCGCCTGCTCGCGCAGCGCCTCAGACCCCAGCGGCACGCAGAGTTCGGCGCCGCGGGCCAGCAGGTAATCGCCGGCCAGGACGGCCATCCGGTTGCCCCAACGGGCGTTCACGCTGGGCACCCCGCGCCGCACGTCGGCCGAGTCCATCACGTCGTCGTGGTAGAGCGACGCCACGTGAATCAGCTCGACGGCGGCCGCCGCCGCGACGACGTTCCCGGCGTCCCGGTCGCCGAACTGCGCCGCCAGCAGGGCCAGCGCCGGCCGCAACCGCTTGCCACCGGCCGCCGTGAGGTGCGTGGCCACCTCGGTGAGGAACGGATCGTCCGGCGCCAACAGGGAGCCCCGGATGGTCCCGTCGACCCGGGTCAACGCCCCGGACAACCAGTCTCGCAGCGCCTCATCGGCGATGGGCAGCATGGTCCCGCTCCTCCCCCGTGACGCCGTCCCGGCGCCGCCGGCCCGGCCGCGACGCCCGACCGGCGCCGTGAGGTTCACGGTGCGCCACCGGCGCCGGTCCGGGCCTCCCCAGCGGGCGGGAGGAGCATCCCCGCCGGGTGGGAGCGTCCCGGTCGTACCTCGGATCCGGGGTTCCGGTGGCTCAGGCTCCCGGGTTCGCGGCCGGGGCCGGACCCGGGATTGCGGGCCGGGTCGGAGCCGGGGTTACGCGCCCGGTCGGCCACGGGGTTTGCGGGCCGGGCTGGAGCCGGGAGGTCGGTGGCGTCGCAGCCCTCCCCCGACGTGCCGCCGGTTGCGCGCCAGGTCAGCCACGGGGTCTGCGGCCGGGCCGGAGCCGGGGTTACGCGCCAGGTCGGCCACGGGGTCTGCGGGCCGGGCCGGAGCCGGGTTGCGGCCGGGTCGGTCCCCCGGGGTTGCGGCCGGAGCCGGGTTGCGGCCGGGTCAGTCCCCCGGGGTTGCGGCCGGAGCCGGGTTGCGGCCGGGTCAGTCCCCCGGGGTTGCGGCCGGAGCCGGGTTGCGGCCGGGTCA
>NZ_JBHLUE010000034.1:168609-409498 GCF_042434095.1 Plantactinospora siamensis
TCCGGGGCTCCGGCGGGTCAGCTCCGGGATTCCGGCGGGTCGGGTCCGGGATCCGGCGGGTTGGATCCGGGGTTCCGGTGCCCGGGACCGGGCGAGGACGGACAATACGGGCAGGACGGGGGTCGTGATGAATCTGTTCACCGTGCTGCCCATGACGGTGGTGATGGTCGCCGGACCGCAGCTGATCACCGCGATCTTCCTGACCACCGGCCGCGACGTCCGGCGCGCCAGCCTGGCGTACCTGCTGGGGGCCGCCATCGGGGTGACCGCCGGGACCACCGTGGCGTACCTGATCTTCCGGCTCGTCCACACGGCCGGCGGGTCCGGTCACAAGGCCGGGATCGACCGGGCCATCGACTGGTTCGTCCTGGCGCTGCTGCTGGTGCTGCTGGTGCTGATCTTCGTACGGCGGCGGCGGTCCCGGCCACCGGCGTGGATGGGCAAGCTGCAGGATGCCAGCACCGGCCTGGCGTTCCGGCTGGGCCTACTGCTCCTGCTGGCCATGCCGAGCGACGTCCTCACGATGGTGTCGGTGAGCGCGAGCCTGGCCCGGCACGACCGGCCGTGGTGGCACCTGCTGCCCTTCATCCTGCTCACCCTGTTCTGGCTTGCCCTGCCGCTGCTGCTGGTGCTCGCCCTCGGCCGGCGGGCCGCGGGCGTCCTGCCCCGCATCCGCGACTGGACCAACAGCCATTCCTGGTTGGTCAACGAGTTCGTGATCCTGTTCTTCCTCGCCCTAGTCGGCTCCGACCTGGCGAAGTGACTCGGCCTCCCGAAGCGCGGACGCCTCGACATTGCTCGGCCTGGTGAACCTGGCGATGAGCCATTCGGCGCAAGCAGACGATGGCAGCTGAGCGGAGCATTCCGAACGTGCCAGCACTGGACGGTATGCACAAAGACGCAGAGCCGCGGAACGGAACGACGCTGCCACAGATTTCTGTCCCTGAGCCGGCGGCCGAACCGCATGGATCGGATATGGGTTTATTTGCGGGCGGGAGTGGACCACATCCGCCAGCGCTGCTCCGACCAGCGCTGCTCCAGTCCGTGCCGCCTCGGCCAGCGCCCTTCCGCCAGCGCTGCTCCGACCAGCGCCGCTCCGACCCGTGCCGCCCCGGCCAGCGCAGCTCGGGCCAGCGCCGCCCCGCCCGGGCGGCAGGCCACCCCGGCCGGGCGGCGGGCGGCGGGCGGCGGCCGGCGGGCGGCGGGCGGCGGGCGGCGGGCGGCGGGCGGCGGGCGGCGGGCGGCGGGCGGCGGGCGGCGGGCGGCGGGCGGCGGAATGGTCGCAGGTCGTCGCCGTAAAGGCGCTCCATCTGAAAATGCGCGTGGTGATCGGGGTCGGTATGCCGCTGATTTCTGAGATAATAGGCGAGTGCGCGGACAACTCAGTTTATTCGGCCGGGCGGAAATGGCGACGAGGCCTGATCGAGTCCGGGCACGCAATTATTCTCCTGCAGCAGAAGAGTTCCGTCGCGCACAGGCGCGGCGCCGCGCGTGGGGGCTCGCGAAACGGCACGCCGAGAAGCTTCACCGCAGCTATGCTGCCGGACCAAGTGCTATTTCGGCCGCTGATGCGCCGCTCGCGCCGATGATGCCGGCCCGGCGCGCCGAGAAGAGCGAACGACCCAACCAGACCCGGTACGCCGGCGGGCCCCGCCCGGTCAGCCTCGCCACCAGCGCCAGCGCCAGCGCCAGCGCCAGCGCCAGCGCCAGCACCAGCGCCACCGCCAACGCCACGACCAGCACCGTCACCAACGCCACCAACGCCACGACCAGCATCGACGCCAACGCCACGACCACCACCGAGGTCACGACCAGCCCCACCATCCGCGCCGAGGCCGAGCCGGCGTCCCCTCCGTCAGCGGAAGGCGCGCAGCCGGAGGCTGTTGGCCACCACGAAGACCGAGGAGAACGCCATGGCCGCGCCGGCAATCATCGGGTTGAGCAGCCCGGCCGCGGCCAGCGGCAGGGCTGCCACGTTGTAGGCAAAGGCCCAGAACAGGTTGCCGCGGATCGTCCCCAGCGTCCGGCGGGCCAGCCGGATCGCGTCCACCGCCGCCGTGAGGTCGCCGCGGACAAGCGTCAGGTCCGAGGCCTCGATGGCCACGTCGGCGCCGGTGCCCATGGCCAGCCCCAGGTCGGCCTGGGCCAGCGCCGCGGCGTCGTTGACCCCGTCGCCCACCATGGCCACCCGCCGGCCCTCGGCCTGGAGCCGGCGGACCACCGCCACCTTGTCGGACGGCAGCACCTCGGCGATCACCTCGGCGATGCCCACCTCGTCGGCCACCGCCCGGGCCACCGTCGAATTGTCGCCGGTGAGCAGCACCGGATCGAGGCCCAGCTCGCGCAGCCGGGTCACCGCGAGGCCGCTGCTGGGCTTCACCGTGTCGGCCACCGCGAGCACGCCCCGGGCCCGACCCGCCCAGCCGGCCAACACCGCCGTCCGGCCCGCGGCCTCGGCGGCCGCCGCGGCCCGCTCCACCTCCGGCGGTACGTCGAGTCCGCGCTCGCGCAGCAGCCGGAGCCGGCCCACCGTCACGGTGCGGCCGTCGACCTCGCCGGTCACCCCCAACCCCTCGACGTTACCGAAAGCGGTCACCGGTGGCAGTGCGGCCGCCGCGGTGGCGGCGGCCGGCGTGGTGGTGGCGGCCGGCGTGGTGGTGGCGGCCTTGGAGACACTGGGAATGGCGGCGACGACGCCACGCGAGGTGGCGGCGGCACCCGGGGTGGCGCCAGCACCCGAGGTTGCGGCGGCACCCGAGGTTGCGGCGGCACCCGAGGTTGCGGCGGCACCGGAGGTGGCGACGACGCCGCCCCGATTGGCCTCGGCAGCGCCGTCCGGAGCGACGGCCGCGGCGGCACCCCGGTTAGTGGCGACGCCGCCCCGATTGGCCTCGGCAACGCCGTCCGAAGCAACGGCCGCGGCGACGCCCGGAGTGGCGACGCCGCCGCCCGAAGCGGCGGCCACGGCAGCGCCCGGGGTGGGGGCGCCCGAAGCGGCGGCCGGGACGGGACCCGGGTTGACGGCGGCACCCCCCGAAGCGGCGGCCACGGCAGCGCCCGGGGTGGCGGCGCCCGAAGCGGCGACCGGGACGGCACCCGAAGCGGCGGCGGCAGAGACCGCGCCCGAACCGGCGGCCGGGACGGTGCCCGAACCGGCGGACGGGACGGTGCCCGAAGCGGCGGCGGCCGCTATGGCTCGGGCTATCGGGTGTTCCGAGGCGGCCTCCAGGGCGCCGGCCAGGCGCAGCAGCTCGGCCACATCCTCACCGTCGGCCGGCAGCACGTCCACCAGCGCCATCCGGCCGCTGGTGATCGTGCCGGTCTTGTCCAGCAGCACCGTGTCGACCCGGCGGGTCGATTCCAGCGCCTCGGGGCCCTTGATCAGGATGCCGAGTTGGGCGCCGCGGCCGGTGCCGACGAGCAGCGCCGTGGGGGTGGCCAGGCCGAGCGCGCACGGGCAGGCGATGATCAGCACGGCCACGGCCGCGGTGAACGCGGCCGTCGGTCCGGCGCCGGCGCCCAGCCACCAGCCGAGGGTGCCGACGGCCAGCGCGATCACGATGGGCACGAAGACCCCGGAGATCCGGTCGGCGAGCCGCTGCACGGCCGCCTTGCCCGATTGTGCCTCCTCGACCAGCCGGGCCATCTGGGCGAGCTGGGTGTCGCCGCCGACCCGGGTGGCCCGGACCACCAGCCGGCCACCGGCGTTGACGCAGGCGCCCACGACCGCGTCCCCGGGCCCCACCTCGACCGGCACCGACTCGCCGGTGAGCATGCTGGCGTCGACGGCCGAGGCGCCCTCCTCGACCACCCCGTCCGTGCCGATCTTCTCGCCCGGCCGGACCACGAACCGGTCGCCCACGACGAGCCGGTCGACCGGCATCCGTGTCTCCACCCCGTCCCGGAGCACGGCCACGTCCCGGGCGCCGAGTTCGAGCAGCGCCCGCAACGCGGCCCCGGCCACCCGCTTGGACCGGGCCTCGAAGTACCGGCCGGCCAGGATGAACACCGTCACCCCGGCAGCCGCCTCCAGGTAGATCTCGCCGGCGCCGTCGCCCCGGGTGATGGCGAACTGGAACGGGTGCGTCATGCCCGGCATCCCGGCGTC
This sequence comes from Plantactinospora siamensis, assembly GCF_042434095.1. Taxonomy (NCBI): domain Bacteria; kingdom Bacillati; phylum Actinomycetota; class Actinomycetes; order Micromonosporales; family Micromonosporaceae; genus Plantactinospora; species Plantactinospora siamensis. The sequence continues at coordinate 172,718 of NZ_JBHLUE010000034.1, forward strand.
GCCGAGGAACAGCGCCCACACCGACCAGCCGAACGCGGCGAGCGTGCCGAGCGACACCAGGGTGTCCATGGTGGCCGCGCCGTGCCGCAGGTTGACGGCCGCGGCCCGGTGGAACGGCCATCCGCCGTACGCCACGACCGGCGCGGCAAGGGTGAGCGAGAGCCACTGCCAGTAGTCGAACTGCCAGGCCGGGACCATGGCCAGCGCGATCACCGGCACGGCCAGCGCCGCGGACACCCACAGCCGGGTACGCAGGCCGCGCAGCTCGTCCGCCGGCTCGGCCGGGGAGTCCCGGTCCGGCCCCGGCGCCGGTGGCAGCGCGGCCGTGTAGCCGGTCTTCTCCACGGTGGTGATGAGCTGCTCCGGGGTGACCCCGTCGGCGTACCGGACGTCCGCCTTCTCGGTGGCGTAGTTGACGCTGGCGCTCACCCCGTCCAGCCGGTTCAGCTTCTTCTCGATCCGGGCCGCGCAGGAGGCGCAGGTCATCCCCCCGATCGCCAGCTCGATCCGATTCGGTGCCATCGGTGCTGTTCCGCTCGTGGTCGTCATGGCCGCTCTCCTCAATCCTGCCCCGCCACGACCGTGAACTCCGCAGTGTGCACGGCGCCGCCGTGCCGGAAGTCCAGGAAGAGCCGGTACGTCCCGGCCGTGGGCACCTCGGCGAAGAAGGTCACCGCCGGGCCGGCCGCCGTCCGGCCGTCGCCGGGCCCGCCGTCCGGATGCACATGCAGGTACGCCAGGTCGCCGGCGCGCAGCGCCACCAGATGCCCGTACGCGCCGAGGTATGGCTGCAGGTCGGTGACCGGCCTGCCGCCCCGGCTGACCGTCAGGGTCAGCCGGCTGGTCCGGCCGGCCACGGGCGTGCCGGCCAGGGTGACCGTGTAACCGTCGACGGTGGAGACGGTGGCCGGCGCCGGAAGCGGGCGGGGCGTGAACGCGCCCGGCACCGCCAGGTCGAGGCCCAGCGTCCGGGCCGACCCCCCGGTCGGCTGGAAGTCTGCGAAGGCGCGCCAGCTGCCGGGCGCGGTCAGCGGGTCGGCCACCCGCCAGGTGCCGTCCGGGGACATCTCCGGGTGGACGTGCCGGAACCCGGAGAGGTCCCGGCGGACCACGATGAGGTGCATCCGCTTGTCGTGCCGCTCGTCGTACGCGGTGACGGCCCCGCCGCCCGGCCCGGTGATCCGGAAGGCGAGCTGGCCCGCGGCCGCGGCGACCGGGACCAGCGCGTAGCCGCCCTCGGCCACCTGCAGGCCGCCGGGGACGGCGTCCGCCGGATCCGACCCGGAACCGGCCGCGTCGTGCCCCCCGCCGGCCGCGTCGTGCCCGGAACCGGAACCGGAACCGGCAGCATCGTGTGCCGCGCCGGCCGCGTCGTGCCCGGAACCGGCAGCGTCCTTTCCAGCGCCGGCCGGATCGTGGCCGGAGCCGGCCGCATCGTGGCCGGCGGGTGCGGTCCCGTGCTGGGCCGACACGCGGCTGCCCGGCCCGGCGGCGTCCACCGGCCGGGTGACGCCGGCGACCGGCCCACCGACCCGGCCCACCCCGAACGCCGCGCCGAAGACCGCGGCGAGGCCGAGCGTCGCGCCGCCCAGCTTCAGCGCGTTGCCCATCGTGACCCCCATCCCGGCCGTCAGTCGTCGGCGAGCTCGTAGCCCGCCTCGTCGACGGCGTCGCGCACGGCGGCGGGATCCAGCGGGGCCTCGCTGGTGACGGCGACCCGGCCGTTTGCCAGGTCCACCTGGACGTCCCGGACCCCCGGCAGCGCGCCGATCTCGCCGCTGACCGCCCGTACGCAGTGCTCACAGGTCATGCCGCGGACGGTGAAGCTGTTGGTGACCATGACGGTTCTCCTCTCGGGTCCGTCTTCAACTTATACCCCCCTAGGGTATTAGCAAGGCGGATGTGCGCCGGATAACACGCGGAGGCACGTACCCCCAAGGGGTATGCGAACGGACCGTAACATACCCCCTGCGGGTAACGGCTATCCTTGACCCATGACCGCACCCAGCGCCCCGGCCGCCGGACCGACCCGGGGCTACACCGCCAGCAAGGACCAGCTGTCGGCCCGGCTGCGCCGGATCGAGGGTCAGGTACGAGGCATCAACAAGATGGTCGAGGACGACCGCTACTGCATCGACGTGCTGACCCAGATCTCGGCCATCCAGGCCGCGCTCGACAAGGTCGCCCTCGGCCTGCTCGACGGGCACGCCCGGCACTGCATGCGGGAGGGCGCGGCCGAGGGCCGGGCCGACGAGATGGCCGCCGAGATGATGGCCGCCGTCGGCCGCCTGATGAAGCGCGGCTGACGCCGGCGCCCGCGGCCGAGCTGACGCCGGCGCCCGCGGCCGAGCTGACGCCGGCGCCCGCGGCCGAGCTGACGCCGGCGCCCGCGGCCGGGCTGACGCCGGCGCCCGTGGCCGAGCCGGCGTCCCGACGGCACCGGCGCTCAGAGCCAGTTGCGGCGCCGGAACGCGAGGTAGAGGCCGCCGCAGACCAGGGCCATCAGGAGCAGCGCGAGCGGGTAGCCCAACCGCCAGCCCAGCTCGGGCATGTGCGTGAAGTTCATCCCGTAGACCGTGCCGATCAACGTGGGCGCGAACAGGATGGCCGCCCAGGCCGAGATCTTCTTGATCTCCTCGTTCTGCGCGAAGCCGGCCTCGGTGAGCCGCTTCATCTCCTCGTTCTGCTGCTGCCCCACCAGGGTGGCGTTGACCGCCAGCATGTTCTGCAGCAGCTGGCGGAACCCGTCCACCCGCTCCACCACCTGGGTCAGGTGGTCGGCCACGTCCCGCAGGTATCGGCGCAGTTCCTCACCGGTCTCGTACCGGGTGGCCCCGGCGTCCAGCGCGTCGAGCACCGCGGCCAGCGGCCGGGCCGCGCGCTGGAACTCGATCACCTCCCGGCTCAGCTCGTAGATCCGCCGGCTCGCCGTTGGCTCCCCGCCGAAGACCTCCGTCTCGATCTCGTCGATGTCGTTCTCCAGGCCGGACACCACCGGGATGTAACCGTCGACGACCTGGTCGAGGATCGCGTACAGCACGGCCTGGGGACCGGCCGCGAGCATCGTCGGCTCGCTCTCCATCCGGCGGCGCACGGCCGCCAGGTCGGGCGCCGCGCCGTGCCGGACCGTCACCACGAACCCGGGGCCGATGAAGACGTGCAGCTCGCTGAACCGGACCTCCTCGCGGGACTCCAGGTAGCGGGCCGCCAGCAGCACCACGAACACGGTGTCGCCGTACCGTTCCAGCTTGGGCCGCTGGTGCGCGGTGATCGCGTCCTCGACGGCCAGCTCGTGCAGCTTGAACTCGCGGGCCAGCGAGGCGATCTGGTCGGCGTCCGGCTGGTACAGCCCGATCCACGCCATCGCGTCGTCCTGATCGTGCAGGCAGCGGTACGTGTCGGCGAGTGTCGCCGGCGAGGCGCGGCGCTGGCCGCGGACGTACACGGCGGCGTCGATCACGGACATGGGGCCTCCCGGCGGCGAGCGCGGCCGGATACCCGTTTTGCCGCGTCAGATGCCTGGCATGCCCCCGCCGGGATCGGGAACGCGACCGGGGCAAGGGAAACCGAACCGAAGGAGAGCACGATGCCCTTCATCGCGGTCGGCGCGGAGAACTCCGCCCCCATCGACCTCTACTACACCGACTACGGGAGCGGTCCGCCGGTGGTGCTCATCCACGGGTACCCGCTGAGCGGCGCGGCCTGGGAAAAGCAGGTGCCCACCCTGCTCGGCGCCGGCTACCGGGTCATCACGTACGACCGGCGGGGTTTCGGCAACTCGGCGCAGCCCGGCAGCGGGTACGACTACGACACCTTCGCGTCCGACCTGAACACCCTGATGACCGAGCTCGACCTGCGGGACGCGGTGCTGATCGGCCACTCGATGGGGACCGGCGAGATCGCCCGGTATCTGGGCACGTACGGGTCGGCCCGGGTCAACCGGGCCGTCACGATCAGCACGCTCGGCCCGATGCTGCTGAAGACGGACGACAACCCCGAGGGGCTGGACCGGAGCCTCTTTGAGGGCTTTCTGGACGCCGCGGCCAGCGACCGGTACGCGTACCAGACGACGTTCCTGAACAACTTCTTCAACTGGCCGGACACCCGGGGCAAGCGGGTCAGCGAGGACGCGTACCGGGGCAACTGGAACCTCTCGGTCAGCGCGAGTCCGATCGCCACCTATGAGTGCATCAAGACCTGGATGACCGACTTCCGGGCCGACATACCGCGGATCGACGTACCGCTGCTGATCATCCACGGCAGCGCGGACAAGGTCCTGCCGTACCCGAACACGGCGCCCCGGCTGCACGAGATGCTGCCGGACAGCCAGCTCGTCACCCTGCAGGACGCGCCGCATGCCATTCCGTGGACCCACCCCGAGGAGGTCAACGGGGCGATCATGCAGTTCATCGGCGCGCCCGAACCGGCGATGGCGCGCTGAGCGCGGGTATCCTCCGTCGCGGGCGAGCAGCCCGCGGCGGTGGGGCCCGCCGCCCCCGCCGACCGGCGGGAGGACCGCGGCGCACGCCGCCAACGGTCCCTACCAGAGCCCTCGATGACTGGTAGGAGCGCGCCGTGCGACCCGATCGACCACCGACCGACCCCGATGTCGACCTCCATGTCGCGCCCCAGCGCGCCGAGCTGGCCCGCGGGCGCGGCAGCCTGCTTGCGGCCATCGCCGCCGGCGGCGTGCTCGGCGCGCTCGCCCGGTACGGCCTGAGCCTCGCCTGGCCGCACCGGCCCGGCAGCTTCCCCTGGGCCACCTTCGGCACCAACGTCTCCGGCTGCCTGCTCATCGGCGTGCTCATGGTGCTGATCACCGAGACCTGGGCGGCGCCCCGGCTGACCCGCCCGTTCCTCGGGGTCGGCGTGCTCGGCGGCTACACCACGTTCTCGACGTACGCGGTCGACATCCAGCAGGGCGTCGCGGCCGGACACCCCCGGACGGCGCTGCTCTACCTCGCCGCGACGGTGCTGGCGGCCCTGGTCGCGGTCCGCGCCGGCATGGTCCTCGCCCGCCTGGCCACCGGCGCGCCGCGTGTTCCGGCCGGCGGCGTCCGGTGATCAGCGTGCTGCTGGTGGCGCTCGGCGCCGCGATCGGCGCGCCGCTGCGCTACCTGGTGGACCGGGCGGTGCAGGCCCGCCACGACTCGGCCTTCCCCTGGGGCACCCTCGCGGTGAACGTCGGCGGCTCGCTGATCCTCGGCGTGCTCATCGGCGGCGCCGCCGCGGGCGGGGTGCCCGGTTCGGTGGTGACCCTGCTCGGCACCGGCCTGTGCGGGGCGCTGAGCACCTACTCCACGTTCGGCTACGAGACCGTCCGGCTGTTCGAGGACGGCGACCGCTTTCACGCGCTGCTCAACGTGGTCGCGAGCGTGGTGGCCGGCCTGGGCGCCGCCTTCGCCGGCGTCACCCTCGCCGAGGCCATCTGGCCGGCCTGACCATCCGTCCAGCGCCGACCATCCGTCCAGCGCCGACCATCCGTCCAGCGCCGAGGGGCTAGCGGCGGAGCGTGGAGGCGGTAACCGAGGGGTTGCGGGCGCCCAGGAAGAAGATGCCGGGGAGGCCGGCCGTCTCGAACTTGGCGCTCGGGTTGCCGCGCAGCGTCGAGTTCTCGATCCGCATCGTGCCGGTCCGGTTGTTGCTCACGAAGAAGACCGCGCCGCCGCCCTCGTTGGCGTGGTTGCCCGTGATGACCGTCCCGGCGATCCGCACCGTGAACTCGTTGCCGTCGCAGTAGATCGCCCCGCCGCTGCCGCCGCCGGGCGTGCCGCCCTTCGCCGGGTTGGCGCCGTTGCCGATCGCCGAGTTGCCGGTCAGCGCGCTGTTGAGGAAGACCCAGGACACCCCGATGCTGCTGGTGGCGCCGCCGTTCGAACACCGCCCGCCGGAGAACGTGCTGCGTACGACGTACACCGGCCGGTTCTCGTACTGGCTGAGCACCCGCAGCGCCGCGCCGCCCAGGTCGGGCCCGGTGGTGTCGCAGCGGTTGGCGGTGAACCGGGAGTTCACCACCCGGAACTGTCCACCCCGGACGAAGATCGCGCCCCCGCCGCCGCCCTCGGTCCGGTCCCCGGTGGAGTTGCCGCCGGTGAACGCGAGGTTCTGCACCACGACCTGCGGACTGGCCTGGTTCTGGCAGTGCGAGGTGGTCCATCCTTGCGCCTGGTCACAGGTGTTCAGGTAGAGGATCCGCCGGTTGCCACCGCCGCTGAGCGTGACCAGGCCCCCGCCGTCCAGCACCACCCGGGAGCTGGCGTTGCGTACCTTCGCGGTGGCGGTCATCGTGATGGTCACCGGCGCCGGTCCGCAGTTGAAGGTGATGACCCCACCGGCCGCCACGGCCGCCACCACCGCCCGGGAGGTGCAGCTGGCGGGCGTACCGGTGCCGATCCGCCGGGTGGGGTGGCTGGTGTCCACGGCCCTCGCCTCGGCCGGCACGCTCGCGTGCCCGGACGGGTTGCCGGCCTTGAACGCGGCCGCCGCCGGCCGGCTCGGCGAGGGTCGCGGCGAGCCGCTCGGGCTGGGCGCCGCGGCCGACGGGGACGCCGGGTCCGCCGCGGCCGAGGTGGGGGCGACGCTGCCGGCCACGAACGTGGGCCGCCCGGGCTCGCCCTTGGCGCCACAGCCGGCGAGCGCGAGGCCGGCCGCGCAGAGGACGGCGGCGAGCGCGGGGAGGGTACGAGAACGCACCCGACGATGCTAGGCAACCTCGCCGCCCCCCGCGACCTCCCCGCCCAGTCTTAACCCGCCCCTAAGCCTGATCACCCCACCCGACGCGGTTGGGGGGCTCCTCAGCGGGCCGGTTGGGCGAGGCGGGACTGCAGGTCGGCGGCGGTCAGGTCGGCCAGGAAGACCGGGCCGCCCGGTTCCTGCCGCCGGCCACCGTGCCGCAGGTCGCCCGCGTCGACCGGTTGGAAGCCGAGCTGCTCGACCAGGTCCATCACCGTCCGCTTGGCCGGCTCGTCGTCCCCGGCCACCGGGATGCCGTACCGCTCCAACGCGCCGGCCTCGTGGGCGTAGTCACGCAGGTGATCCCAGCGCATCGTGTTGAAGGCCTTGACCACCCGGCTGCCCGGCAGCTGCCGCTGGATCACCTCGCTGCTGCCCAGCGCGCCGCCGTCGAGCTCCGGCGCCGGGCCGTCCCGGTCCGGCTGGTGGTTGGTGGTGTCGATGACGATCCGGCCGCTCAGCAGCGCCGCCGGCAGCTCGCGGCGCCGCCCGAACGGGATGGCGAGCACCACCACCGGGCCGAAGGTGGCCGCGCCCGGCACGGTCGTGGCCCGCACCCGGCCCAGCTCGTTGGCGACCGGGGCCAGGGTCCCGGGGTCGCGGGAGTTGGCCACCATCACCTCGTGGCCGGCCGCCGCGAAGTGCCGCGCGAGCGTGCTGCCGATCCGGCCGCAGCCCAGGATTCCGATGCGCACCCGACCCCCTTCCGGCGCGCCCGGTTACCCGGCCTCGACCAGGGCAAACAGCCCGGACCGGGCCGAGGCGTTCCGGCCGCCGCCTCACCCGGGCAGGTAGCACGATCACCCGGACATGCTGCGACCGCCGATCGAGCCGATGCTCGCCCGGACCCTGCCGGAGCTGCCCGCGCCGGCGTCCTGCCCGGGCGGTTGCCTGCTGGAACCGAAGTTCGACGGGTTCCGGGTGCTGGCCTTCCGCGACTCCCGCGGGGTCTACCTGCAGTCCCGGGCCGGGCGACCGCTGCACGGCTACTTCCCGGAGGTGGTCGAGGCGGTGGCCGCCGCCGTACCGGCCGGCAGCGTCCTGGACGGCGAACTGGTCGTCTGGGCCGGCGACCGGACGAGCTTCGCCCGGCTCCAGCAGCGGCTGTCGGCCGGCGGCCGCCTGCCCGGGCTGGCCCGCCGGCACCCCGCCCACGTGGTGTGCTTCGACCTGCTCGAACACCCCGGCGAGGTGCTGCTGGACCGCCCCCTCACCTACCGCCGGAAGGCCCTGGCCGGGCTGCTGGCCGCCGCGCCGCCGCAGCTGGCCCTCTGCCCGCAGACCACGGACCCGGACGTGGCGGCCCGGTGGCTCGCCGACTGGGTTCCGGTCGGGGTGGAGGGGCTGCTGGTCAAGGCCGCCGCCGGCCGGTACCGGCCGGGACGGCGGGGCTGGGGCAAGTACCGCTACCGCTCCACCACCGAGGCCGTGGTGGGCGGCTTCACCGGCGAGCTGGACACGCTGCTCTACGGCCGGTACGACCACGACGGCCGGCTCCGGTACGTCGGCCGGAGCGGTCCGCTCGCCCCCGCGCAGCGCCGGGAGATCGCCCCGCTGCTGCGCCCCGCGGTGCGCCACCCGTGGCCGCGCCCGCTGCCGGCCGCCTGGTCCGGCCGGCTGCCCCGCCCCGAGCCGCTGCCGTACGAGCCGGTCGAGCCCACCGTGGTGGCCGAGATCTCGCATGACACGGCGTACGAATGGCACCGCTTCCGGCACGGCGTCCGGCACGTCCGGGTCCGCGCCGACCTGCGGGATGTCGACGTGCCCCGGCTGGAGGACGGCGCGGCCGACCCCGGCACCGGCCCGGCGGCCTGACGCGGGACGGTCCCGCGGCCGCGACCTCCCCGTCCGGACGCCGAGCGGGTCAGCCGCCCTCGGGATGCTCGGTGGCCTGCCAACGCACCAGCTCGCCGCCCTCGCCGGCGCGCTGCTTCGGCGTCTCGATCCCGGTGAACCGGCCCGAGCCGGCGGCCAGGTCGGGGTGGTCGACGGCGAGCGCCAGCGCGACCGCCTCCTCCAGGCTCAGCCGGGCCCCCTCGGCGTACGCGGCGTCGAAGGCGCGATCGCCGAGCACCTCGCGGACCGCCGCCTGCTCCCGCAGCCAGTAGCTGCTGTAGATGCCGGGCGCGCACCGCAGCGCCGTGCCGGCCGCCTGCGCCGCGCCGAACAGCCGGGCCGCGAGCACCGGCTCGGCGCCCCAGGCGCAGCGCACCGCCATGGCCGTGAGGGTGTCACAGGCCCGGCCGTGGAAGCCGTGGTTCATCCGCGACCGCAGCGCCACCACCAGGTGATCGTGCGCGGCCACCAGGTCGCCGCGAGCCAGCGCCACCATCCCGAGCACCATGTCCACGGAGCGCCGGCCGCGCTCGACGGGCAGCGCCGTCTCGATCGGTCGGGCCGAGGCGAGCAACTCGGCCGCCTCCTCCAGCGCCCCGCGCCGCCACAGCAGCTCGGCCAGCCGGAAGATGGCGAACAGCGCGTCGCCGGGCACGCCGTTGTCGTCGGCCCAGCCGATCACCTCGCGACAGACCCGCTCGGCCTCGGTGAACTGGGCCATGTCGATCAGCGGCGCGGCCCGACCGGCCAGCACCCGGGCCAGCAGGCCGGCGTCGCCGGCCCGCCGCGCCGCGGCCTCGGCCCGCTGCGAGAACCGCAGCTCCTCGGCCAGCTCACCGTCCGCGCCGGCCTGCAGCGAGTGCATATGGTACGTCGCGGCCAGCTCGGCCTCGGGGATCTGCTCCCCGGTCTCGGCGATCCGGCCATAGAGCCGGAACAGCCACAGCCGACCCTCCCGGGCCAGCCCGCGCTCCCGCCACCAGTGACCGAGGCCGGCGGCCAGCTGCAGGCCGTTCCGGGCGCTTCCGCGGGTGGCCGTCCAGCGCAGCGCCGCGCGCAGCTCGTCGGCGAGCGGATCGAGCGCGTACAGCGACAGCGTGACCGGCTGGCCGTCCGAGCCCAGGCCCGCGCGCCGCAACGCGTGCAGGCACCAGGCCACGTGGCGGTTGCGCGCCGTCTCCTCCTCGCCCGCGTCGGCCAGCCGGCGGGCCGCGTACGCGCGGATCGGGTCGAGCATCCGGTAGGTGCTCCCGGAGGCGTGCGGCTCGGCCTGCACCATCGACTTGTCCACCAGCACCGACAACGCGTCGAGCGGGTCGTCGTCCTCCATCAGCCACTCCACGGTGGCCAGATCCACCGGCCCGGAGAACACCGCCAGCCAGCGCAGCAGCCGGGCGGACCGCGGGCTGAGGGTGCGGTACGACCAGGTGACGGTGGCCTGCATGGTGACGTGCCGCTGGATGGCCGAGCGCTGGGCGGCGCGGACGCCCGGCACCGGCGCGCCGCCCATGGCGGCGGCCGCCAGGTCCACCGTGTCGTGCTGGTTGCCCATCCACCGGCGGCCGTTGGCCACCGGCCGCTCGGGCCCCTCCCGCCCGGCGTCGAGCGCCCCCAGCACGTCGTCGAGCCGCTCGGCGAGCTGGCCGGCCGACAGCACCCGGAGCCGCGCGGCGGCCAGCTCGATGGCCAGTGGCAACCCGTCGAGCCGGGCGGCCACCCGCTGCAACCCGTCGATCTCCGCCGAGCCGGCGGGCCGGCCACCGCGGGCGGCGGCCGTGCGGTCCAGCAGCAGCGCGAGCGCGTCGCTGGGAGAACCGTCCGGGCCGGGCTCGCCGGAGAGCGGCGGGATCCGCCAGACCACCTCGCCGGGCAGCCCGAACGACTCGCGGCTGGTGGCCAGCACCCGTACCCCGCCACCGCCGGCCAGCAGCCGGGAGATCACCTCGGCCGTGGCGGCCGGTTGGGCGTCGCAGGTGTCCAGCACGAACAGCACCCGGCGGGACGCCGCGTACTCGACCAGCGTCTCCACCATGGGGCGGCCGGGTTCCGGCCGGAGCCCGAGCACGGCGGCGATGGCGAACGCCACCAGCCCGGGATCGGTGACCGTCGCCACGTCCACGAACCAGACCCCGTCCGGATGCGCCTCCACCACGCCGGCGGCGACCTCGACGGCCAGCCGGGTCTTGCCGGCGCCGCCCGCGCCCACCACGGTGACCAGCCGGTTGGCCTGGGTGAGCCGGCGCAGCTCGGACCGCTCGGCGCCCCGGCCCACGAACGAGGTGGCCTGGGTGGGCAGGTTGTGCGGGATGTTGTCGGCGGTCCGCGGCCGGGGGAACTGCCGTTCCAGGCCCGGCGCCACCAGTTGGAACAGCCGCTCCCGGTCGTCGAAGCCGCGCAGCCGGTGCAGGCCGAGATCCAGCAGCGAGACGCCCGGGGGCAGCGGCGTGGCGTACCGGGCCGTGGCGCCCGAGCAGAGCACCTGGCCGCCGTGCGCGGCCGCGGCGATCCGCGCGGCCCGGTGCACCTCGGCGCTCGCGTACTCGCCCGCCATCGGTTCGGCGTGCCCGGTGTGCAGTCCCATCCGGACCCGCGGCACTGAGTCGGGGGTGGGCCAGTCGTGCTCGGCGAGCGCCCGCTGGGCCGCCAGGCAGGCGTCCAGCGCGGCCGAGGCGTCGGGGAACGCCACGAAGAACGAGTCACCCTCGGTGAACAGCTCGGTTCCGCCGCTGGCCGCGAGGGTGGTCCGCAGCAGGCGTCGGTGTTCGCTGAGCACCGGCCGGTAGCCGGCACCGAGCATCTGGGCCAACCGCGTGGAGCCCTCGATGTCGGTGAACAGGAAGGTCACCAGGCCGCTGGGCAGGTGATTCCGTGCCGACATGCGTCGAACCTCCGCCCCCTGGCAGTCGCGTACATGCTGCCGCACAACGGCTTCCCGGCGCATCGTAGAAACGGGTGGCCCGCGGCGTACCAAGGTGCCAACCGGTGATCGCGTGAGGTTCTCGACCAAGCGACCCTACCCGCGCCGACCAGGCGAGAAGCGACAACCTAGGAAATCACGGACGCCGGGCGGTCAGCAACCACACCCGCCGCCGCAGCAACCGCCGCCGGCCGGCGCACCCACCGGGCCGGCGGCCCCGCCGCCCCGCCCGGTCACGGCCACCGTGGACAGCAGCTTCACCGTGTCACCGTGCCCGCTCGGGCAGGCGGCCGGCGCGGACGCCTCGGACATCGGGCGGTTCACCTCAAACGTATCGCCGCAGGCACGGCAGCGGAACTCGTAACGGGGCATGCGCCAAGGGTACGACCGCACCTGACGATCTCGGTGCCATGGGGAATACTCTTCTGCCGTGGTGGATGGCGAACAGCACCGTCGGGAGGCGTACCGGCTCCGGCCGGCGGTGCCCGGACAGCGACGCCCGGCCGACCCCGCCGGACCACCGGCGCAGCTCCCGCCCACCACCGCGACGACCGAGCCGGCCGGCAAGTCCGCGGCCGCCGCCGGGTCGCCCACCGCGCCGATCGAGCCGGCCGGCGAATCCGCGGCGACCGAGCCGGCCTCCATGGTGGAAGTTCCGCCGACCGGGGCCGCCGCGACGGCCGCGACCCGGTCCCGCCGTCGGGTCCGGTTCGCCCACGCCGTGCGCAGGGTGCCGCCGGGCCGCGCGGCCATCCTCGCCGGTCGGCAGGTGCGGTCCTGGTCCCGCCGGCCCGCCGGCCGGGTGGCGGTGCCGGCGACGCTGCTGCTGATCGTGGTGGCGGCCACCGGCGCGGCCGGGGCGCTGGTCGTGCCCACCGCGCTCCGGTCGCCGCGGCCGGTGGCCGCCGACTCCCCCGCGCCGGTCGCCACCTCCGCGCCGGCCGATGCCACCACCGTGCCGGTCATCCCCGCGCCCACCGGACCGCTGCCGACCACCGGCGCGGCGGTGCCACCGCCGGGCGCCACCGGCGCGCCGCCGGCGGCCCACCCCGCCGAGGCGCTGGCCGGGTGGGCCCGGCAGACCTCGGCCAAGGTGCAGGTCCCGGTCACGGCCCTGCAGGCGTACGGGTACGCCGAGCTGGTCCTCGGCCGCACCAAGCCGGCGTGCGGGCTGACCTGGACCACGCTGGCCGCGATCGGCAAGGTCGAGTCGGACCACGGCTCGGCCAACGGCTCGAGGTTGCAGCCGGACGGCCGGGTGCAGCCCCCGATCATCGGCCTGCCGCTGGACGGCCAGGGCGGCCGGCAGCGGATCGCCGACACCGACGGCGGCACCCTCGACGGCGACAAGCAGTTCGACCGGGCGCTCGGCCCGATGCAGTTCATCCCGTCGACCTGGCGCACCTCCGGCGTGGACGCCGACAACGACGGCCAGGCGGACCCGCAGGATCTCAACGACGCGGCGCTCGCGGCCGCCAACTACCTCTGCGCCCAGGGCCGGAACCTCAGCATCGTGGAGGACTGGTGGGCCGCCATCCTGTCGTACAACGAGGTCCAGCCGTACGCCCGGCAGGTCTATGACGCGGCCAACCAGTACGGTTCGGCCAGCCGCGCGTAGCGGCACGTCCGCCCCACATTGACGGACCGGGCACTTCCCTGCGGCGGGTGATGGCGGCAAGCTGTACGGGTGATGGTGCGCGAGTGGGATCCACGAACCGCGTCCGCCGCCGAGGTCGCGTCGCTGCTCGACGCGCTCAACGCGGTTCTCGCGGCCGACCTGCCCGACGACCCGCCCTGGCACGACGCCGCGCTACGCGAATATCTCTCCGAGGTCATGCCGGGTGAGCGGCGCATCTGCTGGATCGCCCAGGAGGAGCCCGGCCCCGACGGCCGGCCCGGCCGGATCACCGGCCAGGTGCACGTGCTGCTGCTCGGCGACATCGGCGTCATCGACCTGATGGTGCACCCCGACCTGCGGCGCACCGGCCTGGGCCGGCGGCTGCTGGCCACCGCCGCCCACCGGGTCTATCAGGAGGGCTTCAGCGCGCTCGGCGTCGAGGTGCCGGGCGGGACGCCGGCCGTCGGCTTCTACTCGTCCCTGGGCTTCACCCGCGAGTACGTCGAGACCCGCAGCGTGCTGCGGCTGTCTTCGGTGGACTGGGCCGGCGTGTCGGACATGGCCGACGAGGTGAGCCCCGGCTACCACCTCGAGTTCTGCCCGGGCGGCCCACCCGAGGAGCTGATCGAGGCGTACGCCCGGGCCAAGGCCGAGGCCCGGGACGAGGAGGAGGGCGGCGACCTCGAGCTGCGCCCCAGCTCGTACGATCCGCAGCGGCTCCGGGACAGCCTCGACTGCCTGCACCGGCGCGGCATGAAGCCGTACATCGTGCTGGCCCACCATGAGCGCACCGGCCGGGTGGCCGCGCTGACCGAGGTGGTGGTGCCGGCGCAGCACCCCACCCGGGCCGACCAGTACGACACGATCGTCGGCCGGGAGCACCGCGGCTTCGGGATCGACCGGGCGATCAAGGCCCGCATGCTGCTGGAGCTGCGCTCGGCCGAGCCGAAGCTGGCCGAGGTGCAGACCTGGAACGCCGAGGCCAACGAGCAGATGCGGCGGGTCAACGCCGAGCTGGGCTTCGCGCCGGACCGCGAATGGTGCGAGTACGGCGTGGACGTTGGCGAACTGGTGCACCGGCTCGACGCGAACGGATGAAAACCCTGGCCGAGCCGCTGATGTTCGCCCGCGGTATGGACGCCGGTAACGCGAAGCCTCTACCGTGCGTGGGTTCCCGTCCACCCCTCGTGGAGGCCCCATGCGCCCGCGTACCCTCGCCGCGCTCGTCACCGCTGCCGCCGTCACCACCACGGCGGTCGCGCTGGCGCCCGTCGCGGCCAGCGCCGCGCCCACCGACCTGTTCATCTCCGAGTACGTCGAAGGATCGTCCAACAACAAGGCGATCGAGCTGTACAACGGCACCGGATCGGCGGTAGACCTCGCCGCCGGCGGCTACCAGCTGCGGCTCTACTTCAACGGCGGCACCTCACCGACCTCTATTCCGCTCACCGGCACTGTCGCCGCGAACGACGTGTTCGTGTTCGCGGCCGCCTCGGCCGCCCCGGCCGTCCTCGCGCAGGCCGACCAGACGTACGCCGGCTCGCTGTTCAACGGCGACGACGCCGTGGTGCTGGCCAAGGGCGACGCCGTCCTCGACGCCATCGGCCAGGTGGGCGTCGACCCGGGCACCGAGTGGGGCAGCGGCCTGACCAGCACGGCCGACAACACGCTGCGCCGGCTGCCGTCGATCACGGCCGGCGACACCGATCCCACCGACCCGTTCGACCCGGCGGCCCAGTGGGCCGGCTACCCGACCGACACCTTCGACGGGCTCGGCTCGCACAGCACCGGCGGCGGCGGTCCGGTGGACCAGCCGGCGACGCTGAACTGCGGCGGTCCGCTCGCCACCGAGCTGGGCACGGCGGCCACTCGCGAGGTGACGGCCACCGACCCGGACGACACGCTCACCGACCTCGCAGTGACCGGGGTGAGCCCGGCGCCCGCGAGCGGCTCGATCAGCCGTACGGCGTTCACGCCGGCGCCGGCGGTCGGCGGCACCGCCACGGCCACCGTGACCGCCTCCGCGGACCTGCCGGCCGGCGCCTACACGGTGACGCTGACCTCGACGGACGCCGAGGGCGGCACCGCCAGCTGCGCGCTGACCGTGCAGGTGACCGCCGTGCTGTCCGTGGGCGAGGTGCAGGGACAGACCCGGGACGACGAGGCGGGCGCGACCGACCGGTCGCCGCTGGCCCCGCCGTCCGGCAACGGCACCAGCGCCACGACGTACGAGGTGCGCGGCGTCATCACCGAGAAGCTGCTCACCAAGGCCTCCTCCGGCGCCAGCCAGTACGGCTTCTTCCTGCAGAGCCGCACCGGCAGCGCCGACGGCGACCCGCTGACCTCCGACGGCATCTACGTCTTCATGGGCGGCTTCGACACGCTCATCGGCGGCTACGCGCCGACCGTCGGCGACGAGGTGGTGCTGCGCGGGAAGGTCTCCGAGTACTACAACCTGACCCAGCTCTCCGGCGCCTCGCTGGTGCGCAAGCTGGACTCCGGGCTCGACGTCAACACCGCCGTCGAGGTGACCGACGCGCGGCCGCCGGCCGACGCGGCCGACGCCGGCCGGTTCTGGGAGCGGCACGAGGGGATGCGGCTGCGCGTCCGCGCCGGCAGCGGGGTCACCGGCCCGCGTGACGTGTTCTCGTCGACGGCCGACTCGGAGATCTGGGTGATCGACCGGGACGACCCGCTGATGAAGCGCGCCGACCCGTACGCCCGCCGGGTGTTCCGGGACGCGCACCCGCTGGACGACCAGCCGGGCCTGTTCGACAACGGCAACGGGCAGCGGATCCTGCTCGGCGGCGGCGGCGTGAAGGCCACCTCCGGTGACGCGGACGCGCTGCTGCCGCCGGCCCGCACCTTCGACACGGTCGAGGCCGACATCTACGGCGCCGGGTACTACGCCTTCAGCAAGTACAGCGTGCAGGTCGAGCGGGTCGGGTTCGTCCCGGGCGCCGACCCGTCGGCGAACAACCCGCCGCAGCCGGCCGACCGGTCCCGCGAGGTCGCGGTCGCCACGTACAACCTGGAGAACCTGTACGACTACCGGGACGACCCGTTCGACGGCTGCGACTTCACCGGCAATTCCGGTTGCCCCGGGGTCAGCCCGCCGTTCGACTACGTGCCGGCGAGCGCCGCGGACTACCAGGCCCGGCTCGGGATCGAGGCCCGGCAGATCATCAACAACCTGCGCAGCCCCGACCTGATCCTGGTGCAGGAGGCCGAGGACCAGGACATCTGCTCGGTCTCCGGCGCCAGCCTGGCCTGCGGCGACACCAACAACGCCGACGGCAGGCCGGACACGGTGCAGGAGTTGGCGCTCACCATCGCCGCGAACGGCGGCCCGGCCTACGCGGCCGCGTACGACCGGACCGGCGCGGACGCCCGCGGCATCACCTCGGCGTTCCTGTACCGGACCGACCGGCTGTCGCTGGCCCCGGCCGACCCGGCCGACCCGATCCTCGGCTCGGCGCCTCAGGTGACGTACCGGTCGGCCGGGCTGCCGGCCAACGCCGACGTGCAGAACCCGAAGGGGTTCAACGCGGTGCTGCCGGCCGACGTGGACAAGTCCACCGGGGTCGACGGGTCGAACGTCTACACCCGCACCCCGCAGGTCGGCAAGTTCATCGTGGCCGCGGCGCCTGGCTCGACCGAGCACTACACGCTGTGGGCGGTGAGCAACCACTACTCCTCGACCCCGGACGCCCGGGTGGGGCAGCGGCGGGAGCAGGCCGCGTACGGCGCGGCCCTGGTCCAGGCGATCGAGGCGACCGATCCGAACGCGCGGGTGATCTACGGCGGGGACCTGAACGTCTTCCCCCGCCCCGACGATCCGATCGCCACGGCGGCCAACCCGACCCCGTCGGACCAGCTCGGCCCGCTGTACTCGGCCGAGATGCACAACCTGTGGGACGACCTGGTGGCCGACGCCCCGGCGGCGGCGTACTCGTACACCTTCGGCGGCCAGGCGCAGACGCTGGACAACCTGTTCGTCAACGACAGGCTGTACGGCGACCTGGTGCAGATGCGGGCCGCGCACATCAACGCGGACTACCCGGCCGACGCCGAGGGAATCGGCGACCGGGGGGCGAGCGACCACGACCCGCAGGTCGCACGGTTCCGTTCCCGGGCCGCGCTGACCGTGGCCGACGCCTCGGTGGCCGAGGGCGACCAGGGCACGTCGGCGATGACCTTCACGGCCACCGTGTCCCGCCCGCTGTCCGCGCCGGTGCTGCTGTGCGCCACCACGCTGGGCATCACCGCCACGGCCGGCTCCGACTTCGACCCGTACGCCGGCTGCAAGACGCTGGCCGCCGGGCAGACGTCGGTGACGTTCACCGTGCAGGTACGCGGTGACCGGCGCCGGGAGGCGGACGAGAAGCTCGCGCTGGTCGTGGCCGGCCTGCCGGGCGTGACCCTGGCCGACCCGCTGGCCTTCGGGACGATCGTGAACGACGACTGAGCGCTGACCGATGCCGGTCTGATCCGGTGACGCGACGGCCCCGGGCGATCCTCGCCCGGGGCCGTTCGCATCCCGCCGTGACCCACGCCGCCATCGCCCACTCCGTGCGGGCGGCCAGCCCTCCTCGCTCAGGCGTGCCTTCGTGGCTCAGTAGTAGTAGTTCCCCACGTCGGGTGGGGCCGGCTTGTTGCGGTTCTGCTTCACCCGCACCTCCCACACGCTGCGACGGCGGCGCGCCTCCCGGTGGGCCGGCGGGAGCCGGGAGTATGTCTCTGGCGGTCGCAGCAGGCCGTAGATGTCACCCCACCACTCGCCCGTCCGCGGATCCAGGATCGTGTCGAGGTGCGCCGGATATCGCCGGCCGGCGCCGTCCCGGGTGTCCTCGTCCCAGTCCTGCATCGGCGCGATCACGTGGCCGTCCTCGTCCACCACGGTGAGATAGAGGCCGGCCGCCCCGAGGATGCGCTGCAGGACATCCAGGCTGGGCGTGATCGCTCCGGTTTCCACCCGGGCGATGGTGGAGTGTGAGACCTTGGCGAAGCGAGCCATCTGGCGCTGGCTCATCGCGGCGATCCGGCGGGCCCGCCGCACCAGCCCCGCGGACGGGTAGCGCCCGATCATCGGCTCGAGCAGCGGCGGATCGAGTGCGGAGGCCATGCCGTTCACGCTGCCACCGCCGGCCCCGGCGGACAACGCATGCCCGAGCCTCCTGTGGATAACCACCGAGCGCCTGTGGACAACCAACCGAAGCGTGCGCCGCCGGTGCCGAGGCTGTCAACGCCGGCTGAACTTTCAGGCGGAGCCGACAGCCGAGGTTGCGCGATGACCGGCGCCGACAATCGGGCCGCCCTGGTGTCGGCGACCTGTTGACGACGCCCTCGGCGGCCATCCCATCTCTTGGGCAGCCAGAACCGGCTCGAACCCGCACCTGACGGAGCGCCGGCGGTCGGGGAATACGGTCCTGAGCAGCGACGAAGCTCAGGGGTCGAGCCAGACCGCGAGGACGACGAGTTGTGCTTGACTCCCTTTGCTCTGCTGCCCCTCACGCGCCGGCTCGCGTCCGATAATCGGACGACGGGCGGTGCGTCCATGGCAGCAGAGCAAAGGGAGTCGAGACAGTTGCGGTAGGGCGCACAGCACGACGAATGCCCTGGTCACCGGCTCGCGCCGAGATTGCCGGCCCGGCGCAGCCAGTGGGACGGTTCGCCTCGGGGTGGGATACGGGATCTGCCGGGCGGCACGCGCTGGTACCGAGGCTGGCTCGAACAGGCCGAGGAGCAAAAGGCGCGGGCCGCGTTCGGTGTCGCGCCGCTATAAACGGTAGGCGTGCCGCGACCGGGCGCGGGTCGGGGCGGCGACAGCCGCGGCCCTGCCTACGGCCGCGATCAGTAGCGCTGGCGGAGCAGGTGGGCCGCCTCGACGGCCCAGTAGCTGAGAATGATCCCGGCGCCGGCGCGGCGGATCGAGGTGAGCGTTTCCAGGATGACCCGCTCCCGGTCCACCCAACCGTTGGCCGCGGCCGCCTCGACCATCGCGTACTCGCCGGAGATCTGGTAGGCGGCCACCGGGACGTCCACGGCGGCCCGGACCGCGGCCAGCACGTCGAGATAGGGCAGGGCGGGCTTGACCATCACCATGTCGGCGCCCTCGGCCACGTCCAGCTCCACCTCGCGGAGCGACTCGCGCAGGTTCGCCGGATCCTGCTGGTAGGTGCGGCGGTCGCCCTCCAGCGACGACTCGACGGCCTCTCGGAACGGACCGTAGAACCCGGAGGCGTACTTGACCGCGTACGCGAGGATCGAGACCTCGGCGTGCCCGGCGGCGTCCAGGGCCCGGCGGACCACGCCCACCTGACCGTCCATCATCCCGGACGGGCCGACCACGTGGACCCCGGCCTCGGCCTGGGCCACGGCCATCTCGGCGTACGCGTCGAGCGTGGCGTCGTTGTCGACCGAACCGTCCGGGGCGAGCAGGCCGCAGTGCCCGTGCGAGGTGAACTCGTCCAGGCACAGGTCGCTCATCACCACGGTGCCGTCGCCCACCTCGGACACGACGTCCCGGATGGCCACGTTGAGGATGCCGTCCGGGTCGATGCCGCCCGAGCCGGTCTCGTCCTTGCCGGTGGGGACGCCGAACAGCATGATCCCGCCGATGCCGGCCTGCACCGCCTCGGCCGCGGCCTTGCGCAGCGACTCGCGGGAGTGCTGCATCACGCCGGGCATGGCGGCGATCGGCCGCGGCTCGGTCAGGCCCTCCTTGACGAACATCGGCAGCACCAGCTCGGCCGGCGCCACCCGGGTCTCCTCGACCAGGCGGCGCACCGCCGGGGAGCGGCGCAGCCGGCGCGGCCGGATCTCCGGATAAGGCATGACGGGCAAACCTCCGTAGGGGTTACCGGAACCTGAGGGCGGTCGGACCCTGCACCTTCGAACCGCGGCGCTGCTTGGCCGGCATGGCGGCCAGCTTTTCCCGCAGCTCGACGGCGTACGACGCGAGCGCCTCGACCAGGTCGGGCACGGAGGCGGTCTGCGGCTCGACGTCGACCCGCAGGCCGAACTCGGTCGCCGTCTCGGCCGTCTTGGGCCCGATCACCGCAACAACGGTACGCGCGTGCGGCTTCCCGGCGATGCCCACCAGGTTCCGCACGGTCGAGGACGAGGTGAAGAGCACCGCGTCGAACCCGCCGGACTTGATGGCGTCGCGGATCTCGGCCGGCGGCGGCGCCGCCCGGACGGTCCGGTAGGCCGTGACGTCGTCCACCTCCCAGCCGCGCTCGGTGAGCCCGGCCGCGAGCGTCTCGGTGGCGATGTCGGCCCGGGGCAGCAGCACCCGGCCCACCGGGTCGAGGATCTCGTCGTGCGGCGAGAACTCGGCCAGCAGGCCCTCCGAGGACTGCTCGCCGGCCGGCACCAGCTCGGGCTGGATGCCGAAGGCGCGCACCGCGCCCGCGGTGGCCTCGCCGATACAGGCGATCTTGACGCCACCGAAGTGCCGGGCGTCCAGGCCGTGCTCGGCGAACTTCTCCCACACCGCGCGCACGGCGTTGACCGAGGTGAAGATCACCCAGGCGTACCGGCCGTCGACCAGGCCCTTGATGGCCCGCTCCATCTGGGCCGGGGTGCGCGGCGGCTCGACCGCGATGGTCGGCACCTCGCACGGGATGGCGCCGTACGCCCGCAGCCGGGCGCTCATGGCGCCGGCCTGCTCCTTGGTGCGCGGCACCAGCACCTTCCAGCCGTACAGCGGACGGTTCTCCCACCAGCTGAGCTTGTCCCGCTGCGGGACGCCCTCGCCGATGGTCAGCACGACCCGGCCGGTGAAGCCGAGCGCGGCGGCCACGTAGCTGTCCACGGTCGACGTGCTGGTGTACTGCGTCTCGCCCGTACCGTCGCCGGTGACCGCCACCGGCGTGCCGCCGTCGACGCCCGCGGCCAGCAGGCCGTCCCGGACGCCGGCCAGGTCCCCCGCGTCCACGGCCAGCGCCAACGAGCCCCGGGTCACGGCCGCGGCCAGCGCGTCGAAGTCGAGCGTGGTGATGTCATCGACGTCCGCGCTGGTGCGTACGGCCGGCAGCGGAACCCCGGCGTAGCTGGCCACGCCCTCGGCCTGGCCGATGCCCGGCACGACCTCGAACGGTACGGCGGTGCGGGCCACCGCCTGAACCTCCTTGACCACGGCGTCGTGCCCGAACGGATCCCCCGCGACCAGGTGCACCGCCGCGAGCCCGGAACGGGCCGCCGACAGCAGCACCTTGGCCACGTCGCCGGGGGCGCCCTCGGCCGGCGTGAACTGGGCGTCCGGCTTGGCCCCGGCCTTCACCACGTCGAGCAGCGGCTCCGGGACGTTCCGGTCGACGATCACCTGATCGGCCTCGACCAGGGCGTCCAGCGCCCGGCGGGTGAGCAGACCTGGGTCGCCCGGGCCGGCCCCGACGAATGTCACCTGGCCGGCGGGCTTACGGGTGCGGGTCATTCTGTGCTCCCAAACTGCTGGGTCCCCGGCCTGCGCGAAGCATCCGTGCCGAGGATCGAATCGGCGCCGAGGTCGAGGAGTTCGGCGGCGAGTGCCTTTCCGATCTCCGCGGCTTCGGCGGGCGTACCGGTGCGGGACAGCCGGAGGTCTCGGGACCCGTCCGGACTGATCACCGCCCCGCGCAGGTAGATCTCGTCGCCGCCGGTTTCTGACTCGGCGATGACGGCGTACGCGGCCACGGGTGCGCTGCAGCCGGCCTCGAGAGTGGCCAGCAGCGCCCGTTCCGCGGTGACGGCGGCCCGGGTGGGCCCGTGGTCGAGCAGCCCGAGCAGCTCAACCAGCTCCGCGTCGTCGATCCGGCACTCCACGGCCAGCGCACCCTGCGCGGGCGCCGGCAGCATGAGCATCGGATCGATGGTCTCGGTGATCTCGTCCAGCCGGCCCAGCCGGGCCAGGCCGGCCCGGGCCAGCACCACGGCGTCCAGGTCGGCCTCCGGGCCACGCACCCGGCGCAGCCGGGTGTCGACGTTGCCGCGGATCGGGGTCACCTCGAGCTGCAGGCCCAAGGCGTGCAGCTGGGCGATCCGGCGCAGCGCGCCGGTGCCCACCGTGGCACCCGGGCCCAGCTCCGCCAGCACCCGATCGTCCCGGCTGATCAGGGCGTCCCGCGGGTCCTCCCGGGGCGGCACCGCGGCGATGGTCAGCCCGGGATGCCCGGCCGTGGGCAGGTCCTTGTACGAGTGGACGGCGATGTCGACCTTGCCGGCGGTGAGCGCGTCCCGCAGCGCGGAGACGAACACCCCGACGCCGAGCCGGTGCACCGGAGCGGTGGACCGGTCCCCCGCGGTCACCACCTCGACCAGCTCGACGTCCCGGCCGGTCACCCGGCGCAGCTCGTCGGCGAACCACCCCGACTGGGCCATCGCCAACGCGCTTCCCCGGGTGCCGAGGCGCAGCGCGGTCATCGGCCACCTCCGGTTTCCGGCTCGCCGGCCTGGTCACCGCTCTGGTCGCCGGCCGCCGGGACGGGCCGATCGCCCGCCGCCGGGACGGGCCGGTCGCCGGCCGCCGGGACGGCCGCACCGGGCGCGAGCCCCGGAGTGGCGTCGGCGGCGCGGTGCGGCGCGTCGGCCGCGGCGATGTCCGGCACGACCTCGGCCTGCGCGGTGTGCGGCACCTCGAGGTCGAACAGCTCGCGCAGCAGGGCCGCGTACTGGTCGCCACCGGGCTCGGCCGCGAGCTGGCGAACCCGCACCGTGGGCGAGTGCAGCAGCCGCTGGACCACCCGGTGCAGGGTGTGCGAGACCTCACCGCGCTGCTCGTCGGTCAGCTCCGGCCGGCGCTTGGCCAACCGGCGCAGCTCGGCGCCGACCACCTCGTCGGCCCGGCCACGCAGCGCGGCGACCGTCGGCGCCACGTCCGCGCCGCGCAGCCAGGCGAGGAACGCCTCGAGCTCGGCCGCGACGATCCGGTTGACCGCCGCCACGTCGACGGCGGCCGGCCCCTCCGGCAGCTCCGCGGCCAGCCGCTCGATGTCGATCACCAGCACGCCGGGCAGTTCCGCCACGTCCGCCTCGACGTCCCGCGGCACGGCCAGGTCGAGCAGGACCAACGGCCCCGATCGGCGACCGGCGCGCTCGGCCAGGGCCCTGCTCACGATCTCGCGGGTGAGCACCGGCGCCGTCGAGGCGGTGGCCGCGATCACCACGTCGGTCTCGGCCATGGCCGAGGTCAGGCGCTCGGCCGGCACCGAGGTCGCCCCGTACGCGGCGGCGAGCCGGACGGCCCGGTCGGCGCTGCGGTTCAGCACCGACAGCGGCTCCGCGCCGATCCGGGACAGCGTGGCCACGGCCAGCGAGCCCATCGCGCCGGCGCCCACCACGAGCGCGGGCCGGCCGGTCAGCTCGCCGCCGAACCGGGCGGCCGCGCGACCGAGGGCGGCCGTGACGACGCTCTGGCCGGCCCGGTCGATCCCGGTCTCGGCGTGGGCCCGCTTGCCCACCCGCAGCGCCTGCTGCATCAACTCGTGCAACAGCCGGCCGGCGGCGTCCACCTCGGTGGCCGCGTGGTACGCGTCGCGCAGCTGGCCGAGGATCTGCGCCTCGCCGATCACCATCGAGTCCAGTCCGGACGCCGCCCGGAAGACATGCTCGACGGCGGCGCCGTCGTAGTGCACGTACAGGTGGTTGGCCAGCTCGGCCGCCGGATAGCCGGCGTGGGCCGCCAGCACCGCGCAGATGTCGCCGAGGCCGCCGTGGAAGCCGGAAACCGCGGCGTAGATCTCCACCCGGTTGCAGGTCGAGACGATCACCGCCTCCCCGACGTACGGCTGGGCGAGCAGCTGGGCCGCGAGGGCACTGTGTTGGGCGGGGGACACCGCGAGGCGCTCCAGCGTGGCAACCGGAGCGGTGCGGTACGACGCGCCGACGACGAGCAGGTTCACGTGCCGACCGCCTCCTGGGTGCCGGTGTCGGGAAGCGCGCGGGGCAACGCCGGGAAGTTGCCGCCGGATCCGCCCCGGTTGCCGGGCAGGCCGGTCAGCGTCGCCTTGCGGTGCTCGTGGAACGAGAGGATCTGCAGCTCGATGGCCAGATCGACCTTGCGCACATCGACGTTCTCGGGCACCGCGAGAACGCACGGGGCGAAGTTCAGGATGCTGGTGACGCCCGCCGCGACGAGCTGGTCGGCGACCCGCTGGGCGGCCGCGGCCGGGGTGGCGATGACGCCGATCGCGATCGACTCCTCCGCCGCATACCGGGGCAGGTCGTCGATGTGGCGTACCACCAGGCCGTTGATCTCCTCGCCGACCCGGGCGGGGTCGGCGTCGAACAGCGCGGCGATGCGGAACCCGCGGCTGCCGAAGCCGGCGTAGCCGGCGAGGGCGTGACCGAGATTACCGATCCCCACCAGGGCCACGGCCCGCCGCTGGGTGAGCCCCAACACGAACTCGATCTGCTCGACCAGCAGCGCGATGTCGTACCCGACGCCGCGGGTGCCGTACGAACCGAGGTGGGAGAGGTCCTTGCGCAGCTTCGCCGAGTTCACCCCGGCGGCCGCGGCCAGTCCCTCGCTGGAGACCGTGTCGTGCCCGGCCTCGATGAGGTGATGCAGCGCACGCAGATATTCGGGCAGCCGGGCAACCGTCGCCTCAGGAAGATCCGGAAGCGCCGGGACGTGACCGGCGCGGCCGGGCGTGCCTGTGGGACGCTGCTGACTCATGTGACTCCGTGCCATGCGATCCTTGACCGCCCGAAGAGGCAGGCCGCTGCGGGACGCCCGCCCGGGGCCGCATCGACCGGCGGCGCTGGCGGGGCTCGGATTTACAGAGTAGGCGCTTGTGAAGGCGCGCACAAATCGCGATCTTGAGCGATCGCGGGCGGCATTCACCAGGCACTCCATTCTGAAGATCGATTCGCGACTCCGCACGGCCGCCCGGCGATTATTGCCCAATTCCGACTTCTACCGCCAATCACGCTCGCCCACCCCCCGCGCCACCGGGCCACGGGGGCGGCACGATGCCGGCGTCCGGCGGGCGCGGGGTGGCCCCATGACGCCGCCCGGCAGCCGGCGGGACCGCCCCAGGGGACGGCGCGACGGTGAGGCCAGCCCTACCGTTAAGAGGCTGGCCGACGGGATGGGGGGTCACGGCAGGAATGCCTAACGTCGAGGACATGACCACCACCGTCGCCACACCCCCCGCGGCCCGGGTGCCCTCGTCCACCCTCCGCCAGCTCGCCGTCGATTCCGGGTACGTCCTGCTGGGCCTCCCGCTGGCTGTGGCGAGCTTCATCGTCCTGATCGCCGGCCTGTCCATCGGGGCGGGGCTCGCGGTGACCGTGATCGGCCTGCCGGTGATCGCCGGCACCCTCTATGCCGCCCGGGCGCTGGCCGACGTGGAGCGGCTGCGGATGGCCCCTATTCTCGGCCGCCCTCCGGTCCGGCCGGAATACCGGGGCACCCCGGCCAACTCGGGCGTGTGGCGCCGGATCGTGACGCCGATCATCGATCCGCAGTCCTGGCTCGACCTGGCGTACGGCATCCTCACCTTCGTCGTCTCGATCATCACGGCGGTGATCACCCTGGTCTGGTGGGCCGGCGCGGTGGGCGGCTCGCTCTACTGGGCTTGGGACTGGGCCCTGCCGCACCCGCCGGACAACCAGGACCTGGCCGAGCTGATGGGCCTCGGTGACTCGGCCGGCGCCCGGATCGGACTGAACACGGCCATCGGGGTGTTCTTCCTGATCACCCTGCCGCTGATCGTCCGCGGTTGCGCGCTGCTGCGGGCCAACCTGGGCCGGGGGCTGCTGACCGGGATGGCCGAGATGCGCGACCGGATCACCGTGCTGGAACGCCAGAAGGCGGCGGCCGCGTCGGCCGAGGCGACCGCCCTGCGCCGGCTGGAGCGGGACATCCATGACGGCCCGCAGCAGCGGCTCGTGCGGCTCGCGATGGATCTCGGGCGGGCCCAGCAGCAGCTCGCGGAGGATCCCGAGGCGGCCCGGCGAACCCTCGACGAGGCGGTCGCGCAGACCCGGGAGACGCTGGCCGAGCTGCGCGCACTCTCCCGCGGCATCGCCCCGCCGATCCTGGTCGACCGGGGCCTGCCCAGCGCCCTGGCCGCGCTGGCCGGCCGCGGGGTCATCCCCATCGAGCTGACCGTCGACCCGCGGCTCAGCACGGACGGCGTGCGGCTGGACCCGCTCATCGAGAGCACCGCGTACTTCGTGGTGGCCGAGGCGCTCACCAACGTGGCGAAGCACAGCCGGGCCACCGACTGCCAGCTCTCGGTGCGGGTGCAGGGGTCGCGGTTGATCGTCGAGGTGGCCGACAACGGGACCGGCGGCGCGCACGTGGCCAAGGGGCACGGCCTGGCCGGGATCGCCGACCGGGTGACCGCCGCCGACGGCGTCCTGTCGGTGCACAGCCCGAGCGGCGGCCCCACCATGCTGCGCGCCGACCTGCCGGCCCGACCGGTGGGCGGCTGAGATGGGCCGCCTTCACCCGCCGGGCCGCGCCGGGTCGGCCGCGGCCGACCCGCCGGGCGCGCCGACCGGCACCGACCCGGCCGGGACCGGCCCGGCCGGGACCGGACCGGCCGGGACCGGACCGGCCGGGACCGGACCGGGCGGGGTGAGACCGGCCGGGACCGGACCGGCCGGGGTGGGACCGGGCGGCGCGTCGGACCGGCGGGCCGGTGAGGTGGTAGACAACACAGCCATGCGCATCGTGATCGCCGACGACGCCGTACTGCTCCGCGAGGGACTGGTGCGGTTGCTGACCGAGCAGGGGCACGAGGTGGTGGCGGCCGTCGGGGACGGTCCGGCGCTGGTGGACGCCATCGTGGCGCACCGCCCGGACGTGTCGATCGTGGACGTGCGGATGCCGCCGTCGCACACCGACGAGGGGCTGCGGGCGGCCGTGGAGGCGCGCCGGCTGGTCCCGCTCGCGCCCGTCCTGGTCCTGTCCCAGTACGTCGAGGTGTCCTACGCGGACGACCTGCTGGCCACCGTGCGGCCCACCGGGAACGCCCCGGCCGGCGGGGTGGGCTACCTGCTCAAGGACCGGGTGGCGGCGATCGACGAGTTCATGGACGCGCTGCGCCGGGTGGCCGCCGGGGGCACGGTGCTCGATCCGGAGGTGGTGGCGCAGCTGCTGGTCCGGCGCCGGCGCGACGACCCGCTCCGGGAGCTGACTCCGCGCGAGCGGGAGGTGTTGTCGCTGATGGCCGAGGGCCGGTCCAACACGGCGATCGCCCGAGCGCTGGTGGTCAGCGACGGCGCCGTGGAGAAGCACGTCCGGAACATCTTCACCAAGCTGCAGCTGCCGCCGGACGAGGAGCAGCACCGCCGGGTGCTCGCGGTGCTCACGTACCTGCGCGGATAGCCCAACACCGCCGCTGACGGTGGCCGGGCGGGCCGCGGCCGGCTTGGCCCGGCCGGCCGTCAGGGCAGCGCGGCGGCCAGCCGGACGGCCTCGGTCAGGCTGTCGGCGACGGGGCGGCCGGATCGGCGCAGCCGCTCCGGGTCGGTGAAGCCGCCTGTGTAGAGGACGCACCGGGCGCCGACCGACTCGGCCGCGTCGGCGTCGTCGATCGAGTCGCCGATCAGCACCGTGGCCGCGCCGTCCACCTCCAACGCCGCGAGGTGCCGGGCGAGGTGCTCGGCCTTGCGGTCGCCGCCGACGATTCCGCGCAGGCCGTCCACCCGGCGGAACATCCCGGTCAGCCCGTACGTCTCGACGGCGGGGACCAGCTCCTCGTGGAACCACATGGACAGCAGCGACTGTGAGCCGCCCCACGAGCGGATCGCCCCGGTGGCGTCGGTCGCGAGCCCGCAGCCGGTCAGGCCCAGCCGGTAGGTGTCGTGGAAGATCTTGTCGAGCCGCTCGAACTCGGCGGCGTCCACGGCCCGGCCGAGGACCTCGGCGTAGTAGTCCGCGATCGGCCGCCGGAACTTCGTCCGGTGCTGGTCGATCGAGACGGCCGCGGCGCCGAGCGTGCCGAACACCTGGTTGGTGGAGTCGACCACCAGGGTGAGATCGTTCAGCAGGGTGCCGTTCCAGTCCCAGACCAGGTGGGTGCGTGCGCGGGCCATGCCGGCACGATACGTCAGGCGTACGACGTCAGGCCGGTGGGCGCGGAGCGGTGAGATCGCGCAGCAGCCGGTCCTCCTCGACCCGCCAGTAACCGTGCTCCCGCCCGTCCAGCAGCACGACCGGCAGCCGGTCGCCGTAGTCCCGCTCGAGTTCGAGGTCGCCGCTGACGTCCACCTCGACCCACCGGTCCCCGGTGACGGCGGTCACCCGGCCGATCGCCTCCCGGGCCACCTCGCAGAGATGGCACCCGGGCCGGGTGATCAGCGTCAGCCGCGGCGCCGCCCCGCCCGATCGGTCAACCATCCGCCACCTCCGCCGTGGACCGCCCGTCCCGCTGCCCCGGCGCGGGCCGCAGCAGCGTCTTGCGCACCTTACCGATCGCCGAGTGCGGCAGAGCGTCGACGAACTCCACGGCCGTCGGGCACTTGAACCGGGCCAGCCGCTCCGCGCAGTGCGCCCGCAGCACCGCCTCGGTGACGCCGGCGCCCGGGGCCCGCACCACGTACGCCCGCACGGTCTGCCCGGTGTACGGGTGCGGGGCGGCCGTCACGGCCGACTCGAGGACCTCGGGATGGGCGTCGAGGGCCAGCTCGACCTCTCGGGGATAGACGTTGAACCCGTTGACCAGGATCAACTCCCCCAACCGGTCCACCAGGAAGAGATCCCCGTCCGCGTCCGCGTATGCGATGTCCCCGGTGGCCCACCAGCCGTCCGCGCCCGGGCCACCGCGCCCGTCCGGCCAGTAGCCGGCGAACAGGTTCGCCCCGCGCACCACGATCTCCCCCGGGTCGGTGCCGGCGGACTCCGGGTCGAGCTCCCAGTCGTCCGCCTCGGCATCGAGATCGGGATCGTCGGGGTCGCTCGACCACAGCCGCTCGCCGCCGGCGCCCACCAGCCGGATCCGCACCCCGGGCAGCGGCCGGCCGATCGAGCCACGCTTCGGCGCCGGACTGGCCAGCGTCGAGGTGAGCACCGGGGCCGCCTCGGTGAGGCCGTAGCCGACCACCGGCGGATGCCCGGTGGCCACCGCGAACCGGTCCGCCGTACCGGCGTCCAACGGCGCGGCGCCGCAGACGGCCAGCCGCACGGCGGCCAACGCCGTACCGGCGTTCGGCAGCAGCGACCAGGCCAGGAACATCGAAGGTACGCCGAGCAGGATGGTGACGCGGTGCCGGGCGATCCGGTCCAGGGCGTCCGCCGGGTCGAAGTCGTCGATCAACACCCCGCAGGCGCCGTGGTAGGCCACCGCACCCAGTCCCGAGCCCAGCCCGTACGCGTGGAACAGCGGCAGCGCGAGCAGCAGCACGTCGTCGGGGCCGACCACCGGGGGCGAGATCCCGCCGAGTTGTTCGTGGTTGGCCAGCAGGCAGCGGTGGGTCAGCATGGCGCCCTTGGGCCGCCCCTCGGTGCCGGCCGTGTAGAGCAGCACCGCGAGATCGTCCGGGTCGGGGGCCGCGACCACCTGGCCCGGGTCCGTCCCGCCGGGTCCGTCCGACGCCGCCAGTCCGATGTGTACGTCTTGCAGCGCGGGCAGGTCGGCCCGGATCGGCTCC
This sequence comes from Plantactinospora siamensis, assembly GCF_042434095.1. Lineage (NCBI taxonomy): Bacteria > Bacillati > Actinomycetota > Actinomycetes > Micromonosporales > Micromonosporaceae > Plantactinospora > Plantactinospora siamensis. Next base: position 202,408 of record NZ_JBHLUE010000034.1, read on the forward strand.
ACCAGGCCGCCCACCCGTTCGGTGGCCAGCAGGACCGCCGCCTGCGAGTCGGCCAGCACGTGCCGCAACTCCGGCCCGGCGGCGCCGGGGTTCACCGGTACGGCCACCAGGCCCGCGCGCATGGTGGCGAGCAGGGCGATGACGAATTCCGGCGTGTTTCCCAGCGCGATGGCCACCCGGGCCGGCGTACCGGCCACCACCGGCGACCCGCCGCCCGGAACCGGCGCGGCGCCGCCGTCCGGGACGGGCCGGGACTCACCGGTCCGACAGAGCAGGTCGGCGGCCGCCCCGTCGATGGCGCGGTCAAGCTCGGCCCAGGTCAGCGCCCGGTCTCGATGGTGGAACGCCACCCGTTCGGGCCGGTCGGCGGCCGTCCGGCGTACCCGGTCCGCCAGGGTCACCGCCACCGGCTGCCGGGCGGTCTCGGCTCCTTCGCCCACGGTCGCTGAGTCTGGCACAGTCCGCGACGAGTCGTCGCCCACCGGGCCGCCGGGCGTACCGGGGGCCGGTTGGTCGAGGAACTTTCACGGCCGATTGGCAATTTGCACGAGGTGAACCGGTCAACCCCTCGACGCCGGCCGGCGATGGCGGTACCGTCAACGGGACCGGCGCCATGGGCCCGTCGAATGCGGATACGGGCATCTTCCTGCCGTTCATCCGACACGCCGAGGAAAACACCTTCTTCCTCGGCGTTTCCTGCTGTACGGGGCCAGCAAAACTGCTCAGCGTCGCAATTGTCTGGCATCCGACAACGCACAGGCTGTGCGGCATCAATGTGCCGACCTGACAAAGACTAGGGCTCTGTGTAACGGACTCGCCACATATGGGTGACGTTGGCCCTATCATCACTCGGGTCGGCTCACCCGTTTTTCCGTGGGTCGACACCCCTCAGCCCGAGGAGGCCGCCGTGCCTGTCAGCGCATCGGACCTGCACCTCATGGGTGCGTGTCATTCCCTCGCGCCCGCGCACCCCGCCACGCATGCCGGCCCGGGATCTCATCGCATCACCGCCACCAACGAGACCCGAGGGCCGGCCCTTGACGGGCGCGGCCGGGTTGGGGAGGGCAAGTGACTGCACACACCTATTCGGACGGTCCGGCCGGTCGCGATCCACGCGCGATGAATGGCAACGAGGGGCTGGGACAGCTACGCACGTCGGTGGCCGGCATGCTCGGCGCCACGCGCGGCGGCACCGGACGGACCCGGAACCCCACGCATCACAACGAGACACCCTCGCGGCACCTCCCGGCCGGCAACAAGCCGCTGGGCAACGGCCGGGTGGTCACACCGGCCCGGCCCGCCCCGCCGGACCCGCCGGTGCCGGCGCAGCACCGGTCGGCCGGCCCACCGGTGGACACGTCGAACACCGAGACCACGATCCTGCCGATCATCCCCGAGCAGGCGCAGCCCGGGTCAACTCGGCCCTCCACCGGCTACCCGTCCCGGCCGGATCCGTCCGACCCGGCCACGGAGGTGTGGACCCTGGTGGAGCGGGCCCAGGCCGGCGAGACGGAGGCCTTCGGCCTCATCTACGACCGGTACGTGGACACCGTGTTCCGCTTTGTCTACTTCCGGGTGGGCAACCGGCAGCTCGCCGAGGATCTCACCTCCGACACCTTTCTCCGGGCGCTCAAACGGATCGGCAGTTTCACCTGGCAGGGGCGGGACCTTGGCGCCTGGCTGGTGACCATCGCCCGCAATCTGGTGGCCGACCACTTCAAGTCCGGGCGGTACCGCTTGGAGGTCACCACCGGCGACGTCCTCGACGCCGACCGGGAGGACCGGGGACCGGAGGGCAGCCCGGAGGCGGCCGTGGTGGAGCACATCACGAACGTCGCGCTGCTGACCGCCGTCAAACAGCTGAACCCGGAGCAGCAGGAGTGCATCGTACTGCGATTCCTCCAGGGCTTCTCGGTGGCGGAGACCGCCCGGGCCATGGGCAAGAACGAGGGTGCCATCAAGGCCCTTCAATACCGAGCGGTACGCGCCCTGGCCCGCCTGCTTCCCGACGGCTTCCAGCCGTGAGCCGAGGCCTCACCTCACCCTTTCGCTCGACATGTTGACTCGCCCGTAACCGGTTCGGTTCACCGACCGTTTGTCCGGGTGCGACCGGCGGTTGCCCACCTTCCCCGGAGTCCGCGGGCCGGCCTTCCCGGCTCACTCACGTGACAGCTCCGGCATCGGTACCCGTCGCCGCGTCGCAACGGCTGACGTGGGTTGCCGACCATGCGCGGCCGTGATCAGCAAAGGGAGGTGCGGCATGGCGAACCCGGTCACCGAGCGTCGACGCGCCGAGCGCTTCGCCCAGCTCGTCGACGAGATCGACGGCGGCAGCCGGCATCGGATGCGCTCCCGGCTCGACACGGAACTGGCCGATCTGGTCACCTTCTCCGAACGGTTGCGCGACCAGCGGAACATCCATCCCGGCCCCGCCGTCGACCCCGACTTCCAAACCAGCCTGCGCGCCATGCTGATGGCCACCGCTGAGCGGGACGGCGTGGGTGAGCGCGAGGCCGCGGACGGTGTCGCCGGTACGGACCGGCGGGTCCGGCACGGCCGGCTGCCCAGGCTGAACGCCCGCCGGGCCCGGGCCCGGGCAGCGCTGGTCGTAGGGATCGCCGCGGGCGCCGTCGCGCTGTCCGGGATCTCGGCGGCGAGCGAGAACGCCGTACCGGGTGACGCGCTGTACGGGATGAAGCGGTCCACCGAACGCGCCCAGCTCGCCCTCAGCGGCTCGGACACCGGCCGCGGTCAGCTCTTCCTCGACTTCGCCCGCACCAGGCTCACCGAGGCCACGGCCGTGCGGAACGCGCTCGGCTTCGCTGCGGTCCTCGACGACATGGACGCGGACACCCGGCAGGGCGTACGGCTGCTCACCGGCACGGCCATGCAGCACCGCGACCAGCACGGCCTGGATCTGGTCTCCTCGTTCGTCGCCGGCCAGCGCCGGGCGGTGGACGAGCTGGCCGAGGGGGTGGACGGACCGGGCCGGGAACGGGTGGCTGCCTCGCGCGCCCTGCTGGACGACATCCGTACCCGGACCGAGGCGCTGTCGGCCGGTCTGGCCTGCGGCGCCGAGCCGTCGATCCGGTCGGACACGATCGGGCCGCTGCCCCGGGCCTGCCCGGAGTCGCGCAAGCCCACCGGCGCCGACTCGGCCGAGCCCACGGCGACGCGGGCCTCCGCCCACCCGGCGAACCAGCCGCGCGGGACCCGGGCCGCGCCGGCCTCGGCCGGTCCGGCCACCAGCGGGCCCGGGGACGCGCAGGGACACCTGGCGCCACCCCAGCCGGCCGCAACGCCCGGCTGACGCCGATTTTCCCTGCTCAGCGCCCATTCTTGGTCGTCACCCGGCCGGGCCGACTAACCTCGTACCGGGGCAGGGATGGCGCGACGGGTGAGGGGGCCTGGCTGGTGGGAAGTTCCCGGAAGGTGATCGTCGGGGCCGACGACCGCGGCGATCCGATCGGCTGGGCGCCGGTCACCGGGGCCGCGGCGTTCTTCGACGTCGACAACACCATGATGCGGGGCGCCTCGCTCTACTGGTTCGCCCGCGGGCTCGCCGCCCGCGACTACTTCCGGCCCGGCGACCTGGCCCGGTTCGCCTGGCAGCAGTTGCGGTTCCGGCTGCTCGCGACCGAGCACGCCGGCGACATGTCGCGGGCCCGGGAGACGGCGCTTGCCTTCGTCGCGGGCTGGCGGGTGGACGAGATCGAGCGGCTCACCTGGGAGATCTTCGACGAGCTCATCGAGCCGCGGATCTGGGCCGGCGCGCGGGCGCTCGCCCAGCAGCACCTCGAGTACGGGCAGCAGGTCTGGCTGGTGAGCGCGGCCCCGGTCGAGATCGGCCGGGCCATCGCGGCCCGGCTCGGCCTGAGTGGCGCCATCGGCACGGTGGCCGAGGTGCGGGACGGCGCGTACACCGGACGGTTGGTCGGTGACCTCATGCACGGCGCCGCCAAGGCGGCGGCGGTCCGCCGGCTCGCCGAGGTGGAGGGGCTGGACCTGGCCCGCTGCACCGCCTACAGCGACTCGTCGAACGACATCCCGATGCTCTCGGCCGTCGGCCAGGCCGTGGCGGTCAACCCCGACGCGGCCCTGCTCCGGGTGGCCCGCGAGCGCGGGTGGCCGGTCCGGGACTTCCGCACCGGCCGCCGGGCCGTCAAGATCGCCGTGCCGTCGACCGTCGCGGCCGGCGCGCTGGCCGGCGCGGGCCTCGCGCTGCGCCGGCATTTCGCCCGATAGGCCGGGTACGGCGGTCAGGGGCCGAACGGATCCGGACGGCGTTGCAGCAGTTCCAGCAGCGTCTGCTGGATCGTTTCCCGGACCTGGTCGGCCAGATTGAACACCACCAGCGGGTCGTCGGCCTGCTCGGCCAGGTGCGCCGTGGAGATCGGCGGGCAGAACCGGATCAGCCACTTGCTCGGCAGCGGGACCATCCCGAGCGGCCCCAGCCAGGGGAAGGTCGGGGTGACCGGGAAATATGGCAGCTTCAGCAACCGGGCCAGCGGCTTGACGTCGGCCAGCATCGGGTAGGTCTCCTCGGCGCCCACGATGGCCACCGGAACGATCGGGGTACCGGTCCGCAGCGCCGCCGAGACGAAGCCGCCCCGGCCGAACCGCTGCAGCTTGTAGCGGTCGGCGTAGAGCTTGCCGATGCCCTTGAAGCCCTCCGGGAAGACGCCGACCAGTTCGCCCCGGTCCAGCAGGCGCTCGGCGTCCGGGTTGCACGCCACCGTCCCGCCGGACTTGCGGGCCAGTTCCGAGACCACCGGCATCCGGAAGACCAGATCGGCGCCGAGCAGCCGCAGGTGCCGGCGCTCCGGATGCCGGTCGCGCACCACGGTCGACAGGATCAACGCATCCAGCGCCACCGTGCCGGAGTGGTTGGCGACCACCAGGCCCGCTCCGCCGGCCGGCAGGTTCTCCACCCCGTCGATCTCGGCGCGGAACCAGTCGCGGTAGAGCGTCCGCAGCAGCGGATGAAAGAGCTGGTCGGTCAGCTCGGGGTCGAAGCCGAACTCGTCCACCTCGTACTGCCCGGAGAGCCGGCGGCGCAGGAAGGCCAGCGCCCCCGCCACCCGGCGGTCCCACACGTCGGCCGGTCCGTCGGCCACGGCCTGGTCCACCGGCGGCGGAACCAGCCGGCTCGGCGGTGTCGACCGGTGCCCGTTGCGCTGCGCCGGCGGGTCGACGTCCGCCGATCCGCTCCGGGCCGCGCCGGCGCCGACCGAGCCGGCCGATCCGGCACGACCCGATCCGGCACGACCCGGGCCGGCCGATCCGGTACGGCCCGGGCCGGCAGCGGATCCCGATCCGGTTGCCGCCGGCGGTGGATCCGGCGGCCCCGGGTCTGCGGCCGGAGCGTCGTCGGTCCGGCGCCGATCATGGTCGCTCACGGCTGCCGCCCGGTGGCCGAGCGGACCTGCCGGACCTGGCGGACCCCGTCCAGGATCGCCTGCTCCGCCGCTCGCAGCCGCTCACCGCTGACCAGCGCGTTGTCGAGGTGCGCGCGGATGAAGTCGTCGAACGCCGCCGCCGTGCTCCGCGGGGTGAAGTTGAACTCGTCGACCAGCCGGGTCGTGTCCACCACCCGACCGTGCACGATCAGGTCCACCTGGTCCAACCCGTACCGGCCGAACCCGAGGGTCCGGGCCAGCCCCGCCGCGCCGGACAGGCCGGGTTCCGGGACCGGCAGCGCGATCCGGCCCGCGCGCCGGATGGCCTGGGAGAGGGTGAGCACCCCGGCGCCCGCCACGTTGAAGGTGCCCGGGTGGTCCTCGACGACCGACCGGTGCAGCGCCTCGAGGGCGTCGTCGATGTGCACGAACTGCAGGCGGGGATCCCGGCCCAGGACGGTGGGCACCACCGGTTGGGCGAAGTATCGGGTCAGCGTCGTGTCCGCCGTCGACCCGATGAACGGCGCGAACCGCAGGACCGTCGCGGTCACCTCGGGGCGCCGCCGGCGGAACCCGCGGACGTACCCCTCGATGTCGAGGATGTCCCGGGCGAAACCGCCGCGCGGCACCTCGCGCGGCTCGGTGTCCTCGGTGTAGACGGCCGGATCCCGGAACGAGGCGCCGTACGCGGCCGTCGACGACCGTAAGACGATCTTGCGCAACCGGGGCGCCCGCTGGCACGCCGCGAGCAGCTGCATCGTCCCGATGACGTTCTGGTCCTTCATGGCCGCGCGGCCGCCCTGCTGCTTGTCCGGCGCCGTCACCAGGGCCAGGTGTACGACGCAGGCGGCGTCCAGGTCGGCGATGACCCCGCTCACCGTGCCCGCGTCGGCGCGTACCCGCTCGACGCCGTCGAGCAGCGGCGCCAGCTCGGCCGGCGGGTCGACCGGGTCCATCCCGACCACGTGGCCGACCGCCGGATCGGCCGCCAGCCGGGCGGCCACGTGAGCGCCGAGGTAGCGACTGACCCCGGTCACCACGACGACCCCCGGCACACCGACGGTGTGGCCGAGGGTCATGGCGCGCTTTCCACCGGCGTCGATGGGCCGGGCCCATGCTGCCGGGAGCTGTTCACCGCAAGCCTCCGAGGGTCGACGGGGGGCCGGCGCAACCGTTGACCGGGCCGGAGCCCGGCCAACGGGTCACTTGCCGAGACGGCGACGCTGGACGCGGGTCTTGCGCAGCAGCTTGCGGTGCTTCTTCTTAGCCATGCGCTTGCGGCGCTTCTTGACCACCGAGCCCATACGACAGCCCTTCTCATGCAATCTGGCGGAACTGACCGGGACCACCATCGGTGGCCCGGCGACCGAACTGGACAACGGACCGGACCCGGCTGGCGGGCGGCGTGGCGCACCGGAGTGAGGTCACGGTCGCGGTCCAGGGTAGCCGCCGGTCCCGATCAAGGCCAACGCGGCCCCGCCGGAAGCGTCGTACGCGGGCACGGCCGCTAGGCGCTCTGCTGGAACGCTCCCCGCAGATACTCATGCACGACGTGCTCCGGCACCCGGAACGAACGCCCGACCCGGACGGCCGTCAGCTCGCCCGAGTGCACCAATCGATAGACCGTCATCTTGGAAACCCGCATCAGCGACGCCACCTCGGCAACGGTCAGGAACCTGACCTCCGACAGCCGACCGTCGGACTGTGGTGATCCCGTCATGGCTCACCAATCCATCCCATCCCCGGCGCGCGCCCGGAGAGTGACGACCGTCTCCGTCACGGCAGGCAACGCGCGTGTTACCAGTACGGTAGCGGGGCAACTGTTGCCGGCGCGATCCCTTCGCACTTTTGATCATGAAAGTTGCGGCGCTGGACCCGGGTGACTGCGGGGGCGCAAGCGTCCGGATCGGGCTGGCGGTGCCGCCGCGGCGGTCAGCCGAGCATGCCGCGGACGTAGCCGACGCAGTCCTCCGCCAGCGGCTGCCAGGCGCCGCCGAAGGACTCCCGGGCGGCCCGGTCGGGGGTCCGCCCGTCCTGCACCACCAGCCGGAAGAAGTCGAACACCGACCGTTGGCCGAACCGCTCGATGAGATGGTGGACCGCGAGGTAACTGGCGCCGTACCCGGCCACCACCCGCCAGTCCGCGGCGTCGTCGGCCGGCCGCAGCCCGGACAGCCGGCCGTCCCAGCCGCTGCGCAGCAGTCGGCGCACCGCGGCCAGCTCGGGCGACTGGCTGGGCCGCCGACCGTTCGCGGCCGCCTGCTCCGCGAGCCCCTCCACCAGCCACCACTCGTCGGCGCCGACCCGGTTGCGGTCGGACATCGACGCCACATGCGTCATCTCGTGCCGCAGCAGCAGCTCCACGTCGGCCCCGCCGCGCGTCAGCTCGTCGGCATTGAGCACCACGTCGTGCTGCCCGCCGCCCACCGGGATCGCGTAGCCACCGGTCCACTTCGGCAGGTCACCGCCGTACCAGGAACTCCACTCCGACCGACCGGCGTAGAAGATCAGGTACCGGCGCGGCGGGGCCCCGCTGACGGCGTACCGGTCGGCCACCCCGGCCGCCCGCTCGGCGCTGGCCAGCAGGGCCGGCAGCCGGCCGCGCAGCGCGGGCGTGCTGGCCACCGTGACCCGGCTGCCGGTCAGCGCCACCAGCTCGCTCACCTGCCACGGGCGCGGTCCCGCGGCATCCGGGCCGGGCGCGCCGGACCCGACGGCGTCCGATCCGGCGGTGGCCGATCCGGCGGTGGGCGATCCGGCGGTGGGCGATCCGGCGGTGGGCGACGCGGCGGTGGCCGGGCCGGCGGTGGCCGGGCCGGGCGGCTCGAACGAGACCAGCCGGGGCCGTGCTCCCCCGTCCACCCACCGGGTGCCGACCGTGAACGGGATCGGCGCACAGTCCGGCTCGGCGAAGCAGTACCGGTAGGTGACCGTGAACCGCCACCGGCGCGGCTCGCCCGGCTCCGCGGTGGGGCGGTCGGCCACCTCGGCGCGCCACACCCGCACGCGCAGGGCTCGCAGCGCGGCGTACTCCCGCTTCAGCGTCGGGGCGGCCGCACCTTCCGGATCGGCCACGGCCAGGAAGCCGGCACGATCGCCGGCCAGCAGCGCGGCCGCCTGCCGGTCGAGCTGCTCGGCCACCCGATCCCGCAGCCAGGCCCCGGTGGCGCCGGCGCCGTCCCCCGGCCGGGGACTCGGCGCCGGCCGGCGTCCGCCGGCCACCCCGCCGTCCGCCCGGTGCAGCACCGTGCTGGCCAGCAGGCCGAGGGGAACCAGGCAGAGCAGGAGTACGGCGACAAGCCCGAGCGCCGACCACGGCTTCCACCGGGTACGCCGCACCGACGGGTGGAATGCCGCCGGCGAAGTGGACTCGGTCGGCGCAGCCGGCGGAGTGGGCGCGGCCGGCGCGGCCGGCGGAGTGGGCACGGCCGGCGGAGTGGGCGGAGTGGGCACGGCCGGCGGAGTGGGCGCAGCCGGCGCAGCCGGCGGAGTGGGCACGGCCGGCGGAGTGGGCGCAGCCGGGGCGGCCGGCGCAGTGGGCACGGCCGGCGGAGTGGGCGCAGCCGGGGCGGCCGGCGCAGCCGGCGCAGCCGGCGGAGTGGATTCGTCCGGGGCGGCGTCGGCGGTGGGCGCGGTCGGCGCGGCCGGCGGAGTGGGTTCGGCCAGCCCGGCGGGGGCGGCGGGCACAGCCGGCGCGATCGGCGCGGTCGGGGCGGTCGGCGCGGCCGGCGGAGTGGATTCGGCCAGCGCGGCGGGGGCGGTGGGCGCGGTCGGCACGGCGGGGGCGGCGGGCACAGCCGGCGCGATCGGGACGGTCGGCGCGATCGGGACGGCCGGCGCAGCCGGCGAAATGGACTCGGCCGGCGCGGCCGGGGCGACCGGCGAAATGGACTCGGCCGGCGCGGCCGGGGCGACCGGCGGAGTGGATTCGGCCGGCGCGGCCGGGGCGGGCCGGGCGGCCGGCACGGTGGGCGCGACAGGCGCAGTGGGCGCGTCCGACGCGGCCGGCGTGGTGGGCAGCGGCGGTTCGGCAGGCGCCGGCGGTTCGGCCGGCGCCATCGCGTTCGCCCGCGCCGCTCCATCGTTCACCGTCGAAGGCTACGTCGTGCGACCCAGATCTTGGAATTCTGCTGCCCTCGGAGGGGGAGCAGAATTGCAAGATCCAGGAGTACCAGGCCGGTGCCGCGGGAGATGTCGCCGGCTGGCGGCGTCGAGGTGTGCACCGGCGACGTCGCCCGGGCGGACGTGAACCGAAGTCATACGCTGCCGGAATGAAACCGACACCGCATATCCGGCTGGCCCGGCCCAGTCTGGACCTGGCCGCCGCCGAACGGTTCTGGGTCGACGGCCTGGGCCTGTCGGTGCTGTGGCGCAGCGCCGAGGTCGGGCCCGGCGAGCACGATTTGCTGATGGTGGGCTGGCCGGGCGGCCCCTGGCACCTGGAGCTGGTGGGCGGGCCGAACCTGGCCGAGCCGCCCCGACCGACCGAGGACGACCTGCTGGTCCTCTACCTCGCCGGCCCGGTCCGGGACGGCCTGGTGGATCGCCTGGTACGGGCCGGCGGCACGCGGGTCTCCGGCGGCCCGTACTGGGACCGGTGGGGGGTGACGATCGCCGACCCGGACGGCTACCGGTTGGTGCTCAGCAGCCGGTCCTGGTCGAGCGAGCCGTGAGGGGTCACTTCTTCGACATCAGCGATCGGGCGAAGAAGGCCACGTTGGCCGGGCGCTCGGCGAGCCGCCGCATCAGGTAGCCGTACCACTCGTCGCCGTACGGGACGTACACCCGGACGGTGTGGCCCTCGCTGGCCAGCCGGGTCTGCTCGTCCGGCCGGATCCCGTACAGCATCTGGAACTCGAAGGAGTCGGGCGTGCGGTCGTACCATCGGGCCCGCTCCTGGCCGATCGCGATGAGCCGGGGGTCATGGGTGGCGAGCATCGGGTAACCGTCGCCGGCCATCAGCACGTTGAGGCAGCGAACGTACGACTTGTCCACGTCGCTCGCCGACTGGTACGCCACCGATTCGGGCTCCTTGTAAGCGCCCTTGCACAGCCGCACCCGGGAACCGGCCCCGGCCAGCTCGCGGCAGTCCGACTCGGTGCGCCGCAGGTACGCCTGGAGCACCGCGCCGGTGCTGGGGTGGTCCGCCCGCAGCTTCGCCAGGATGTCCAGCGTCGAGTCGGTGGTGGTGTGGTCCTCCATGTCCAACGTGACCGTGGTGCCGGCCTCGGCGGCGGCCGCACAGATCAGCCGGGCGTTCTCGTACGCCAGCTTCTCGTCGAAGGCCTGGCCGACGGCCGACAGCTTCACGCTGACCTCCGCCGAGCCGGTCAGCCCGGCGGCTCGCAGCACGGCCAGGAGTTCGAGGTACGCCTCCCGGACGGCGGTGGCCTGCTCCGCCGTGACGGTGTCCTCGCCCAGGTGGTCGAGGGTGACGGTGAGACCTGCGGTGACGAGCTCGCGGGTGGCGCGCAGCGCGTCGTCGGGGGTGGTGCCGGCGACGAACCGGCGCACGACGTCCCGGGTGTACGGGGCGGTCGCGACGAGCCGCTCGACCCGGGATGACCGGGACGCGGCGAGGATGACCGATCGGAGCATGACCTGAGCCTAACGCCCGGTGAGACGGCCGGTCCGGGCGCCGGCGCGACCCCTGAACGGGCGCCCGCCAGCGGCCGGTCCGGGCGCCCGCGCGGCCCCTGAACGGGCGCCCGCCAGCGGCCGGTCCGGGCACCGGCGCGGGCCCGGGACGGGCGCCCACCGCCCGGGGCACCAACCGCTAGGAACGCCACGAAGGGGCCGAAACCACCTGCGGAGCCAAGGCCCTGTCGGGGGGCCGGCGGGGGCCGGCCGTGGCACGGGGAGGGGTCGATCCGGCCGGGAGTCGTCTACGGTTGTCGGGTGGACTTCGACGCGTACGCCCGGACCGGTGTTGACCTCGTCAACGCCCGGCTGGACGACCTCGACGGCCTGCGGGCCGTGTTCGGCGACGCCAACCCGTGGATGCGGGACGAGGTGGCCGAGCGGGATCTGGTGATCTTCCGGCGGGCGCAGAAGCGCCTGCGTGACGTATTCGAGCTGGGCACCTCCGGCCGGGACACCGAAGCCGTCGCCGAGCTGAACGCGCTGCTCGAGACGTACCCCGTGCAGCCCCGGATCTCGGGGCACGACTCCTTCGACTGGCACATGCACGTCACCAGCCGGGGTTCGTCGGTGGCCGCCGAGTTCATCGCCGGCGCGGCCTGGGGGCTGTCCGTCTGGCTGTGCGAGTTCGGCAGCTCCCGGTTCGGCGTCTGCGCCGACGACCGGTGCGGCAACGTCTACCTGGACACCTCGTCGAACTGCTGCCGGCGGTTCTGCTCGGAGCGGTGCGCCACCCGTTCGCACGTGGCGGCGCACCGGGCCCGGAAGCGGGCCGCCGTCGGCGAGCAGGCCGCCGGGGTCGGGCAGAACACCGGGGTTGGGCAGAACACCGGGGTCGGGCAGGCCGCCGGGGCCGGTCAGACCGCGGGCGCCGGACGCGCGCCGGCCGCCGTGCCGGCGCCGCTCACCCCCGTCGGCTGATCGCGGCCGCGATCACCGCCCGCACCTGCCCGGCCCGTCGGGCGCGGGCGTCCTGCCCGCCGGTACGCCTCAGCCGACCGTGCTGGTGGCCGCGAGGTGCTCGCGGGCGAACTCCAAGGACGCCCGCAGGTCCGCCTCGCGCTGCTCGCGGCTGCGCGCCCCGCGGGTGGCCACCTCCACGGCCACGGCGCCGGTGAAGCCGCGCCCGGCCAGCGAGGAGAGCAGCTCGGCGCAGGGCTGGTTGCCGCGCCCGGGCACCAGGTGCTCGTCGCGCCCCTCCCCCGTGCCGTCCCCGAGGTGGACGTGGGCGAGGCCGGCGCCCATCCGGTCGGCCATCTCCAGGCTGTCGTGGTGCGCGGCGGCGCAGTGCGACAGATCGAGGGTGTACGCCGAGTAGCCGGCCTCGGTCGGATCCCAGCCCGGGACGTACGGGACGAACTGCCGGCCGGCCATCCGGACCGGGTACATGTTCTCGACCGCGAAGCTCAGCCCGGGGTGCTCACCGGCCAGCCGGGCCACCCCGTCGCCGAACGTCCGCGCGTAGTCCCGCTGCCAGGTGAACGGCGGATGCACCACCACGGTGGGCGCCTCGAGGGTCTCGGCCAGCTCGGCCGCCCGGCGCAGCCGCTCCCACGGGTCGGAGCTCCACACCCGCTGGGTCACCAGCAGGCACGGGGCGTGCACCGACAGGACCGGCACGCCGTAGTGCTGGGAGAGCCCGCGGAGCGCCCCGGCGTCCTGGCTCACCGCGTCGGTCCAGACCATCACCTCGACACCGTCGTAGCCGAGCCGGGCGGCCAGCTCGAACGCCGCCGCGGTCGGCTCCGGGAAGACCGAGGAGCTGGACAGCAGGACCGGTACGCGGGAAGTCACGCCAATCAGCGTAGCCCCGTCCGCCACGGCCCACCCGCGCCGATGAACGCCGGGCCGCGACCGCCGGCGTCACCTGCCGTCGAGCTGGTCGAGCCGGCGCAGGATCACCCCTTCCCGGAGCGCCCACGGGCAGATGTCCAGCGAGTCGATGCCCAGCCGGCGCATTGTGGCCTCCGCCACCACGGCGCCGGCCAGCAGTTGGTGGGCCCGGCTCGCGCTCACCCCCTCCAGCTCGGACAGCTTGCTCGGCGGGATGTGCCGGATGAAGCCGATCACCTGGCGCAGCCCGTCGTGCGACAGCGAGCGGCGGGCCCACAGGCCGGCCCCGGACGGCGCCGCGCCGGCCAGCCGGGCCAGCGTGCGGAACGTCTTCGAGGTGGCCACCGTGCGTTCCCAGGCGATCTGACCGAGCTTGTCGGCGACCGGGTCGAGCGTCTCCTCGACGTACCGGTAGAGCTCGTCGATGGCCGCGGCCGGCGGCGGGGTGGCGGTCTCCGGCTGCACCCGGAGCCGGTCCCGGGTGAGCCGGCCCGCCCCCAGCGGTACGGAGAGCGCCAGGTCGGGATACTCGTCGACGCCCGCCGCCAGCTCCAGCGAGCCGCCGCCGATGTCCAGCACCAGCAGCCGGCCGGCGGACCAGCCGAACCAACGGCGGACGGCCAGGAAGGTCATCCGGGCCTCGTCGGCCCCGGGCAGGACGTGCAGGTGTACGCCGGTCTCCTTGCGTACCCGATTCAGCACCTGCGGCGCGTTGGTGGCGTCCCGGACGGCGGAGGTGGCGAAGGCCAGCAGGTCGTCCGTGCCCAGTCCCTCGGCCGCGGCCCTCGCCTCGGCCACCGCCGTGACCAGCGCCTTTTCGCCCCGAGACGTGAGCTCGCCGTCCGGGCCGATCTGCTCGGCCAGCCGCAGCACGGCCTTCTCCGAGTGCGCCGGCCAGGGGTGGGCGCCGCGATGCGCGTCGACCACGAGCAGGTGGACGGTGTTGGAGCCGACGTCGAGCACACCCAGCCGCATGCCATGACCCTAAGTCAATGGCCGCAATTCGCACGGTTGGCCAGCGCATCCGTGCCGGCGGCGTACGCTGACCGGGTGGCAGCCGGCTCCGAACTCCGCGTCCTGGTCGATGACGACGACGATCCCCGCAGCCGGGAGGTCGGGCTCGACTTCCCCCGGGAGTGGATCGAGTTCCTCGACCCGGCCGACGAGGAGCACCTGATCCGGGCCGACCTGACCTGGCTGCTGTCCCGATGGACCTGCGTGTTCGGCCGCGGATGCCACGGCATCATCGCCGGCCGCTCCGCCGACGGCTGCTGCTCGCACGGGGCATTCTTCACCGACGCGGACGACGAGAAGCGGGTCCGCGCGGCCGCGCGGCGGCTGACCCCGCAGACGTGGCAGCACCACCGCCGCGGCTTCCAGAACTGGACCGAGCTGGACTCGGTCGACGGCACCAAGCCGGCCCGGCGGACGGCCACCCGGGGCGAGGACGGGCCGTGCGTCTTCCTCAACGACGCCGATTTCCCGGGCGGCGGCGGCTGCGCGCTGCACGCCCAGGCGCTCCGGGACGGCGCCCACCCGCTGGAATACAAGCCCGACGTCTGCTGGCAACTGCCGGTCCGGCGCGACCAGGAGTGGAGCACCCGGCCCGACGGCACCAAGGTGCTGGTCTCGACGCTGGCCGAATTCGACCGCCGGGGCTGGGGAGCGGGCGGGCACGATCTGGACTGGTGGTGCACCTCGTCGCCGGATGCGCACGTCGGCCAGGAGCCGATGTACCAGTCGTACGCTCCGGAGCTGACCGCGCTGATCGGCGGGGCCGCGTACGAGCGGCTGGCCGAGCTGTGCGCGGCGCGCGTCCGGAGCGGCCTGATCGCGCCGCACCCGGCCTCGCCGAAGAAGCCGCCGTCCGCCCGGCCGGCGCCGCGGCTCTCCGGCGGTCGCGAACCGGCCACCCCGCCGCGTCAGCCGTAGCGGCACCGGTCAGGGCTCGAACTTGTAGCCCAGGCCGCGGACGGTGACGATGTGCCGGGGCGTCGACGGCTCCGGCTCGACCTTGGACCGCAGCCGCTTCACGTGTACGTCCAGCGTCTTCGTGTCGCCGACGTAGTCGGCGCCCCAGACCCGGTCGATCAGCTGGCCCCGGGTGAGCACCCGGCCGGCGTTGCGGAGCAGCAGTTCGAGCAGCTCGAACTCCTTGAGCGGCAGCTGCACGGTGCTGCCCTCGACGGTGACCACGTGCCGCTCGATGTCCATCCGCACGGGTCCGGCGGTGAGGGTGGCCGCCGCGGTCTCGGTGGCCTCGGGGGTCTGCCGGCGCAGCACCGCCCGGATCCGGGCCACCAGCTCGCGCGGAGAATACGGCTTGGTGACGTAGTCGTCCGCGCCGATCTCCAGGCCGACCACCTTGTCGATCTCACTGTCCCGGGCGGTGACCATGATGATCGGCACGGCCGACCGCTGTCGCAGCTGCCGGCACACCTCGGTGCCGGACATCTCGGGCAACATCAGGTCGAGCAGCACGATGTCCGCACCCGAGCGGTCGAACTCGGTGAGCGCGGCGGTGCCGGTCGCGGCGACCGACACCTCGAACCCCTCTTTGCGGAGCATGTACGACAAGGCGTCGGAGAACGACTCCTCGTCCTCGACCACGAGCACGCGGGCCAACGAAACGTTCCTTTCCTCGGATCCGGCCTAGCGGAGCGCGGCCGAACCGCTGTCGATATCAGCGGATGGTGGTGGCGGCAGGAAGGCATCGGGTGGGCGGGCCGGCAACCGCAGGGTGAACGTGGAGCCGCCGCCCAGCGTGCTGGCGACCTGCACCCGGCCGCCGTGGTTGGTGGCGATGTGTTTGACGATCGCCAGGCCGAGCCCGGTGCCGCCGGTGGACCGGGACCGCGCCTGGTCGGCCCGGTAGAACCGCTCGAAGATCCGGTTCACGTCGTCGGGCGCGATACCGATGCCCTGGTCGGTGACGGCGATCTCCAGCTGCTCGTCGTCGGCCGAGATGTCGATCGTCACCCGGGTGTCCTCGCCCGAGTACGCGATGGCGTTCTCGACCAGGTTGGTCACCGCCGTGGCGAGCTGGGAGTCGCTGCCGTACACGGTCTGCCCGCGCAGGCCCTCGACCTCGATCTCGATCCCGCGGGCGCTGGCGGTCGTCCGCGTCCGGTCCACCACCTCGGCCAGCACCCAGTCCAGCGAGACCGGCTCGGGCGCCGGCAGCGGCTCGGCGCCCTGCAGGCGGGTGAGTTCGAGCAGCTCGTTGACCAGCCGGCCGAGCCGGGCCGATTCACTGGAGATCCGCTCGGCGAAGCGGCGGGCCGCCGCCACATCCTCGGCCGCCGCCTCCGCGTCCGGGTGGTCGGCCGAGTCGGTGGCGTCGAGCAGCGCCTCGGCCAGCAGTTGCAGGGCGCCGATCGGAGTCTTGAGCTCGTGGCTCACGTTGGCCACGAAGTCGCGGCGCACCCGGGCCACCCGGTGCGCCTCGGTGACGTCGGCGGCCTCCACGGCGACGTACCCCTCGCCGATCCCCATGGCCCGCAGGTGCACGCCCAGCGGGTCCGAGCCGGAGTCGGCGCGGCCGCGCGGCAGGTCGAGCTCCACCTCGCGCCGCACGCCGGTCCGCCGGACCTGTCCGGCCAGGGTACGGATGATCGGGTGCGGCACCACGGTGCCCGGCTCGGGTCCGGTGCGCAGCAGCCCCATGGCCCGGGCGGCCGGGTTGATCAGCACCGGCAGCTCGTCCGGGCCGAGCACCACGACGCCGACCCGCAGCGAGTCGACGGTCCGGCGACCCAGCCCGGGCAGTCCGCTTGGAAGATCCTCTTCGATGGCCGCTCCCCCGTCCGCGAGGATGTCGAGGCGGCCGCGGCCGCCCGCGCCGGCCGCGATGGAGCGCCGGGCGCGGGCCATCAGCAGGGCCACGGCCAGCCCCAGCGCCAGCCCGGCCGCCAGCGCAGCCACGACGTACCCGGTCACGAGCCGATCGTAGATTCTTCGTTAACCGAGACACCACCTTAAAGAGGGCAAATCGGACCGAGCACCGGGAAAGTTAACCGGTCGGACCGGCCGAGTTCACCCCGCGGTTTCTCGCCGGGTTTCCGCCGACCTACCGTGAAAGCCGAGTTCGCCCATCCCTGCGGTTGACCCTCCCCGGTGCCGCCCGAAACACAGGAAGTGATCATGCGCGAGGAGTTCCGGGCAGATCTGCACATCGTCGCCCAGCTGCTGGTCGACATGGCCGAGTCGGTCCGTGCGGCCATGGGGCAGGCCACCAGGGCGCTGCTGACCGCCGACCGGACGGCGGCCGAGGAGGTCATCAGCGCCGACGCCGAGATCGACGCCACGTACCGCCAGGTCGAGGAGCGGGTCTGCGACGTGCTGGCGCGCCAGGCCCCGGTGGCGTCGGACCTGCGGGCGATGATCACCGCCCTGCACGTGGCCGCCGACCTCGAGCGGATGGGCGACCTGGCCGATCACGTGGCCAAGACCGCGCTGCGCCGGCACCCGTCCCCGGCCGTGCCCGCCGAGCTGCGGGCCGTCTTCACCGACATGTCGGGGGTGGCCGACCGGATGGCCGGCAAGATCGGCTCGGTGCTCGCCAAGCCGGACGCCGAGGTGGCCGCCGAACTGGACCGCGACGACGACGCCATGGACGATCTGCACCGCAGCCTGTTCGCGGTGCTGCTGAGGGACGACTGGCCGTACGGCGTGGAGACCGCCATCGACGCCACCCTGCTGGGCCGCTTCTACGAGCGGTTCGCCGACCACGCCGTGAACGCCGGCGAACACGTCATCTACCTCATCACCGGCCAACCCACCGACCAGTGACCCATCCCGGCTGGGCAGCAGCACTCAAGCCGCTCAACACTGAGGTTCGCCGGCCCCGCCCACGTCGGGATCAAGCCTGACCGCCCAGAGTGGGCGGGGCCGGCGAACCTCCGACCCCTACCGCCCCTGGTTGGCGACGGCCGCCGCCGCCTCCTTCGCGGCCTCCGGGTCGAGGTAGGTCCCGCCGGTGGTGAGCGGTCGCAGGCTCGCGTCGAGGTCGTATCGCAGCGGGATGGCGGTCGGGATGTTCAGCTTGGCGATGGCCTCGTCGGAGATCTGGTCCAGGTGCTTGACCAGCGCCCGCAGCGAGTTGCCGTGCGCGGCCACCAGCACCGTCCGGCCGGCCAGCACGTCCGGCACGATGGAGTCGTACCAGTAGGGCAGCATCCGCTCGACGACGTCCTTGAGGCACTCGGTCCGGGGCATCAGCTCGGGCGGCAGCAGCGCGTACCGCGGGTCGCCGGCCTGGGACCACTCGTCGTCGTCCGCGATCGGCGGCGGCGGGGTGTCGTACGAGCGGCGCCAGAGCATGAACTGCTCCTCGCCGTACTCGTCGAGGGTCTGCTTCTTGTTCTTGCCCTGCAACGCGCCGTAGTGCCGCTCGTTGAGCCGCCACGAGCGGCGTACCGCGATCCAGTGCCGGTCGGCGGCGTTCAGGGACAGTTCGGCGGTCCGGATGGCCCGGCGCAGGACGCTGGTGTGCACCACGTCCGGCAGCAGACCGTGTTCGGCCATCAGCTCGCCACCGTGCCTGGCCTCGGCCTCGCCCTTGGCCGTCAGGTCCACGTCGACCCAACCGGTGAAGAGGTTCTTGGCGTTCCAGTCGCTCTCGCCGTGCCGCAGCAGCACCAGCGTGCCGATGGTGGCGCCCTCGCTCGCCACGGACCGGCCGGCCGATTCGCTCCTCGTGCTCCCAGTCATGGGCTCATCCTGCCCGACCCGCCCCGCGCGTACCCGACGGACCCGCTGGGTGGACGGTGACCGGCCGGCGTGACCACCGCCACGCCCGAATTCGGGTGACCGGGTCGGGGCCACGAGCCTAGGTTGTAAGTGATCGAACTTATTCGACTCATTACGCAACGGAGGTCGGCGGCGTGCGGTCGGTACGGGGATGGCTTCTCCAGACGACGGGCGGACTACCCGGATCATTCTGGTACCTCTGGACCGGCACCCTCATCAACAAGCTCGGCTCGTTCGTCCTGATCTTCCTGGCCATCTACCTGACCCGGGCGCGCGGCTTCACCGAGGTCCAGGCCGGCAGCGTGCTGGCGCTCTGGGGGGTCGGCGGCGCCGCCGGGACGATGCTCGGCGGGACCCTGGCCGACCGCTGGGGTCGCCGACCCACCCTGCTCACCGCCCAACTCGGCGGCGCGGCCATGATGGTGGGCCTGGGGCTCGCCCGCGACCTCTGGTCCGTCGCGCTCGGCGCCCTGCTGCTCGGGATGTTCGCCGAGGCCGCCCGGCCGGCGTTCGGGGCCATGATGATCGATGTCGTACCGGCCCGGGACCGGCTGCGCGCGTTCTCACTCAACTACTGGGCGATCAACCTGGGCTTCGCCTGCGCGGCCCTGCTCGCCGGGCTGGCGGCCGAGGCCAGTTATCTGCTGCTGTTCCTGGTGGACGCCGGCACCACGCTGATCACCGCGCTCATCGTCTTCATCAAGGTCGGCGAGACCCGCCCGTCCGGCGCGTACCGCCGACCGGTGCCGGCGCCAGGCGGCGGCGCTGATGGCGGCCGCGGCGCCGGCGGTGGCCGCGGCGGGCTGCGGACCGTCGCCACCGACCGGGTGTTCCTCGGGTTCGTGGCGCTCAACCTGTTCTCGGCCATGGTGTTCCTGCAGCACGTCTCGATGCTGCCGATCGCGATGACCGACGACGCGCTCGCGCCCTCGACGTACGGCTCGGTGATCGCGCTCAACGGCGTGCTGATCGTGGTGGGCCAGCTGTTCGTGCCCCGCCTCATCCGCGGCCGGAACCGGTCCCAGGTGCTCGCCGTGGCCGCCGTGGTGATGGGCGCCGGCTTCGGACTCACCGCCCTCGCCGACACGGCCTGGCTGTACGCGCTGACCGTGCTGATCTGGACCCTCGGCGAGATGCTGAGCGCGCCCTCCAACTCCACCCTCATCGCCGAACTCTCGCCGGCCGCGCATCGCGGGCGCTACCAGGGCGTCTTCTCGCTGTCCTGGCAGATCGCCGGTGCCGCGGCCCCGATCGTGGGCGGCCTGGTCCGGCAGCGACAGGGCAACGCCGCGCTCTGGCTCGGCTGCGCGGCGCTCGGCCTGCTGGTGGCGTTGGCCCACCTGATCTCCGGACCGGCCCGGGAACGGCAGGCCGCCGCGCTTGTGGCCAGCACATCCGGTACGCCGCGGACCGCGCCGCCCGCGCCGCGCAGCGCGGCGGTCCCGGCCGCCGCCGCCGGCTCGGGGGATGCTGCTGGCCCGGCGAGCTCGGCCGGCCCGGCCGACGATGCCGGCGCGGCAGGCGTCCCGGCGACGTCGGGGGATCCGGTCGGCGCGGTGGTCGCGTCGGGTGCGACGGCCGCGGTGGTCGCGGTGGTCGCGTCGGACACCGGTCTCGGGGCGAGCGCGACGGTCCCGGCAGACACGACGGCCGCGGCGGACGCGACGGACGCGACGGCCGCGGCGGACGCGACGGCCGCGGCGGACGCGATGGCCGCGGCGGACGCGGTGGCCGCGGCGGACGCGGCGGACACCGCTGTCGGGGCGAGCGCGGCGGTCCCGGCGGACGCGACGGCGGTCCCGGCGGACACGGCGGACGCGGCGGGCACCGCTGTCGGGGCGAGCGCGGCGGACACGACGGCCCCGGCGGACGCGATGACGGTCGCGGCGGACGCGGCGATTTCGCTGGCGGCACCGCCCGAGGCGGCCGACGGTGCGGCGGTCGGGCCGGCGGGCGGGGATGCGGCGGTCGGGCCGAAGGCCGAAAACTCGGCGGTCGGGCCGAAGGCCGAAGGCTCGGCGGTCGGGCCGAAGGTCGAGTGCTTGGCAGCCGGTTCGGCGGCCGAGGCGGCCGACCGGGTCGCTGCCGGACCGGGCGGCGGACGGCGACCCTGATCGCCTGGTTCGCCGAATATGAATCTTGGACCGAAACCGTTCTCGGCGAACGGTTTCGGTCCAAGATCTCCCAGTCGGGCCGCCCGTCAGGTCAGCCAGCAGAGCCGGCAACCGCGGGAATGCGTACGGCTGGGTGGGGCCGGCGGCGGCGGGCGACGCTCACCCCCGTAAGCGTCGCCCGCTCACACCGCCGGTCATCAGGTGGCGCGCCGTCCCCCAACGGCGGGATGCCACCTCCAGGCGCCACTGCTCGGTTCTGCGCGAACCACGGCTCCCCCGAGCCGTTTCGAGCGCGGCGCGTGCAATAACGTTAGAGGTCCCCTGGAATACCCCACAACCCGGCTTCCATGTTCTGCGGGTCACACCAGG
This sequence comes from Plantactinospora siamensis, assembly GCF_042434095.1. NCBI lineage: Bacteria > Bacillati > Actinomycetota > Actinomycetes > Micromonosporales > Micromonosporaceae > Plantactinospora > Plantactinospora siamensis. Next base: position 223,514 of record NZ_JBHLUE010000034.1, read on the forward strand.
AGCGTGCTTTCCGGGCACTCGGTCATAACCGGCCGGCCCGCCCGGGCATTCCCGGAGCATCACGCATCTTCCCGGTGCGGCGATTCGGTACGGAAGAAGTTGCTCTGCCCGCCGTTCGACCGCTCCTCCTGGTAGATGAAGTTCAGCTGCCGCAGATCGAACGTGTCGAACCACTCGTCCCAGGTGATCGGCCTGATCCGGCCGCTCTCCCGGTAGCCCGGGAAGTCGAACGTGAGCACCCCGGCTCGGCCATCCCGCTCCGTACCGGAGATGGTCGCCGGCTCGGCCCGGCGGTCACTGGCCCACCGCCGGATGACGTCGTGGTTCGTGGTCACCAGGCTGCGACCCGGGCGGTCCGGGCTGTCGTCGGGCGAGGCGATCCGCTGCGCGTACTGCAGGGACCGGGACGTGCCTTCGCCCTCGCGGATGCCGCCCTCGCCGGTCCGGGCCTTGGGCGCCGCGCCCGCGGTCCCGGCGCCGGCCGAGGGCGCCTTGCGAGCGGTCGCGGTCGTCTTCCGGGGGACGGCGCTGGACTTCGCGGCGGTCCCGGCCGGCTTGCGGCCGGTGGCGGCCGACGTCCGCTTGCTGGCCGGCGCCGTCCGCTTGGCGGTCGCCGACGACGTCCGCTTCGTGGCCGTCGAGGCCCGCTTGGTCGCCGTCGAGGCCCGCTTCGTGGCCGGCGAGGCTTGCTTTGTGGCCGGCGAGGCTTGCTTCGTGGCCGTCGACGTCCGCTTGGCGGCGGGCGTCCGCTTCGTCGCTGAAGCCGCGGACGTCCGCTTCGCAGCCGATGTCCGCTTGGTGGCGGCCGATGTCCGCTTCGCCGGGGCACGCTTGGTGGCGGCCGACGTCCGCTTCGCCGGGGCACGCTTGGTGGCGGCCGATGTCCGCTTCGCCGGGGCACGCTTGGTGGCGGCCGACGTCCGCTTCGCGGCGGTGGTTCGCTTGGCCGCGGTGCCGGTGGTTCGCTTGGCCGCGGTGCCGGTGGTTCGCTTGGCCGCGGTGCCGGTGGTCCGCTTCGCGGCGGCGGTCGTCCGCTTCGTCGTGCCGGGACGGCTGGCGGCCGTCGTCCGCTTCGCGGTCGTCGTCCCCCTCGCGGCGGTCGTCCGCTTCGCGGCGGTCGTCCGCTTCGCGGCGGTCGTCCGCTTCGTGGCGTTGGTCCGCTTCGCCGTGCCGGAACGCTTGGCGGCCGTCGTCCGCTTCGCCGCGGACGTCCGCTTGGCGGTCGAGGTGCGTGGGGCGGACCCGGCCGTCCGGCCGGCGGATTTGGCCCGGGCCGTGGCCGTCGACCGCTTCCGGGCGGCCGGCTTCGCCGCCGCCGCTCCGCGGCCGCCAGGCTTCGCCGCGCCGGACCGTCCGGCCGGACCGGTACGGCCCCGGCCCTCCGCTCGCATGGTCCGGACGAGGGTGTTCACCAGCTCGTCCTTGCGCAGCCCGGAGATGCCGGTGACGCCACGCCGGCGCAACCGGTTCCGGATCTCGTCCGCGCGCAGTTGGGCAATGTCATTCTTGGCGACTCCGGACGAACCGGCCGACCGGCCGCCAGACCGGGTGCTGGTGCCGCCACGGGTCGAAGGGTTCCGCTGAGCCATCGAGGATCTCCCGCTCCCTTGACAGGTGTCCTGACGCCGGTGACCCGCGCCGCTCCCGGTGCCGGTCACCCGGCGCCGCATACCCGTCACGCCGCGTCCGAACCTCCATCGGGCCGATCGCCCGGCGCGGTCCGAGCGGTCCCCGAAGGCTCGAAGAGGTGCGCGAACGCCTGCAGGTTCGCCAGCGACTCGCCGCGCTTCACCCGCCACTCCCACTCGCGCCGGATGGCCGTGCCGAAGCCGATCTCGAGCATCGTGTCGAACGACTCATCCGCGTACGTGAGGACCGAACCGAGCAACCGGTCGAGTTCCTCCTCGGTGACCCCGGACAGCCCGACCCGTCCGGTCAGGTAGACGTCGCCCGCCGCGTCGATGGAGAACGCCACCCCGTACATTCGGGAGTTGCGCTGGAGCAGCCAGGCCCAGAGCTCCTCGCGACGCTCGTCCGGCTGCCGCATCACGAACGCCTCGACCCGCAGCGCGTGCTCGCCCACAATGAGGTTGCAGACCGTCTTGAGCTTGTGGGTGCCCGGCAGGGTCACCGCGTACGACAGCTCGCCGGTCGGCTCGCACGGCAGCTCCCGCTCGGCGCAGACCCGCTCGATGAGGGCGGCGATCCGGGCGGGTACGGAGTCGGTGGTCGTCATTCGAGCATTGTTACCCAGCGGTACGCGGTCCGACCCCGCCGCCCCGCTCGACGAGGGCGTCGGCGCGTTAACAAGGGGCCCTTCCTATACCGAAAGCGATAACAAGGGGCCCTTCCTTGCGCTCAGCCGGCGCCGAGGGCGGCGGCGTCGCCGGCCAGCCGGCGGGTCAGCCGGGCCCGGTGCTCGGCCACCGCGTCCCGGTACACGGCGAGCAGCCCGCTGGCGGTGCGCGACCAGGAGAAGTTGGCGGCGTGCCGCGCGGCCCCCCGGCCGAGGACCAGCCGGCGGGCGGGCGCGGCCAGCAGCTCGGCGAGGGCCCGCGCCCAGTCGTCCGCGTCGTGGCCGGCCACCAACCGGCCGCTCACGCCGTCGCGTACCGCGGTCACCAGGCCGCCCACGGCGGCGGCCAGCACGGGGGTCCCACAGGCCTGCGCCTCCAGCGCGACCAGGCCGAAGGATTCGTTGTACGAGGGCACCGCGACCACGTCGGCCGCGCGGTACAGCGCCGCCAGGTCCTCGCCGGTCTGCGGGGGCAGGAAGCGGACCGTCCGGGAGATGCCCAGCGCGGCGGTCAGCTCGATCAGGCTGGTGGGCCGGTCCAGCCCGCTGCCGCTGGGGCCGCCGGCCACCACCACGGTCAGCTCGTCGACGAGCCGCGGGTCCCGGTCCCGCAGCGCGGCCACGGCCCGCAGCAGCACGTCCGGCGCCTTGAGCGGCTGGATCCGGCCGACGAAGGCGACCACGTTGCCGCCCTCGGGCAGCCCCAGCCGGCGCCGCGCCGCCACCCGGGCCGCGGCCTCGCTGCCGGCGGCCACCGGGCGGAACCGGTCCAGGTCGACGCCCGGCTCCACCACGGCCACCAGCCGCGGGTCGGCGCCGTACCGGCCGATCAGGTCCTGCTCCTCGAACGACGTGTTGGCGACCAGCCGGTCCGCCTCGGCCACCACCTGCTCCTCGCCGATGACCCGGGCCCGCGGCTCCGGCCGGTCCCCGCTGGCCAGGCGGGCGTTCTTGACCTTCGCGAGGGTGTGCGCCGTGTGCACGAGCGGCACCCCCCAGCGCTCCTTGGCGAGCCAGCCCACCTGGCCGGAGAGCCAGTAGTGCGAGTGGATCAGGTCGTAGTGGCCGGGCGGGTGCGCGGCCTCGGCCCGGAGCACGCCGGTGGTGAAGGCGCAGAGCTGGGCCGGAAGTTCCTCCTTGGACAGCCCCTCGAGCGGGCCGGCCATCACGTGCCGGACCCGGACCCCGGGTGCCATCTCGACCACCGGCGGGAGGTCACCGGCGGTCGCCCGGGTGAAGATCTCGACCTCGACACCCTGCTCGGCGAGCCGGCGGGAGACCTCCACGACGTAGACGTTCATGCCGCCGGCGTCTCCCGTGCCGGGTTGGTGCAGCGGGGAGGTGTGTACGGAGAGCACCGCGATGCGCCGGGGCGTCGGCCACGGTCGAGCACCTCGTTGCCGGGCCATTCCGCTGGGCAGTTCCGCCACATCCGCTCCTTATGCCGGGGTGCTGGATGACGCGCGCGGCTGGCGCCCCTCAGGTCAACCCCGACGCGGTATGCCATCTTCCCGATCGACGGCCGGGCATGCATCGCGCCGCCCCCCGCCTCGTGACGCAACTCATTCCGCGCCGGGCCGTCCGGGCCGGTGCGAAGCGGAGCCGGGCGGGCGTCCGGCGCTCCCCCGCGACGTGCGGAACAATGCTGCGATGACCTCGATCGCGATCGTCACCGGCGCCTCCAGCGGGATCGGCGCGGCCACCGCCCGCCGGCTGGCGGCCGAAGGATTCCACGTGCTCGCGGCGGCCCGGCGGGTCGAGCGGCTGGACGCGCTGGTCCGGGAGATCACCGCGGCGGGCGGCGCCGCCACCGCGGTGGCCTGCGACATCACCTCGGACGAGTCGGTGGCCGGGCTGGCCGCCGCGGCGGACCGGCTGCCGCACCCGGTCACCCTGCTGGTCAACAACGCCGGCGGGGCGCGCGGGATGGACCCGGTGGCCAGCGGCTCGGTGGCCGACTGGCAGTGGATGTACGAGGTGAACGTGCTCGGCACGCTGCGGGTGACCCAGGCCGTGCTGCCGCTGCTGGACGCCTCGGGCGCGGGGACAGTGGTGGTGATCTCCTCGACGGCCGGCCTGGTGGTGTACGAGGGCGGCGGCGGCTATACGGCCGCCAAGCACGGGCAGACGGCGCTGGCCGAGACCCTGCGGCTGGAGTTGTGCGGCCGGCCGGTCCGGGTGATCGAGATCGATCCGGGCATGGTGCGTACCGACGAGTTCAGCCTGCTGCGCTACGGCGGCGACGCCGAGAAGGCGGCCGCGGTCTACCGCGGCGTGCCGGAGCCGCTGGTGGCCGAGGACGTCGCGGACTGCGTGGCCTGGTGCGCCACCCGGCCGCAGCACGTCAACATCGACCGGCTCGTGGTCCGCCCGCTGGCCCAGGCCGCCCAGCACAAGGTGCACCGCGTCGAGTGAGCGGACCGGCGGTACGGTGAGCCGGGTGGGATCCAGTCCGGCGCGCCGACCGGTGGGCACGATCACCCGGGGCACCACCAACCCGAACCGGTTGCGCCGGGTGGACAACTGGATCGCGTACCGGCTCGCCGGCCCGTTGCGGGACGCGCCGGAGCCGCTCGTGGTCGATCTGGGCTTCGGCGCCACCCCGGTCACGGCCGTCGAGCTGCGCGCCCGGCTGGCCGCCGCGGTCCGCCCGGACGTCCGGGTGGTGGGTCTGGAGATCGATCCCGTACGCGTCGCCGCCGCCGAGCCGGCCGCGGACCCCCCGGGGCTCACCTTTGCCCGGGGCGGCTTCGAACTGGCCGGCCTGCGCCCGGTGGTGGTCCGGGCGTTCAACGTGCTGCGCCAGTACGACGAGGCCGCGGTGGCCGCCGCGTGGCGGACGATGACGGACGCCCTCGCCCCGAACGGGGCGGTGGTGGAGGGCACCTGCGACGAGCTGGGCAGGCTGGCCGGCTGGGTGCTGCTGGACGCCGGCGGTCCCCGCTCGCTCACCCTGGCCGCCCGGCTGGCCAACCTGGATTCGCCGGCCTCGCTGGCCGAGCGCCTGCCCAAGGCGCTGATCCACCGCAACGTTCCGGGCACCGGCGTACACGGGCTGGTGCGGGCGCTCGACGACGCCTGGCGGGACGCCGCGCCGTACGCGACGTTCGGCCCCCGGCAGCGGTGGCTGCGCGCGGTCGGCGCGGTGCGCGCGGCCGGCTGGCCGGTGCTGGACCGGCCGAACCGGTGGCGGCGCGGCGAGCTGACCGTCGACTGGGCGGCCGTCGCCAAATAGGCCGCTCAGAGGGCGCAGTTGACCATGATGGGCTCGGGGTGCAGCGTCACGCCGAACCGGTCCCGTACCCCGTCCCGGATTTCCCGGGCCAGCCCGAGCAGCGCCGCCGTGGAGTCGCCGGTCGGGTTGGTGAGCGCGAGCGTGTGCTTGGACGAGATGGCCACCCCGCCCGGACCGGGGTGTCCCTTGCCGAACCCGGCCCGCTCGATCAGCCAGGCGGCGCTGACCTTGACCACCCCGTTCGCCCCGGGCCACGAGGCCGGTTCGCCGAGGCCGGCGTCCGCGGCCCGCCGGCGCAGCGTCTCGTACGCGCGGCCGTCGAGCACCGGATTCGTGAAGAACGAGCCGGCCGAGCGGGTGTCCGGGTCGGCCGGGTCGAGCACCATGCCCTTGCCGGCACGCAAGCCCAGGACCGCCTCGCGGGCCCGGGCCAGTTCCACCCGTTCGCCCTGGTCCACGCCCAGCCGGCGGGCCAGTTCGGCGTACCGCACCGGCGCGGACAGCGGCGAGCGGGCCAGGGTGAAGTCGACGCTCAGCAGGGCCCAGCGGTCGCTGTGCCGGAACACGCTGGACCGGTACGCGAAACCGCACTCCGCGGCGGTCATCCGGACGACCTCGTCGGCCACCCGGTCGTACGCCTCGACCGCGGAGATCGTCTCGGCCACCTCCTGGCCGTACGCGCCGACGTTCTGGATCGGCGTGGCGCCGCAGGAGCCGGGAATGCCGGACAGGCACTCGCATCCGGACAGGCCGGCCGCGACGGTCCGGGCCACGAACCCGTCCCACGACTCGCCCGCGGCGACCCGCAGCGTCACCGTCTCGGCCGTTTCGGCCACCGGCTCGATGCCGCGGGACCGGATCAGGACGACCGTTCCGGGGAAGCCGTCGTCGCCGATCACCACGTTACTGCCGCCGGCCAGCAGCAGAATCGGCTCCCCGGCGAACTGTGCCTGCTGTACGCTTTGCACTATTTCGTCCGAAGATTCGGCCGTCACGAGCCGGCGCGCCGCTCCCCCGAGCCGCAGCGTCGTGTACGGCGCCAGCGGCGAGGCCGGCGCCGGGTCTGCGGCAGGTGTCGGTTGGGCACTAACGTCTCGCACAACCTTCACCCTAGGCTGAGGGGCAGCCTGCCCACCGGCCGGTGGGGCAGGTCGTCCGGGAGGATCGCGATGAGCAGACTGCACGGCACCAAGGATTTCTGGATCGGAACGCTGCGGGCCGAGGGCCCGGCGTTCCGGGCCGCCGTCGCGGAAGCTCCCCCGGAGACACCGGTTCCGTCCTGTCCCGAGTGGACCACCGAGGACCTGACCCGGCACCTGGCCGGCGTCTATCACTGGGTGCGCGAACACGTCGGGCGCGGCGTCACCGGCGCGCCGACCCACCGGTACGCCGACGACGCCCTGCCGACCGGCGCCGAAACCCTGCAGTGGTGGCAGGACGAGTACGACCAGCTGATGGGCGTGCTCGACGGGCTCGACCCGGAGGCGCCGGCCTGGAACTGGGCCCCGCAGCCGAAGCGGGCCTCCTTCTGGCACCGCCGGATGGCGCACGAGACCGCCGTGCACCGCTGGGACGCCCAGATGGCGCTGGCCGCCGCCGAGCCGATCGAGACCAAGCTCGCCGCCGACGGGGTGAGCGAGGTGCTGGACAGCTGGCTGCCCGCCGGCCGGCGGCGCGAGCCCGGGCCCTGGCAGGGCGTCGCCCAGCTGGTGGCGCAGGACGCGGCCCAGGAGTGGTACCTGCGGCTGCGCGGCCAGGGCGTGGCGCTGCTGGACACCGGCACGATCCTGGACGACGACGACCACCACGCCCGGGTGCACGCCGTGGGCAGCGCGAGCGACCTGCTGCTGGCGCTCTATGGCCGGGTCGACCTCGACGTCCTGGAGATCACCGGCGACGCGGCGCTGCTGCGGGGGTTGCGGGTCAGCTGATTCCCGGCCCGGGACGAGACGGTGGCCCGGGACGCAACCGCTGGGCCGCCTCGAACGCGGACCGGCCGTACAGCACCAGGCGCGCCTCGGTGACACCGGCCGGATCCGCGGCGTCGAGCACGGACAACGCCTGCGCCACCGCGTCCTCGACCGGCCACCCGTAGATGCCCGCCGAGATCAGCGGGAACGCCACGGTGGCGGCGCCCAGCTCGGTCGCCACCCGCAGGCTGTTCGCGTAGCAGTCCCGCAGCAACGGCGAGCGGTCCTCGGTGGCCGACCAGACCGGCCCGACCGTGTGGATCACCCAGCGGGCCGGCAGGTCGCCAGCCGTGGTGGCCACCGCCTGGCCGGTCGGCAGGCCGCGGCCGTACCGAGCGGCGCGCAGCCGGCGGCACTCGTTGAGAATCGCCGGCCCGCCCCGGCGGTGGATCGCCCCGTCCACCCCGCCGCCGCCCAGCAGGCTGGAGTTGGCGGCGTTGACGATGGCGTCCACCCGCTGCTCGGTGATGTCGCCCTCGACCAGCACGATCCGCATGTCACGCCTCCTGAACGGGCTGCCCGAGCGCGCGCCGGGACAGCAGGGTGGCGCCGGCCACGGCCGCCGGGGTCAGCAGCACGGCGCCGAGCGGGATGAGGAACGCCACGAACACGGCCACGCCGAAGCCGAGGGCCAGCGGCCGGTGGGTCCGCAGGATCCGGCGCCGGTCCGGCAGCCGCATGCCCCGCCGGTAGAACGCCGACCCGGCCAGCTCCAGGGCCAGAAACCAGCCGCCCACCAGGGCGCCCAGCACCGGTACGACGGTCTGGCCGACCACCGGGATGAACCCCGCGGCGAACAGCGGGATGCCGATCAGCACCGAGATCGCGATCAGCCGGACGGAGTCGGCCACGCTGCGCCGCAGCGACCGCCAGAACGGCACCTCGACCGCGTCGGGGACGCCGCCGTACCGCTCCTCCACCCGCTCGGAGATCTTCTCGTAGAACGGGTCGCCGATGGCCAGCGTGACCGCGGTGAACAGCAGCACGCTGAGCAGGCCGCCCACGCCGAGCAGCGCCAGCCCGGCCACCGTCCGGGCCAGGCTGCGGAGCCCCGGAGACCAGCCGTCCGCGAACGGGGTGAGCAGGGCGGCCAGGTCGTCCGCGAAGTACGCGAGGGCGACGAAGGCGCTGACGAACAGCGCGGCCGAGATCAGCGCCGGCACGATCCCCAGCAGGATGAGCCCCGGGTTGCGGGCGTACATCCCGAGGCCGCGCAGCAACAGGCCCACCCCGGAGGCGAACTGGCCGACCGGGCCGGCGACGGTACGCGATTTCACGAGGCGTGAGCCTAGCGATCGGCCGCCCGATCGGCGCGCCGCGTGTTTGCCGGGGGCCCTTCCTTTGCCGAAAGCGATAACAAGGGGCCTGGCGGACCCTCCGGCGACGCTTGCTGCGCCGGGCGCCCCCGGAGGGTCCGTCCTTCGCTCAACCGGGTGGTGGATGCGGCGGTCCACCGGGGTCGGCCGGAGGCGCCGCCGGCTGTTCGATTCGGCGGGCTCGCCGGGTCGGAATGCTGGACGCAGCACTTCACACGGGAGGAAGGGCGTTGCCGATGTCCGTCATCGAGGTCACCGACCTGCGCAAGAGCTACGGCGATCAGGTCGCCGTACGCGATGTCTCGTTCGCGGTCGAGCGGGGTGAGATCTTCGGCATCCTGGGCCCCAACGGCGCCGGCAAGACCACCACCGTGGAGTGCGTCGGGGGGCTGCGGGTCCCGGACGCGGGCGCCATCTCGGTGCTCGGCCTGGATCCGCGGCGCCACCCCGGCGAGCTGCGCCAGCGGCTGGGCATCCAGTTGCAGGAAAGTCAGCTGCCGGACCGGATGCGGGCCGGCGAGGCGCTGGAGCTGTACGCCTCGTTCTACCGAGACCCGGCCGATTGGCGCGAGCTGCTGGACCAGCTCGGCCTCGCCGGCAAGCGCGACACCCCGTACAAGCGGCTCTCCGGCGGCCAGAAGCAGCGGCTGTCGATCGCGCTGGCGCTGGTCGGCAACCCGCAGGTGGCCATCCTGGACGAGCTGACCACCGGGCTGGACCCGCAGGCCCGGCGGGACACCTGGGAGCTGATCGAGCAGGTGCGGGCGCGCGGCGTGACGATCGTGCTGGTCACCCACTTCATGGCGGAGGCCGAGCGGCTCTGCGACCGGCTCGCCGTGATCGACGCGGGCCGGGTGGTGGCCCTCGACACCCCCGCCGGGCTGGTCTCCCGGGTGGCGCCCGAGCAACGGATCCGGTTCCGGCCCTCGGCCGAGCTGGACGACGCGCTGCTCGACGAGCTGCCCGAGGTCACCTCGGTGTCCCGCAGCGGCGGCCAGGTGCTGGTCACCGGCACCGGAAACCTGCTGCACGCCGTCACCTCGGTGCTGGCCCGGCACCAGATCATCGCCGCCGACCTGCGGCTGGAGCAGGGCAGCCTCGACGACGCCTTCGTCGGGCTCACCGGCCACCCCATCGAGAACTGAGCTCAGGAGGCTTCCGTGACATCCTTCCGCCGGATCCTGGCCATGGAGACCAGGCTCTACCTGCGCGATCCCGCCGCGGTGCTCAGCACCCTCGGCATTCCCGTGGTCATCCTGGTGGTGCTGGGGCTGATCCCGGCGCTGCGCAAGCCGAACCCGGACTTCGACGGGCAGAGCTTCGTGGCCTATTTCGCGCCGTCGCTGCTGGTGATCAGCCTCGCGGTGACCGGCGTGAACATCATGCCGCAGGTGCTGGCCGGGTACCGGGAACGCGGCGTGCTGCGCCGGCTGTCCACCACGCCGGTCAGCCCGACGGCGCTGCTGGCCGCGCAGCTGGTGCTCAACGTGGGCGTGCTGCTGGTCAGCTCCGCGCTGGTCGTCGCCGTGGGCCGGCTGGCCTTCGGGGTGGCGCTGCCGCGGCAGCCGCTGGCCTTCCTGCTGGCCTTCGTGCTCGGCGCGGGGTCGCTGCTGGCGCTGGGGCTGCTGGTCGCCGCGGTGGCCCGGAACGGCCGGGCGGCCGGCGGGCTCGCGACCGGGCTGTTCGCCCTGGTGATGTTCTTCGGCGGCGTCTACCTGCCCCGGTTCCTGCTGCCGGACGCGGTGGCCCGGATCGGCGACTACACCCCGCCGGGGGTGCAGGCCCTGCTCGACACCTGGCGGGGGACCTCGCCGGACATCCTGCCGCTGGTCATAATGGCCCTGGTGGCCATGCTCGCGGGCATCGCGGCCGCCCGACTGTTCCGCTGGGAGTAGACCGCCATGCAGACCGAGGCCGAGCGGTGGGACGCGTGGCGGCGCCACGAGAACACGGCGAACCGCGTCATCCCGTACGCGACGCTCGGCATCTCCACCCTGCTGGCGCTGGTCGTACCGGCACCCGGGCAGCAGCCGGCGGCACTGCTGCTCGGCGTCTGTGCCGTCGCGGTGGGGTGGTGCGCCTGGTTGGGGCGCTCGGTCGTCACCGCGGCGGAGCGACCCGGCCGGATGACCGGCTATCTCACCGGCCTGCTGGTGCTGGCCGCCGTCCTGGTGCTGGTCTCCCCCTGGTACGGCTTCTTCGCCTGGACCGGCTATCCGCTGTCCTTCTCCCTGCGCGGGCGGCGGATCATCGCCGGGGTGGCGGCCACCGCCGTGATCAGCGCCACGGCCCAGGGCGGCGGGCTGCCGGACTCCGCGCAGCACCTCCTGCTGTGGGCGCTCGTGGTGCTGTTCAACCTGGTGCTGGCCGGCGCCGTGGGCTGGTTCGGCGTGGTCAACGCCCGGCAGAGCGAGGGCCGCAAGGTCATGATCGACGAGCTGGCCGAGGCCAACGGCCGGCTCGAGGCCGCGCTGCGGGAAAACGAGGGCCTGCACGCCCAGTTGCTCACCCAGGCCCGCGAGGCCGGCGTGCTGGACGAGCGGCAGCGGCTGGCCCGGGAGATCCACGACACCATCGCGCAGGGGCTGGCCGGGATCATCACCCAGCTGGAGGCGGCCGAGCAGACGCGGGACCGCCGTGGTGAGTGGCAGCGGCACGTGGACACCGCGCTGGACCTGGCCCGGGAGAGCCTCACCGAGGCGCGTCGCTCGGTCCGGGCCATCGGGCCGGCCCAGCTCGACCAGGGCCGGCTGCCGGAGGTGCTGGCCGACCTGGTCGAGCAGTGGTCGGCCCGGCACGGCGTGCCGGCCCGGATCACCACCACCGGTACGGTGCAGCCGATGCACCCCGAGATCGAGGTGACGCTGCTGCGCACCGCGCAGGAGGCGCTCACCAACGTGGCCAAGCACGCCGGCGCCACCCGGGTCGGGCTGACCCTGTCGTACATGCCGGACCAGGTCACGCTGGACGTCCGGGACGACGGCCGGGGCGGCGCGGCGGGGACCGCCGGGAACGGCGACGGCGGGTTCGGGCTGGTCGCCATGCGGCAGCGGATCGACCGGGTGGCCGGCCGGCTGGAAATCGAGTCGGAGCCGGGCGGCGGCACCGCGATATCGGCCTCGGTGCCGGCCCTCGCGATCTCGATCCCGGAGCCGGCCCACCCAACGTCGGACCCGGAGCCTGCCCACGCGGTCTCGGACCCGGCCCACGCGGCCTCGGTCGCAGAGCCGGCCCACGCGGCCTCGGTCGCAGAGCCGGCCCACGCGGCCTCGGCCGCAGAGCCGGCCCACCCGGCCTCGGCCGCGGTGGCCACCGGCGCGGGTGGGGCGGCATGACCGGGACACCGATCCGGCTGGTGATCGTGGATGACCATCCGGTGGTCCGGGACGGGCTGCGCGGCATGTTCACCGGCGACCCGGACTTCGCCGTGGTGGGTGAGGCCGGCGGCGGGGCCGAGGCGGTCACGGTGGTCGAGGCGGTACGCCCCGACGTGGTGCTGATGGATCTGCGGATGCCCGGCATGGACGGGGTGGCCGCGATCGGCGAGTTCAACCGGCGCGGGCTCCCGGCCCGGGTGCTGGTGCTCACGACGTACGACACGGACAGCGACGTGCTGCCGGCGATCCAGGCGGGCGCCACGGGTTACCTGCTCAAGGACACCCCCCGGGACGACCTGGTCCGGGCCGTGCGCTCGGCCGCCCGGGGCGAGTCGGTGCTCTCCCCGTCGGTGGCCGGCCGGCTGATGGGCCGGCTGCGCGCCCCCGCGCAGGAGCCGCTGAGCCCTCGCGAGCTGGAGGTGCTCACGCTGATCGCCCGGGGCCGCAGCAACCGGGAGGCCGCGGCCGACCTGTTCATCAGCGAGGCCACCGTGAAGACGCACCTGCTGCACGCGTACGGGAAGCTGGGCGTCAACGACCGCGCGGCGGCCGTGGCGGTCGCCTTCCAACGCGGCCTCCTCACCCCCGATTGAGAAGGAAGGGCCCCTTCTTATCGTTTTCGGTATAGGAAGGGCCCCTTCTTAACGCCTCGGGCAACCCGGCGGCCCTCCGGCATGATGAAGCCGTGCGGGCGTCCCGGCTGATCTCGCTGATGCTGCTGCTCCAGGCGCGCGGCACGATGACCGCGGGTGAGCTGGCCAGCGAGCTGGAGGTGTCCGAGCGGACCGTCTACCGGGACGTGCTCGCCCTGTCCGCCGCCGGCATCCCGGTGTACGCCGACCGCGGCCGAGCCGGCGGCTACCGCCTGCTCGGCGGGTTCCGCACCCGGCTCACCGGGCTGACCCGGGCCGAGGCGGAGGCGCTGTTCCTGTCCGGCGTGCCCGGCCCGGCCGGCGAGATGGGCCTGGCCGACGCGGTGGCCGCGGCCGAGCTGAAGGTGCTGGCCGCGCTGCCGCCGGGGCTGCGGGACGCGCCGGCCCGGACCGGCCAACGGTTCCACCTGGACGCCCCCGGCTGGTACGGCGAGCGCGAGCCGCCGCGCTGGCTCGCCGCGCTGGCCGGCGCCGTGTGGCAGGACCGGATCGTCGAGCTGCGCTACGGCCGGCACGGCCGGGAGGTGAGGCGGACCGTCGAACCGTACGGGCTGGTGCTCAAGAACGGCGTCTGGTATCTCGTGGCCCGGTTGGCGGACGGGTTCCGCACGTACCGGGTGGATCGGGTGCTTGGCATGCGGCCCGGCGGCACGACGTTCGACCGGGACGAGGGATTCGACCTGGCGGCCTACTGGCGGGCCGCCGCGCGGGAGTTCCTGCGCGGGATGCTGGCCGATCGGGTGACGCTGCGGCTCAGCCCGGCCGGGTTGCGCGGGCTGCGCCACACGGCCGACTCGGCGGAGGCGTACGCGGCGGCGCTGGCCGACGCCGGCGAGCCCGACGAGCGCGGCTGGGTGCTGACCCGGCTGGCCGTGGAGTCGGTGGAGGTGGCGTACCACCAGCTGCTCGGGCTGGGCCCGGAGGTGGAGGTGGTGGCGCCCGCGGAGCTGCGGGACCGCTTCGCCGCCGCGGCCCGCCGGCTCGTCGAGCTGTACGAGTAAGGAAGGGCCCCTTCTTATCGCTTTTTGTATAGCAAGGGCCCCCTATTAACGCGCCCCGTCAGCGGTAACCGGTCACGTCGGCCGGCTTGCCGGCCTCGACCACCTCGACGAGGTAGCGCAACGCGTCCGGCTGGCTGCCGTCGAGGTCGGTAAAGCCGTACACCGGAGCCAGGCCGCCGCTGGACAGCGACTGCCCGTTCCACCGGGCCCGGTCCGGGTCGGCGGCCAGCGCCACCACGGCCCGGCCGACGAAGGCCGGCGTCTCGGAGATGGCGAAGTGCGGGTCCTGGTCGCAGCCGTCCCGCCAGGTCTGCTCGGTGACGCCGAAGTGTTCGAGCATCATCTCCGAGCGGAGCCAGCCGGGGGTGAGCGCCACCGCCGTGCAGCCGTGCTCGCGCAGCTCGTGGCCCTGGCTGAAGGCCAGCCGGTTCACCGACACCTTCGCGAGGTCATAGAAGACCGACAGCCGGTAGTTCGCGTCGTTGTAGTCCGTGGTGCCGTCGCCGACCTCCACCACCAGGCCGCCGGGGTTGCGGATCAGCAGCGGCAGCGCGAAGTGGCTGGTGATGATGTGGGTGTCGATGGCCAACCGGAGCGTGCGCAGGCCGGCGTCCAGCGGCTGCTTCCAGACCGGCTCGTTCCAGGTGACCATCTTCTCGGCGCCCCAGATGTCGTTGACCAGCACATCCAACCGGCCCTGCTCGGCGTCGATCCGCGCGATCAGGTCGCGTACCTGCTCGGGCACGAGGTGGTCGACCGGCACCGCGATGCCGGTGCCGCCGGCCGCGGTCACCAGCTCGCCGGTCTCCTCGATGGTTTCCGGACGGTCGTACTCGGAGCGGCGGTCCCGAGTGGTCCGGCCGGTGGCATAGACGGTGGCGCCGGCCGCGCCAAGCTGGACGGCGATCTGCCGGCCGGCGCCGCGGGTGGCGCCGGCCACCAGCGCCACCCGGCCGGCGAGCGGCTGTGCAGCGGTGTTGTCGGTCATGCGCCCGAACCTGCCAACAAATCCTGACACGGGACGTCCGGATTTGTCCCAGGCGTCGTAGGTGCTGAGGTGATCTCCTCGTCCGCTGATCTCCTCGTCCGCCACCGACTCCTCCGGAACGTCAACGCCGCTGGTCATCGGCGACCCTTCCTCGACAGCAGGCAATGACAGGATGACGAGATGGCTGAAGAGTGGATCGCGCCATTGATCACTGGCGTCGTGGGCGCCTGCACGGTTTCGACGACGATCTGGCTGGCCCACAGGTCCCTGCGGATCCAGGCGGAACAGGCGGCGGAGAAGGAACGAAGGCTGGTCTACAGCCGCTTTCTCAGAGCAACGCAAGAGATGTCGGATTGTGCGGAACGTCTGCTGGTACAGCCTTCCGATACCGAAGGCATGGCTACCTTCCGCAAGGCTAGATCAGAGGCGGCAGGAATCTTGGATGAGATCCGCATCGTGGGTTCCGACGCCGTCCAGCAGGCCGCCGAGGCACATCTGATCCTCATGCTGGGTGGCGACATCGGACGCAGCACAGACAGCCTGGCCAAGAGCAAGGCACGGCTTATCGATCAAATCAGGCAAGAGCTGAAGTGGCGGTAGATCATACTCCCGCATCCGCAAGTTCCGGACGCCTGGCTCCCTTTCGAGCATGTCGGGACGGCGTGGCGGCGGGCATTATCTCCACCTCTGCCCGCTCCAACTTCCTAGTGATTTGCTGAGCGGTCCATTCGACCCTGTTTCGCTGCGGCGATGCGCCGAAGGTCGCGGGATCACCCGTTGATTCTGACGGACGAGGATATGCCGTTCGGGCTCTTCGTTGAAGCGGAACCCACTTGTGTAGCTCACGTTCGGAAACCGATTTTGTGAGCCGACGCAGCCATAGGTCGAGTCGACTTACCGCGCGGAAGAACGGAAAGGCAAACCACCCAAACACCGATCCCCACCTAAGGTGCCTGATCGTAGCCGAACGGAACTCGCGGAGATAGCCAATCAGGATTTCTCTGTCCCGAGCCGGCGTACCGTCCGAGGGCGCACTCTGGATAATCTCCTCGAACACCGAGGTGCCACCATCAACGCTGAAGATGCTGACCGCAAGCAGTGAATCAGCCAGGGTATGACGACCAGCAACCTGGATCTGCCGCTCGATCAGCGATCTCACCCGCTCGGCCGTCGGCGTCGACCGGACCACACCCTTACGGAGATCGTCCGTGACTTTGTCACGCAGCAGCCACAGCCTGTTCCGGTAGAGGCTATGAGCGATCAGGGTCAACTGCAGCGTTAGAAGGAAGGGGGACAGCGCGATCGCGACGAGCATCAGGAGAAGCACCATCGAAGTTGCGTTCATGTCACACGTCCCCTCTAGCGGTGCTCGAAGATACTTCCCGTGAATCACGATTCCCAGCGGCGAGCTCACTCTCTAGATCTGCCAAGCGCCTCCGCTGATTCCGTATCTTTTGCTTGCGAAGACGGCTCTGGATCCCGGTGCTCAACCAGCCAACACCCGTCACCGCGGCAAAAGCAAAGGATATGGTAAGGCCGGCCCGCAGTTGCGTGTTTCTTCCTGCGAATTGATGAGCCAGCGGCTCCACGCCTCGCAGCGGAAAATAGGTGGAACCGATAACCATCAACCACCACAGGCCGTCGCCCAATCGGCGAAGTAGCCGGAACAGTTCCAGACGCCGCTCGTGTAGGGCGAATTGGCGGACCCGGTCCAGCTCATGCTGCAACTGCTCCGCTTTCAGCTGCAGCTGCTCGGCTCGAAGTTCTGCCTGACCGACCCGGAGGGCGGCCTGCTCCAAGCGCAACGCGGTTACCTGGTCCGGCTCCCTGGGCATGAGAGGCAGCTTAGCCGTACCGACACCTCCCTCCGGTGTCAGCCACCCGACAGCAACAGCAACCATTGCACCAATTCTCGCTAGATCACGGACCGTCAATGTCAGGCGCGTGCCGCCGGGCCGAAGCGGCCACCGACTAAGCGACTTGACCAGGAATCCCATAGTACCGTGAGGCTTACTGGTCGAGCACGCCTTGTTCACCCTTTGTAACTATCGGTACACCCATGAGGAAGCGACCGGCTCGCTGCACTCGTACCATCACCCGAACGGGTTAATCCGTTTGCCGGCTTGTCTCATCGAGAAGACGGTCTCCGGCCGATCGCACATCGGCGGACGCCGCTGCCCGGCCGACGTCGGTCACCGATTGGCTGATCGACTGGTACGCTCTGCGGGCGTCCTCGATCAACGAACGGAGGTGAGGGCCATGACCACCGCAGTCCTGTGCTCCCACCCCGCAGCGAGGACGCCACGGTCCTGACCGGGAGCACCACCGCCTCCGGAAGGATCCCCAATGACCGACCTGGTCATCCGCCCGCTGCGCGCGGGCGAGGAACAGCTCTACCACTCGCTTCCCGACCCCGGCCTGGCGGGCCGGGCCGCCTTCGGTGACCCGTACCGGATCGCCGACTATCGTCCCGAATGGACCTGGGTCGCGCTGCGCGACGGCGTGGTCCTGGCCCGCGCGGCCTGGTGGGGCGGCCCCGACGACGAGCAGCCGCTGGCGCTGGACCACTTCGACCTTACCAACCGGGACGCCGCGATCGAACTGCTGCGCACCGCGCCGTTCCGGACCGAACACGAGCTGCGGGTGCCGCCCGGGTGGCGGGACGTGCCCGCCCTGCGGGCCGCCGGCCAGGCCCGGCTGGACGCGGCCACCGCGGCCGGCATGTCGGTGCTGGTCGAGCGGTACCGGTACCGCTGGACGCCGGAGTGCGGGGTGCCGGGCCGGCCGGGCCGGCTGGAGTTCCGGCCCGAGCCGGACGACGGGGTGATCCTCGACGTGCTGCGCCGGATCACCGAGGGCAGCCTCGACGCGCACTCCCGGCGGGTGGCGGCGGAAGCGGGCATCGAGGCCGCCGCCAAGGAGGACTTCGACCTGCTCGCCTGGCTGCCGAGTCCCCGCGACTGGTGGCTGCTCGCGTACACGCCGGCGGGTGAGCTGGTCGGAATCACCGTGCCGGCCGCCAACCATGCCGACCCGATCGTGGCGTTCGTGGGCGTGCTGCCCGAGCAGCGCGGGCACGGCTACGCGTACGAGCTGCTGGTGGAGGCCACGCACCGGTTGGTGGCGACGGGCGCCGACCGGATCGTGGCGGCCACCGACCAGACCAACCATCCGATGGCCGCCGCGTTCGCCCGGGCCGGCTACCCGGTCGAGATGGAACGCATCGACCTGGTCTGGCCCACCGCCTGAGCCCGGATGTGTTAGGAAGGGTCCCCTGTGCAACCAAAGGCGATAACAGGGGGCCCTTCCTTGCCGTCTCCACCTCGACTCGTGACCGTGGCCTCCCGAAACGACGCCGCCGAGGTCTTCGGGAAGCTGTTCACCGAGCACTGGCCGGAGTTCATCGGCCAGGACCAGGGCGTGAAGCCGTACCTGCAACGGCGCGCCGAGTACTTCTCCGACCTGGACTTCTTCCTGCTGAACGACGCCGAGCGGATCGTCGCGGCCGGCTGGGGCGTGCCGCTGCGCTGGAGCGGCGCCGTCGATGACCTGCCGTCCGGGTACACCGACGCGCTGGCTCGGTCCGTGCTCGGCCACGAGGCCGGCGAGCGGCCCGACACCTTCGTGGTGATGGGCGGCATGGTCCGAAGCGATGAGCAGGGCCGCGGCTGGGCCGGCCGACTGGTCGCGGCGCTGCGGGACCATGCCGTCGAACGCGGCCTCGGCCGGGTGATCGCACCGGTCCGTCCGACCGCGAAGGCCCGGTATCCGATCACCACCATCGAGGCGTACGCGTCGTGGCGCCGGCCGGACGGCGAGCCGTTCGACCCGTGGCTGCGCACCCATCTCCGGATCGGCGGCACGATGCTTTCAGTGGCGCCCAGGAGCCAGACGATGACCGGCACCGTCGCCGAGTGGGAGGAGTGGACCGGCCTGGCGCTGCCCGGCTCGGGCGACTATGTCATCCCGGACGGGTTGAGCACGCTGCGGATCGACCGGGGCGCCGACACCGGCGTCTACCACGAACCCAACATCTGGGTCCGGCACCGCTGACTCACCGGGGCGGAGTCAGTCGGCGAGGCGGACGCGTACCCGGCGGTTGGCCCGGCCCTTGCTCTCCACCTTGACCACCCGGACCTTGCCGATCTGCGCCGTCGACGCGACGTGCGTGCCGCCGTCGGCCTGCACGTCCAGGCCGACGATGTCGACGATCCGCACCTCCTGCTCGTCCGGCGGGATCAGGTTGGACTGGGTGCGGATGATGTCCGGCAGCGCCAGCGCCTCCGTCCGGGGCAGCACCCGGACCGCCACCGAGCGGTCGGCCGCCACCTCGGCGTTTACCAACTCCTCGATCCGGACCTTGAAGTCGGGCGGCACCTCGGGGAGGTTGAAGTCCATCCTTGCCTCGCCGGGTTCCATCGAGTTCCCCGTCACCAGGGCGCCGAAGTCCCGGAACACCACGCCGCACAGCACGTGCAACCCCGAGTGGGTACGCATCAGCATGGTCCGCCGGTCGTCCTCGACCGCGCCGGTCACCGCCGTGCCGGCCGGCGGCAGCGGATCACCCTCGGCCGGGATGAGGTAGAGCTCGTCACCCTTGCGGGTGCCCACGATCCGGGTCTGCACGCCCTGCCACAGCAGCACGCCGTGATCGGGCGGCTGCCCGCCGCCGCCCGGATAGAACGCCGACCGGTCCAGCACGATGCCCTGCTCCGGGTCGCTGGACAGCACCGTGCACTCCCACTCCCGCAGGGTGGGGTCGGCCAGGTCGAGCCGGTGGGTGTGGCCATGTCGCGTGACGCCCATGCCCGGGGAGCCTACGCGTTGAGGAATGCCGAGATGCGGTCCCGCACGTCGGCGCGGTGCGTCCAGAGCACGCCCGGCCGGTCGTACACGTGCAGGGTGGCCGCGGGCAGCGCGGCCGCGACCTGCTCGGCCACCTCCGCGGGGTGCAGCGGATCGCCCTGGCAGCCGATCACCAGGACCGGCGCGGTCACCTCGGCCAGCGCGGCCGCCGTGCGCACCGCCACCTGGTCGGGCAGGCTGGCCAGCGCCGGCGCCAGGCCGTCCCGGGTCAGCTGGTCGACCCGCTGCCGCAGGTACGCCCAACCGGCCGGGGTGTTCCGCAGCGCGGCCGGGATCTCGTACGCCACGGCCTCGGCGATCGCGGCGGCGTCCCCCTCGTCCACGGCGTCCAGCAGGTCGGTGAGCCGTTCCCGGGCGGCCGTCGGGCGGGGCCGGTCCAGCACGGCGGGAAGGAACAGCACCACCTTCTCGAACCGGCGCGGGCTCTCCACCAGCAGCCGGCACAGCGCCCCGGCGCCGAGGCTCACCCCCACCGCCCGGTTGGCCTGGCCCAGGTCGGCCATGGCCCGCAGGTCCCGGGCGAGATCCTGGTAGCTCCATGGGCCGGCCGGCGCTTCCGACCGACCGTGGCCGCGGAACTGAAAGAAGACCTTGGTGCCGTCGACGGCGCTGCCCAGCGGCCGGGTCGTGGCGATGCCCTGGCCGAGGCCGTGCGCGAAGATGGTGACCGGCTCACCGGCGCCGGTGACCAACCGCTCCAGGCGTACCCCGTGCGGGGTGGCCACCAGCTCGGTCGGGGGTTCGGGGATCGTCGGCCGCCCGGTGCGCGGGGCCGTGGGACCCGGACCGTACGTCCGTGGTCCGCCGTCGGGCGGTGGCGGCCAGCGGAAATCCCTCACCAGAAGCCCTTGCCGTCGGTGATGTCGCGCAACCCCACCCGGACGTCCAGCAGGTAGATCAGCGCGGCCGCGATGCCGATCAGACCGAAGATGCTGATCGGTCCGAAGAAGAGCAGCGTGAGCACCAGGGACAGGCCCAGGATGACCAGCCAGCCCGCCTTGGGCAGGGTGCCGATCGCGGGGAACGCGTCGGAGCGCTGGGTGAGGCAGTGCACGAAGGCGACGGCCTCGACGACGAGCGCGAAGACCAGGAGCACCAGGTTGATGATGCTCACGACATCGGTATAGAAGATCGGCGCGGCTGAGGCCATGCCGGCAAGCTTATGTCGACGGCCCCAGGTCCGTACCGATAGGCACGGGCCCGGGGCCGTCGGGAGTCGGCGCCGCTGGGCTACTCGGCGGTCGGGCGGGTGCGCTTGGCGGCCTTGGCCTCGCCTGCCTTCTCCGCGGTGGCCTTGCTGGCGCGGGTCCGCTTGACCGGCCGGGCGTCGGCGGTGGCGGACGCGGCCGGGCCGGTGGCGGCGGCCGGGCCGGTGGCGGTGTGGTCGTCCGCCCCGATGGCCTCGGCGACGGTCGCCGGCGTGGCGCCCACCTCGGCCACCTCGGTGGCGGCAAGGTCGGCGTTGACCGTGTCGGCGGCCTGCACCACGCCGGAGCCGATCAGCCGCTCGCCGCGGGTCACCAGCGCGGTGTACGCGCTCAGGGCGCGCTCCTGGGCGGCCTGCGCGTTGGTGAGCACCACCGCGGCGTTGCGGATGGCCAGCTCCCGTACCTTGTCCACGTCGAGGTCGCCGGCGCGGCCGCGCAGCGTCTCGGCGGCACGGCCGCGCAGCGTCTCGGCGGCACGGCCGCGCAGCGTCTCGGCGGTGCCCGTGGCGGTCTGGTTCACCGTGCGGAACGAGGCGACGGCCCGCTCCCGCAGCTCGGAGCCGGTGCTGGTGGCCCGGCCGGTCAGCCCGCCGAGCACCGTCGGCAGGCGGCGCAGCGACTCGTACGCGAGGTCGCCGGCGCCGGCGGCGGCGTACAGCGGGGCGGGGATGCGGCTGGTCCTGGGCTTGTTCACAATTCCTCCTCGTCGGCCGCTCGGGCGGCCGTGCTGCTGGGCGCTCCCGACTTCCGGGTCGCCTTTCGGGCGGTCGATCGGCGGGCGCCCCCGGCCGGGCCGTTACCGGTCGGTGCGCCTGCCTCCGGGGCGTTCTCTGCCAGGTCGCTCGCGGCCGGGGGCGGCGCCGCGCCGGCCTCGGTCACCGCGACCGAGTCGAGCAGGTCTTCGGTCGGCTCGGCCGGCGTCGCGGCCCCGGCCGGCGTTGCGGGACCGGCCGGCGTTGCGGAACCGGCCGGCGTTGCGGGCTCGGCCGGCGAGCCGGGCTCGGCCGCTGTCGGTCCGGTCGGCGTCGCGGGACCGGCCGGCTCGGCCGGTGCCGTGGCGGCGGCGACCCGGGCGTTCTCCCGGCGGAACGTCTCGTAGATCTGGCTCAGCGACTGCTTCTGCGCCATGGTGAGGTCGGGATCGGTCGCGATGGCCGCGAGCACGCCCTGCCCCTCCTTGTCGTCGAGCAGGCCGGCCCGCAGGTACATGGCGGGGGTCGAGACCCGCAGCGCGCTGGCGATCTGCTGCAGCACCTCGGCGCTCGGCTTGCGCAGCCCCCGCTCGATCTGGCTCAGGTAGGGGTTGCTGACCCCGGTCTGCTCGGCGAGCTGCCGCAGCGAAATCTGGGCGTTGCGCCGCAGATCGCGGATGAACCCCCCGATGTCCCGGGGCAGGTCCTTCGGTGTGGCCATGACCCCACGCTAGCCATCCTTGCTAGCTCCTGCAAGCAAACGCTTGCTGGAGTTAGCGATGTCACTCGGCCTGGAATCCGCCGACGGCAGCGCATCCGGCCCGCCGGCGGATCACGCGACGAGCGGCAGGCGGAGCCGGGTCCAGCGGGCCACCGGGACGAACCCGAGCCGGCGGTTCACCGCCAGCATCGGCGCGTTGCCCGCCTCGTTCGTCGTAGCCACCCGCCGCACATCCGGCCGGCACGACCGGAGCCGCACCAGCGACTCCGCCTTGAGCCGGACGGCGAGCCCCCGACCCCGGTACGCCCGCAGTACCGCGGTCTCCTCGGTCGACACGACCGATCCCGGCTCGGCGGACACCCGCAGTTCGGTGAAGCCGGCCACGGTGAAGCCGGCCCCGGTGTCGCCGGCCACGGTGAAGCCGGCCCCGGTGTCGCCGGCCAGCAACACGCTGACGTACATCTCCCGGCCCCGTGCCGCGATGGACCGCTCGAGGTCGCGAACCCGCTCCGGCGACCAGCTCTCGTACTCGGCGGGATCCCCCGGCGCGTCGTTGATCGCCTCCCGCGCCATCGCGTAGGACGCCAGCAGATGCTCCGGCGCCCGACCGGTCCAGTGCGCCACCCGTACCTCGTCGGTTAGGGCGGACGGCACCGCGCCGCGGGCCGGATCCGCGGCCGGAAACCGGCTCGCGGTCAGTTCCAGCACCTGTCGTACGTCCGTGTGGCCCGCCCGCCAGCCGCGCCGGACCAGCCAGTTCCGGTCGTGCTCATCGGCCGACCGGCCGAACACCGTCCGCGCGCCTGCCACGGCCGCCGCGGTCCGTACCCGGTCCAACAGCGCCGACCCCAGCCCGTGACCGCGAGATTCGGGTCGCACCAGGACCTCGGCGTGCCCGGTCGTCGACTGCCATACCGAGAGCCAGGCCGCGGCCGCGACGGCGCCGTCGCCGGTGTGCGCCAGCCAGAACTCGCGGTGCTCGTCGGTCGGGGGATGCCGGAACCAGCCCAGCGCGTCGGCGACGGTACGGACCGGCTCGTCCGGCACCGCCAGCCGCCGGCAGGCCACCTCGACGCCGTGCAGCGCCGCCACCGCGGCTTCCGGCGCCGCCGGCGCCTCGGCCCAGTGCTCGATGAAGGGTTCGGCCGGCTGCGTCATGGCCGGCACCCTGCCAGCCGGCGTGCCGACCCAGCAACGGCATTGACCGGCCGGGACCCGCTCACCAGCGCGACGCGGGCCGGACCGGCTCACCAGAGCGCGTGCAGGGCGCCCACCGGTTCGCCGCCGCCGTACAGCGGAGCGGCTGCCAACTCGTCGAGGACCGGGGCGGTCAGTCCGAGCCGGGCCAGCGCCGAGGCCAGCACCGGCATCCGGGCCCGCATGCCGCCGTCGTCGATCTTCAGCGCCACCGCGCCGACCCCGGGCACCGCGACGGCCTGCACGGCCTCGGCGCCGGCCTTGGAGAGCAGGCCGGGCATTCCGGTCATCAGCCGGGTGTCCTCGGCCACCGTCCCGGCCACCCGCTCGGGGTGCGCCCGCATGGCGTCCACGACGACCCTGCCGGGAGTGCCCGGTTCGGCCTGCACGAGCCGCAGGAAGGCGCCGGCGAGCCCGGTCAGCGAGACGGCCAGCACGGGCGCGCCGCAGCCGTCCACGCCCACCGCGGCCGCGCTCTCGGCGGCGAACTCCTCGACCGCGGCCCGCAGCCGCTGCTGCAGCGGGTGCTCGGGCCGCCAGTACCCGTCGACGGGCCAGCCGTTCGCGAGGCAGGTGAGCAGCATTCCGGTGTGCTTGCCGGAGCAGTTCATCAGCACCCGCTCCGGCCCGCCGCCGGCCCGCAACACGTCCGCGCGGGCCGACTCGGACAGCGGCAGATCGGGCGGGCAGCGCAGCGCCGACTCCGGCAGGCCCGCCCCCGCCAGCAGCGCGCGGACCCGCTCGACGTGGAACGGCTCGCCGTGATGGCTCGCCGCGACCAGCGCCAGGTCGGCGGGGTCGGGCAGCGACAGGCCGGCCGCGAGCATGCCGGCCGCCTGCATCGGCTTGTTGCACGATCGGGGGAAGATCGGCGAGCTGGCGTCCCCCGCCGCGGTCAGCACCGAGCCGGCGGCGTCGAGCACCACCACGGAACCGCGGTGGACGCCTTCCACGAACCCGGACCGGACGACCTCGACGAGCGGGACCCCGCCCTGGTAAGTCTTGCGCACGGTTCGGAACCTTACCCACCGGCGCCCGGGCGTCGGTCCCGGCCCGGGATTTCCAGCCCTGGCGTCAGCTCCGGACCGGGATCCCAGCCCTGGCGTCAGCTCCGGGCCGGGATGCCCAGCCCTGGCGTCAGCTCCGGGCCGGGATGCCCAGCAGCGTACGGGCCTCGGCCGGGGTCACCGGCGGCCGCTGGGCGAGCTGGGCGAAGGCCACCGCGCGGGCCACCAGCTGCATGTTCGACTCGACCGGCCGGCCCTTGGCGTACGTGACGGTGTCCTCCATGCCGACCCGCAGGTGACCGCCCGCGGACAGCGAGGCAAGGATCACCGGGATCGTGCCCCGACCGATGCCGGTGGCCGAGAAGGTCGTCCCATCGGGCAGGTCCCGCACCGCCTGGCGGCACGCCACCAGCGCCTCCGCGGTGGCCGGCATGCCGCCCGGCACGCCCATCACGAAGTCCACGTGCACGTGCCCGCCGGCCGGCAGGCCGTACTTGCCGAGCAGGCGCTGCAGCGCGGTCAGGTGACCAAGGTCGAAGATCTCGTACTCGGGGACCACACCGCGCTCCTGCATCCGGGTGTGCAGGCCGACGACGAACTCCCAGCGGTTGAGGAACACGTCGTCGCCGAAGTTGACCGTGCCCATCGTGCAGGAGGCCATCTCCGGCCCCGCGTCCAGCACGGCCAGCCGGGCGGCCTCCGGGTCGGTGACCGCGCCGCCGCTGGAGAGCTGCACCACCAGGTCCGTGCTCTCGCGCAGCGCCGCCACCGTGTCACGGAGCCGGCCGAGGTCCAGCGTCGGCCGTGCCTCACCGTCCCGAATGTGTACGTGGATCACGGCGGCGCCCAGCGCCTCGCACTCCTTGGCGGTGCTCACCAACTCGTCCAGCGTCACCGGCAGCGCCGGCACGTCCGCCTTGGCCGACTCCGCCCCGGTCGGGGCCACCGTGATCAACGTCCCTGTCGTCATGGCCGGATCGTAGCCGCCGCCCCGGCTTCACCATCAAGGCCAGATGTTAGGAAGGGCCCCTTCCTATACAAAAAGCGATAAGAAGGGGCCCTTCCTTCCGCTCAGTCGATGGCCGCGGCGACGGCGCCGACCAGCAGGGGGGCGTCGTCGGCGACGTTGCGCTTGACCACCGCGAGCGCGATCGGGCCCAGCTCGTAGTGCAGCGCCGCCGAGCCGACGAAGCCGACCGAGCGGCCGTCCGCGGTGACCGGCGTACCGGGCTCGGGCAGGTGGTCACCGGCCGAGCCGTCCAGATGCAGCAGCACCAGCCGGCGCGGCGGCCGGCCCAGGTTGTGCACCCGGGCCACCGTCTCCTGACCGCGGTAGCAGCCCTTGTCCAGGTGCACGGCCGGGGCCACCAGGTCGACCTCGGCCGGGATGCTGCGGTGGTCGGTGTCCAGGCCCACCCGCGGGATCCGGGCCGCCACCCGCAACGCCTCGTACGCCCACAGCCCCGCAGCGGGCACGCCGGACCCGCGGAGGGTGGCCGCCACCTCCTCGATCCGCGCGCGCGGCACCAGCAGGTCCACCCCGAGCCGGACCCGTCGGGCCCAACCGCCGCCCGGCAGCGGGCGTACGTCGTACCGGGAGGTGGGTCGGGGCGGCACGGAGCCGGCGGCGAACTTCGGACCCGGCACCTCGGCCAGGTCCGGCTCGGTCAGCCCGGACGCGCCGAGCGTGGCCGCGGCCTCGGCGGCCCGCGGGCCCACCAGGGAGAGCAGCGCCCAGTCGGCGGTGACGTCGGCCGGATCCACCCGGGTGAAGAAGCGCATCTTGAGCAGATAGTCCAGCAGCCCGGCGGTGTCCCCCGGCTCGGTGTCCAGCCAGACGGTCGTGCCGTCCTCGGCCACCATGGCGTGCTGCTCGATGTGCCCGTGCGGGGACAGCACGAGCAGTTCGGAACCCTGCCCGGCGGAGATGGTGGCCAGATGCTGCGAGGTGAGGGTGTGCAGCCAGCCGGCCCGCTCCTCGCCGGGCACGGCCAGCACGCCCCGGTGCGAGCGGTCCACCAGCGCCACCTCGGTGGCGGCCTGCCGCTGCTCCCGCAGCGGATCGCCGTAGTGCGCCGCCACCGACCGCACCCCGGCGGCCGCGTGCTCCGGGTCGGGCCGGTCCCGGGTGTCCTCGTCGATCGCCTCGACGGCAACCGCACCGGGTAAATCGATCATGTCCGCTCCCCGCATTCGCCGCAGACGCCGAACAGCGCCACGTGCCCGATATCCACCCGGAAGCCGCGCTCGGCGCAGAGCCGGTCGGCCAGCGGGCGCAGCAGCTCCGGGTCCATGTCACCCACCCGGCCGCAGGATCGGCAGACCAGGTGGACGTGCTGGTCGTCGTCGGCCGCATGGTAAGTCGGCGAGCCGTGCGACAGGTGGGTGTGCCGGACCAGACCCAGCCGCTCCAGCAGCTCCAGGGTGCGGTAGATGGTCGTGATGTTGACCCCGGACGCCACCTCGCGGACGGCCGCATGCACCTGTTCGGGGGTGGCGTGACCCAGGTCATGGACCGCGCGCAGCACCAGCTGGCGCTGGGCGGTCAGCCGCAGCCCACGGGACCGCAGGAGTTCGGCGAGGTGCGTTTCCGACACCGTCCGAGCATAGTTCGCCGGTTACGATCTGCCGGATGTCCGGCCTTCAGGTAGTCGCGGTGCTGGGCCGGGGCGTGGTGCCGGCCGGCGAGCCGGTGGTGCGCGCCGACGACCGGGGCCTGCTGCTCGGTGACGGGCTCTTCGAGACCATGCACGTCCGGGACGGCCAGCCGTGGCTGGTGGCCGAGCACCTGGCCCGGCTGGCGGCCGGCGCCACGGCCCTGGAGCTGCCGCTGCCCCCGGTCGCAGAGCTGGTGGAGCTGCTGGCCACGGCCTGCGCCGGCTGGCCGCCGGGCGTCGAGGGGACGGCCCGGCTCACCTGCACCCGGGGACCCGTCGATGGCGCTCCGGCCGTGATCGCCACGGTCACCGAGGTGCCACCGGCCGCGGTCCGCGCCCGCCGGGACGGCGTCACCGTACGCACCCTGCCGCTCGGCGTGACGGCCGCGGCCCGCCGGGACCTGCCGTGGCTGCTGGCCGGGCACAAGACCCTCTCCTGGGCGGTGAGCGCGGCCAGCCGACGGTGGGCCACCGCTAACGGCGTGGACGACGTGCTCTGGGTCTCCACCGACGGGTACGTGCTGGAGACCCCGACCGCCAGCGTGGTGTGGCTGGACGGGGACACCCTGTGCACGGTTCCGGCCGCGGCCACCGGCGTGCTGCCGGGCGTGACCGCCAGGTGGCTGCTCGGGCACGCCGGCGAGCTGGGCTGGTCCGCGGAGGAGCGGATGACCACCCCGGGCGATCTGCGGGCGACCGGCGGGGCGTGGCTCACCTCGTCCGGGCGCGGGCTCGCCGAGATCCGGCGGCTGGACGGGATCGGCCTGCCGGCGTCCCCGCACACCGGACGCCTTCGGGAGCTGCTCGGCTTCCCGGCACCCGCGCCCACCCCGTGAGCCGTCAGCCGCCCACCCGGAGCAGCCGGGCGGACAGGTGCGGCGACAGGCCGTGGCCGACCGCCGCCATCTCCTGCGCGTAGAGAAGCGCGCCCTCGACGATCCCGAACAGCCGCTTGCCGGCCGTGACCTCCTTGGCCGTGGCGGTCCGCAGCACCGCGTCGGTGGCCACCTCCACCTGGGTGCCGGTGACCCGGCCGAGGTAGAGCTCCATCACCCCGGTGGGGCTGGTGAGCAGCACCTCCAGGTCGTCGGTGGCGCGGTCGCCGTCCAGCACCGGGCGCCACCAGCCGACCTCGCGGCCCAGCGGGCGGACCGGCTTGCTCTCGGAGTCGAGCAGCCAGGCCCGGGACCGATAGTGCAGGAACGGCCGGCCGTCGTGGGTGATCTCGACCTCCTGCGCGTAGTCGAAATCCTCGATGGTCGGGTAGCCGCCGCGGCCACGGCCGCGCCACCGGCCGATGTACGGCAGCAGGCCCAGCAGCGCCGGGTGCAGGTCCGGACCGACCCGGAGGTTGTACGTCTCCTCGAACGGGTACGGCTCGACCGGAGGCGCGTTGAGCCACGGCGGCTGCATCGGGTTCTCGTCCGAAGGCGTGCTGGTCACCGGATTCCTTTCGTTCGCGACTGGGGCTCGCAGACCCGGCTCGCTCCTCGCGCTCACCAACGTCCCCGCGAGATCTTCACGGCCAGATAGACCAGGCCACCGGCGAGCGCGCCGAAACCCGCGACCAGCAGGCTGACGAACCCGATCTCGGTAACCATCGCGCCCATCCTATGCTGGCTGAATGGCACGCACCCTGGTCGTCAAGGCCACCGCCGGAGCGGACGCGCCGGAGCGCTGCGCGCAGGCCTTCACCGTCGCCGCCACGGCCGTGGCCGCCGGTGTCGAGGTGTCCCTGTGGTTGACCGGCGAGTCCACCTGGTTCGCGCTGCCCGGCCGGGCGGCCGAGTTCGAGCTGCCGCACTCGGCCCCGCTCGCCGAGCTGCTGCACGTCCTGCTGACCAGCGGGCGGGTCACCGCCTGCACCCAGTGCGCGGCCCGGCGGGGGATCACCGAGGCCGACGTGCTGCCCGGGGTACGGATCGCGGGGGCGGCCACCTTCGTCGAGGAGGCCATGGCCGATGGCGCGCAGGCACTGGTCTACTGACCGGCGTACGGCAGGCCCGCCTCACCGCCCGAATCGGTCGAACCCCCCGAAGTTCCTCGGACGAGGCAGCCACTCCGTGAACCGCCATACCTGAGAGTCATGATTATGACTCTCAGGTATGGCCGCCGAGGTCGATATCGGGTTCGCCAGGGTCACGAGCCGTCACCCCGGGGCCGCTGGTCGGCGAATCAGCAGCCGCGGGTGGCGGAGACCCGGGTCTCGCCGTCCACGATCCGGACCAGCACGCCGAGCTGCCCGTCGCGAAAGCCGTACAGCTCGGGGGTGTCGACCACCGCGGGACCGGCGCCGGTCAGCGATCGCAACCGGACGGCCGGGCCGCCGGGCGGGGTACCGGCCGCCGTGGCCCGGTCGGTCTCGGCCACGCCACCGTCGGGACAACCGGCGCGGACGGTGGTCACAGCCGCGGTCACCGCCGCCGGATCCGACCCCGGTAGGGCGAGCGCCGCGAAGACCCGGGACAGTTCGCCGCGTACCGGCGCCCCGGATCCCGGCGCCCCGGATCCCGGCGACCCGGCGGGCCCCGGGGCGACCGGCCCGGGACCGGCAGGTCCCGAGACGGCGGGACCCGAGACGGCAGGGCCCGAGACGGCGGGGCCCGAGATCGCCGGGTGGGGCGAGTCGGGCCGGCAGCCGGTGGCCGCGGTCAGCTCGATCACCCCCGGCGCGGTGACCCCGCCATTGATCCCGACGAACCCGCCCGCATCGGCCCTCAGCCGCGGCCCGGGCCCGTCCGGCACCGCCCGGGTGTCCGACCGGTAGGCGGCCGGCAGTCCCGTCGAGATCCGGTCGAGCAGCCCGCCCGCGTCGCCGGGCGCGGTCCGGAAGGTCACGGCCCGGGAGAGGCTCGCGCCGTCCCGGGCGACGCTCAACCGGCAGCCCCGGTCCAGCCGCGGCTCGCCGAGCTCGAGCAGCGCGTCCGGACCGGCCGCGGCCGCCAGGGCGCCGATCGCCCGGTCCACCACCGGCGCCGCCTCGGCCAGGCTACGCTGCTCCCGCACGGTCGGCGGGTCGTGCCGCACCGAGAGGTACGTGAGGCCCAGCAGCAGCATCGCCCAGGCCGCCACCACGTACGGCAGGATCCGCCGCCGCGGACGGCCCGGCGGCGGGCCGACCTGCGGACCCGGCTGCTCGGCCGGCGGCGCGTCAGTGCTCACGCCGCCAATCGTGGCATGCGCCCCCCGGCCCTGGCCCTGAGCCCTCCGTCCCGAGCCGACCGTCAAGAATCAATGCCGAGGTTGCGCGGCAGGTTGCGGATCCACTCCCGTTGCGCCGGATCAGCCGAGGCGGCAACACGTTCGAGAACCTCGTCGAATTCCTGACGTTCCCGATCGTCCATCTGATCGAGCTCGAAACCGGCGTTCTCCAGCGCGTTCACCGCCGAGTGGGAGTCCATGCCGACCTTGGCGGCATCCTCGAGCACCGCCACGACCGCGACGAGCGCCTTCAACAGATGATCCGCTACCACGGCTCACCAACTCCCCACCCGGGTTTGGATTCCAGTGACGCCCCACTCATTGAGCAGCGCATTGGCCTGGTCAACCTTCTTTTGAGAGGGTAGTTCATACACCGCCTGGAACCCGTGATGGCTGGCAACAGCCGCTTGCCGTTCGGCCTCATCCCGGCCGAAGCGGGTAAGCCCGAGCTTCCGATCGATGGCTTCGTCGCCAAAGGCGGAGTCGAACTTGGCGGTGATGACGCCGCCATTGCCGTCCGGCGCGCTGTACTGAGGCACTTGAGCTCTTCCCGTCGCCAGGTTCGACCTCGAACCGGCAGCGCCGCTCTGATACCTGAACCAGCCGCCTTGAGTGCTCGGGGCGGGCGGGGTGGAGTTCTGGAAGCCCCCTTCGTCCACCCAGTTGGCCGTGCTCGTCGCCCTGCCGCAGCCCAGGTTGACCAGGTTGTTGTTGTGGACCAGGACCGCGTCGTGGCCGGCCACGACGTAGTAGGTGTGAACCTCGGCGACCGTGAGGTCGCGCATCGTCTTCGCACCGGAGAAGCTCTCGACCTTGACGACGGTGACCCGATGTCCGGGGCCACCACCTCCCATCCCGGCGCCGGTGCCGTCGCCCTCGGTCCGCTTGTCGTCGTGCACCAGCAGTTGGTGACCGACCACGAGGTTCGCCGCGTCCACCCAGCGGTGGTCGGTGGCGTCCCAGAACGGGTGGTGCTGAGTGGTCTTCAGCGTGGCGGCATGGTGGGCCGAGGCATCCCGGACCGTGACCCGCGTGAGGTCTCGATCCCGGTTGCTGTGCAACGCCACGACCGGCTCGCCGCGACTCCCGCCGGTCGCCGGGTCGGTGGTGGCGACCTTGTCGCCCAGGGCCACGTCCTTGATCGCCTTGGTCGACCCGTCCGCCATCAGCACCCGGGTGGCCGGGTCGAAGCTGTGCGGCCGGGTCGGGATCGGGCAGGTACCACCGCCCGCTGACCCGGGTCCCTCGTGCGGCCGGGCCGATGCCGCCGAGGGCTCCTCGCCGCCCGGCAGGCCCTTGCCCTTACCGAGACCGGGCAGCTTCGAGCCGAGCCCGGGGATCTTGCTGGCGGCACCGCCGAGCAGCTTGGTGGCGCCGCCGGTGAACTTGCTGGTGCCGGCCGACAGGGCGCCGTCCAGGCCGCCCTCGATCATTGTGCTGGCGAGGGTGCTGAGCGAGAACTTCTCGTCGCCCCGGGCCACGTCGACCATGTAGCCCGCGCCGGCCGACATGGCACCGGCCACGGCGCCGGCCAGGATGAGGCAGCCGATGCCGGTGGCGCACAGGGCGCCCACCGCCACGGTGGCGGCGAGGCCGACGGCCGCGGTGGCCACGAACTTCCACGGATCCTTCTTGATCGCGGCGACCGTCGACTTGACGCTCTTCACCGCGCTCTTGACCGCCTTCTTGGCGGTCTCCTTCACGCACTTGCTGGCACCCTTGGACAGGCATTTCTTGGCCGCGTTGTACGCG
Source organism: Plantactinospora siamensis (assembly GCF_042434095.1). Classification (NCBI taxonomy): domain Bacteria; kingdom Bacillati; phylum Actinomycetota; class Actinomycetes; order Micromonosporales; family Micromonosporaceae; genus Plantactinospora; species Plantactinospora siamensis. The sequence continues at coordinate 255,651 of NZ_JBHLUE010000034.1, forward strand.
TCGGAGACCTTTTGGATCTTCTTCTTGGCCCACCGGACCGTGGTGTCCTTGATGACCCGGGCGGCCTTCCGGATCTTGTGACCCACCTTCTTGGCGGCCTTCTTGACGTCCTTCCACGCCTTGCCCGAGGCCACGTAGTGGTAGGTGTTCACGGCGGCGTGGTACGTGCTGACCGCCGCGTGGTAGGTGGTCTGCACCACCGTCTGCACCGCCGCCACCGGATGCGTCACGACGTTGACGATCGACTTGAAGCTCGGCAGGCCCCAGTTGCCAGTCGGGTCGGTCGTGGTCATCGGATTGTCGTCGCCGTACTGGAACCGGTTGGCGTTGACGGAATCCGGCACCGGGTTGTTGGCGACCGGGTCCCGGGTGTCGAACTGGCCGGTCGCCGGGTTGTACCAGCGGGCCAGCATGTTCACCCGGCCGGTCAGCCCGTCGGTCCACTCCGACTGGTAGCCAAGGTTGCCCACCATGCCCGCGGTGGCCAGCACGGCCCCCAGCGGGTCGTACGTGGTGGACCCGCCCAGCGCCGTGCCGGTGGCCGAGAACTCCCCCACCACGTCGTCGTGCTGGTCGGTCCAGGTGTACGCCGAACCCGCCCCGGTGCCACTACCGGCGCCCAGCAGCTCGCCGTTCGGACCCCGGGTGTAGGTGGTCCCGGAGTCCTGGGCGAGGTCGTTGCCGAGCCCGCTGTACCGGAAGCCCGGCTGGATGGCCCGGCCCAGGGCGTCGTACGTGTAGCTGCTCGTGCCGCCCGCGGCCTGCTGCGACAGCACCTCGCCGAACGCGTCGCTCACCGTGTTCAGCTGGCCCGCCGCCGAGGAGGTCTGCTTGAGGGTGCCGCGCGCGGTGTACGCGTACGTCACGCTGCCGCTGCTCTCGGTGGCGAGCTGGTTCCGGGCGTCGTACGCGAACGTCTTCGACCCGACCTGCGTGCGGTTGCCCGCGTCGTCGTAGCCGTACCCCACCGTGGTGCTGCCGTTGTTCCACGAGGTGAGCCGGTCGGCGAGGTCGTAGGTGTAGGTGTTCGAGCTGGCGCCGGCGAAGCCGGTGGTCACCTTCGACGTCTCGTTGCCGTTGTTGTCGTACCCGTAGGTGATCGAGCCGAGCGTCGTGGTGCCCGCGGCGTTCTTCAGCGTGTCGGTCTTGAGCCGGTGCAGCCCGTCGTACCCGAGCGTCCGCACGTTGCCGGAGCCGTAGGTCACCGAGGAGATCTGCGACATCGCGTTGTAGCCGAGCACCGCGTTGATCCCGGTGGTGGCGTTCGAGACCGTCTTGAACCGGCCGGCCGTGTCGTAACCGAACGAGGTGGTGCCGGCCGCGTCGCTGCGCGAGGTGACCTCGCCGTCCTTGTTGTACGCGTACGAGACGTTGTCCTGCGGACCGCTGATCGACAGCGGCAGCCCCCGGTCGTCGTACGCGATGGTGTTGGTGCCGGACGGCACGGACAGCGAGGTGATCCGGCCCGCGTCGTCGTAACCGAAGGCGCGGTCGGCGGTCGCCGCCTCGGCCCCGCTGCCGGTCTGCCCGGTCAGCCGGTCCAGGTCGTCGTAGCTGTTGTGCACCCGCACGTTGCCCGGCGAGAGCTGGTCCGTCGGCCGGCCCGCAGCGTCGTAGGCCACGCTGAAGGTGCGGTCGGCCAGATCCGGGTACGCCGGGGTGACCGGCTCGATCTGCGACTCCGGCTTGTTCCACGAGTTGTACGTGGTCCAGAAGGAGATGTTGCGGCCGTCGGTGAACCGGGTGCGGTTGCCGGCCGCGTCGTAGCCGAACGAGGTCTTGATCGAGGTGGTGGCCGTGGTCGGCTGCGTCTCCCCGGTGATCCGCCCCAGCGCGTCGTAGCTGAGCGTCGTGGTGGTGTTCCGGGCGTCCCTGGTCGACGTCGGGTTGCCGTTGTCGTCGTAGCTCACCGACTCGCTGGTCAGCTGGGCGTTCGAGGCGTCCAGGTGGGAGGTCTGGACCTGCCGGCCGGCCGGGTCGAACGAGGCCAGGTCCTTGGTCTGGTCCGGGTTGGTGGTCTTCACCACCCGGCCGAGGCCGTCGTGCTCCAGCAGCGTGGTGTTGTTGGCGCCGTCCTTGACGCTGATCGTCTCGCCGAGCGCGTTGTACCCGTACGAGGTGGCGACGCCCTCCGGCGAGGTGGTCTTCTGCAGCCAGGGCCCCGACCCGTACGCGCCGGTGCCGTAGTCGTAGACGGTGGTGTTCGTGGCCGGGGTCGGCTGCCGGACCACCTGGCTGCTGGTGAGCTTGCGGCCCAGCATGTCGTAGGTGGCGCTGACCTTCGCGCCGGTGGCGTCCACGGAGTCCAGCAGATCCCCGACCGCGTCGTAGCGGGCCGTGGCCGACTTGTTGGTGGGACCGGTGACCTTGGTGACGTTGCCCAGCGAGTCGTACTCGTAGGTGGTGGTCTTGTCCCGCGGGTCGGTGCTGGAGGTCAGCTGGCCGAGCTTGTCGTACCCGGTCCGGCTGGTGGCGCCGATGATCGGCGCGCCGCCACCGGGCGGGGTGTAGTCCGGCAGGATCGTCTGGACCGGCCGGCCGGCCGCGTCGACCCGGTTCTGGATCACGTTGCCCAGCGGGTCCTGCGCCTCCACCTGCTCGCCGAAGGCGTTGTAGCCGATCCGGCTCACCGGCCGGGCGTTGACCACCGTGCCGCCGAACACCTCGGTGTCCACCGCCGGCGCCGTGGTCTGCGCGGCCTGCCCCGCCTCGTCGTACTGGTAGTCGGTGACGTTGCCGAGCGGGTCGCGCACCGACGTGGTGAGGCCGCGCTGGTCGACCGTGTTGACGGTGGTGATCTCGTTGGTCCACAGCGCGCCCGCGGTCCGGCCGTTGCCGGCCGCATACAGGGTGGACACCTCGGCCGGGGTCAACGCCCGCTGGTACACCTGGACGTTGTCGACCGAGCCCTTCATGGTGTTCCCGCCACCGTTGCCGTAGCTGTTGCCGCCGATGGTGAGGCCCTGGGTCGAGGCGAACGGCGTCGGGTTGGTGCCCGGGGTGCCGGCCACGTTGTTGACGTAGAGCGCCATCCCCTTGGTGCTCGCGTCAAAGACGCCCACCAGGTGCACCCAGGTGTTGGCGGTCAGCGCCGTGCTGGAGTTCGCCGAGTAGTACGCCGACGGCGTCGCCGAGTCCGAGGACGGCGAGATGAAGGCCCACTTCTTCAGCGAGATGCTGTACTGCAGGAAGAAGGCGCCGTGGTTGTTGCCGCCCTGGCCGACGATGGTGTGCCCGGTGGTCAGGTCGGCCACCTTGGCCCAGGCCGAGACCGAGTACGACTGGGTGGTGTCCAGCACCCGGTCCTGGGAACGCATGGTGTAGACGCCGTTGAAGTTGGCCACCCCGCCGGCGGTGCTGGTGGTGCTCGCGTCGAACTCCATGTCGTGGTGCGACGGGGAGGAGTCGTAGCTGATGGCGGGCCGCAGGCCCAGGAAGCCGGCGTTGTCGTCGACGCTCGTCTCGTCCAGCTTCCACCAGCCGGCCGGGCCGCTGGCCACGGACTTGCCGACGCTGCTCGACGTGACCCGGCCCATCGCGTCGTAGCCGGTGCGGTTCGTGGAGAGCACGGACCGGTTGGCGCCCACGGCCGTCCGGGTCGCCGTCAGGTGGTCGTCGCCGTCGTAGCTGTAGGTGTTGACCCGCTCGATGCCGTCCGGGGCCACGGTGGCGGAGATCAGCCGGCTCGCCGGGTCGTACAGGTAGCTGGTGGTGGTGGCGCCGTTGTTCTCCTTCTTGGTGGCCAGGTTGCCGGCCTCGTCGTAGGTGTTCTCCTCGAGCACCTGGGTCTGCACGCCATCGGTCCGGCTGACCTTCTTGACCTTGCCGTCGCTGTAGTAGTCGTACTTCGTGGTCCAGTTCATCGCGTCGGTCTCGGACGCCAGGTCGCCGTTGGCCAGGTAGGCGTTCGAGGCCACCCGGGTGACGGTGCCGTCCCGGCCGGTCACCGTGGTGGTGAGCAGCCGACCCTCGGGGTCGTAGTCGTCCCGCACGACCCGCAGGACGTCCCCGGATGGGCAGGGCGTCGACGGGGCCGGGCTGCTGTCGCAGGTCGTCTCGGCCGTCTGGTTGCCGTACGCGTCGTACTCGTACAGCGTGACCACGCCGGTCGGGTCGACGGCCTTGACCAGCTGGCCGTACCCGTTGTAGCTGTTGGTGGTGTCCCGCGCGGCGTCCCCGCCGGTGGTGTCGGTCTGGCTACGCGTCAGCACGTTGCCGTCCGCGTCGAAGGAGTCGACGGTGCGCAGCGTGTGTACGGCCCCGGTGACCCGGTTCGTCACGGCCGGCTCGGTCGACTCGACGACCTGCCCGTCGTTGTCGTAGACGTACGAGGTGGTGAGGCCGGCCGGGTAGGCCGTGGAGGTGACCTTCCGGGAGGTGGCCCGGCCCAGCCCGTCGTAGCCGAACTCGGTGACCAGGCCGGTCGCGTCGGTGATCCGGACGGTGTCCCCCGCCGCGTTGTACGCGGTGGTCTGGGTGGCGCCGGCGGCCGAGGTGGTGGTCAGTGGCAGCCCCGGCGGGGTGGTGCCGCCGCCCACCGCGGGCGTGCTGGCCGTCGTGTACGTCATCGACACGGTCCGGCCGTTCGGGAAGTCCGCCACCGGCGGCGAGACCATCCTGGTGCGGTTGCCGGCGGTGTCGTAGCTGAACGTCGTGTGGTAGCGCTCGTCCTTGTCGTTCCGCGAGCGCGGGTCCCGGATGTCGGTGAGCTGGTCGTTCCGCGCGTCCGGGGTGAGCTGCGTGGTGGTGGCGTCCGGCCAGTACGAGTAGTACGTGGTGTCGCACTCGCTCAGCTCGTCGTTGTGCGGCCGGCCGCAGGTGGTGGACCGGATGGTGTTGCCCCGCACGTCCTTGCCGGACTCGGTGACCTGGCCCAGCGGGTCGTACTCCACCGAGGCGAAGCCGCCCACGTCGTACCCGTAGCTGGTGGTGTTGCCCAGCACGTCGGTGTCGGCGATCAGCCGGTTGCCGTTGACCAGGTCGAAGTACTGGGTGGAGACCTTGTCGGTCGGGTCGGTGACGCTCACCTTGGAGACCGGGGTGAGGGTCGGCCCGGTGGTGTCGGCCGTCGGCGAGCCGACCGCCTTCGACGCCAGGTAGTGCGCGTTGACCTGTGCCGCGGTCAGCATCTTGTCATAGAAGCTGAACTCGGCGATGTTGCCGGTGAAGTAGCTGGTGGTCCCGGACGAGCCGGCCAGCCCGGAGGTGTAGCCGGCGCCGACGAACGCCGGCCCGCCAATCGTCTGGTAGGTCCCTGTCTTGGCGGCCGCCAGCTTGTTGTCCAGGTAGATGGCCTCGACGTTCGCCATCCAGTCCTTGCCGAGCACGACGTGGTGCCAGAGCCCGTCGTTGACCTTCACCCCGGTGTTCATCGTGATGGCCGCGCCGGTCTGCTCCATGCCACCGCGCAGGATGCCGTCCGAACCGATGTAGAGCGCCGGCACGTTGCTCGAGGTCCCGGGTGTGCCGGAGTAGCTGTACAGCACGCCGCTCTTGGTGGTGCCGGCCGGCACCTTGAACCACATCTCGACCGACTCGGGACCGTCCGTCGTGCCGCTGGCGGTGTCGCCGGTCCCGCTCAGGTACGCCGAGGTGCCGTTGAACACGGCGCCGTAGCGATCCGCGAACGGGCTCGTGGTGTTCGGCTGGGTCGTGTTGAAGGCGACGTTGTGGTATTGCATCGAGCCGCCGATGACCTCGTTGCGGGCGTCGGCCGGGGCGTCGATGTCGCCGAGCCGGAAGTAGTCCCGCGGCCGGGCGCCGAGGACGGCCGACACGTACCCCTGGCTGGAGGCGATGCCCTGCGGGACGCCGATCTTCCAGACCCCGCCGTTCTCGTCGGTCACCCGGCTGACCCGGCCGGAGACCCGGTCGTAGTCGACCGTGGCCTGAACCCGGCCGGCCTCGCTGGTGATCTTCGACAGCTGGGCGGTGCCCGCCCGGCCGCTGCCGTACAGGGACGTGACGGTGCTCGCGGTGAGCGCCTGGTTGTACAGCGACACGTCGGCGATCGAGCCGGTGAAGAACGACGCCGTGGCGGTGGTGTTCGGCTGGCTCGGCCAGGACCCGCCGAGGAATCCGGCCCCGACGTACACGTTCGGGGTGCCGGCGAAGCTCATGTCGATGGCGCCGGTGGCCGTACCGGCCACGGCGCCGTCCAGGTAGAGCGTCTGGTTGCCGCCGTTGCCGGCGAGCACGACATGGTGCCACTGGTCGTCGTTGACCGTCTTTGCCGAGGTCGGCAGGTTGCTGATGTTGTTGTTCCAGAACTCGCCGCGCAGCTTGCCGTCCTGGCCGATGTAGAGGGCCGGGAGGTAGTTGCCGGGAGTGGTGGCGCCCGGCGTCACCGTGCCCTGGGAATAGCCGAGCAGCACGCCGCCCGCCGTGGCCGTCTTGAACCACAGGCTCGCGGACTGGTACGACTCCTTGGCCACCACCTTCTGCCGCAGCTGCACCAGCGAGCTGGTGCCGTTGAAGGTGGCCGCGGTGGAGTCCGAGGCGGCCAGCGGACCGGGAGCGCCGAGCGCCACGTTGGTGTACGTGGCGTTGTCGGCGCCGTCGTTGGACAGCACCGAGCTCATCGCGCTGGTCGCGCCCGGCGCCTCGTTCAACCGCCAGTACGAGTACGGGTCGGCGTTCAGCGTCACGGCCTCGTGCTGGGATGCGGTGGTGTACGCGTACCCCGTGCAGTGCGTGCCGTCACCCGGCGGGCAGACCCCGGTGAGGTTGTCCCTGTCGTAGGAGTAGGTCCAGGTGAGCCGGGTGGCGTTGTCGCCCGGGGTGACCGGGTCGGTGAGCACCGTGGCCACGTGCGGAGCGCTCGCGCCGGCTGGGGTGGCCCAGGTGACCGACAGGGTGCGGCCGGAGGAGCCCGAGACGACCTGGTCGACGTGGCCGTCGGCGTCGTAGTGGAACGTCTCGGCCCGGCCCGAGGCGTCGGCGATCCGGGTGATCCGGTAGACCCCGTTGCCGGCCGAGCGGGTGAACTCGTACGACGTGGCATCCTTGTCGGTCAGCGAGTAGCCGCCGGTCATCGTCTTGAAGACGGAGAACCGGCCCAGCGGCGGCACGAACGTGCCGTCCGCGTTCCGGCCGAAGGCGACCTCCTCACCGCTGGGATAGCGCACCGCGACGGTCTGCAGCACGCCACCGGCGTCCGGCTGCTCCCGGACCTGCATGTCCAGGATGGACGACCAGCCCTGGGCAAAGGCGCTGTCCGCCCGGGTGTCCCGGCTGTTGTAGTCCCGGGTGATCGACAGCGCCGGGCCGGCGGTGGCCACCTCGGCGTCGCTCTCGGCGGTGGTGTAGTTGCCGGTGCTCGGCTCGTAACCCTTGCCGCCGTTCTGCGCCAGGTCCGAGGTGATCACCGGCTGCGGCACGGCCGTGCTGAACGCGTACGCCGTGCTGACGGCCGAGCTGGACGAGTAGTCGTTCACCTGGACGGTGTAGCTGTACGTCTGCCCCCAGGCGAGGACGCCGGCCGGCACCCGCCAGACGCCCGAGGCGACCCAGCCGGAGGTTGCCACCTGCGTGCCGGCCGAGTTCTTGACCACGAACGTGTATCGCAGCCCCTTGTTGGGCCAGCTGTCCGAGTCGTGGCCGCCGGCCGCCAGCTCCGGGGTCAGGCTGTTCACGGTGTAGTTGTCGGCCGGGTAGCGCACGTCCACCTGCGGCGCCACGTTGTCGGTGTACGTCACGTCGATGAACGGGGTGCACTTGATCGAGCCGTACGTGGCGTGGGTGCAGGTGAGCGTCGAGTTGGCCGAGGTGAACCGCTTCCACGCGGCCGTGTCGGTCTCGCTGGCCTTCAACGCGAGACCGTAGTTGCCGCCGCCGGTCACCCACTCGTTGACCTCGCTCACGGTCAACGGCACCGACACCCAGGTGCCGACGTTCCGCGTCTTGGCCGTGTTGCCGCAGGCCGCGGTGCTGGTCGGCGACGCGTTGCCGATCGAGGCCGACAGCGCCGGGTAGGTGCCGAACCGGACGCTGCTGGACCAGTTGGCGGTGACCCGGTAGACGTCGAACCGCCGCGCGGCGCAGGTGCCGCCGACACCCTGGTAGCTCATGAACACGTTCAGGTCGGCGGCGCTCAGCTTCTTGCCCGCGTACGTGGAGCCGAAGGTCGGGAACGGCAGCAGCGCGCGGGCCCTGCCGGTGGCCGTGGCGTCGAACGTGCCGAGCGCAACGTTGTCCTCGCCGGACCGGTCCACCTCGGTGGTGTCCGACTGGACGTAGAGGTCCGCGGTGGTGTCGGCGATGGTGCCGGTGGACGGGTCGAGCAGCACCGGGAACTTCCGGGCCGGATCGCGCAGCCAGGCCGCGTCGAAGCTCATCCGCAGCGCCCAGCCCGAGCCGTACGGCACGATCCGGTACGCGACATTGTGCGAGATCGCGCCGCTGCCCGACTTGTCGACGCTGGCATCCTCGAGATAGCCGACCGGCATCCGGGCGGCCACCGAGCCGTCGGCCGCGGTGAAGACGGCGGCGCCGTCGGCGTCGATCCGCGGCGTGAGGCCGCGCAGGGTGAGCGGGTACGTGTACTCCGTGGGCGCCTGCGCGGAGCGCAGCACCAGGGTCTCCTTGACGGCCGCGCCCGCCACGGCCAGCGTCACGTCGACATCGCGGAACACGTCGTCGTAGGTGAGGGTCTCCCGGTCCACCCGGGCCGGGCTCGGCGCGGCGCCGGCCAGGCCGTACCCGAGCGACCGGTCACCGCCCAGCGGCATGGTCACCAGCGGGCCGCCGGCCGCGCCACCCGAACCGGCGGCACCCGATCCGGCGGCCGCGGCGCCAGCGAAGCTGATGCCGAGCTGATTGGCCCGCACCTGGTACCGGCCGTCGGCGCCGCGTACCAGCGTGCTGTCCATGGCGTGCCAGGCGCCGGCGCTGTCGCGGTAGTTGACCGGGCGCTCGAAGACCCGCCGGGTGACCGAACCGTCGGCGTTCTGGTAGACCTCGGTGTTCGCCGTGGACGCCGGCATCAGCCGCTTGCTGGTCCGCTTGTCGAAGCCGGACCGGCCCGGGCCGGTCGTCCGGACACCGGCCGCCGGCCGGTGCGGCTGGAAGCGCGCCAGCTCGCCCCTGGCGCGTTCGCCACTGCCCTTGGCCCGGCCGGGCGCGGCCTTTACGTAGTGACCGGGCACCGACCGGCCGCTCTGCTGGTGGGGAACCGGCGGGACGCCGGCCCAGGAGATCCGCATCGACAGGGCGGATCGGAGCCAGCCGAGCGGCCAGCCGGCGCCGCCCTGGCCCGCTCCTGGCGGCTGGGGGACCGCGACGGTCAGCGCGAGCACCGCGACGAGCACGGCTGCCACGCGCCGGGCCGCCGATCCCCACCGGCCCGCCCGCCGGCGCCGGACCGGAATCCGCGCAGCATCCATCAGCTGACCGCCCATGGCAGCCCCTCCCCCGTGATCCACTTACGCGAGAAGCTTCCTGGACGTTGGCTGGGAAAACAAGGTATCCAAAAGTATGAGATCACTTAGGAGCGTTATGGACCGCCTCGGTCATCCGGTCCCGAACGGCCGCGGTGATGGCGTCCGGACCGGCGGCGGGCACGGCGGGCAGGGCCGGGTCGGGTGAGCTGCCGACGATCAGGTAACGCACGCCCGGAAACTGCCCGTGACCGGCCGCGGTGGCCGCGACGGGACCGGGCCCGACCGCCACGATGAGGCCGCACCGCTGCACGCCGAGGGAGTTGAAGTAGCTGGCCGCGTTGCTCGGGGTCTGCGCCCCGGCCACGCTCAGATACTGCACCTTGGCGGCCGTGGCCAGGGACGCCTGCTGCATGCCGGCCCAACTGGCCCTGGCCTGCTCGCCGGCCAGGCCCTTGTCGTCGGTCAGCAGGCAGGCCGTGAACGAGCCGTAGCGCCGCTCCCGCGGCGCCTCCCCGCCGGACGGCCAGACCAGCCACGTCACCAGCCCGGTCAGCACGACGAGGGCCGCGAGCCCGGCCAGGATCCACTGTCGACGCGACAACGCGGGCATGCCCCACCCCCAACCGCCGGGCTCCCCGGCCCGGTCGGGAAGAGACCCTACGTCGCCGTCGCCGCCGCCCGGGGGGCGGATCAGTCGCCGAGGGCGATCCGGTACCCCACGCCGCGCACCGTCTGCACCCGCGGACCGCCGTCCACGGTCCGCAGCCGGCGCCGCAGTCGCTTCACCGCCGAGTGCAGGATCGCCGTGTCGCCCAGGTACGCGCCGCCCCAGACCGAGGCGAACAGTCGCTCGTACGTCCACACCCGCACCGGCGGGCTGGCCAGCCGGGCCAGCAGCTGGCGTTCGAGCCGGCTGAGCGCCAGTGGGCGGCCGCGCCAGCTCACCAGGTGCCCGTCGGGGTCCATGGTCAGCTGGCCGAGTGGCCCCGGCCGGTCGGCGCCGGTACTGCCGACGGGCTCGGCGGCGGGCCCGGGGGCGGGTGCGTGCGGGACCTCGCCGGGGGCGGGTGCCTGCGGGACCTCGCCGGGGGCGGGTGCGTGTGGGACCTCGCCGGGGGCGGGAAAGAGCATGGCCCGCAGTTCGGCCAGGTCCGAGCAGAGGACCAGCGGCCCCACATCATCCAGCCGTCGCATCAGGCGCTCCCGGAGGCCCCGGTCGGCCGATACGCACACCACCAACGCCAGTTGTCCGTTCGACACCGAACCTCCCCGCGGCCGTCCGTAGCCCAAGCCAACGCGACCCATCCACGGGCGTCAACACCGATGAGGACCGATATCGGGCCGCATTCGGTCGGTCCTCGGTCGGCTGACGCGATTTCGACCCGATACTGGCCGACCCCATCCATTGATCACCGTGGCTTGCCGAATTGAGCATGACAGCAGGTCCAGGCGGGGAGGGCGGACACCCCATCCCCGCGCGGGGCGGCGCCGGACATCCCGGGGCCGCGGCACCGGCGCCGGCCAGCCCGGACGAACGGCGTCATTCAGGTGGGGAGGAACGATGTCCATCCGACCAACAGGACGGCGATCCCGGGGGGCGTGGCTGCGACGGCCGGTGGCCGTCCTGGCCGCCGTGCTGCTCGGCGTGACCGCCCAACCGGTGATGTCGACCGCGGCGCAGGCCGCGGGCGACGGCGCCCGGGCCACGGTAAACAAGGATCTGCTCGCCGAGCTGGCGACCAAGGGACGCACCAGCTTCACCGTGTACCTGCGCGAACGGGCCAGCCTGAGCGGGACGGCCGGCCTGCGCGACTCCGGCGCCCGGGCCACCGAGGTGTATCAGCGGCTCACCGGGACCGCCCAGCGGAGCCAGGCGGGGCTGCGCTCCCTGCTGGCTGAGCGGAAGGCGCCGTACACGGCGTACTGGATCGCCAACGCCGTGCGGGTGACCGGCGACAAGGCCCTGGTCGACCTCATCGCCGCGCGGTCCGATGTGGAACGCCTTGAGCCGGCCCGGACGTACAAGCTGGTGGACCCGGTGAGCCCGACGGTCGGCGCCGGCGGCAAGACCGCCGCCCGGGCCGGAACGCAGGCGGTGGAGTGGGGCCTCACCAACATCGAGGCGCCGCGGGTCTGGAGCGAGTACGGCGACCGCGGCGAGGGCGTCGTGGTGGCCAACATCGACAGCGGGGTGCAGTACGACCACCCGGCGCTGGTCGGCAAGTACCGCGGCAACCTCGGCAACGGCAGCTTCGACCAGAACTACAACTGGTACGACCCGGCCGGGATCTGCCCGAGCGCGGCGCCGTGCGACAACGAGGGCCACGGTACGCACACGATGGGCACGATGGTCGGCGACGACGGCGCCGGAAACCAGATCGGCGTCGCCCCCGGCGCGAAGTGGATCGCCGCCAAGGGCTGCGAGACCGACCAGTGCTCCGACGCGTCGCTGCTGGCGGCCGGCCAGTGGGTGCTCGCGCCCACCGACCTGAACGGCCAGAACCCGCGGCCCGACCTGCACCCGGACATCGTGAACAACTCCTGGGGCGGCGGCCAGAACGACCCGTGGTACCAGCAGACCGTCGCGGCCTGGCGCGCGGCCGGCATCTTCCCGACCTTCTCCAACGGCAACGCCGGCCCGGCCTGCGACACGGCCGGCTCCCCGGGGGACTACCCGGAGACCTACTCGGCCGGCGCGTACGACATCAACAACCAGATCGCCGACTTCTCCAGCCGCGGATCGTCCCGGGTCGACGGCGGGATCAAGCCGAACATCGCGGCGCCGGGCGCCGACGTCCGGTCCAGCGTGCCGAACAACACCTACGCACGGGCCAGCGGCACCTCGATGGCCGCGCCGCACGTGTCCGGCACGGTGGCGCTGCTCTGGTCGGCCGCGCCGAGCCTGCGCGGTGACCTCGCGGCCACCGCCGCCCTGCTCGACGACTCCGCCACCGACGTAAACGACACCAGCTGCGGCGGCACGGCCGACGACAACAACGTCTACGGCGAGGGCCGGCTCAACGCGTACCAGGCGGTCACGGCGGCCCCGCGCGGCGCGGTCGGCCGGGTGACCGGCACGGTCACCAACGCCGGCACCGGGGCGCCGCTGGCCGGCGCCACGGTCAGCTCGGAGGGGCGGAGCGCCACCACCGGCGCCGACGGCCGGTACACCCTGACCCTGCCGGCCGGCGAGCACACGGTCACGGCCACGGCGTACGGCTACGCCAGCCAGACCGCCACCGTCACGGTGCCGGAGGGCGGGGCCGTGACCCGCGACTTCGCCCTGGTCGCCTCGCCGACCGTGACGATCTCCGGCACCGTCACCGACGGCTCCGGGCACGGCTGGCCGCTGTACGCCAGGATCGAGGTCACCGGCCGACCCGGTGGCCCGATCTTCACCAACCCGGTCGACGGCCGGTTCTCGTTCACCGTGCCGGGCGACGCGACGTACAAGCTCACCACCACGGTCCGGTACCCGGGCTACCGGACGGTGACCACCGACGTTGCCGTGGCGGCCGCGAACAAGACGGTGAACATCGCGGTACCGGTCGACGCGTCCTGCACGGCGCCCGGGTACTCGGCCAGCCTGAGCGCGCCGCTGCTGTCGGAGTCCTTCGACGGCGCCGGCACCCCGGCCGGCTGGTCGGTGGTGAACCGGACCTCCGGCGGCGGCTGGCAGTTCGACGACCCGGGCGGCCGGGGGAACCTGACCGGCGGCGCCGGCGGCTTCGCGATCGTCGACAGCGACGCCCTGGGGATCGACAACAGCCAGGACACCGACCTGCGCACCCCGCCGGTCGACCTGTCCGGCGCGAACGCCCCGGTGCTGCGCTTCAACAGCGACTTCCGGGCGGTCGGCACCGACGACTCGGCGGACGTCGACGTCTCGGTCGACAACGGCGCGACCTGGACCAACGTATGGCATCAGACGGCCAGCCGGCGCGGGCCGACCGTCGAGGAGGTGCCGCTCACCCCGGCGGCGGGCGCGGCCGGCGCCCTCGTCCGGTTCCACTACGTCGGTGACTGGGACTGGTGGTGGGAGGTCGACAACGTCCAGATCATCAACCGCAACTGCACGCCGGCGACCGGCGGCCTGGTGGTCGGCTTCACCACCGACCAGAACACCGGCAGCCCGCTCAACGGGGTGAAGGTGTCCAGCGTGGACACGCCCGCCGACAGCGGCATCTCGGCGGCTACCCCGGAGGATCCGAACATTCCGGACGGGTTCTACTGGTTGTTCTCCAGCCAGGTCGGCGCGCACAAGTTCACCGCCACCAAGTCGCCGTACGCCCCGGCCACCAAGACCGTGACGGTGGTGGCCGACGCGGTGAAGCGGGCCGATTTCGCCCTCAAGGCCGGCCGGCTCAGCGTGACGCCGGGCAGCATCGAGTCGTACCAGCCGTACGGCAGCACCCGCAGCACGACGCTCACCGTGACCAACTCCGGCAGCGCGGCGGCCACCGTGCAGGTGCTGGAACGGCCCGGCGGGTTCGACCTGCTCGGCCGCCAGGGCGCGGCGCTGTCCGAGCACCGGATGAAGGGCATCAGCAAGGCCCAGAAGGGGGTGAAGTACGGCGCCAGGGGCAACCCGGCCGCCGCCGCGCCGAGCCAGTCTTCGCTCGCGACTGCGGGGCTGGCAAACCCGGCCAGCTCCTCGCGCTCGCCGGGGATCGACGACGCCTGGGTACGGGTGGCCGACCTGCCCGCCGAGCTGTACGACAACGCGGCGGCCACGCTGAACGGCAAGGTGTACTCGGTCGGTGGCGGCTCGGACACCGGGCTGGCCGCCAAGGCGTACGTCTATGACCCGGATGGCGACGCCTGGACGACCCTGCCGGACCTGCCCTCGGCCCGGTCGAAGCCGACGGCCGCCGCGGTGAACGGCCGGCTGTACGTGCTCGGCGGCTGGGCGGCCGACGGCACGCCGGTGGCCAGCGTGGACGTCTTCGACCCGGCCACGGGCTCGTGGAGCACGCTGTCCGGGGTGACCAACCCGGCGCCCCGGGCCGCGGCCGGCGGCGCGGTGGTCGGCGGCAAGGTCTACCTGGTGGCTGGCTGCGCCGACGCCGAATGCACCGACTCGGACTCGACGGTGGTGTTCGACCCGAAGACCGCCTCGTTCAGCGCCGGCGCCGCGTACCCGCACTCGGTGTCCTGGCTGTCCTGCGGTGGCATCTCCGGCGGCGTCTACTGCGCCGGCGGGTTGGGCAGCACCGAGTTCACCGACACCTACCGGTACGACCCGGCGGGTGACGACTGGGCGCGGCTGCCGGACATGCCGACCGACCTGTGGGGGTCGCAGTACGCGGCCGCCAACGGCCTGCTCGTGCTGGCCGGCGGGGTCACCGGCGGATCCACCGCGGTGACCAACCGGACCATCGGGTACGACCCCGCGGCCGGCGCCTGGCAGGACCTGCCGAACGCGCAGTTCAGCCGGTATCGCGGCGCGGGCTCGTGCGGGGCGTACAAGATCGGCGGTTCGCCCACCTCGTTCGTCGGATCGAAGGAGACCGAGCACCTGCCCGGGCTCGACCGGTGCGTCGACGAGGGCGACGTGCCGTGGCTGTCCGAGTCGCCGGAGACCTTCACCCTGGCCCCGGGCGCGTCCCGGACCGTGACGGTCACCCTGACCGCCACGGCGGCGGCCGGGGTGGCTCAGCCGGGCACCTACACGGCCGAGCTGGGATTCCGGTCCGACACCCCGTACCAGGTCGGGGACGTGCCGGTCACCATGCACGTCCAGCCGCCGGCCAGCTGGGGCAAGCTGCAGGGCACGGTGGTCGGGCAGACCTGCGCGGGCGACCGGGTGCCGGTCAAGGGCGCCACCGTCCGGGTCAACTCGCTCGGCTCGCCGGGCACCGGATACACGCTCAGCACGGACGCCCAGGGCAGGTACGTCTACTGGGTGCCCAAGGGCCGGTACGAGGTGATCGCGGCCAAGGACGGCTGGATCCCGCAGGTGACCCGGATCCAGGTGGACGCCGGATTCGTCAAGACCCTGGACTGGGTCCTCGCCCCGGTCACCCCCTGCGGCAACCGCGCCAGCGGCCTCTGACGGGCTGAAAGGAAGGGCCCCTTGTTATCGCTTTTTGTATAGCAAGGGGCCCTTCCTAACGGCCGGGGGGTCGGCGCCGGCACGGACGGCGGCGCCGGCATAGACGGCGGCGCCGGTCGGGAAGATCCCGGCCGGCGCCGCCGCGTACGTTGCCGATCCGTCAGCCGACCGTGACGGCCACCTCGTTCACGCCGCGGCCGGCGGTCACGGTGGCGTCGCCGTTGCCGTGCCGGGACAGCGCCCGCAGCGTCCAGCTGCCCGGTGCCGCGAAGAACCGGAACTGACCGGCCGGCGAGGTCACCACCTCCGCGGTGAACTCACCCGTCGAGTCGAGCAGCCGGACGTACGCGCCGGCCACGGCCTCGCCCGACTCGGCGCTCACCACGCCGGTGATGACGGTTTCCTTCTCCAGGTCCAGGCTGGCCGGCAGCGGCGCGGCCTGGTCGGGGGCGGCGCAACCGGCCGCGCTCTGAGCAGCAGGAGCGGTCATCTCAGGCCTCCCCGGGCTCATCGCCGAGCGCCACCGGGACGCCCACCAGCGAGCCGTACTCGGTCCACGAGCCGTCGTAGTTCTTCACGGCACGCTGGCCGAGCAGCTCGTGCAGGACGAACCAGGTGTGCGAGGAGCGCTCGCCGATCCGGCAGTAAGCGATGGTCTCCTTCGCCTCGTCGAGCCCCGCGTCGGCGTACAGCTTGCGCAGCTCGTCGTCGGACTTGAAGGTGCCGTCCTCGTTCGCCGCCTTGGACCACGGGACGCTGATCGCGGTCGGCACGTGGCCGGCCCGCTGCGCCTGCTCCTGGGGCAGGTGCGCCGGGGCCAGCAGCCGCCCGGCGTACTCGTCCGGCGAGCGGACGTCGACGAGGTTCTGGCTGCCGATGGCGTTGACCACCTCGTCGCGGAAGGCCCGGATGGACGTGTCCGGCTCCTGCGCCACGTACCGGGTGGCCGGGCGGCTCACCGCGTCGGTGACCAGCGGCCGGGCGTCCAGCTCCCACCGCTTGCGGCCGCCGTCCAGCAGCTTCACGTCCCGGTGGCCGTAGAGCTTGAAATACCAGTACGCGTACGCGGCGAACCAGTTGTTGTTGCCGCCGTACAGGATCACGGTGTCGTCGTTGCCGATGCCCCGCTCCGAGAGCAGCGCCTCGAACTGGGCCTTGTTGACGAAGTCCCGGCGGACCGGGTCCTGCAGGTCGGTCCGCCAGTCCAGCTTGACCGCGCCGGCGATGTGGCCGCCGTCGTAGGCCGAGGTGTCCTCGTCCACCTCGACGAAGACGACCCCCGGCGCACCGATGTGCTTCTCGGCCCAGTCGGCCGAGACGAGTACGGTGTCGCGACTCATCAGATCACTCCCTGATCGCAGATGGGTGGTGGTGAGCCAGCGCGTGCGGGTCACTGCCCGATCTGTCGGTCGGCACGCGCGGGACCCAGGACGGTTGGATCACGGTTCGTGCGACGGCGTCGGTGCCGGGGGCGGAAGGGGAGCCGGGAACGGACTCCACGTGCCGGGCCGCGTCAGGCGGCCGGAAGCTGCCGCGCCGTCAGTGGACGGTGCGACACAGGCAGGTGGCCACGCGGCACAGGTCGACCGCGCGCCTCTTGGTGAGGAAGGTCCCCATGAAAGCGGAGCCTACCAGCGTGGCCGCCCCGAGCCCCAGAGCCGACCACGATCCGGGAGCCGAGACCCAGGTCACGGCCGCCGGATCGATCCGGGCGGATCCAAGGGGCCGCACCGGGTCGACCGGCGGGCCGGCCGGCGAGCGAGCGGGCCGGCGAACGGGCCGGCCGGCGAGCGGGCGAGCCGGCGTCAGCCGGACACCGAGCGCAGCGGGACGTTCCGGGCGTCGGCCGTCACGGCCAGCCCGTCCGGCTGCGGCTGCACGTCCTTGACGGCGAGCTGGAAGGGCAGCTGCGGCAGCGGGATGTTGATGGAGATCTGGCTGGCGTAGTTGCGCAGGGCCGCCTGGGCCAGCGGGATGTTCGGCAGCTCGTCGGCGGTGAGGTCGTCGAACTTGAGCGCCACCTGACCGTTCTGCACCGCCAGCTTGGCGGTGCCGCGCACGGTGAACTTCTGGCCCAGCAGGTCGACCGGGGCGGTGATGCCGAGCTTGCCGTTCTGCGCGGCGAGCTGGACGCCGGGCCGGTTGATCAGCTTGGCCACGCTGTCGTACGAGATCGTTCCGGTGCCGTGCACGGCGCCGGCCGTCACGTCACCGCTGCCCGAGCGCAGGGTGTCGAGGGGGGCGTCCACGTTCCGGGCGTCGATGTCGACCCGGGGCAGGCTCACCCCCTTGCCCTGGACCGCGCCGTTCACGTCGGCCAGCCGCATCGAGATCGACTCGTAGCGCCCCTTCAGCACCTGAGTGAGGAACGGGAAGCCACCCACCGACACCGACTGGACCTGGGCGCTGGCGTCCTGCTTGGCGACCTCCTGGCGAACCCGGTCGGCGATGGTCCGCTCGGCGAACCCGGCCGCCACCCGGTCGGCCACCACCAGCAGGCCGGCCAGCACGATCACCAGCACAAGCAGGCCGACCAGCAGCCGCCGGCCGCGCCGCCGCGGCCGTTCCCCGTACGCATAGCCGCCAGCCACGTCGCCTCCAAGCCTCGATCGGGTCCGAGTCCCGTTACCCGAACGAGGCTCGATTGAATCAGCGGAAGAAGACCGTGACGGCGTAGGCCACCGGAACCGCCAGCGCGAAGCCGCCCAGCGGACCCTGCATGTGCCGGGCCAGCCACATGGTCGGGCGCTCGCCGGCCATCTGCCGGCCCGCCTCGGCATAGCCCACCGCGAGGTCGGCCAGCACCGCGGCGCCGGCGGTCACCAGCCCCACCACCGCCGAGCCGGTCGGATGGAAGCTGACCAGATAGCTGCCGATCACGGCGGCCGCCAGCGTGCCGCACATCGCGCCGAGCACCACGCCGACGGCGCCGCGGGGCACCTGCGGGGCGAGCCGGGGACGCGGCAGCACCGCGTCGACGAGCCGGGCCACCACCAGGGCCACCCCGGCCGCCGCGAGGCAGACGAAGATCGCCTGGGTGCCGCCCGGTTTGCGGCCGAGCACGATGAGCGTTCCGAACGCCACCACCCCCACCACGATCAGCAGGGTGGCGCCGAGGGACTCGGTCACCCTGGTCCGGTCAGCCCGGCGGATCAACTGGCCCAGCACCGCCACCGCCAGGCCGCCCGCGGCCACGTACCCCAGCGGCGCCAGCACGGCCAGCTTGGGCAGCGCGGCCGCCGCGTCAGCGCCGGCCGCCACCAGCACGCCGACGCCCGCGACCAGCGGCAGCGCCGGCGGCCGCATGGCCATGGTCCAGGCCAGCACATAGAGCACCTGTACGCCGAGAACCACGATCGCGAACGGCACCCGGTGCCCCGGTCCGGCCGTATGGGCGCCGAGCACCAGGCCCACGCCCAGCAGGGCGGCGAAGGCGGCCACCGACACCGAGAGCGCCCGCCGGATCGGCACCACGACCACCGGCTCGCCCTCGGCGGCGTCGGGTTCCGCGCCGCGCCGCCCGATGCCGGTGGTGGACTCGCCGCGCCGCCCGGTGGCGGTCGTGGAATCGCCGCGCCGCCCGATGCCGGTGGTGGACTCGCCATGCCGCGCGCCTGCCGGGCCGTGCGCCGCCGCCCCGTCCCGGTCGGACCGGCCGGCGCCGCGCCGGCCGGCCGGCGCGGCGGCGTTGCCGCGGGGCTGCCCGGGTGGGCCGGTCCAGGTCTCCTCCGGAGCGTCCGACCAGGGCTCGTCCGGCCCGGGGGGACGGTGCGGGCCGCCGTAGGGCGGGTTCGGTCCCGGCCCGGTGGGGTAGCCCCGAGGGTCATGGTCGGGGCGGCCGGCCGGTCCGGGTTGCCGGTCGCGACCGGCCTCGGATGGCGTCGAGGGGAACACGCCACGATCGTGCCAGACGGCGGGGGCAACACGCCGGTCACGGTTTCGGGCAGGAAAAATATCCGGACGATGTAGGCGTCAACCGGCGCATTCCGGAACGGCGATCCGGGTCCGAGCCGGCGGCCGGACCCGCCGGATCCGCTAGGCTCGTGGCACCTGCCCGTCAGCGCAGCCGGGATCGACGGTCCACGACCCACCGGCCTGCGGCCGGCGGTGTGACGGTCTCGGCGCGGCCGCGAGCGGCCGCCCGGACGGAGGTGAGTAGTGCAGATCTTACTGCTGGTCACCGCGCTGCCCGGTGATTCATCCACCGTGCTTCCCGCGCTCGACCTGTTGCCGCACTCGGTCCGCACCGCGCCGCGGGACGTCCGCACGCTGGTCGCCGGGCCCAGCCCGGACGCCGTGCTGGTGGACGCCCGGTCCGACCTCGGCGACGCCCGGGCCACCTGCCGGATGCTGCGCGCCACCGGCCTCGGGGTGCCGCTGGTCGCGGTGGTGACCGAGGCCGGGCTCATCGCCGTGAACGCCGACTGGGGGGTCGACGACGTGGTCCTCGCCGGCGCCGGGCCGGCCGAGGTCGAGGCGCGGCTGCGCCTGGCCATCGGCCGGATGAGCGCGGCCACGGCGGCCACCACCGGCCTGGTCCGGGCCGGCGAGCTGACCATCGACCCGGACACGTACGCCGCGCGGCTCAAGGGCCGTCCGCTCGACCTGACGTACAAGGAGTTCGAACTGCTCCGCTTCCTCGCTCAGCACCCGGGCCGGGTCTTCACCCGGGACCAGCTGCTGCGCGAGGTCTGGGGCTACGACTACTTCGGCGGCACCCGCACGGTGGACGTCCACGTCCGGCGACTGCGGGCCAAGCTCGGCTCCGAGTACGAGTCGATGATCGGGACGGTCCGCCAGGTCGGTTACAAGTTCGTCGTACCCCCCGGCCGGAACCTGCCGGAGACGGAGCCGGCGCCGCAGCCGCTGTCCGTCTGATTCGACCGAATTCCCACTTTCGCGTTTTTCGTCGGCCAAGTGCGAGAAAACCTCTTTTACCCCCATACCCGGTCCTAGGCTGAGCCAGGATCACTTACGGAGGCCGGCCGGAGGCCCAGCCAGCGCGCTGGCCCCACCGTGCCGGCCGGGGCGACACGGGGGCACGAGGCATGAGGTCATTTCCGGCGCTGCGGCTGATCACCCTGGTTGCCCTGATCGTCGTCGGGGTCCTGGGCGCCGTGTACGCCATCGGCCGGTCGGTCGGCACCGGCAGCTCCGGGCAGCATCCGGCCGCCGCCCGACCCTCCGCCTCGGCCCCGGCCGTCGCGCCCGACCTGCGGTACGACCCACGGCCGCCGTTGCCGCCGCAGCGCAGCGGCGCGGCCGGCAGCCGGTGGACCACCGGCACCAGCCAGGTCGCGCTCACCTTCGACGACGGCCCGGACCCGACCTGGACCCCGCAGGTGCTCGCGCTGCTGCGGGCGTACGGCATCAAGGCCACCTTCTGCATGATCGGCCAGAACGCGCAGGCCCATCCGGAGCTGGTCCGGGCCGTGGCCGCCGAGGGGCACACGTTGTGCAATCACTCGTGGAGCCACGACCTCACGCTGGGCCGGCGCACTCCGGAGGCGATCCGGACGGACCTCGCCGGCACCAGCGCGGCGATCAGCGCGGCCGCGCCCGGCGTGCCGATCAAGTACTTCCGGCAGCCGGGCGGCAACTGGACCGCGCCGGAGGTCGAGGTGGCCCGGGAGATGGGAATGACCTCGCTCGGCTGGGGGGTGGACCCGCGGGACTGGTCCCGGCCCGGCTCGGCCGCGGTGATCCAGACCGTGCTGGGCGGCACCGTGGAGGGCTCGGTGGTGCTCATGCACGACGGTGGCGGCGACCGGCAGCAGACCGTGAACGCCCTGCTCACCATCCTGCCCACGCTGAACGACCGGTTCGAGCTCACGGCCCTGCCCACCACCTACCAACCGGCGGCGTACGCGGCGGTCGCCAGCCCGTCGGCCACGGCGACGCCGGCCTCGACGGTCGGTCCCACGCCGCGACAGAGCCCGGTCCGGCCGGATCCGGTGGTCGACGACGGCTCGACCGCGGCCGACCGGATCGGCGCGGACCCGGCGGCACGATCCGGCGACGGCCTGCCGGGCGGCGACGGGCCGGACCCCGGCGGCACCGGCTGACCCGGCCGCCCGAACCCCCGGGCGGATACGGTGACAGCATGATCCGAGCCGCTTCTGGAGACGACATCCGGCTGGCCCGCACGGCGCGCCTGGGCCCGGAGGACCTGCCGCCGGTGCTCGCGCTCGCGGCGGCCGCCGGGGTGAGCGACGGCGCGGACCCGCTCTCCGAGCAGACCCTGCTGCGGCTGCGGCACGGCGGCCCGGCCACACTCAACCACCTCGTCGCCCGCACGGCCACCGGCTCGGTGGCCGGCTACGCGCAGCTCGACCTGGCCGCCGGCCGGGACGCCGCCGTGGCCGAGTTGGTCGTGCACCCCGCCGAGCGGCGCCGCGGCATCGGCCGGGCGCTCCTTTCCGCGGCGCTCGGAACGGTCCGGGCGGACGCCGCCGACCGGTCCGCAGCGAGCCTGGACGTCTGGGCGCACGGCGACCACCCGTCGGCCGCCGCCCTCGGCCTGGACCTCGGGTTCGCCCGGGAACGGGTGCTCTGGCAGCTGCGCCGGCCGCTCACCGGCGAGCTCGCCGCACCGAGCCTGCCGGACGGGGTGACCCTGCGCCCGTTCGTGCCCGGGGCCGACGACGCCGCATGGCTGGCCGTGAACGCCCGGGCCTTCGCCGACCACCCGGAGCAGGGCCGCTGGGCGATGGCCGACCTGCGGGAGCGGATGGCCGAACCTTGGTTCGACCCGGAGGGCTTCCTGCTGGCAGTGGCCGAGGACGACGGCCGGCTGCTGGGCTTCCACTGGACCAAGGTGCATCCGCCGGCGGTGGACCGGACCGAACCGCTGGGCGAGGTGTACGTGCTGGGCGTCGACCCGGGCACGCACGGCCGGGGCCTCGGGCGCGCCCTCACCCTGGCCGGACTGTGGCACCTGCGGTCCCGGGGCCTGCGCCGGGTGATGCTCTACGTCGACGAGTCGAACCCCGCCGCCATGCGCCTGTACGCCCGGCTCGGCTTCGGCCGATGGACGGCGCACGCCACGTACCGGTTGGGCCTCGACGGTTAGCCGGTCGGCCCTCGCCGGAGGGCCGAAGGACCCAGGCGCGGCGGCCGGGCCCGGGTCACGCCCGGATCACGAAGCGGTCGCGACACGATCGCGGCCGGGGTGTCAAGTCCGGAAAAATGGCCATACCTGTCGTCGAGTTCACCTAACGGACAACCTGCCCTCAGCCAACTGTGAGCCAGTCGGCCGCGCCTGTTCATCCTCCGTTCACCCACGGCCGACGATCCGTCCACCTGGCCCTCCTACCTTGCGTCGTGGCTGGTCATGAACCGGCGCCCGGAAACCCCTCCGGGGAACCGACCATGTGAAGGGAAACCCCTCAGGTGAAGCTCCAGCGGCACGGCGCCATTGCCTGCCTCGCTATGACCGCGGTTCTCGCGCTCAGCGCCTGCGGCTCGGACAACAACGGCTCGGGCGGCGCGGCCGCGCCCTCCGGCTCGGCCGCGAGCGACTGCGGCACCGGCACGATCAACGCCGCTGGGTCCTCGGCGCAGAAGAACGCCGTGGCCGAGTGGACCAAGGCATACCAGAAGACCTGCAACGGCCTGACGATCAACTACGACCCGTCCGGCTCCGGCGCCGGCATCCAGGCGTTCATCGCCGGCACCGCCGACTTCGCCGGCTCGGACTCGGCGCTCAAGCCCGAGGAGAAGCCGAAGGCGGACGCCCGCTGCTCCGGCGGCCAGGCCGTCGACCTGCCGATGGTGACCGGCCCGATCGCGGTGGCCTACAACGTTCAGGGCGTGGACAGCCTGCAGCTCAAGCCGGCCACCCTCGCCAAGATCTTCGCCGGCAAGGTCACCAAGTGGGACGACCCGGCGATCAAGGCCGACAACGCGGACGCCAAGCTCCCGTCGGCCGCCATCCAGACCGTGCACCGCAACGACGAGTCGGGCACCACCGACAACTTCACCAAGTTCCTGTCCAAGACCGCCACGACGGACTGGACCTTCGACCACGCCAAGACCTGGAAGGCGCCGGGCGGCACCGGCCAGAAGGGCTCGGACGGCGTCACCAACTTCGTGAAGAGCACCCAGAACGCGATCACCTACACCGAGCTGTCCTACGCCGAGAACGCCGGGCTGAAGATGGCGAAGATCCAGAACGGCGCCGGCGAGTTCGCCGAGCTGACCGCGGAGAACGCCGGCAAGGCCGTGGCGGGCGCCAAGGTGGCCGGCCAGGGTGACGACCTCGCGCTGTCCATCGACTACAGCACCAAGGAGGCCGGCGCCTACCCGCTGGTCCTGGTCACCTACGAGATCGTCTGCACCAAGGGCCTGTCGGCCGACAAGCTCAAGGCGATCAAGGGCTTCCTCAGCTACACCTCCAGCACCGAGGGCCAGCAGGCGCTGAGCGACCTGGGCTACGCCCCGCTGCCGGACTCGGTCCGCACCAAGGTGGCCGACGTGGTCACCAAGCTGGCCTGAACCACCCGCAGTTGACCATCCCTTCCGAACGGAACGAGCGAGTAGATGCCTGACATCCCCCGCTCGGCCGACGCCAACACCGGCGGGCCGACCGTGACCCTTGGTCACGGCCGGTCCGCCGGTTCGGCGCGTACGGCCGACTTCGCCTCGACCGGCAGGGACCCCGCGCCGTTCGGGGGCGGCGCCGGCGGCGGCGGCGCGCTTCCCCGCCGGAGCAGGTTCGGCATGGAGACCGTGTTCCGGCTGCTCTCGATGGCGGCCGGCGGCCTGGTCCTGGTCATCATCGTGGCCATCGCCGTCTTCCTGATCAGCAAGGCGATCCCGGCCATCCGAGCGGACACCGAGAACTTCTTCACCTACTCCGGTTGGGACCCCAACGCCGACCAGCCCAAGTTCGGCATCGGGGCGCTGGCCTTCGGCAGCCTGCTCTCCTCGCTGCTCGCGCTGATCGTCGCCGTGCCGGTGGCGCTCGGCATCGCGCTCTTCCTCACCCACTACGCGCCGCGCCGGCTGGGCACGACGCTCGGGTTCCTGATCGACCTGCTGGCCGCCGTGCCGAGCGTGGTGTACGGGCTGTGGGGCCGGGACTACTTCGTCCAGCCGGTGACGGACCTGTCGGTCTGGCTCAACAAGTACTTCGGCTGGCTGCCGATCTTTGGCGGCGACGGCCCGTTCGGCCGCTCGGTGCTGCTCGGCTCGCTGGTGCTGGCCATCATGGTGCTGCCGATCGTCACCTCGCTGTCCCGGGAGGTGTTCCGGCAGACGCCGGTGGCCAACGAGGAGGCCGCGCTGGCCCTCGGCGCCACCCGTTGGGAGATGATCCGCACGGCGGTCCTGCCGTACGGGCGGCCCGGCGTGATCGGCGCCATCATGCTCGGCCTGGGCCGGGCGCTCGGCGAGACCATCGCGCTGGCCCTGACGCTGAGCTTTGCCTACAACATCTCGTTCAACCTGCTGGAGAACGGCGGCAACTCGATCGCCGCCAACATCGCCGTCAAGTTCGGCGAGGCCGGTGACGTCGGCCGGGGCGCGCTGATCGCCTCGGGTCTGGTGCTGTTCGCCATCACGCTGGTGGTCAACATGACCGCCCGCGCGATCATCTACCGCCGCCGCGAGTTCACGGAGACCGCCGCATGACCACGATCTCCCCGCCCGTGAGCGCGCCGGGCCGGTCCACCGATCTGCGCGGCCGCAGCCTGCCGGCGCTGGCCGTGCTCGGCATCGCCGTGGCGGCCCTGGCCGTCGCGGCCGCGGTCGTGTACGGCACCGGCATCGGCGGTGCCGTCCTGGTGATCGCCCTCGGGCTGGTGCTGCACCTGATCGGCACGTACGCCGCCAGCAGCGCCGTGGAGGGCCGGCGCAAGGCCCGCAACCGGGTCTGGACCACGCTGGTCTACAGCGCGTTCGTGCTCGCCGCGCTGCCGCTGGTGTCGGTGGTCTGGACGCTGCTCAGCAAGGGCCTCGACCGGTTCGACGGCAACTTCTTCCAGACCTCGATGAACAACATCGGGCCGCGCGACCCGAACGGCGGCGCTTACCACGCCATCGTCGGCACGCTGGAGCAGGTCGGCATCGCCACCCTGATCACCGTGCCGATTGGCCTGCTCTGCGCCATCTACCTGGTCGAGTACGGCCGCGGCCGGTTCGCCTTCGCGATCCGGTTCTTCGTGGACGTGATGACCGGCATCCCCTCGATCGTGGCCGGGCTGTTCATCCTGGCGTTCTGGGTGCTGATCGTCTCGCCGCACCTCACCGGCACCGGCCGGCCGGGCTTCTCCGGCTTCGGGGCCGCGCTGGCGCTGAGCGTGCTGATGCTCCCGCTGGTGGTGCGCTCGTCCGAGGAGATGCTCCGGCTCGTCCCGGCGCCGCTGCGCGAGGGCGCGTACGCGCTCGGCGTACCGAAGTGGAAGACGATCCTGCGGATCGTGCTGCCCACCGCGCTGCCCGGCATCGTCACCGGCGTGATGCTGGCGATCGCCCGCGCGGCTGGCGAGACCGCCCCGGTGCTGCTGGTGGCGGGCGCCAGCGCGGCCATCAACTTGAACCCGTTCGAGAACAACCAGGCCTCGCTGTCGGTCTTCGTCTACCAGCAGGCCGGTGAGGCGTCGAAGTACTCGCCGGCCCGCGCCTGGACCGCGGCGCTCACCCTGGTCGGTCTCGTTCTGATCCTGACGATCGCGGCGAAGCTGCTCTCCCGCCGCAACCGGCTGAGCCGATGATCACCCAAGAGAGGTCCACCATGGCCAAGCGAGTCGAAGCCGAGAACGTCACCGCGTACTACGGGTCGTTCAAGGCCATCGAGAACATCAACCTCGCCGTCGAGCCGAAGAGCGTCACCGCGCTGATCGGGCCGTCCGGCTGCGGCAAGTCCACGTTCCTCCGGTCGATCAACCGGATGCACGAGGTGCTGCCCAATGCCCGGGTCGAGGGCCGGCTGACCATCGACGACCAGAACATCTACGACCGGGACGTCGACGTGACCGCGGTCCGCCGGACCATCGGCATGGTGTTCCAGCGGCCCAACCCGTTCCCCACCATGTCGATCTTCGACAACGTGGTGGCCGGGCTGAAGCTGAACGGCGTACGGAAGAAGTCCGTGCTGGCCGACGCGGCCGAGCGGGCGCTGCGCTCGGCCAACCTCTGGGACGAGGTCAAGGACCGGCTGGACAAGCCGGGCGCCGGCCTTTCCGGCGGTCAGCAGCAGCGGCTCTGCATCGCCCGGACCATCGCGGTGGAGCCGCAGGTCGTGCTCATGGACGAGCCCTGTTCGGCGCTCGACCCGATCTCCACGCTGGCCATCGAGGACCTGATGTTCCGGCTCAAGGACGAGTTCACGATCATCATCGTCACGCACAACATGCAGCAGGCGGCCCGGGTCTCCGACCGGACGGCCTTCTTCTCGATCGACAAGACCGGCGACCCCGGCCGGCTGATCGAGTACGACAACACCCAGAAGATCTTCAGCAACCCCAGCCAGAAGAAGACTGAGGACTACATCACCGGCCGCTTCGGCTGACCGCCCGAAAGGAAGGGCCCCTTCTTATCGCTTTCGGTAGAGGAGGGGCCCCTTCTTAACGGCCGGCTTCCTAACGGCCGGCGGCGAGGTGCTTCTGGTAGATCGTGGAACTGCGCCGGACCGACATGCCGACCCGCTCATAGAGCGACAGCGCGCCGGTCTCCGAGTGGGTCCACAGCGCGCAGCTGCGCTGCCCGCGCCGGTGGAACGCGGCGAACGCGTGCCGCAGCAGCAGCCGGGCGATGCCGAGGTTGCGGTGGTCCCGGCGTACGGCCACCCGCTCGACGTACCCCTCCCCCAGCGCCGGATCATCCAGCGACAACACCGCGCCGACCAGCTCGTCGCCGTGAAAGGCGAGCGGCGACAGCCGCGGGGCGAAGGCGTCGCGCTGCACCGTCAGCAGCGCCCATTCCTCGTACGACCGGCGCCGCTGCTGCCACTCGTCGAAGGCGTCCTCGACCAGCCGGTGCACCGCCCGCTCGTCGCCGGCGCGGAACGGCCGGACGGCGATCCCGGCGGGCGGCTCGGGGAGCTCCGGTTCCGCCGTCAGGTCGATGCCCAGCAGCCACTGCGTGGCCTTCGGCTCGAAGCCCCGGGACCGCACCAGCGCGGTGGCCGCCGCGTCACCGTCGGGGACGATCTGCACCAGCCGTGCGGTGCCGCTGGCTCGCGCCCGCCACACGGTCCAGTCCAGCAGCGCGGCGCCCAGTCCCCTCCCCCGGTGCGCCGGGTGGACGTCCACCTCGGATCGCCGGTTGGCCCAGGCCCAGCCGGCCAGCTCGGCCGCTGCGTCGAAGCAGAGCAGCGTGTCGACCGTCGGATCCAGTCCGGGCCGGCGCAGGTCGGCGGCGATGGCGTCCGGATCGGTCTCGACCCGGCCGTACCGGTCGATCTCGGCGGCGGCGACCAGGCGGTGGATGGCGGGTACGTCGTCGGGACCGGCCGGTCGACCGGAGTAACCGGCCGGCCAGGAGAGTTGCGCGGACATCCGGAGAGCCTCGCCGGTCCCCAGGCGGCTGTCCACCGGGTTACGTGTTAGGAAGGGCCCCTTCCTATACAAAAAGCGATAAGAAGGGGCCCTTCCTTACAGCAGGAAGCGCGGGGTGCCGTCGGGGGCCGTGCCGAGGCGGGGGGAGATGGGCGAGGCCGCGTCGCGGCGCGCGGCCGCGTCGGCCAGGGCGGCGAGGTCGGCGTGCTCGGCCACCTCGGCGAGGGTGACCAGGGTGGGCGGCAGCATCTCGATCTCCCCGGCCGCGGCCCGGGCCAGCGCGTCGGCCGGGGAGATCCACATAGTGTGGTCGGCCTCTCCGCTGACGTCCCGGGTCCGCTGCCCCGCCGGCAGCAGGGCCAGGAAGAAGTACGTGTCGAAGCGGCGCGGCTCGAACTCGGGGGTGATCCAGCGCGCCCACGGCAGCAGCAGGTCGGAGCGGAAGGTGACGCCGCGTTCCCGGAGCAGGTCGGCGAAGCCGGTCCGATGCTTCACCAGCGCCAACCGGTCGGCCTCCCATTCCGGGCCGCTCACGTCGCCCACCACGGACCCGGGTCGGGGACCGGCGAGTAGCACGCCCGCCTCCTCGAACACCTCCCGGGCCGCCGCGCAGACGACCGCCTGCGCCGGATCGGCCGCGATGCCGAGCCGGCGCCCCCACTCGGCCGGCGCCGGTCCGGACCAGCCGAGGTGCACGCCCGAGTCGGACGGGTCGACGCCGCCGCCGGGAAAGGCGTACACGCCGCCGAAGGTCATCGCGGCCAGCCGGCGGATGACGTACACCTGGAAGCCGCCATCGGGCGCGGGCCGCAGCAGCAGCACGGTGGCCGCCACCCGCGGGGTCGCCGGCGGCCGGCCCTCGGCCGCGAACCGGCGGGCGTGCTCGGCCAGCGCGTCCGGCACCGGGAAGCTCCGGCCGTCGATCGTCATCCCGCGAGCCTAGCCCGCCGCCCACCGCTCTCGCGATCTTGCGCTTCTGGTTGCGTCGAACGGGTCATCCGCCGCGAGCCGCCACCCGCAGCTGCAAGATCGCGGGGCCCACCGGGCGGGCGTAGCGTGCGGGCATGACTCGATGGGGAATCCTGGCCACGGGCGGCATCGCCACCGCCTTCGTCGCCGACCTGCGACGGCTGCCGGGCGCCGAGATCGTCGCGGTGGGCTCGCGCACCGCCGAGGCCGCCCGGGCGTTCGCCGACCGGCACGACATCCCGCGGGCGTACGGCTCCTGGGCCGAGCTGGCCGCCGACGACGGCGTCGACGTGGTGTACGTGGCCACGCCGCACTCGGCGCATCACGAGGCCGCGATGATCTGCCTGACCGCCGGCCGCGCGGTGCTGTGCGAGAAGCCGATGACGCTCGACGCGGCCAGCAGCGCGGAGCTGGTGCGGACGGCCCGGGACCGCGGCGTGTTCCTCATGGAGGCCATGTGGATGCGCTGCAATCCCGGCGTGCTCCGGATGGTGAAGCTGGTGGCCGACGGCGCGATCGGCCGGCTGACCAGCGTGACCGCCGACTTCGGGGTGGCCGGCCCGTTCCCGCCGGAGCACCGGATGCGCGCTCCGGAGCTGGGTGGCGGGGCGCTGCTGGACCTGGGCGTCTACCCGATCAGCCTGGCGCACCTGCTGCTCGGGGTCCCCGACCAGGTGCGGGCCTGGGCGCGGCTGTCGGCCGAGGGCGTGGACGAGAACACCGGGGTGCTGCTGGGCTACGACTCCGGCGCGCTGGCCGCGCTCACCTGCGGGATCACCGGCGCCACGCCGGTGGCCGCCACGGTGACCGGCACGGCGGGCCGGATCGAGCTGCCGAGCCCCTTCTACCGGCCGGACCGGCTGGTCCTGCACCGCGGCGGCGCGGAACCGGAGGAGATCCCGAGCGGGCTCACCGGGGGCGGCTACCAGTACGAGGCGGCCGAGGTGCAGCGCTGCCTGGCGGCCGGGCTGGTGGAGAGCCCGCTGGTGCCGCACTCGGCCACGGGTGAGGTGATGACCCTCCTCGACGGCATTCGCGACCTCATCGGCGTGCGTTACGAGTGAGGCGGGCCTCAGAAGATCGGGCGGACCAGGAGGTAGGCCAGGCAGGCGATGGCCGCGGCGGCCGGGAAGGTGGTGATCCAGGCGATCACGATGTTGCCGGCCACGTTCCAGCGCACCGCCGAGAGCCGCTTGGTGGCGCCGACGCCCATGATCGCCGAGGTGATCGTGTGCGTGGTCGAGATCGGCGCCTTCAGCACCAGGGCGTTGAAGTAGAGCACCGCGCTGGCCACGCTCTCGGCCGCGAAGCCCTCCGGCGGCCCCAGGTCGATGATCTTCCGGCCCAGGGTCCGGATGATCCGCCAACCGCCGGAGTAGGTGCCCAGCGCCAGCATGGTGGCCGAGGTCCAGAACACCCACTGCGGGATGTGCGTCTTGTCCGACTGGTAGCCGCCGGTGTAGAGCGCCAGCACCACGATGCCCATGGTCTTGGCGGCGTCCTGCATGCCGTGGCCCACCGACATGGCGGCCGCGGAGACGGTCTGGGCGTGCCGGAAGCCGCGGTTGAGCTTGCCGGGCTGGCCCTTCCGGAACAGCCACAGGATCGCGAGCATCACGAGGAAGCCGAGCGCCAGGCCGACGACCGGCGAGAGCACCATCGGGATGATCACCTTGTCGAGGATGTTGCCCCACTTCACGTGGCCGCCGCTGGCCAGCAGCGTGGAGCCGACCAGGCCGCCGAAGAGCGCGTGCGAGGACGACGACGGCAGGCCGAAATACCACGTGATCAGGTTCCACGCGATCGCGCCGAGCACGCCGGCGAACACCACGCCGAGGCTGGCCCGCCCGGTCGGCAGGCTCACCAGCCCGTCGCCGACGGTCTTGGCCACCCCGGCGCCCAGGTGCGCACCCGCGAAGTTGCCGATCGCGGCCATGGCCAGCGCCACCCGCGGGGTCAGCGCCCGGGTGGAGATGCTGGTCGCGATCGCGTTGGCGGCGTCGTGGAAGCCGTTCGTGTAGTCGAACGCCATCGCGGCGATGATCACCGCGAGTACGGCGATGAGGTTGCCGTCCACGCGCTCAGGACTCCTTGACCGCGATTGTCTCGACCGTGTTGGCCACGTGCTCGAATGCGTCGCAGGCCGCCTCCAGCTCGTCGGCGACCTCCTTCATCTTCAGCACGGTCAGCGCGTCGTACTCGCCGCTGAACAGCCGCACCAGCAGCATCCGGTACGCCTGGTCGCCCTCGTTCTCGAGCCGGTTGCACTCGATCCAGTACGGCTCGAGGTCCTTCATGGCCCGCAGCCGGGGCATGGCCTCGGCCGTCAGCTTCGCCTGCTGGTCCAGCACGTTGACCAGCTCGTGCAGCTCACGGGGCAACGCGGGCAGGCTGGTCAGCCCGTACAGGTAGACCAGGTTGCCGGCCGCCTCCAGGTGGTCCATCACGTCGTCCAGCAGGGAGCCGAGCGAGTAGATGTCCTCCCGGTCGAACGGGGTGATGAAGGTCGAGTTGATCTTCTGGTAGAGCTGGTGGGTGATCTGGTCGCTGTCGTGCTCCACCTCGGTGAGCCGCTCGCTCACCGACTGCACCTCGGCGCCCGGCAGGCCCAGCTCCTGGAGCAGTTCGGTGCCGCGGACCAGGTTCCGCGCGGCACTGGTGAACAGCTCGTAGAAGGCGCCCTCGGTCGGGCGGAAGGAGAACTTCACGGCAGGGACCTCGTCGTCTCGACAACAGGGGCAATGGGCGGCACGAGGGGGCCCGCCGGGGGAATGCTAGGGAACGGCGAAAGGCCGCTCCACGCGGCCTCCCCCTGGTTGACCTCGATTAATCCCCAGTTCACCTGATGTTCACCTAGAACCGGACATCAGGCATCAAGCAGCCGGCTCCGTTCGTGGGCCACGTCGAAGTTGCCCGGCGGATACCCCAACCCAAGATCGGCGAACGTCTCGGCGAGGATATTGGCGACCGCCCAGTCGCGGTACCACTTCCGGTCCGCCGGCACGACGTACCAGGGCGCGTCCGGGCCCGCGCACCGGCCGATGGCCTCCGCGTACGCCGCCTGGTAGTCGTCCCACCGGGCCCGGGCGTCAAGATCGGCCGGGTTGTACTTCCAGTGCTTGGTGGGGTTGTCCAGCCGCTTGAGCAGCCGCTCCCGCTGCTCCTCCGGCGAGATGTGCAGGAACACCTTGACCAGGGTGTAGCCCGAGTCGGTCAGCTCGCGCTCGAAGGCGTTGATCTCGTCGTACCGGCCGCGCCACACCTGCGGGGACACCAGCGACTCCACCCGGGCGATCAGCACATCCTCGTAGTGGGACCGGTTGAAGATGCCCACGTAGCCCCGCGGCGGCAGCGAGCGGCGGATCCGCCACAGGAAGTCGTGCCGCAGCTCCTCCGGGGTCGGCGGCCCGAACGCCCGGATGTGCAGCCCCAGCGGGTTCATGGCGCCGGCCACCCGGCGGATCGTGCCGTCCTTGCCGCCGCAGTCCATGGCCTGCAACACCAGCAGCACCCGCCGGTCGGCGGGCGGATCCACCTGGGCGCCGGCGTACAGCATCTCCTGCTGGGTGGCCAGGTCGCCGCCCAGCTCGGTCACCCGCTCGCGGGCCCACGACTTGGCCTTGGCGCCCCGCCGCTTCTCGGGCAACCCCGGCGTGCCACGGGGGTCGATCGCCGCGAGATCCACCGGGCCGTCGCCGGTGGCGGGGGCGCGCAACAGCGCACGGATCTGGTCGGCCGCCTGCTTCATCCGAGGATCATCACCCGGGTACGCCGGATCGGCCACTCGGCGCGGCCCGGTCACATCCGGCTCGACCGGCCCGTCCCCGGTCGGGCAGAATTCTCACTCTGCGCCCCGGCCGCGCGGGCCCACCGCCGCGCCGGGCCTTCAGGGGGGAGCGAGGGTGCCGGAGCCGGACCTGGCCACGGAGTTCGAGGCCGAACGATCCCACCTGACCGGCGTGGCCTACCGGATGCTGGGCAGCCGGGCCGAGGCCGAGGACGCCGTACAGGAAACCTGGCTCCGGTACGCGAAGGCCCTCGGCAGCCCCGAGGCGCGGGCCGAGATCCGGGACCTGCGCGGCTGGCTGACCCGGACCATCGGCCGGATCTGTCTGGACGTGCTCCGCTCCGCCCGGGTGCGCCGGGAGGCGTACCCGGGTCAGTGGCTGCCCGAGCCGGTGGTCGACCGGCTGCCGGGCGTGCCCGAGCCGCCCGCCGGCGGTGGCTTCGCGCCCGACCCGGCCGATCGGGCGGTGGCCACCGACCAGCTCGGGATCGCCCTGCTCGTGCTGCTGGACCGGCTGTCGCCCGAGCAGCGGGTGGCCTTCGTGCTGCACGACATCTTCGCGGTCCCGTTCGCCGACGTGGCGACCACCCTGGGTGGGACGCCGGAGGCGGCCCGCCAGCTCGCCTCCCGGGCCCGCCGGGCGGTGGCCGGCGCCCGCCCCGGGCCGGACGTCGACCTGGCCGAGCAGCGACGGGTGCTCACCGCCTTCCTCGCGGCCGCCGAGTCGGGCGACCTGGATCGGCTGCTCGAGGTGCTGGCGCCGGACGTGGTGTTCATCGGCGACGGCGGCGGGCACGTGCCGGCCGCGCGGCAGCCGATCCACGGCGCCCCGAAGGTGGCCCAGTTCGTCCTCGGCCTGTTCCGGCTGGCCGACCGGCAGGTGAAGCGGCTCCGGACCGAGCCGGTGCTGGTCAACGGCGCGCTCGGGGTGCAGTTCGAGGGGACGTTCCGGGACGGCCGGCCGTGGAAGTCGGTGCTTGCCTTCGACATCCGCGACGGGCGGATCACGGCGGGCTTCAACCAGATCAACCCGGACAAGCTGACCCGGGTGCCGCCGCTCGGCCCGGACGCCACCGACTGGACACCCCGGCCCTGACCACCGGGCCTTCACCCGACGGCCGCGGCGGCCGCCAATCACACCACCAGGGCCAACCATTTCCGGTACGCCGACGCGAACGGCTCGGTGCCGTCGCCGAGCGCGCCCAGCAGCCAGTCGACCGCCGCCCGCGCCTGCCGCACCAGCTCCTCCGGGTAGCCGTACCGGACCCGGTTCTCGGCGAACTCGTCCTCGTCGCGCAGCTCGACCACCCCCGAGGCACGCCGGCGCACCACATCCAGATCCAGGTCGTAGAGGTGGACGGTGTCGCCCTCCCAGCGGGCCGGGCTGGTGATGTCGCAGTAGACCTCGCTGGTCCGCGGGGGCGGGTTGAACATGCCGGTCCACCACGCCCGGTGCGGGACCAGCAGCACGAACGGAATCTGCTCCACCGACGGGCGGCCATGATAGACGGACGCGGTGCCGACGGTGACGCCGAGCCAGGTGCCCAGCTCGTCCTCGGCCAGCCGACGGGCCGGATAGTCCCGGTGCGCGCCGCCGTCGTACTTGCGGTAAACGACCCGGACCATTTCGCTCGGCATGCTCCGCACCTTAACCGATGCCGGTGACGCGCCGGCGACGGACGGTTGACCGCCGCCGGCCGCCCGGTTTTCCGGCGCCGACGCTCGGGTACGTCGATGCGCGGGGAAGCACGAGACACATTCGACGTTTGGGAGGCACAGGTGGCACAGGATCGGGATCAGTACCACGTCGTTCCGGACAGCCAGAATGACCAGTGGAAGGTCGAGAAGGACTCGAAGACCGTCGACTCCTACGACACCAAGCACGAGGCTCTCCAGGGCGGCCGGGAGACGGCGCACAAGCACGAGCCCAGCCAGGTGATCGTGCACAAGGGAGACGGGAAGATCGAGGAGGAGCGGACCTACCGCGACGACCCGTACCCGCCGGCCGGCTGAGACATCGGCGCCGGCACGCGTACCGGCCGCTTCGCCGAGTGACCTCGGGCCCGGCCCGCCACGTGCGGGCCGGGCCCTCGTCGGCCCGGGCGCCGCCGATTCGGGGGGGGTCGCCGATTCGGGGTGTCGCCGGCGGTCCGGGGCGGTGCCGGCGGTCCGGGGCGCCGTCGGCGCGGTCCGCGCGCCGCGCCCGGACGGTCACCGGGCCTGTCGGCCGGGGCGGGTACCGTCGCACGGTGACCGCCGCGACCGACACCAGCCCCTCGCCCACCCGCCGCAGCGGCGGCCGACCGAGCGGCGCCGAGCTGCTCGCGGCGGCCGTGGGCGCGGTGCCCGGCGGCGCGCCCCGGCCCGGTCAGCAGCAGATGGCCGACGCCATCGCGCGCAGCATCAGCACCCGGGAGCACCTGCTGGTCCAGGCCGGCACCGGCACCGGAAAGTCGCTCGCCTACCTCGCGCCGGCGCTGACCGTGGACGGCCCGGTGGTGGTCTCCACGGCCACCCTGGCGCTGCAGTCGCAGCTCGTCGACCACGACCTGCCGCGGCTCGCCGAGGCGGTCCGGCCGGTGCTCGGCCGCCGGCCGACGTTCGCGGTGCTCAAGGGCCGGCACCACTACCTCTGCCTGGCCCGCCTGGACGCCTCGACCGAGGAGGAGCCGGCCGACGCGTTGTTCGACGAGCCCCGGGCCGGCCAGCCGAAGTGGCTGGGCGCGGCCGGCCGGCTGGGCAAGCAGATGGACCGGGTCCGGGAGTGGGCCGAGCAGACCGGTACGGGCGACCGGGACGAGCTGGACTCGGGGGTGGACGACCAGCTCTGGCGGACCGTCTCCATGCCGGCCCGGGAGTGCGTGGGCGCGGCCCGCTGCCCGTTCGGGGACGAGTGCTTCGCCGAGGCGTCCCGGGTACGCGCCCGCGAGGCCGACATCGTGGTCACCAACCACAGCCTGCTGGCCGTCGACATGCTCGCCGGCCGGCACATCGTGCCGCCGCACAAGCTGCTCATCGTGGACGAGGCGCACGAGCTGGCCGACCGGGTCTCCTCGGCGGCCCAGGCGGAGCTGGTGCCCGAGCTCATCGACCGGGCCGCCCGGCGGGCCCGCCCGCTGCTCAAGCCGGAGACCGCCGAGGCCATGGTGGCGGCCGGCGACGCGCTGGCCGTGGCGCTGGCCGAGGCGCCCGCCGGGCGGATCACCGCCGGCCTGCCCGGCCCGCTGCACGAGGCCTGCACCCTGCTCGACTCGGCGACCCGGCTCGCCCTCGACGGCATCGGCGACATCAAGGCCGACGATCCCGACCCGGTACGCAAGCAGCAGGCGAAGGCCGTGCTCGACGAGCTGTCGAAGACCGCGCAGCGGCTGCTGGC
Source organism: Plantactinospora siamensis (assembly GCF_042434095.1). Taxonomy (NCBI): domain Bacteria; kingdom Bacillati; phylum Actinomycetota; class Actinomycetes; order Micromonosporales; family Micromonosporaceae; genus Plantactinospora; species Plantactinospora siamensis. The sequence goes on from NZ_JBHLUE010000034.1 coordinate 291,718, forward strand.
GGAGGACGAGCACGACGTGGCCTGGGTGGAGAAGCCCGAGGGCGCCGGCGGCGGCCGGCGGGCGCTGGTCGTGGCGCCGCTGTCGGTGGCCGGCACGCTGGCCACCCACCTGTACGACGAGCGCACCGTGGTGGCCACCTCGGCCACGCTCACCCTGGGCGGCCGGTTCGACACCGTGGCCCGGGCGCTCGGCCTGGAGGCGCCGGCGGCCACCCCGCCGTCCCCCGCGGCGGCCGCCGCGGCCGCGGCCGCCGACCGGCCGGGCCGACGCTCGCCGGCCGGAGCGGACGGCCCGGCGCGCCCCGCCGACGACGGCCCGGGCACGGACGGCGCCGCGTCCGGCGCCGGCTGGCAGTCGCTGGACGTCGGTTCGCCGTTCGAGTACGCCCGGCAGGGCATCCTGTACGTGGCCGCGCACCTGCCCCGGCCCAGCGTCTCCGGGCTGCCCGCGGCGGCCGGAGAGGAGCTGGTGTCGCTGGTCAGCGCCCTCGGCGGGCGCACCCTCGGGCTGTTCTCCTCACGCCGCGCCGCGACGCAGGCCGCGGAGCTGCTGCGGGCCCGCACCGACCTGCCCATCCTGCTGCAGGGCGAGGAGTCGCTCCCGCTGCTGGTCCGCCGGTTCCGGGAGGATCGAGCCAGCTGCCTGTTCGGGGTGCTCTCGCTGTGGCAGGGCGTCGACGTACCGGGAGACGCCTGCCAGCTCGTGGTGATCGACCGGCTTCCGTTCCCCCGTCCGGACGAGCCGCTGGCCGCGGCCCGCGCGGCGGCCGTGGACGCCACCGGCGGCTCGGGCTTCGCGTCCGTGAGCGTGCCGATCGCGGCCATCCGGCTGGCCCAGGGGGTGGGCCGGCTGATCCGCTCCACCACCGACCGTGGCGTGGTGGCCGTGCTGGACTCCCGGCTGGAGACGGCCCGCGGCTACGGCCCGTTCCTGCGCCGATCGCTGCCGCCGTTCTGGTACACCACGCGGCCCGAGGTGGCCCGCGGCGCCCTGGACCGGCTGCGGCAGACCTGAGACGCCCGGCCATCGCCCGCTCTGGCGCGGCCGAGGCGCCCGGCCGCGTCCGCGGGGCCGAGGCCCCCGGCCGCGGAGCCGCGCCCGCGGGGCTGAGGTGCCCGGCCGCGGCCGCGCCCGCGGGGCCGAGACGCCCGGCCGCCGGCCGGACGCGACCCGGGTGGCGCCCGGTCGCGGGCCGACCTGGTCAGCGGGCCGGGCGGTGGACTCAGGGGGTCTGCGCGGTCACCACCACGGCATCCGGCGGCAGCTCCGGCACCCGCCGGGCGGTGAGCCGGCGGACCGCCGTGTTGAGCACGGCGATCAGCGGTACGGCGACGATCGCGCCAACGATGCCGGCCAGCACGGCGAAGGCGGCGATCCCGACGATCACGGCGAGCGGATGGATGGCCACCGCGCGGCCCATGATGATCGGCTGCAGCACGTGCCCCTCCAGCTGCTGCACCACGATCACCGCGCCGAGGACGACCAGCGCGATCACCCAGCCCTGATCCACCAGCGCCACCAGCACGGCCACCGTGCCGGACAGCGCGGCGCCGACGATGGGGATGAACGCGCCCAGGAAGACCAGGGCGATCAGCGGCACCGCGAACGGGATCTTGAGGATCAACAGCGCGATGCCGATGCCCAGCGCGTCGATGAAGGCCACCAGGACGGTGGCCCGCACGTACGCCACCAGGGTCGCCCAGGCCGCCGTGCCGGCGTCGTCGACCCGCCAGCGCGCGTTCACCGGCAGCAGCCGCACCAGGAACCGCCAGATCTTGCGGCCGTCTCGCAGGAAGAAGAACGTGGCGAAGAGCACCAGCAGCATCCCGGTGAGCACCTCGAACAGGGTGGCCGCCGTGGAGAGCGCGCCGCTGGTGAGCGACTGAGTGTTCTCGTTCACCCACTGCTGGCCCTGGTCGATGTACTTGTTCAGCTGGTTGTCGGACAGGTGCAGCGGGCCGGTCTTGAGCCATTCCTGGATCGTCCGCACGCCGTCGGTCGCCTTGGCGCTGAGCTCCGGCACACCCGCGATGAACTCGTTCACCACCGCCGTGAGGGTGCCCACCACGGCCGCGATGCCGCAGATCAGCACGATGGCGGTGGCCAGCGAGCGCGGCAGGCGGGCCTGGAGCAGCCAGCCGACGGCCGGCGCGAGCAACGCGGAGAGCAGCAGCGCGATGGCCAGCGGGATCATCACCACCTGGATGGCCCCGATCACCCGGATCAGCGCCCAGCCCACGATGCCGACCACGATCAACCGCCAGGACCAGGCCGCCGCGAGCCGGAGCGCGTGCGGCACCTCCGCGTCGTCCTCGTTGGCGAGCGACGCGTACGGCGTGAGCTGCGGTTCCGACTCCGGCGTGGGAGGGCTGAGCGGGGCGACCGGGACGCCGGGGACGCCCGGAACGTCTGAGTCAGCGGCGGCAGCGGAACCGGAGCCGCGCTCCCGGCTGGCCGACCGGACCGACTCCCGCCCCGACTCGTAGGCATGGCGCAGCCGCGCCCGTACCTGCTCGAAGCGACTCAAGCGCACCTCCTGGACGAGAATCGGCCCTCATACCGTAGCCGTACCGGGCCAACCGTGTTGGTCTCGCACCGGCACCCGGATTCCGGGCCGCCCGACGCCGGGACCAGCGGCGACTTGCCGCGGGACCGGGGTGGTCCCGGGCGGGGGCGCGGACCGGACGCGGTACCGTCTGCGTCGTGACCGCCGACCCGACCACCGATTCCAGCCTGCCGATCCGGCTGCTGCACGACCGCGTGCTGGTCCGCCTCGAGGGGGCCGAGGGCGAGCGGCGCTCCACCGCCGGCATCGTCATCCCAGCCACCGCCGCCATGGGCCGGCGGCTGGCCTGGGCGACCGCGGTGGGGGTGGGCCCGCACGTCCGGTCGATCGTCACGGGCGACCGGGTGCTGTTCGACCCCGAGGACCGCTCCGAGGTGGAGCTGCACGGTCGCGAGTACGTGCTGCTGCGGGAGCGGGACGTGCACGCCGTGGCGGCCCAGCGGGTGGAGAACGACGGCACCGGCCTCTATCTCTGACCCGCGCCCCAGTGATCACCGGCCCGGAGGGCCGTGGCCCGCGGCGGGGTCACCAGCCCGGGCGGCCGTGGCCCGGCGGCGGGGTCAGCACGACCGGGATGGGCACCACCGGCTCGTCGGGCGGCTCGAGGGTGCGCCGTACGCCATCCGGGAACGTGACGTGGTAGCGGCTGCCGTCCCAGATGGCGGCCGGGACCTGGGGATCGCGGCCGACGAAGACGGAGCGCAGCCCCGCGATCCGGACCAGCAGCTCCCGCTCCTCCTCGGTGCTGCGGGCGATCTCGGCGGGCCGGGTGTCCAGCCCCCGGCGCAGGCCGTCGCGCAGCAGCGCGAGCTTGGTGGCGGAGAACTGGTAGTCGCGCATCGCGCGCCGTCCGGCCTCGCCGGCCACCCGCCTGGCCCACTGCCGGGCCGCGTGTCGCCGGCCCAGGCTGCCCAGCGCCGCCACCTCCGGCGGGGTCAGCCAGCCGGACCGGACGTAGTCGGTGAGGGTCCGCTCGGTGAGCCGGCCCTCCCAGCTGCGCAGCCAGATGGCCAGCCCCACCATGCCGAAGAAGATCGGGACCATCACGCTCAGATAGCCGTAGAGCAGGATCAGGTTCTGCTTCAGCGCCACGGCCAGCGACGGGACGAGGTTCCAGGTGCCGTGCATCATCATCGCCACGAGCAGGCCGGCGATCGGCGCCAGGATCCGCACCCGGCGGTCCGCCGCCCGGGCCGCCAGCCCGAGCCCGACGCCGGTCATCGAGGTGAACAGCGGGTGCGCGAACCCGGAGAACAGGATCCGGACGATGAACGTGGCGAACAGGTACTGGGCGCCGGTGGCCGGGCCGTACTGCTGCGCGCCGGCCGCGTACCCGTGTCCGCCCAGGTAGAGGATGTTCTCCACCATCGCGAAGCCGACCGCCGAGAGTCCGCAGTAGACGATCCCGTCGACGATGCCCGACCATTCGCGGCGGCGGAAGATGAGCAGCAGGATCGGGAAGGCGGCCTTGCTCGTCTCCTCGATGACCGGCGCCACCAGCACCGCGACCAGCGCCTCGGGCAGCCCGGCCGAGGCGAACGCCTTTGCCGCCAGGTCGTTCACCTGCAACGAGGCGTACGTGGCCACGGCGGCGCCCCAACCGAAGCAGAGCACCAGATATCTGACCGGCTCCGGCTCGTACCGGTCGAGCCAGAGGAAGCACGCCACCAGCACGGGAACCGGCACGATCGCGGCGGCGATGCCGATCAGCAGCGCCTGGGCGCCCAGGCTCTCGCCGAGGGTGAGCAGCATGGCGACGGCGCAGCCGGCGATGACCAGGATGACCGCGGCCAGCACGAGCCCCCGGCGCCAGCCCAGCCGGCGGATCCGGGTCGCCCGGCCACCCGAGCGCGGCTCGGCCGCACCCGGATCCGCGCCGGTCGCCATGCTGGCGCCGGGGTCGGCGGCCGGGAACCGGCCCGGCGCCGCTGGGGCCGGCGGCTCGGCGACCGCCGGGGGCGCGGGCGGCCCGGATGACGCGGGTGGCGACGGCGGAGAAAATCCTCCGCCGGGCGGGGTGTCGGCCATGACGTCAGCGTAGTTGCCGCCGGCCGGTCGGTCCGGCCGCATCGACGCCGCCGGCCCGACCGTCCCCGGCCGCATCGACGCCGCCGGTCCGACCGTCCCCGGCCGCGGCCGTCCGGCCGTCCCCGGCGCCGCCCCGGCCGTCCCCGGCGCCGTTCCGACCGTCCCCGGCGCCGCCCCGGCCGTCCCCGGCCGTGCCCCGGCCGTCCCCGGCGCCGCCCTGGCCGTTCCCGGCGCCGCCCCGGCCGGTGCCGCCCGGTGCCCGGGCCCGGTGCTCCGCCGGCGCCCGCTCGTGGACCGGCCCCGAGGCCCGCCCGGCGGCCTCCAGCGCCGCCGCGGCGTGCCGTTCCTCCTCCGGTGACCGGCCGCCCCGCCGGCCGGCCGGCTGCTCCGCCGCGGACGCCGCCGGCTCCCCCGCGGCGGGTTTTGGCCCGCCCTGCTCGCCCTGCTCGCCCTGCTCGCCCTGCTCGGCCGGCCGGGCCTTCGCCTCCGCCTCGGCCTCCGCGTCCGGCCGGCCCGACCGGCCCGCCTCCACCGCCCGGCGGACCAGCCGGTTGGCCTCGGTCCGCTCGATGCCGCTGGCCCGCAGCAGGTCGCTGGCGGTCGTCCGGATCTGCGCCACCACCACGCTGCCGGAGAAGCCCACCCCCTCGGCGTACGCTCGGCCCGCCGCGCCCACCGCACGCAGCGACCGTTCCCGGGTGGCCTCCGGCTCCGCCCCCGCGCCCAACTCGGTGAGCAGTTGCCGGACCGCCTCGGCGAGCTGGCCGACGGCCTCCGGCAGCGCCTCCGGCACGGGCTCGTCGTCCTCCAGCGCCGTGACGCTGCGCCGGATCAACGTTCCGGCGTTGGCCACGGCGTGCTCGATGAACTCCGCGCCCTCGACGTACTGCGCCAGGGCGCCACGGCGGTGCCAGCGGACCGGGGCCAGCGTGGCGGTCTCCCGGCCGCCCTCCAGGGCCTCCTGCAGGCCCTGCATGTGCTGCTCGACCTCCTGCACCCGGTCCAGCGCCGCCTGGGCGCGGTCGGGGTCGCCGGCGGACAGCGCCTTGGCGGTGACGTCCAGCTCCCGGGCCAGGGTGTCCAGGGCCGGCCGGGCGGCCCGGTCGACCACCCGCAACGGGTTGAACGGCAGCAGCACCAGGCCCACGCCGAGCGCGGTGAACCCGCCCACGAGGGCGTCGATGACCCGCGGGAACTCGAGGTTCGGGCTCTTGGGGCGCAGCGCCACCAGCAACAGCGCGGTGACCGCCGCCTGGACCACCACCGACGGGCCGCCGCCCAGGAAGATGGTGATCAGCACGGCCAGCGTGGTGATCATGCCGAGCTGCCACCAGCCGATCCCGAACGCGGCGATGAAGAGGTCGCCGACGCCGATGCCGACCGCCACGCCGATGATCAGCTCGATCGTCCGCCGGAGCCGCTGGCCCACGGAGGCCGCGAGGGTACCGACGGCCGAGATGGGCGCGAAGACCGGATCGGGGTTCTTCAGCAGGAAACGCACGATGGCCCAGGACAGGCTCGCCGCGATCCCGGCCTGGAGCGCCAGGACCAGATTGAACCGGACCCGGTGCACGCGGTCCCGCAGCGTCGGCCGGACCCGGCGGCGCAGCTCCCGCGCCGCGGCCTTGGCGGCCTGCGGGTCGGCGGGCACGGCAACGCCGGCGATCCGGACCCTGACCGGCTCGTCCCGCTGCGGCATGGGCCGGACTACCCGTCCCGGGCGCGCTGAATCATCCGGCCGGAAACCGCCCATGCGGCAGACTCGGACCATGACCGCCCTCATCGACCGCTGGACCGCCACCGCGCTGGCCGCCGGTTGCCGGGACCGGGACGCGGTCACCGGAGTCGGCACCGAGCTGCTGCACCGGTGGCGCGAACCGCACCGGCAGTACCACACCGAGGCACACCTGCGGGCGGTGCTGTCCACGGTGGATGAGCACGCCGGCGCGGCCGCCGACGCCGACCTCGTCCGGCTGGCCGCCTGGTGCCACGACGCGGTGTACGACTGCCACGCGGCCGCCGGGCACAACGAGCGGGAGAGCGCGGCGCTGGCCGGCACGCTGCTGGTCGAGGCCGGGCTGCCGGACACCCGGATCGTGGAGGTGGAGCGGCTGGTGCTGCTCACCGCGACGCACCGGCCCGAGCCGGGCGACCGGAACGGCGGCCTGCTCTGCGACGCCGACCTGGCCGTCCTGGCCGGCCAACCGGACGAATACGACCGGTACGCCGCCGCGGTACGCCGGGAGTACGCGCACGTACCGGACCCGCTCTTCCGGGTGGGCCGGGCCACCGTGCTGCGCGAACTGCTCGCCCTGCCCGAGCTCTACCGCCTGCCCGAGCTGGCCGCGCGCTGGACCGAGCCGGCCCGGGCCAATATGCGACGCGAGCTGGCCGCGCTCACGGCCGCGACCTGAGCCCGCCCGGGCCGGCAAGGTGCCGCGGCCGGCGCAGGCCGGCGGAGCGCAGCCGGGCGGCGATCTCCCGGCCCGGCACCACCCGGGCGCCGAGCCAGACGGCCGTCTGGAAACGCTCGGCGGGCAGGTCGTAGTGGTCCCGGTCGAACCCCCGGCGCGGCACCCCGAGCAGCTCGGCGAACGCGTGCAGCTCGGCGTAGGACACGTCGCTGATCAGGTGGGACCAGAGCCGTCCCCGGGCGGGCCAGACCGGTGGGTCGACGAACAGCACGGCCGCCACGCTAGCGCGGGCGGCCGGACGGGCCGGCATGGCCGCCGGGCCGGGGCGCGGGCTAGCGTGCAAATCATGCCCGACCTCATCGAAGATCTCCGGGCCGCGCTCGGCGCGGCCGCCGTGCTCAGCGACCCGGATCTGCTGGCCGGACACCGGCGGGACGAGGCCGACCTGTGCCCGGCGGGCACCCCGGCGGTGGTGGTACGCCCCCGGCACACCGACGACGTGGTGACCACGGTCCGGCTGGCCGCCCGGCACGGCGTACCGGTGGTGCCGCAGGGCGCGCGGACCGGGCTGGCCGGCGCGGCCAACGCGGTGGACGGCGCCGTGGTGCTGTCGATGACCTCGATGGACGAGATCCGCCGGATCGACCCGGTGAACCGGATCGCCGTGCTGCAACCGGGCGTGGTCAACGCGACGCTGGCCGCGGCGGTGTCCCGGCACGGCCTGCGCTACCCGCCCGACCCCGGCTCGTGGGAGTCCTCCACCATCGGCGGGAACGTGGCCACCAACGCCGGCGGGATGTGCTGCGTGAAGTACGGCGTCACCGGCGAGTACGTGCTCGGCCTCGAGGTGGTGCTGGCCTCCGGCGAGGTGCTCCGGACCGGGCGACAGACCGCCAAGGGGGTGGCCGGGTACGACCTCACCCGGCTCTTCGTCGGCTCCGAGGGCACCCTCGGGGTGATCACCGAGATCACCGTGGCGCTGCGGCCGGCCGCCGAGGAGTCGCTCACCCTGGTGGCGGTCTTCGACTCCGCGGCCGCGGCCGGCGACGCCGTGGCGGAGATCTCCGGGCAGGGCCTCACCCCGAGCCTGCTGGAACTGCTCGACCGGGTACACCTGCGGGCAATCGAGGCGTACCGGCCGATGGGGCTGCGCACGGACGCGAGCGCGCTGCTGCTGGCGGCGGCCGACACCGGCGCCCGGGCGGCCGGCGACCTGGACCGGATCGCGAAGCTCTGCGCCGCGGCGGGCGCCACGGAGGTGTTCGCCGCCACCGACCCGGTGGAGGCGACCGCGCTGCTCCAGGCCCGCCGGCTGGCCCACCCGGCCATGGAACGGCTGGCGGCGCAGACCTACCCGGACGGCAACGGCGGGCTGGTCATCGACGACGTGGCGGTCCCCCGCGACCGGCTGGCCGACCTGCTCGACGGGGTGGACCGGATCGCCGTCGAGCACGAGGTGCCGATCGGGGTGGTCGGGCACGCCGGGGACGGCAACATGCACCCGAACATCGTGGTGGACCGCGCCGACCCGGCCAGCCTCGACCGTGGCCGCCACGCGTTCGACGCGATCATGGAGCTGGGGTTGTCCCTCGGCGGGACGTGCACCGGCGAGCACGGCGTCGGCCTGCTCAAGCGCGACTGGCTGGCCCGCGAGGCGGGGCCGGTGGGGATGCGGGTGCAGCGGGCCATCAAGGACGCCCTCGACCCGGCCGGCCTGCTCAACCCCGGCAAGGTGCTGTAGCCCCGGCCACACCGGGCTGACGGGCTCGACTCAGGCGCGCAGGGCGTCCTGCGACGGCTCCTCCTCGCCGCGGTCGGCCGCGAACCCGCGTACGTCGAGCGCGCCGAGCCGGGCCGCGTCGGCGGTGGCGTCGTCGGGCATCCGCTGCGACTGCCGCTCGGCCGCCACCCGGGCCAGGTAGTGCGCCACCTCGCGGGCCCGAACCGCCTCGTCCCAGCCGAGCACGGCGCCCATCAGCTCGGCCGCGTGCTCGGCCGACTCGGTTCCGCGGTGGGCGGTCTCGAAGGAGATCCGGGTCCGCCGGGTCAGCACGTCGTCCAGGTGCAGCGCCCCCTCGGCCCGGGCCGCGTACGTCACCTCGGCGGCCAGGTATTCCGGGGCGCCGGCCAGCGGGGAGGCCAGCAGCGGATCGGCGTCGATCAGCGCGAGCAGGTCCGTGGCGAGGGTGCCGTACCGCTCCAGCAGGTGTTCGAGCACGCCCACCGGGACGCCGTGCCGGCGGGCCAGGTCGGCCCGATCCCGCCACGTCGAGGCGTACCCGTCGGCCCCGAGCAGCGGCAGGTCCGCGGTCCGGGACGGGCGCACGGCGCCCAGCCGGCGGGCGGCCCGGTCCACCACGTCGGCCGCCATCACCCGGTACGTCGTGTACTTGCCGCCGGCCACCAGCACCAGCCCGAGCATCGGCTCCACCACGGCGTGCTCGCGGGACAGCTTCGACGTCGAGTCGGCCTCGCCGGACAGCAGCGGCCGCAGCCCGGCGTACACCCCCTCGATGTCGGCGGCCGTGAGCGGCCGGTCGAGCACGGTGTTGACCTGGTCGAGCAGGTAGTCGATGTCCCGCGCCGACGCCGCCGGGTGGGCCCGGTCCAGCCGCCAGTCGGTGTCGGTGGTGCCGATGATCCAGTGCCCGCCCCAGGGGATGACGAACAGCACCGAGCTGGCCGTCCGGAGGATCAGCCCGGCCTCGCCGGTGATCGCCGAGCGGGGCACCACCAGGTGTACGCCCTTGGAGGCGCGCACCCGCATCCCGGGGCGCAGGCCCACGTCGCCGAGCATCCGGGACATGTCGTCGCTCCACACCCCGGTGGCGCCGATCACCGTGCGGGCCCGTACCTCGAACTCCGCGTCCGGGGCGCCGGCGGGCGCCTCCATGTCCCGGACCCGGACCCCGGTGACCTCCCGGGCCTGCCGCACCAGCCCCACCGCGCGGGCGCTGGTGACCACGGCCGCGCCCTGGCTGGCGGCGGTCCGGGCCAGCGTCACCACGAGCCGCGCGTCGTCCACCTGGCCGTCGTAGTAGCGGATGGCGCCGGCCGTCACGTCCGGGCGCAGGCTCGGGAACAGCCGGCGCGCCCCCTCCCGGGTGAGGTGCCTATGCAACGGCATGCCGCGGCCCTGGCCGAACAGGCCGGCGAACGCGTCGTACGCGGCCACCCCCAGGCCGTAGTAGGCCCGTCGCCACGCCCGGCCGGGGATGCCGCCGGCGCCGGAACCGGCGGGCAGCGGCACCAGGAACGGCACCGGGCGGACCAGGTGGGGCGCGAGCCGGGTGGCCAGCAGGCCGCGCTCGGTCAGCGCCTCGTGCACCAGGTGGAACTCGAGCTGCTCGAGGTAGCGAAGCCCGCCGTGGATCAGCTTGCTGGACCGGCTGGACGTGCCAGCCGCGAAGTCGCGCGCCTCGACGAGGGCCACCTTGAGCCCGCGGGAGGCCGCGTCGAGGGCCGCGCCGGCACCGGTCACCCCACCCCCGATGACCAGCACGTCGAACCGCTCGGCCCGCAACCGGCGCAGGTCGGCGGCCCGCCGGGCCGGGGAGAGCTGGCCGGCGACATTTCGGGAAACGCTCGGATCGCGCACCCATCCACGGTAACCGGCGCTGTCCCGGACGGGTCGCCGGCGACCCGTAGTGTTCGCCTCATGCAGACCGGGTCCGCCCTGCCGCCTTCACCTCCCGGCCACCCGCAGCGGCCGCCGGGGGGCACCGGGGCCGTGGTGGCCGCCGTGTTCGTGGGGCTCTGGGTGGTGGCCGTCCCGGTGGCCGGTCAGGCGTCCGGCTGGCTGCTGGCCCAGGTGCTGCTGATCGAGGGGCTGGCCACGCCGGGCTGGGCCCGACCGCTGCCGGCGGTGCTCGCGGCCCTGCTGGCCGGGGTGCCGGCGCTGCTGCTGGCCCGGCTTCCCCGGTCCGCCGCGGTCCGGGCCACCGGCGGGACCTGGCTGCGCGGCTGCGCGGCGCTCGGCCTGCTCGGGCTGTGCCGGCTGGTTCCGCCGCCGCTGAACGAGACCTACCTGGCCGCGCTGGCCGCCGCGGCCGCCGTCCTGGCCTGGCTCCTTTCCCGGGTACGCCCCGAGCGCCGCGCCCGGCGCACCCCGGCGCCGGCCGTGGCCCCGGCTGAAGCGTCGGGCCCGGCCGCGCCCCGCGCGAAGCGTCGGGCCCGGCTCCGCCCCGGGTGGCCGACCGCTCCGGCCGCGCTGGCGGTGGCGGCAGGGCTGGTGGTGCTGCTGCCGTGGACGCTCGCGGGCGCGCTGGGTGGCGCGCTGGAGACGGTGCTCGCGGTGGCCGCGGCCGCCGCCGTGGGCTGGCTCGGGACCGCCGTCCTCGCCCCGATCCGCCGGCACGGCTTCCGCACCTCCGCCCGCGCGGCATACCCGCCACCGCCGGCCGGCGCGGCATACCCCGCGGGGCCGGCTGGCGCGGCGTACCCGGCGGAACCGGCCAGCGCCGGCGCGGCCGGTCCGGCGTTCACGGTGCTGCTGGCCGGCCTGGTGGCCGGGACCGGACTGCTGCCGCTGGCCGCGGCCACCGGGCAGGACGGGGCACAACTGGCCGAGCTGCTCCTGCTGCCGCCGCTCGGCTTCGCCGCGGCCGCGCTCTGGGTGCTGGCCCGCCGCGCCGGCGTGGGCGCAGCGGCGCCGGTCGGCCTGCTGATCGGTCTCGCGGCGCTCGGGCCGCTGGCGTTCACCGACCCCGAGGAGATCTCGCTGGTGCTGGTCGAGGGCCGGGACGTGCCGTTCTGGGCCGCAGTCGCGGCCGCCGCCTCGCTCGGCCTCGCGCTGCTGCTGGGAGTCGGCTACGGCGCCGGCTCCGCCCGCCGGCGCGCCGTCCGGCCCGCCCGCCCGCTGGCCGCCGCGGCCGCCGCCCTGCTGCTGGTCGGAACCCTCGGGGCGTACGCCGGCGCGGGCCAGCCGGGCCTGCACGGCGAGCGGCTGTTCGTGATGCTGAAGCGGCAGGCCGACCTGTCCGGGGTGGATACCGGGCGGACCGGCCCGGCCGGGCGGATCGAGCGGGCCACCGAGGTCTACCGCGCCCTGGTGAGCCAGGCCGAGACCGCGCAGGCGCCGCTGCGCCGTCAGCTGGACCGGTGGCACCTGCGCTACACCCCGTACTACCTGGTGAACGGGATCGAGGTGGAGGGCGGTCCGGCCGTCCGGGCCTGGCTGTCCCGCCGCCCCGACGTGGACCGGGTGCTGCTGGACCAGAACCCCCGGCCGCTGCCCGCGCCCGTCACGCCGCGGCACGGCTCGGCCGGGCCACCGACCGGCACCCCGTGGAATATCTCGGCCATCGGCGCCGACCGGGTTCGGGCCGAATTCCGGGTGGACGGCTCGGGCATCCTGGTCGGCGGCTCGGACTCGGGGGCCGACCTGACCCATCCGGCCCTCGCCGGCAACTTCCGGGGCGGGGACGACTCCTGGTACGACCCGTGGAACGGCACGACCCGGCCGACCGACGACAACGGGCACGGCACCCACACACTGGCCACGGCGGTCGGCGGCACGGGCGTGGGGGTGGCGCCCGGCGCCCGCTGGATCGGCTGCGTCAACCTCGACCGCAACCTCGGCAGCCCGGCGCACTACCTGGACTGCCTGCAGTTCATGCTGGCGCCGTTCCGCACCGGCGGCGACCCGTTCACCGACGGCCGGCCCGAGCGGGGCGCCCAGGTGCTCACCAACTCGTGGGGCTGCCCGCCGATCGAGGGCTGCAACCCGGGGACGCTGCGCCCGGCCACCGCGGCGCTCGCCACCGCCGGCGTCTTCCTGGCGGCGGCGGCCGGCAACACCGGCCCGCGGTGCGGCTCGATCAGCGACCCGCCCGCGCCGTACCCGGAGGTCGAGACGATCGGGGCCGTCGACCGGAACCGGCGGGTGGCCGACTTCTCCAGCCGCGGCCCGGCGAGCGGTACGGCCGGGCCCGACCGGCCCGACCGGCCCGGCGGCGCGACCGGCCCGGACGGCGGCGCGACCGGCCCGGACGAGCCCGGGGCCGGGGCCGGCAAGCCGGACCTGGTGGCGCCGGGGGCGGGGGTGCTGTCCGCACTGCCCGGCGGCGGGTACGGCACGCTGGACGGCACCTCGATGGCCACCCCTCACGTGGCCGGCGTGGTGGCGCTGATCTGGTCGGCCAACCCGGCCCTGATCGGGGATCTGGCGCGGACCCGGCGCATCCTGCGGGACACGGCCGCCCCGGTGGCGCCTCCGGTCGACGGCGCGGGCGGCGGCAACGGCGGCTGTGCCATCGGACCCGCCGCGAGCGGCGCCGGCCTGGTCGACGCGTACGCGGCCGTCCGCGCCGCGCGCTGAGGAAGCGCGCGGCCCGCCGAGGACACCCGCCGGCCGCCGGGGACGAGCGGCGGACCGGACGTCGACGGCTCGGCGGTAGCCGCGCCGGTCCGGTCGGCCGCCTGCGGCGGCCCCTCAGCCGTACACCGCCTCCGGCCATCTGCCGCCGGGGAGGTTGGAGTGGTCGCCCGTCTGCTCCCTGACCTGCCGGATGTCGTCGGCCATTGCGACGAACCGGTTAATCTCGTCGACCAGCAGGTTCAGGCCGTCGGTGACCAGGTCTCCGACCGAGTCCGACAGTGCGGTGGCGGCAAGCACGATGGTGACCACGCCGGCCGCGTCGGCGATTGCCTGCACAATCTTGCCGACAATCTTTGTGAGGATCTGGCTCATCGTCGTCATGTAATCGACGTTGGACCGGGCGATGCCCATCAGCCATCCGCTGATGAACGCGGCCTTGTCCTTCACATCCTGCAGCGCGGCCTGTTGCTGGCCCTGCTTGGTCCCGTACGCGGTGGCGGCCCCGCCCTGCCAGTAGGCGAGGTTCGCGTCGGCCGGGTTGCCGGCGGTGAACGCCAGGTCGGACAGCGGCGACTGCACCTGGTCGAGCCAGTGGAAGCTCGTCGTCATGAGCGACAGGACCGGCGTGCAGTGATCCAGCACGTAGTTCGCCTTGCCCGCTATCTCGTCGATCCGCTTACGCGCGGTCTCGATGTTGTCGTTGACCCATTGCCCGATGGCCGGCTGGGCAATCTGCAGGGCAATCCTGATGCCGGCGGTACTGGTTTCGAACTCGCCGAACTTGGAATTGACCGAGTGCAGTGCGGTACGGACGCTCTCGGTGGCCTTGTGGAAATCTCCTTCCATCTGCTTGACATCCGTGGTGCTGACCTGACCCGTGGGCGGCGTCACGACAGGCTCTCCTCATACTCGGACCCATCCGGCGGCCGCGCCGGCCGGGAGGCGCCCTCGCCCTTGAGATCGGGGGCGTGACCGCCCCCACCACGCAGGTCCGCTCCGCCCGAGCCGGCGGCCGGGATCGGTGGCACGCTGTAGATCTTGTTGAGATCGGCCGAGGCGCCGTGGTCCGCCGACTCGTACGAGTCGGCGGCCCGAATCAGCGCCCCGTCCAGCTGGTGGAACTCCGTCTCACCGCCGCCGAGGACCGACACCATGAAGCCCTGGATGTCGTTGTAGGCGTTCGAATGTGGCGCCACGGTGAACCCGGTCGGCTCGGCCACATAGAAGGCCGACTGCCAGAGAGTGAGCGCCGCGGCGCTCCGCTTGACCGTACCCATGTCGTTGCCCATGCCGCCCCACTTGCCGGCCTCCTTGCGCAGCGCGGGCGTGACGACACTGACGTGGTCATCGTCGGCCATCAGGTCCCCCCTCGTTGCGGCCGGCGCTCTGCAGGGCCAACTGCGCGTCCCGGGCGAGGTCCACAGCGGACGGTCGAGGACCCCGGCCCAGCCGTACGGTCACCCCGCTGACCTGCCGCCCGGCCAGGACGGCCCCGACCAGGCCACGCGGCCCGAGCTGCGTCCGCTCGCCCGGCTCGGCGGGCGGTTTGAACCGCTCCAGCCGTTCCAGCTCAGCGGTCGTCTCCGCCAGCTGGTATTCGGTGGCGCCGAACCACTCGGCCAGGCTCATCCGGGGTCGATCCGCCGCGTCCCTCGCCAGCTCTCGGAGGTCCGGCTGGGCCTCTCGGGGGGCGGCGGCCGTGGCCGTGTTGTACACCGCCACCGCCGCCTGCAACTCCGCCGCGCGATACGCCTCGAAGATCGAGGCCCCGAGATCGCCGGGCCCGATCCGCTCGGCCCATCTCGGTTCCAACCGGACGTCCAGCACCCGGCCACGTTCGTCCACCCGCACCGACGCCACGCCGGCGGCGTCCCTGCCCTCGTATGGTGGGCCGGATGGCCGATCCGGTCCCGGTCCGGCGACGTCCCGGGCGGACGGCGCCCGATTGCCTAACCGGCCCATCAGGCTGGCCGTCGATCGTGAATTGTCGGTCATCCAGGTTCCCATCCCCGACGTACGGGCGACTCGGCGGCCAACGGCCGGCAACTGAGCCGAGCCCGCCCTCGTTCGGCCGCCGGAGCGAGGATCGGCGAGGGTCCCGACCGGATCAATACCATCGGGCTGGATGTGCACGGTGGTGTACGACGGCCACGAGCTGACCAGCGGTATCCTTCGGCTGTGCACAATGGCCGGAGACAGCCGGACCGGCCGGTGTCCGGGCCTCTCCCCGAGGCGCTGCGCGAGCTGCGCCTGCGATCCGGGATGACGCTTCGGCAACTCGCCGCCCGGACCGGCTACTCGGCCAGCGCGCTGTCCGCCGCCGAGACCGGCCGCCGGGTCCCGAGCTGGGCCCTGACCGAGACGGTCGTGACCGCCTGCGGCGAGCATTCCGAGGATTGGCGTCACAAGTGGTGGGGCGTGCCGCGAGCCGACCCGGCGCACCCGGCGCCCGCGCTGCCTCCGGAGCCGGTGGCCGACGGCGCCGATCCCCGCCGCTGTGGCTGCGAGGAGGACGCCGTCACGGTGCACGCCCGAAGCGTGTTGTGGGACCAGCATGTGGAGGACGGATACGTCAACATAAACCTCGGCGTCGTCGAGCTGCGCTACTCGGCGCGGCGCGGCGCCGCCTGGGGCCGCTTCACCGGCACCAGGGCCTTCGACCACCTGGCCACCACCCGGCTGGCCGAGGTGACCGCGCGGATACACCGCGCCGAGGACAACGCCCGGCAGGAGTACCGCTCCCGGTACGTCTTCGACGTGCTCTGGGGAGACGTGCTCGTCACCCGGGGAGCCACCCTGTGGGCCGGTGTGCTGGTGCACTTCGCTGGACGAACCGTGGGGATCGGTCGAACCGATCCGATTCGGCTGCCCTGAGGGCCACCGAGTGCGGAGGCGGCTCCGCGACTTCGTGCTGTTTGGCAAGCCAATCGACGGCAGAACGGCCGAAACGCCGATCGCCGGTGGATAGCCCGGTTCGGCCGCTGGCCCCCCGGTCCGCCCCTACCGTGAGGTGGGGAGGTGGCAGCCATGGCAGCGAGCGAGGAAACCGGCGGCGAGCCGGGCGTACCCGAGCCCACCGGCCCGCCCGCGGAGGCCGACCGGATCGACTTCGGCGACCTGGCCCAGCGGGCCGAGCTGGACGGGCCGGACCTCGACCCACCGGTCGAACCGGTGGAGCTGGTGGACGCGCCCGTGCCGGCGGCCGACCCGCCGAGCCGGGGCGGCCGGCATCGCGGATCGGGCCGGTCGGCGAGGTGAGCCGGACGGATCAGGGGCGGGCCGCTCGCGCGACCCGCCCCTGATTGACTACGTGGAGTCTGGACTCAGAAGTCCATGTCCCCGCCACCCGGCGCCGCCGGGGCGGCCGGGGTCTTCTCCGGCTTGTCCGCCACCACGGCCTCGGTGGTCAGGAACAGCGCCGCGATCGACGAGGCGTTCTGCAGCGCCGACCGGGTCACCTTGGCCGGGTCGATGATGCCCGAGGAGAGCAGGTCGACGTACTCGCCGGTCGCGGCGTTGAGGCCGTGACCCGGGTCGAGGTTGCGAACCCGCTCCACCACGACGCCGCCCTCGAGGCCGGCGTTCACGGCGATCTGCCGCAGCGGGGCGTCCAGCGCGATCTTCACGATCTGCGCGCCGGTCGCCTCGTCACCGGTCAGGTCGAGCTTGTCGAAGGCGCTCTTGCCGGCCTGCACCAGCGCGACGCCACCACCCGGGACGATGCCCTCCTCGACGGCCGCCTTGGCGTTGCGCACGGCGTCCTCGATGCGGTGCTTGCGCTCCTTCAGCTCGACCTCGGTGGCCGCGCCAACCTTGATCACCGCAACACCGCCGGCCAGCTTGGCCAGGCGCTCCTGCAGCTTCTCGCGGTCGTAGTCGGAGTCGCTCTTCTCGATCTCGGCGCGGATCTGGTTGACCCGGCCGTTGATCTGGTCGGCGTCGCCGGCGCCCTCGACGATGGTGGTCTCGTCCTTGGTCACCACGACCTTGCGGGCCCGGCCCAGCATGTCGATGCCGACGGCGTCCAGCTTGAGGCCGACCTCTTCGCTGATGACCTGGCCACCGGTGAGGATGGCGATGTCGGTCAGCATGGCCTTGCGGCGGTCACCGAAGCCCGGCGCCTTGACGGCGACCGACTTGAAGGTGCCCCGGACCTTGTTGACGACCAGGGTGGCCAGGGCCTCGCCCTCGACGTCCTCGGCGATGATGGCCAGCGGCTTACCCGACTGCATGACCTTCTCGAGGATCGGCAGCAGGTCCTTCACCGACGAGATCTTGCTGTTCACGATCAGGATGTACGGGTCGTCGAGGACGGCCTCCATACGCTCCGGGTCGGTCCAGAAGTAGGGCGAGATGTAGCCCTTGTCGAAGCGCATACCCTCGGTGAGCTCCAGCTCGAGGCCGAAGGTGTTGCTCTCCTCGACGGTGATGACGCCTTCCTTGCCCACCTTGTCCATCGCCTCGGCGATGATCTCACCCACGCTGGTGTCACCAGCGGAGATGGAGGCGGTGGAGGCGATCTGCTCCTTGGTCTCGATGTCCTTGGCGAGCTTGGACAGCTCCTCGGACACGTTCGCGACCGCGGCCTCGATGCCCCGCTTCAGGGCCATCGGGTTCGCGCCGGCCGCGACGTTGCGCAGGCCCTCGCGGACCAGCGCCTGCGCCAGAACGGTCGCCGTCGTCGTGCCGTCACCGGCCACGTCGTCGGTCTTCTTGGCGACCTCCTTGACCAGCTCGGCGCCGATCTTCTCGTAGGGGTCCTCGAGCTCGATCTCCTTGGCGATGCTCACACCATCGTTGGTGATGGTGGGAGCGCCCCACTTCTTCTCGAGCACGACATTGCGGCCCTTGGGACCGAGCGTCACCTTCACGGCGTCGGCGAGCTGGTTCATGCCCCGCTCGAGGCCGCGGCGCGCCTCTTCGTCGAACGCGATCATCTTGGCCATACGGCGTTGTCCTCCTGGACGCTCAACGGCCGCCCGGGTCCGTGGGACCCGAACCTGCCGCCTGACTACGCACCTTCGGACGTCACTACCTGGCGACAGTGACGTCCGCCGGCCGGGCGGACAGCCCGCGACGACCGGCCATGTGCCGCGCCGCCCTCCAGCGCCGCGACCGTGGCCCTACCGCCCCGACCATTGGCACTCACATGGTGCGAGTGCCAATCCCTTGTTTAGCACTCTCACCCGGCGAGTGCAAGCGCCTCCGGGATCGGTCAGCCCAGTTCCTCGGCCAGTCGGGCGGTGTTCACCGGCGCCTCCTGGGCGCGCTGCTCGGCGTACGTGATCAGGAGCCCCACCAGGACGACGAGGTAGATCGGCACGGAGAGCGCGCTGGTGATCAACGCGGTGCCGACGTACCCGGGCGACAGCGCCGGCAGGCCGTCCGCGGTCGCACCGCCGAGCGCTCTGCCGGCGGCCTGGATCATCGCGATCACCAGGCTGCCGGCCACCGCCAGCCCAACCACCGTGGCGACCCGGCCCAGGACCATCCCGAACCGGGCATGCACCATCCCGAACGACCGACCGATCGGGTTTCCCCGCTCAAACAGGAAGATCGGGCCCGCCATGCTCAGCGCGAAGCCGAGATAGATGCCCGGCAGGACACACGCGCAGGTGCCGGCCACGGCGATCAGGCTGGCGAGCAGGTACCAACCCCACAGGCCCGCAGCGCGGCGCAGCCCGTACCGGAAGGCCAGGCCGAGCGACACCGGCCGGCCGGCGGCCTGCTGGGTGACCAGCCACGCGCCGCCGGCCCAGCCGACCGCCTGGAGCACGCTCAGCAGGAGGGCCGCGCCCAGGACGATCCCCTCGTACGCCAGGAGGCCGCCGAACATCCGGCCGAGCGCGTCGGGATCCTGCTCGCCGGCCGTGACCGTCAGCGTGTGCGGGGCGAAGGCCGCCGACAGCAGGCTCAGCACCAGGGCCGGCAGTCCCGCCGTGATCAGGAGCAACAGCGCCAGCGAGCGCCAGCCCCGCCGCACCGCGCCGACGCCCCGGTCAAACCACCCGGACATTCCGCCGCCGGGCGGGTTGACCAGCGGGTCACTCGGGTCGTACCCGGCCGACCAACCCGCCGGGTACGACCAGCCGGCGGGGTACGGCGAACCCGCGGGCTGCTGCGGCCAGCCGCCGGGGTACGACCACCCGGCGGTCGGCGCGTCGGCCGGCTGCTGGCCGGCGCCGGCCGCGGGCCAGCCCTGCTGCTGCGGCCAGCCGCCGGGGTACGACCACCCGGCGGTCGGCGCGTCGGCCGGCTGCTGGCCGGCGCCGGCCGCGGGCCAGCCCTGCTGCTGCGGCCAGCCACCCTGCTGCTGGGACCAGCCGGGCGCGGCGGGCGGCTCACCGGACGCCGCCGGCGACTGACCGCCGGGCGGGGGCTGGCCGCCGGGCGGGGGCTGGCCGCCGGGCGGGGGCTGGCCGCCGGGCGGGGGCGCGCCAGGGTCAGCGGCGGGCGGACCCGGAACGGTTGGGTCGCCCGGATCTGGACGGTACGGGTCGGATGGCTCGGTCACCGGGGCTCCTCAGCGACGGCGGCGGACGACGGCCATGATCATGCAGGATGGGCTGGCCGTGCCGCAGCCCCGGGAGACGTGCCGCAACCCCAGGGGGAGCTCGCCGGAACCGGTTCAGGCGATGAGACGGACCTGCTCGGCCTGCGGGCCCTTCTGGCCCTGCGCGATCTCGAACTCGACGCGCTGCCCGTCATCAAGGGCCTTGTAGCCGTCCATCTGGATCGCGGAGAAGTGGACGAACACGTCCTGCCCGCCGTCGACCGCGATGAACCCGTAGCCCTTTTCGCTGTTGAACCACTTCACGGTGCCCTGTGCCACGGTGCACTTCCTCACTCCGATGATGCGGGTCCGGGTGGACCCCCGGCCCGGCATGCGCCGGCCCGAGTCGCCGGCCGATGGACCCGTGGCGGGCCATCGAAAGCGGCAACCGAAATCGCACGCTACACGAGGCGTGACGACCGCGCACTACCCCAAAACGGGCGCTGGCCCCCCGCTCCGGCACCGACCGCTGCGGGCAGCGACGGCACACGGCGATCGATGTCCGGGACCGGTCCCATCCATGGGACCAAGGGTGGATGGGCCGCCAGCGCCGACCGTTCGGGGCCCGCCAACCCGACCGGTCAGACCCCGGTCAGACGCCGCGCGCCGGACCGGCCGGTCCGGCATCCTTCCACCGTGGACGGCCGCGCCACGGGCCACCGCGGACACCGCAGGCGCCGCAGGCACCGCGAGCCACCGTCGGCACCGCGAGCCAGCGTCGGCACGGCGGGCCACCGTCGCCACCGTCGGCACGGCAGGCCACCGTCGCCACCGCGGGCCACCGTCGTCATCGCGAGCCACCGCGGGCCCATTCGGGTTGCCGTCCTCGGCCGGCAGCGGGTAGGCATGCGTCATGACGAGCGCTCGAGCCACGCGCCGGCCGTCCCACCCGTACCGGTCCGGCACGCCGGCGCGGCACCCCGGCCACGCGGACGGCCGCGGGCGGCCGGCCGGCGGGCCGGCGGCGCCGGGGTTCCCGATCGTGCGCCGGGTGGCCGCGGCCGACGCCGCCCGGATGCGGGCGCTCCGGCTGGAGATGCTGGCCGACTCGCCCCTCGCCTTCCTGGAGACGGTCGCCCAGGCCGCCGCCCGGCCGCACGCCGAGTTCGCGGCCCGGGTCGCCGAGTGCGCCACCGGACCCCGCCGCGGCCAGTTCGTGGCCGACGCCGGCGGGCGGCTGGTCGGGCACGCCGGCGGGACGGTGGCGCCGTACGACCCCAACCTCACGGTGATCTTCGCCGTCTACCTGACGCCGGCCTGGCGCGGCAGCGGGCTGCTGGGCGAGCTCGTCGAGGCGGTGGCCGCCTGGTCCCGCGAGTGCGGCCGCTCGGACCTGCTGCTGGAGGTGGTGGTGGGCAACGACCGCGCGGTCCGGGCGTACGAGCGGTTGGGATTCACCGACACCGGGGTACGCGCCCCGCACCCCACCGTGCCCGTGCTGACCGAACTCCAGATGCGCCGCCCGGCCTGAGCGCCGGGGCGAATGGATCCGGCCAACGCTGACGGAAGGTGGCAGGGACGGGACATAGCCTCCCCGGCCATGGACAACACCTTTGACTGGTTCACCGGCGAATGGACGTCCCGGCAGCGCCGGCTACGCTCGCCGCTGACCGGGACGGACGAATGGTACGAGTTTCCCGGCACCCACCGCTGCTGGTCCGTGCTGGACGGCCGGGGGAACGTGGATGAGGCGAGGTTCCCCAGCCAGGGCTGGGGCGGGCTCACGCTCCGGCTGCACGACGCGGACCGCGACGAATGGTCGATCTACTGGGCCAGCAGCCGGACCGGCCTGTCGCTGCCGCCGGTGGTCGGCCGCTTCGACGAGGCCGGCCGCGGCGAGTTCACCTGCGACGACGTCTTCGCCGGCCGCGCCATCCGGGTGCGCTACCTGTGGATCGACATCACCGGTACGACGGCCCGGTGGGAGCAGGCGTTCTCGACCGACGGTGAGGCGAGCTGGGAGACCAACTGGGTGGCCGACTTCACCCGCACGGGATGACCGCCGGTTAAGAGGACCAGCCGTTAAGAAGGGGCCCCTCCTATACCGAAAGCGATAAGAAGGGGCCCTTCCTTACGCTCAGGCGTGGCGGCGGCTCTGCACGATGCGGAACCGGTTGGCCACGTACGCCCCGTCGGTGAGGGCCGCGTTCGCGGCCGGGTTCGCGCCGCTGGCGTGGAAGTCCGAGAACGCGGCGGACTGGTTCACGAACACCCCGCCGGTGAGGTTGCAGGACAGGTGCACGCCCACGTCGACGGCCGCCTTCTCGGCGGCGTCCAGCACGGCCGGGTCGGTCGAGTAGACGCTGGCGGTCAGCGCGCCCTGCCGGCCCACGGTGTCCCGGAAGATCTCGAGGCTGTGCTCGGTGGAGTCGGTGCCGATGACGAACGAGATCGGGCCGAACCACTCCCGGTCGTACGTCTGCCCGGCGTCCGCGCCCAGCTTCACGATGGTGGGGGTGCGCACCACGGCCTTGGGGAACTTCGGGTGCTCGACCGTGCGCGACGGGAGCACCGCCTCGCCGACCCCGGCCACCTCGTCCAGCCGCCGCAGCACGCCCTCGTTCACGATGGCGCCGGTCAGCTCGACGCCGCGGGCCGGGTCACCGGTCAGCTTGCCCACCGCCGCCGCGATCCCCTGGGCGACCTCGTCGAGGCTCTTGTGGCCCTGGTCGGTCTCGATGCCGGCGGCCGGCACGAGGATGTTCTGCGACGTGGTGCACATCTGTCCGCTGTAGAGCGTCAGGGTGAAGCCGAGGTTGCGGCACAGCCCGGCGAAGTCGTCGGTCGAGTCGATGATGACCGTGTTCAGGCCGGCCTTCTCGGTGTAGACCGCCGCCTGCCGGGCGTTGGCCTCCAGCCAGTCGCCGTACGCGGTCGACCCGGTGAAGTCCACGATCTTGACGGCGGGGTCGGTGGCCAGGGTGGAGGCGAGCTTCTCGTCCGGCGCCTCGGCGGCCAGCAGCACGAGGTTCGGGTCGAACCCGGCCTCGGCGAGGACCTCCCGGGCGTACCGGACGGTGATCGCCAGCGGCAGCACGGCCAGCGGGTGCGGCTTGACGATCACCGGGTTGCCGGTGGCCAGCGACGCGAACAGCCCCGGGTAGGAGTTCCAGGTCGGGAACGTGTTGCAGCCGATCACCAGGCTCACGCCCCGCGGCACCACGTGGTAGGTCTTGACCATCCGCAGCGGGTCGCCCTTGCCGGCCGGCTTCTCCCAGTCCGCGGTGCCGGGGTGCCGGGTCATCTCGGAGTACGCGTACGCCACCGCCTCCAGCGCCCGGTCCAGGGCGTGCGTCCCGCCGGCCTGGAAGGCCATCACGAACGCCTGCCCGCTGGTGAACTGCACCGCGTTGGCCAGCTCGAAGACGTGCTTGTGCAGTCGGTCGAGGATCTCCAGGCAGACGCCCACCCGCGCCTGCGGACCGGCGTCCCGCCACGCCGGCAGCGCGGCCGTGGCGGCGGCGATCAACTCGTCCGGGCCGGCGTGCGGGTAGCGGACCGCGAGGTCGACGCCGAACGGGCTGGCCTCGGTGGCCACCCGGTCCGCCGTGCCGGGCTGGTCCAGCGGGAAGTCCGCACCGAGATACGCCTGGAACGCCGCCTCGCCGTCGGCGGCGGCGGTTTCGCCGTACACCCGGGGGCTGGGCGACTCGGGGTAAGCGGACCAGTAGCCGCGCTCGCTGATGGCGTGCAGGGCCCGGTTGAGGGTCTCGGCATGCGCGGCGTAGAGGGGATGCGGGGTCTCCGTCATGCCCGCCATCATGCCACCCGAAGGAGGGGCCCCTTGTTATCGCATTTTGTATAGGAAGGGCCCCCTCCTAACCGCCCTGTCCGGTCACGCAGCCGACAGCCGGCCCGGTCGGGCGGGCGCATGCTGGTGGCATGCCACCCAGCCCGCACCGGGTACGGACCGTCGCCACCTGGGCGAACGGCACCACGCTGGTCGGCCTGGCGGTGGCCGCCGCGACCCGGACCCGGCGCCACCGGACGGCGTACGGGGTGTTCATCGCCGGCGACTACCGCGGACCGTTGCCCAGGCAGGAGTGCTTCACGGTCGGCTCGGTGATCTTCACCCGACAACCGGCCGACTGGCTGCTGCATCCCGACCGGGCCGAGCTGCTGGGCCACGAGACCCGGCATGTCGGGCAGTACGCCCGGCTCGGCCCGCTCTTCTGGCCGGTCTACTGGGCCGCCTGCGGCTGGTCGTACGCGCTCACCGGCGACTACGGCGCACGCAACGTGCTGGAACGGCGGGCGGGCCTGACCGCCGGCGGCTACCGCGACGTCCCGCTGCGCCCCTGGGCCGCCCGCGTCGGCCGGTCGACCTCGTCGATCATGGAGTTGTGGCGGCCGCGACGGGGACAGGGAAACACCGATCCCCCACCATGACTCCATGATCGACCGAACCGGGCGGAGGCCGGGCGGGGCAGGCGGGGGCCGGGCGGAACCCGGGCGGGGACCGGGCGGGGACCGGGCGGGGCAGGCGGGGGCCGGGCGGGGACCGGGCGGAGCCCGGGCGGGGACCGGGCGGGGACCGGGCGGGGACCGGGCGGGGCAGGCGGGGACCGGGCGGTCAGAGGGGGAGCTGCCAGGCCTCCCAGGCGTCGATCGGGCGGTAGCCGAGGATCTCGTTGATCGAGATCATGTGGTCGTTCACCGCGGCGTTCCAGGTGTCGATCGCCCGCAACTCGGGCTCACCCGCCACCGCGTACCGCAGATTTTCGATCTTGATGATCAGGCCCAGCCGGTGCCCGCGGTGCTCCGGGTCGACCAGGGTGATCTGTTGGAGGGCGTGCCAGGCCGAACTCTCCGCGCGGACCAGCTGGGTCCAGGCGACCAGCCGGCCGGTCGCGTCGTGCCGGGCCGCCACCCCGTACGCCGGACGGCCGCGCTCGGTGATCAAGGCCCGCTCGACCGCGGCCTGCCGTTCCGCGTCCAGCTTCTCCGCCTCCCAGGCCAGCTCCCCGGTCGGGGCGTCGGTGTTGAGCCGGGAGTTGAGGTAGGCGATGTCGGCCAGGTGCTCGGCCGGGGTCGGCCCCACCCAGCGCAGCAGCGAGTAACCGGACGCCCGCTGCCATGCCGCGGCGACGGTCCGGTCCAGCGCGGGCCAGTCCACGGCCGGCACCTCCAGCCGGCGACGCACCTCGGAGAGCGCGACCCGGGCACCCATGGCCCGGGCGAAGCCGGCGCCGGCGGGATCGCGGCTCGGCGCACCGGGCAGCCCGGACACGGCCTCACCGACCAGCCACTTCCGGCCGCGGTCGCACGCCGCCGCCACGACCCGCTGGTGCAGGGCGCGGCCCAGGCCGCGACGCCGGTGGTCGGGGTGTACGTCCAGCTCCACCTCCGCGTTCCCGGTGTTGTCCAGCAGCGGCAGTTCGAGCACGGCGAAGCCCGCCGGCACCCCACCGAGCCGGGCCAGGAAGCGCTGGAACTCGTGGCCGGGCAGCGGATGCCGCAGCGCGGTCAGAAACGACCGCCGGCTGGGCGCCGGGAAGTCCGGCGCGGCCGCGGCCAGGCTGGCCACCCGGATCCGGTACGCCTGTTCCACGTCGCCCTGGTCGGCCGGATCGAACGGCAGCACCTCGATGGTCATCCGCCGACCGTGCCGCATCCCGACCGGCCGCCGCGACCGAATTTCGACGCCTCGCGGCCAGGGGCGACGCCTCGCCGCCGGCAGGCGACGGCGGGCGACCGCGGGCGACGGCCGGCGACGGCGCCCCAAAGGACGTGCCCGGTGGCCGACAACACCGGCCACCGGGCACGCGAAGGATTTTGGTCGGGAGGGACGAACGCACAACGCCTCCGGCGCTGGGTCGGTAGAGCTTGAAAAGTCTCCGGCGGACGCCCTCCCGCACGGAGCATCTTGCGTCGTGCAGGATGTCCAGTCAAGTACCCGAAGGCTGTTTTCCTTCTACTCGCAGCGAATTCCCAGCTACCGACCGCAGTGGTCCGCTCCCCCGTCCGGCCGCCGTGGAACATCCATCCAGTGGATGCTCGCGGAAGCCCGGTCAGCCGAGCAGGCCGGCCTCCCGGGCGGCCCGCAGCGACGGCCGTACCCGGTGCGTCGGCCCGACCACGCCGGCCACGGCGTCCAACGTCTTGAGCCCTTCGCCGGTGTTGTAGACGACCGTCTCCCGCGCCGGATCGAGCCGACCCGACGCCACCAGCTTGGCCAGCACGGCCACCGTCACGCCGCCCGCCGTCTCGGCGAAGACCCCGGTGGTCCGGGCGAGCCGGCGGATGGCGTCGCGGATCTCGTCGTCGTCGGCGAAGTCCATCCAGCCACCGGTCCGCCGCACCGCCTCCAGCGCGTACGCCCCGGCGGCCGGGTCGCCGATGTTCAGCGACTTGGCGATGCCGGTGGGCCGGACCGGGGTGATCACGTCGGTGCCGGCGTGCAGCGCCGTGGCGATCGGGTTGCACCCGGCGGACTGGGCGCCGAACACCCGCCAGCCGCCGGCCGGCGCCTCGGCCAGGCCGATCTCCACCAGCTCGGTGAACGCCTTGTCCACCTTGGTCAGCAGCTCGCCGCTGGCCATCGGGATCACCACCTGCTCGGGGATGCGCCAGCCCAGCTGCTCGGCCACCTCGTACCCGAGGGTCTTGGAGCCCTCGGCGTAGTACGGCCGCACGTTGACGTTGACGAAGGCCGTGTCCTCGAACTCGTCGGTCTCCACCAGCTCGCCGCAGAGCCGGTTCACGTCGTCGTACGACCCGTCCACGGCCACCAGCTCGCCGCCGTACACGGCCGTGGTGACCACCTTGCCCGACTCCAGGTCGGCCGGGATGAACACCACCGACGGCACCCCGGCCCGGGCCGCGTGCGCGGCCACCGAGTTGGCGAGGTTGCCGGTCGAGGCGCAGGCGAAGCGGGTGAAACCGAGACCGCGGGCGGCCGTGAGCGCCACCGAGACCACCCGATCCTTGAACGAGTGGGTGGGGTTCGCGCTGTCGTCCTTGATCCACAGCGGCGCGTCGATGCCGAACTCGGCGCCGAGCCGGGGCGCGGCCACCAGGGGGGTCAGCCCGGGATCCAGGGTCACCCGGGCGGACGGGTCCTGACCGGTCGGCAGCAGCGGAGCGTACCGCCAGATGTTGGCCGGGCCGGCCTCGATCTCGGCCCGGGTCACCCGGGCCAGCGCCGCCGCGTCGTAACCCACCTCCAACGGGCCGAAGCACTCATAACAGGCATGCTGGGCGATCAGCGGATATTCGGCGCCGCAGCCGCGACAGATCAGGGCACGGGCGGGGCTGGTGCGGGCGGTTGCCGGAATTGTCGACGTCATCTCGTCGAGTCCTCTCATCTTTCCCCGCGTCACGCGGCGGGGACGGAATTGGCACCTGCCGCGCCGCGCTCGTCGTCGAGCAGCGCACGGTGGTTGCCGGGGCGTCATCGGGCCGTATCCCTCAGCCCCTCTGGATGAGGTATGCAGTTGTGCCGCCCACCCTACCCGCCACGCCCCCCCACCTCGACCGCGTTCCACATCCGAGGACCGCACCCCCGGCCGGGGCGGGCGGGGAGGGTTAGCTGGTGATGTCCTTGCGGGTGAACCGCCAGAAGGCCAGCGACACGAACACGGCGGCGTAGGCCAGCGCCGAGACGCAGCCGCGGACCACGTCGTCGGTCTGCACCGGGGTGGACAGCAGCCCGAGCCAGGCCGTGCTGAAGTGGGTCGGCAGGAAGTTCCGGAGCACGCCGAGCGCGGTGATCTGGTCCAGGATGCTGGACACGATCCACAGCAGGACGGCGCCGCCCACGGCGCCCAGCGCCGCGTCGGTGGAGACCGAGAGCAGGAAGGCCAGGCCGGCCACCACCAGCAGCACCACGGCCAGGTAGCCGAGGATCCCGACCAGCCGCAGCATGCCGTCTCCGGCCGGGATCTCGGCCGCCACCGTGCTGCGCAGCGGGTGCCAGCCGTACCGCAGGGTGCCGGCGGCCAGGGCCGTGCCGACCAGCAGCACCAGCGCCACCCCGCAGTACGCCAGGGCCACCACCAGCTTCACGGCCAGCAACCGGGCCCGGGGCACCGGCGCGGCCAGCAGATAGCGCAGGCTCCCCCAGCTCGCCTCGCTGGCCACCGTGTCGCCGCAGAACAGCGCCACCACGACCACCAGCAGGAACGACGCCGAGACAAAGAGCGAGAAGAGCGCGAAGTTGAGCCCACCCGAGGTGGCCAGGTCGACCAGGCTGCCGAACTGGGCGTCGCCGCCGCGGTCCCGGCCGCCCGAGTTGAACTGGAAGGCCACCAGCACGACCAGCGGCAGCAGGACCATGCAGCCGAGCGCGAGCTGGGTGCGCCGCCGCGCGGCCTGGCGACGTACCTCCGCCCAGAGCGGCAGGGTGGCGGCCGGCCGGTAGCCGGGCGCGGCGCCCGCCAGGCCCGCGGCCCGCTCGGCCACCCCCGGTCCGCCGGTCGCCGACCCATCCGGTGTACGCGTCATCAGCGGTCCCCGCTTCCCCGAGAGTTCTCGCCGACCAGCGCGAGGAACGCGTCCTCCAGGCGGCGGCGCGGCACCACCCGGTCCACTCCCACGCCGGCCCGGACCAGCTCGGCCACCACCTCGCTGCGGGCCGTGCCGTTGGTGTCCACCACCAGCGCGCCGTCGCCGTCCGGCAGCACCCGCACCCCGGCCATCCGATCCAGCACCGCCCGCGCGGCGGCCGGATCGGACACGTCGAACCGGACGCTGGGCGAGTCGCCGACGATGTCGGCCACCGGCCCGGACGCGACGACCCGGCCCTTGTTCACCACCACCGCGTGTGTGCAGGTCTGCTCCACCTCGGCCAGCAGGTGGCTGGAGACCAGCACCGCCCGGCCGCCGGTGGCGTACCGCTGGAGCACCCGGCGCATCTCGGCGATCTGCGGCGGGTCGAGCCCGTCCGTCGGCTCGTCCAGCACCAGCACCTCGGGCAGGCCCAGCATGGCCTGCGCGATGGCCAGCCGCTGCCGCATGCCGTGGCTGTAGGTCCGCACCCGGCGCCGGACCGAGTCGCCCAGGCCGGCGATCCGCAACGCCTCGTCGAGGTGCGCGTCCGCCAGCGGCCGTCCGGTGGCCCGCCAGTACGCCCGCAGGTTCTCCACGCCGCTCAGGTGTGGCAGGAAGCCCGGGCCCTCGACCAGCGCGCCGATCCGGGACAGCACGGGAGACCCGGGGACCAGCCGGTGCCCGAAGACGTAGAGCTCCCCGGCGGTCGGCCGGGTCAGCCCCATCAGCACCCGAAGCGTGGTCGTCTTGCCGGCGCCGTTCGGCCCCAGCAGCCCGACCACCTGGCCGGGGTGCACCTCGAAGTCCACCCGGGACACCGCCACGAACCCATCCGCGTACTCCTTGCGCAGGCCGCGCACGACCAGCGGCACCGAGGCGTACTCCGGGTGCACCGAGTCGGCCCGCCGGCGGGACCGCAGCCGCAGGAACAGCACCGTGCCGGCGAGCCCGAGCAGCAGGGCGGCCACCAGAGCGGCGAGGACCCAGCGCCAGACGACGGCCGGGGTGGCGATCGGCGTGCCGCTCAGCGTCGGCAGGGTGACCGCGTCGCCGCCCAGGGCCACCGCGTACACGGCCGGCTGGGCCGGGGTGGCGTACGCCTGATCCGAGGTGGCCACCGCGATCCGCAGGCGGTGTCCGGCCTCGATTCGGCGGACGATGGCCGGCAGCGTCACCGTGACCGGTCGGGCGGCGGCGAGGTCGGTGGGCAGCCCGGTGAGCCGGACCGGCGCCACCAGCCCCTCCGGCAGCGTGGCGACGCCCTTGGGGTCGACGTCGTACAGCTTGACGAACAGCACCGCCTCGCCGGTGGGCGACGCGGCCCGGATGGACACCGTCGGCTCGCCGGCCACGTCGACGGCCTCGGCCAGCGGGGCCGACTCGAACCGGGCGTGCTGGCCCGGCAGGTCCGTGCCGGAGAGCGCGCCGCCGAGGCCGCCGGCCGCCCCGGCCGCCGAGGACAGGCCGCCGAGCCCGGGCAGCGCCGAGATGGCGGCCGGGTTGCCGCCGGGCGGGTTGGCGATCCGTTGCGCCGGCCCGGCCAGGCCGACCGGCCGGCTCGCCGAACCGGTCAGCCCGGGATAGCGGTCGGTGGAGTAGCCGGTGGCCACCAGGCCCCGGTCGAGCGCGTCGAACCCGGCCAGCCGGGACCAGGTGAAGCCGGTGCCGGGCGTCGCGCCGGTGCCCTTGACGTAGTGGTCCAGCCACTGCGCGGTGAGGTAGTTGACCCGGTCCTGGTCGTTCTGCGGACCGGCGCCACCGTCGTGCCCGCCGGTGTACCAGGCGACCCGGACGGGCGTGCCGGCGGCCGCGATGCCCCGGGCGTTGGCGTCCGCCTCCGACAGCGGGAACAGCGTGTCGGCCTCACCCTGCACCAGCAGGGTGGGCGCCTTGATCCGGCCGAGCACCGGCGCCGGGCTGGAGCGGCGCAGCAGCGCCACGGCCGCCGGATCGGCCCGGCCGGTCGTGGCCAGCTTCAGGTACGCCTGGCAGACGTCCTGGGCGAACCGGCCGCAGGACGGGTCGGCGGTGGCCGCGGCACCGGGGGGCCCGCCCGCGGCACCGGCGCCGGCCGGCCCGCCCGCGGTCACCCCCGAGTCGCCGCCGAAGAACACCCCGGCCCAGCCCTTCTTGAAGACGCCGTCGGTGACCGGCCGGCCGGCGGACTCGGGCAGGAAGGACCGGGCCAGATCGTTCCAGGTGATCATCGGCACGATGGCGTCCACCCGCGGGTCCTGGGCCGCGAGCAGCAGCGCGAGGGCGCCGCCGTACGAGCCGCCCACCACCCCGACCCGGGGATCACCGGCGGCGTCGCGCCGGACCTCCGGGCGGGCGGCCAGCCAGTCGAGCAGCCGGGACGCGTCCCGCACCTCGTAGTCCGGGCTGTCCAGGTGGATCTGCCCGCCGCTGCGGCCGAAGCCCCGCGCGGTCCAGGTCAGTACGGCGTAGCCGCGGTTCGCCAGGTTCTCGGCGTCGGAGCGGACGGAGTCCTTCGTACCGCCGAAGCCGTGCGCCAGCAGCACCGCGGGAACGGGCCGGGCCGCCGAGGCGCCCCGCGGCAGATAGAAGCGGGTGTCCAGGTCGACCGGTTCGGTGCCGGACGGTCCGGAGCGGACGGTGAGCCGGGCATCGGCGCCGGTGACCGTCGAGCGGTCGGGCCAGGCGGCCCAGGTGACGAGCCCGGCGAGCAGGGCGGTCACCGCCGCCGCGGCGACCGCGCGCCGGGCGGTGATCCGGGGCAGCGCGCGACGCAGCCGGGCAGCGGTGGGCATGGAGCCAACCGTACGGGCGTCCACCTGAGTGATGGCTGAGATCCCCCGTTAGGTTGCCCGGGCACACCGTTCGGCAGCCGGTTGAACGCGAACGAGCAACGTTCGCGGCGGCCGGCGAGTCAACTTCGGATTCCGTGAATTCCGATGTTTTCCCACACATCTCCTAATCCACCGGTCCGAGTCCACCAATCGCAACCTACGGCTCGGTCGACGGTACGCAGAGTAGTCAAAGGGTGCGGTGACAGAAACCTGACTCTTCGAAGCCGAGGGTTGCGCTCGGACATCAGTTAGGTTTCCGGTCCGATGCATGGGACTAGTTCGGCCCGGCCGACCGGCCGGGCCGAACTGGGTCCCGAGGACCGCACCGCAACCGCCACCGGGTCACCAGCCGACGCCGCGGTTCGAGGCCACCCGAGCACGTCCGCCACCACTCCCCTGCCGGAGGAGACCGACGATGAGTGATCGCACCACCCCGGCCGCGCCACGGCCGTCCGCGCCGGGCATCACGCTGCCACTGGTGCTGGCCATCGCCCTGCTGCTCCCGGTGGCCGTGCTGTTCACGCAGGTCTGGCGGGACGTGGACGGCGACCGGACGACGGCGGCCCGGGAACGCGACGGCGTCGCGTACCTGCAGGCGCTGTGGCCGCTGACCAGCGCCCTCGCCGATGCCCAGTCGGCGGTGGTCACCGGCCGGCAGGTGGCGCGGGAATCACTGGACCGGGCCGTCGGGCAGGCCAACTCCGCGGACGACCGATGGGGCGAGGCGCTGCGCACGCGGGACCGCTGGGCGACCATCCGGACCAAGATCGACGCCCTGCCGCAACGGCCCGGCGGCTCGGTTCCGGAGACGGTGTCGGCCTACCAGGAGGTGACCGACCTGCTGCTGGCGCTGTACGGCAAGGTGCAGGACAGCTCCGGCATGGCCCGCGACCCGGAGGAGGATTCGGCGATGCTGCAGGACGTCTCGGCCCGGGACCTGCCGGCGGCGCTCATCTCCGCCGGCCGGCTCGCCGACGCGGTCCAGCTCGCTGCCGCGAGGCCGGCCGCCGAGCAGCTCAGCGCGGTTACGGAGCTGACCGCGGCCG
The DNA here is from genome assembly GCF_042434095.1 of Plantactinospora siamensis. NCBI lineage: Bacteria > Bacillati > Actinomycetota > Actinomycetes > Micromonosporales > Micromonosporaceae > Plantactinospora > Plantactinospora siamensis. Next base: position 323,945 of record NZ_JBHLUE010000034.1, read on the forward strand.
GGCTCGCCACCTTCCAACCGGCCAACGACGCGGTGACCGACCTCCAGGCCGCCATCGACAGCACCGAGAACACGAACCTCGGCGGCAACCTGCTCAGCCGGCTGGACGCGTACCAGCGAGCCATGGGCGGCCTGGCCGGCGCCACCACGCTGCCCGGGCTGCCCGGTGCGGCCGCGACCGGGCAGACCCGCGGGGCCAGGGTGGCGCTGCCGGATGCCGCCAAGGTGGCAACGGCGCGGGAGACCGCACAGCGCGCTGCCGCCGACCTCGGCACGATCGTGCTGGCCGAACTCGACTCCCTGATCCGGGACCGCGCGGATCACACCGGCGGCCGTCGCTGGCTGGCGCTCGGCGCCGCGGCCCTGGCGGTACTGCTCGTGGCGGCCGTGGTGACCGCGGCCGTGCTCGCGGCGCGGCGACGGGCCGCCCGGGAGCGGATCGCCGCGGTGGCCGCCGCGGCCGGCCTGGTGGACCCGGCCCCGCGTGAGGAGGATCGGCCGGTGGCCGGCGGACCGCCGACCGGCCTCCCGGGCGCCGACCAGCGCCGGTGGGAACCGCTGGACTGGGTCGAGCCGGTCCCGGTGGGCCCGGGATCGAACGCTCACCCGGCGCCGGCCGCCGCGGTACGGGACAACCAGCCAGCACGGTGGGGACGCTGAAGATGCTGCTCGGTAGGCTGCGGATCCGCGGCAAACTCGCGCTGCTCGTCCTGGTCCCGCTGCTCAGCTTGGCGGCGCTGGCCGTGCCGGTGGTGGGCGACCGGATCGCCGCGGCCAACCGCGCCGGCGATCTGGAGAGCTCGGTCCGGATCGCCAACCGGGTCGGCACGCTGGTCCAGGACCTCCAGCAGGAACGCCTGCTCTCCATCGGCTATCTCCTGGGCCGGACCAGCCGGAGCCAGCTGGTGCAGAAGTCGGCCACCGTCTCCGACCGGGTGGCCGACCTGACCGCGGAGTTCGACGGCCGGCTGACGGTCCGGGTGCGAAGCGCGCTGGACAATGTGGGCCGGCTGACCGACCTGCGGTCGGCGGTGCTGACCCGGCAGGCCAGCACCGACCAGGTGATGGCCGGGTTCGCGCCGGTCGACAACGGGCTCATCGACGCGCTGCGGCTGCAGTACGACGTGGACACCCGCACGACGGCGGGCCGGCAGATCCTCGCGCTGGACGCGCTGCTGCGCACCGACGAGGGAGTCAGCGCCACCGCCACCCTGATCGTGCTGGTGGTGGCCGCCAAGGGCAATCCGGCGGCCACCGAGCGGGCCAGCGCCGCCTTCATCGCCTCGCTGGCCGCGCTGCAGGTCACCAACAACCGGTTCCTGTCGCTGGCCACTCCGGAGCAGTTCCAGCTGGCAAAGCTGGAGGAGGCGGCGGCGACGGCCCGGAGCACCAAGGACATCCTCACGGTGGGCGCCGCGGACCCGGGCGCCGCGGTCGGGAACATCCCGCTGGACACGCTGTTCCCGGCGGCCGCCTCGATGATCACGCTCGGCCAGTTCGTCGAGAAGAAGGTGGCCGTCGACGTCATCGCCGAGGTGAGCGGCCAGCAGCGGCGGGCGCTGACCGAGGCGTACCTGGTGGCCGGCGCGGCGCTGCTGGTGCTGGTGCTGGTGATCGTGCTGAGCCTGCTGCTGGCGCGTACGGTGTCCCGTCCGCTGACCCGGCTGACCCGCTCCGCGGACCGGGTGGCCCGGCTGGCCGAGACCGAGCTGACCCGGATCGCCGACGAGGAGGCCGAATCGACGGCGCCGCTGCGGCTGGACCGGGTCGACGTCCGGGCCCGGGACGAAATCGGCGACCTGGCCCGGGCCTTCGAGCGGGTCCAGGGCACCGCCGCCCGGCTGGTCGAACGCCAGGTGGTGAGCCGGCGCAACGTGGCGCAGATGTTCGGCCACGTCGGTCGGCGTACGCAGAACCTGGTCGGCCGGCAGATCTCGCTGCTCGACCGCCTCGAGCACCGGGAGACCGACCCCACCCGGCTGCAGCACCTCTACCGGCTGGACCACGTCACCAGCCGGCTGCGCCGCAGCGCCAGCAGCCTGGTGGTGCTTTCCGGGTCGACCGGCACCGACGGGCACACCGAACCGGCCTCGCTGGCCAACATCGTCCGGCTGGCGCTCGGTGAGATCGAGGACTACACCCGGGTGGACGTCCGGGTCGAGCCGGACATCCTGGTGGCACCCGCCGTGGTGGGCGACCTCGTGCTCGCCCTGGCCGAGCTGATGGAGAACGCCACCTCGTTCTCCCCGCCGCACACCCGGGTGAGCGTCAGCGGCGCCCGGACCGCCGAGGGCGCCCGGCTCAGCCTGGTGGATCACGGAATCGGGATGCCGGAGCAGCGGATGGCCGAGGAGAACGCCCGGCTGACCCGCCGGGAGCGGCTCGACCTCGCCCCGACCGAGGTGCTCGGACTGTTCGTGGTCGGCCGGCTGGCCCGCCGGCACGGCTGGCGGGTCGCGCTGTCGCCGACCCCCGGCGGCGGGGTCACCGTCGACCTGGAACTGGCCGAGGCGCTGCTCAGCCCCGGGCGGCCGGACGGGCCCGCCGGCACGGCGACCCGGGCCATCGGGATGTCGAGCTGGCCGCCCGGCGCCGGCGGCCCGGTGCCGGGCCCCCCGACCGGCGCCACGGTCGAACTGCCGCCCGCGCCGACCAATCCCGCGGCCGTCACCCGGGACCTGCGGTTCCGGCCCGACCGACCGGCGAGCCCCGCCGGACCGGCCGCACCGCCCGCCGAGCGGATGGCCGGCGCGATGCCCACCGCCGGCGCGGCTCGGCCCGCCCGGGACACCGACGCGGCCCGGACCGTCCGGGACGCCGACGCGGCCCGGACGGAACAACTCGTCGGCGCGCCCCGGGATGCCGGAGCGACCCGAACCGAACAGCTTGCCGGCGCGGTGGCCGGCCAGCCGGCGACCGTCGATGCGGGCTCCGGTCCGGATGGCCCGGCGACCGCCTTCAGCCCCGAACTGGTCGCTCGGGCCACCCGCCTGATGGCGGGCCAGTCCTGGAACGCCTTCGACCTGGTGACCGGCAACGCCGCGGGCGAATTGGACGCCCCGGCCGGGGCAGCCGGCGTCGGCGCCGAGAGCCCGCAGCCCGAGGACCCGCAGCCCGAGGGCGCCGTCCCGGACCCGCGCCGCAACGGCGGCAGCCCGGCCGCGGCCCGTGCGGTCCGGGGCACGGCCAGCATCCGGGCCGGCCGCCCGCCGCTGCGCCAGCGGGTACCCGGCACCCACCTGCCGACGAGGTCGAACGGCGCCCGCCCGGGCACCGCGCCGGCGGGTCCGGCGCCGCTCGGCGTGCCCGGTGCCCGGCTTGGCGCCGAGCCGGCGCCGACCGGCTCGTCGGGCGATCCGGCTGGCGATCCGGCGGCCGTGCGGGCGCTCGTCGAGCAGTTCGAGGACGGGGTACGCCGGGCCCAGGAGGAGTCCGTCGAGCTGTCTCCGCCAACGGATCCCGGCGTACGATCCGGCCCGGATGACGACGGGCCGACCCGGCTCACCCGCCGGGTGCCCGGCAGCACGCTGGGACCGACGGCGGTCCGACTCGACCGGCCGGCGCCGCCGGCCGCACCCGCGGATCCCGAGGAGGCCCGCAGCCTCATCACCGAGTTCGAGTCCGGGGTCGCCCGCGCGCTCGCCGAGATCAGATCCGAAGACCGCGACGAAGAGGGATCACCACGATGAACAGTCCCTTCACGCAGAACCATCTGGACCGCTCCGATCAGCACGGGCCGGCCGATCTCAGCCCGGAGGCGCGCACCTTCAACTGGCTGCTGGACTCGTTCACCACCAGCACGGCGGGGGTGCTGGAAGCGATCGCGGTGTCCTCGGACGGCCTGCTGATGGCCATGTCTGCGATCCGGGACCGGTCCAACGCCGAGCGGCTCGCCGCGGTGGTGTCCGGGCTGACCAGCCTGGCCGGCGGTGCGGCCAACTGGTACGCGCTGGGCAGCCTCAACCGCGTCGTGGTGGACATGACCGATGGCTACCTGCTGGTCAGCTCGATCAGCAGCGGCTCGGTGCTGGGTGTGGTCGCGGACCGGACGGCCAACCTCGGCACGGTGGCGTACGAGATGACGCTCTTCGCCGGTCGGGCCGGGGCCGCGCTCACCCCGCGGCTGATCGTCGAGCTGAAGAACTCTGTCCAGTCGTGACCTGGCCCCGTGACGACGATCCGGACCCGGACCACCGGGTCCGGATCCGGCCCTTCCTGTCGTCCCCGCTGCCGCTCGGCGGCGGGGACGACGGCCGCGCACAGCCGGGCATCCCGGCGGGTTCGCCGGCCGCGCCGCGACCGTTCGTGCTCACCGCCGGCCGGGTCACCGGCGCGGACCCGGCCATCGGGCTGGAGACCCAGGTGACCACCCGGCTGGGCGGGGGCAGGCCGCCGCTGGTCGAGCTCGCCCCCGAGTCGCAGGGCATCGTGCAGCTGTGCCAGGAGCCGCTGTCCGTCGTCGAGATCTCGGCCCGGCTGCGCCTGCAGTTCGGGGTGGCCCGCGTTCTGGTCGGCGACCTGCGGGCCGCCGGCTACCTCGACGTCCACGTCGAGGCCGACCCTTCCACCAATCCCGATCTCATCCTGAGAGTTATCCATGGACTCCGTGCGCTCTCCTAACTGGCGGGTGGTCGACCCCGGTCCGGCGCGGTACCGGCCGGCCCGGCACGCCGCCGTCAGCACGCCGCCCGTGCCGGTCAAGGTGCTGATCGCCGGTGGTTTCGGGGTGGGCAAGACCACGACCGTGGGCGCGATCTCGGAGATCGCGCCGCTGACCACCGAGGCGGAGATGACGACCGCCGGCATCGGGGTCGACGATCCGGGCACGAGCTCTGGCAAGACCACCACCACGGTGGCGATGGACTTCGGCTGCGTCACCATCGACCAGAGCCTCAAGCTCTACCTGTTCGGCACGCCCGGCCAGGCCCGCTTCGGCTTCATGTGGGACGATCTCGCCCGGGGCGCCCTGGGCGCGCTCGTGGTCGTCGACAGTGGGCGGCTCGACGACTGTTATCCCGCCGTCGACTACTTCGAGCGGGCCGAGCTGCCGTTCGTGGTCGGGGTCAACGCGTTCCACGGCCGGCTCGAGCACTCGCTGGACGAGATCCGGTGGGCCCTCGCCATCAGCGAGAACGTGCCCATCACCCGGTTCGACGCCCGGGACCGGCTGTCCGTCCGGGATGCGTTGCTGATGGTCTTGGAGCGGGCGCTGGCCCGGGCGCTGCGGGACGGGTCGGCCTGATCCCGGGGCGGGTCGGCCGGAATCCCGCAGCGCGGGAGGATCGGTCCGGCACCGCGGACTGCGGGAGAATCGGGTGGATCCCGCCGGCCGCGGGAGGGTCGACCGGGTCCGCGCGGGCGGATCGGCCCGGTTCCGGGCCGGAGGGTGAGCAGGAGAGGGGGTCGGATGCGGGGCGAACTCGACGACGCGCTGGACCGGATGGCTCGGATGGAGGAGTTGACCCGGCGCCGGTCCGCTGAGCACACCGAGCGGCCGGCCGGGGAGCCGGCGGGCATCGCGGAGGTCATCGAGGCGGTACGCCGCGTGGTGGCCCAGCATCCCCGGCTGCGCGTCGCGCTGTGGGCCGAGGAGGGCTCGGCGGGCGCGGGCGTACGGGTGGAGTGGCTGAACGGCGAGCTGATCGTGCTGCCCGACGAGGAGGATCCGCCGCCGACCACGACCGGCGCCCACCATGCGGTGACGCCGGCGCGGGCCACTGAGCCGGTCGTGGCGCCGGCGCGGGCCACCGAGCCCGTCGTAGCGCCGGCGCGGGCCACCGAGCCCGTCGTACCGGCCCGGGCCACCGAGCCGGTCGTGGCCTCGGCCCCGGCCACCGAGCCGGTCTCGCCGGCGCGGGCCGCGCCGCTGGTTCCGGCCGCGGCGAACGGCGCTCCGGGAGCGGCCGCGACCGCTGCGCCGCGACGCCGCGGGCCCGAAATCCCGGTGCCGGCCGCCTGGCCGGCGCCGCCGCCCGTCCCACAGGCGCCCGCCGACGCCGGCTGGGCGCCGGATCCGCTGCCCTCGCCCACCACCTGGGTGCCGGATGCGGAGAGCGACAACGAGGAGTCGGCGGCCCGGCTGGCCGAGCTGATCCGCCGCGACCCGTCGCTGCTGCGCGCCCCCGAGGACCCCTACCGGCGGCGCTGACCGCGGCTCAGCAGTCCAGCCGCAGCTCGGCGCGGACGGCGGAGCCGTCGGAGCGCAGCACGGCGCCGCAGCGGCTGAGAACGGCCAGCGCCGCGCCGTTGCCGGACGTGGTGTTGGCGACCACCCGGCTGGCGCCGGACCGGACCGCCTCGTCGAGCAGCGCTTGCAGCGCCGCCATCCCGATCCCCTGGCCGCGGGCCGACCGGCCCAGCCACATCCCGGTCTCGACGCTGCCCGGCGTGTCGGTGCGGCTCATCCGGATCATGCCGACAACCTCGTCGCCGGCGTGGATGGCGAACATGACGGTACGGGTCGGTCCGTCCAGGCCGCCGAAGCTGGCCCGGTGGAACTCCCGGAACGCCTCCCGGCGCGCCTGCGACCACCCGGCGGGCGCCTCCACCGGCGGCATCACCTCGTCCGGCTCGGCCTCGGCCGCGGCCACCGACAGCAGTGGCTCCAGGGTCTCCTCGTTCACCGGCGTGAGCCGGACGTCACCTGCCACGATCGGCGATCCTACGGCCTTTCCGACGGGTCTCCGCCCGGCTTTCCGCCCGGCTGTCCGGTGGGCGCGCGACCCGCCCACGGGTCGTAGTCGACCTCCAGCGGCTCCTGCTCCGGTCGCTCGGCCACCGGGACGTGCTGCAGGTTGATCCGGATCCGGTACCAGATCGAGCTGCTGCCGCGCATGCCGTCCACCAGCGTGTCCGCCGGCTTCAGGTACGGCGTCACCGTCGGGTGCCGGTCCCGCCACCGGTCCAGCCCGGCCAGCGCCTCGTCCCGGGTCTTGGCACGAGCTATCTCGATGAGCGGCATGGTGGGCTGCCGCCGACCGCCGCCGGACTCCGCCGACGCTCGCTGCCCGCGCGGCGGCTTCTCGGCCGGGCCGAGCCGGCGGGCCAGGTCGAGCAGCGGCTCCAGCGAGCCGGCGGACCCGTCCAGCCCGGACCACGGGTCCCCCCGCTCGGCGAACCGGCGTGCCACGGCGCTGAGCGTGCCGCTCTCCGGCCGGAAGGTGGCCACCTCGTCCCAGTCCAGCGGCGTGGATACGCGCGCGTCGGCGGTGGGCCGGACCGAGTACGCGGAGGCCACGGTGCGGTCCTTGGCGTTCTGGTTGAAGTCCACGAAGACGCCCTCGCGCTCCTCCTTCCACCACCGGCTGGTGGCCAGCTCGGGCGCACGCAGCTCCACCTCCCGGGCCACCGTCTCAGCCGCGAGCCGGACCTGCGGGTACGACCAGTCGGGGGCGATCCGCGCGTAGATGTGGAAGCCGCGCGAGCCGGAGGTCTTGGGCCAGCCGACCAGCCCGTGATCGGCCAGCACCTCCCGGACCACCAGGGCCACGTCGACGATCTGCTGCCACGAGACCCCGGGGACCGGGTCGAGGTCGATGCGCAGCTCGTCGGGGTGGTCGAGATCCTCCGCCCGGACCGGATGCGGGTTGAGGTCCACGCAACCCAGGTTGATCACCCAGGCGAGCTGGGCCGGGTCCCGGACCACCACCTCGGCGGCGGACCGTCCCGACGCGTAGTGCAGCTCGGCCACCTCGATCCAGTCGGGGCGGGTGGTCGGCGCCCGCTTCTGGAAGAACGCCTCCTGGTCGATGCCCTTGACGAACCGCTTGAGGATCATCGGGCGCCCGCCCACACCGCGCAGCGCCCCCTCGGCCACCGCGAGGTAGTAGCGGACCAGGTCCAGCTTGGTGTGCCCGGCGGCGGGGAAGATCACCTTGTCCGGATTGGTGATCGTCACCTCCCGGCCGGCGATCTCCAGGGTCCGTCCCGCGGTCACGCTCTCACCATAGGACCTGTCCGCCGCCCTGGCGGCCCGGCGGGCCGGTGCGCCGGCTGGCGCTCGATCCAGAGGGCCGGCGGGCCCTCGATCCGGTGAGTGGCTGGGCCCTCGATCCGGTAGCTGTTGGGCCGGCGGTGCGGACCGCCGGGTCTCACCATCGGCCCGTCGGGGCGCCGATCCGCCGTAGCTGTTGGGCCGGCGGTGCGGCCCGCCGGGTCCCACCATCGGCCCGTCGGGGCGCCGATCCGCGATTCCCGGCCCGCCCGGCCGGCCGGCCGGTAGCGTCGAAGCCGGTGGTCAGGGGCAGGACGGCCACCACCGGCGAGAACGGGGGTCGCGGGATGTTGAAGCAACTGCACGACATGGGGCTGCGCGCCGAGCACTGTTACATGGCGGGCCTGGCGAGCATCGGGATCTCGTTCGCCAGTTGGGCGGTGTCCAACCGGTTCGAACATTCGGGCATGGACCGGGCCGACCGGTGGGGCATCTTCGTCGGCGAGTGGGCGCCCACCTTCATCGCGCTGGGGAACGGGCTGCGCACGTACGAGCGGTGACGCCCGCTCACCGGCGGCGGCCGCGGGCCCGGGTCGAGCGCAACCGGCGGAGCCGGCCGATGAGGACCGGCTCCGCCGCCAGCGCGGCCGGATTGTCCAGCAACCCGTTGAGCAGCTGGTAATAGCGGGTGGCAGAGATGTCGAAGGTGTCCCGGATGGCCTGCTCCTTGGCGCCCGCGTGCCGCCACCAGCGCTGCTCGAAGTCGAGGATCGCCCGCTCCCGCTCGGTCAAGCCGGGCTCGGCCGGCGGATCGGACTCGTCCGGATCGGAAGCGCCGACACTCGATGACATGACGCTCCCCGGCAGCTGGCGAATGCGGTGGCCGTCAGGCTAGCCGACAGCTGCGACATCCCGACGGGCCGCGACGTCCCGGTTTCGCCGGCGCCGAGGAGGCCGCGCCGGGAGCCCGGGAGGCGGAGTTCAGGCCACGTCCCGTCGCCGCATCAGCCACAGCGCCGCCACCAGCACCACGAGCGTGCCCAGGCCGATCACCCAGGCCGACTGCTGCCAGGTGATCAGGTACTGCGCCGGCCGGCACTCGCCCTGGGTGAAGTTGCAGGCCTTGTAGTCCTCCAACACCATCTTCTTGTTGAACCAGGAGACGGCGTAGCTGGACAGCACGTACCGGCCGGCGAACTTGACCCCGGCGATCTGCAGCGCGATGCGCAGGCCGATCTCGCTCACCACGCCGACCGCCACGGCCGCGCCGAGCGCCATGGCCGTGTGCCGGCCGATCGACGCCAGCCCGAAGGCCACCACCGCGACCGCCAGCACCAGGGCCACGCCGCGGGCGCCGCTGAGCGCGAAGGACTGCCAGACGCCGCTGGTGAGCTTGCCGGTGACGCCGCGGTACCGGCCGATCAGCCAGAACACCAGCGTCCACGCGGCGCCCAGCCCCACGGCCAGCCCGAGCATCCCGGTGAGCAGCGCCGCGAGCTTCGTGCCGAGCACGCTGAGCCGCTTCGGCCGCCACAGCAGCAGGTTCATCATGCCGCCGGTGCTCCACTCGGCGCCCACGTACGAGGCGCCGACGATGAAGCCGAACAGCGCCACGATGCCGGCGAAGACCGAGATGAAGACGGCGTACTCCTTCCGGAAGTCGAACTGGTACGGCAGGTACCACTCGGCCTGGAAGTCCTCCCGGCGCGGCTCGCCGAAGTCGCAGTTGGGCGGGTACCGGTCGGTGATGTTCTCGCCGCGCGCCTTGGCGGCCTCGCACTGGCGGGCCTGCTCCTGCTGGTCGCGCACCACCTGCTGGTAGTTGGCGTCGGCCGAGGCCTGCGCGGCCGCCAGCTGGGTCGGGCCGATCTTGTGGCTGCTGAGGCTGAACGCCACGGCGATCCCGGCCAGCCCGAGGACGAGCAGCGCCAGCATCAGCTTGGTGAGCCGGCGCTTGAACAGCCGGCGCAGCTCGGTGCGGTACAGGCTCATACCCCCCACCCTCCCTGGGTCGGTCCGGTCTGGCCGGGCACCGCCGACTCGTCGACCTGGCGGTGCTGGCCCGGCACCGGAGCGGTGCCGGTCAGTTCGAGGAAGACGCTCTCCAGGTCCACGGTGACCGGCGCCAGCTCGCTGACGTACAGGTCGCGGGCCGCGAGCGTACGGGTGATCGAGGCGGGCTTGTCCACGCCCTGCACCAGCAGGTGGTCCTCGGCCACCGTGGTGCGGGCGCCGGCCCGGACCAGCTCCTCGGCCGCCACCGGCAGGTCGGCCGCGGCCTCCAGGCGGACCCGGTAGCCGCCGCCGGAATGCTGGGCCAGCACCTCGGCCACCGGACCGGCGGCCACCCGGCGACCGAGCGAGATGATGGTGACCGAGTCGCAGATCAGCTGCACCTCGCCGAGAATGTGGCTGGACAGCACGACGGTCATCCCGGACGTGGCGAGGTCGCGCATGAGCGACCGCATCTCCCGGATGCCGCCCGGGTCCAGGCCGTTGGCCGGCTCGTCCAGGATCAGCAGCTTGGGATCCTTGAGCAGCGCGGAGGCCACGGCCAGCCGCTGCTTCATGCCCAGCGAGTACGTCTTGACCCGCTCCTTCGCCCGCTCCCGCAGCCCGACGAGCTCCAGCACCTCGTCGACCCGGGTCCGCGGCACGTCGCCCGCGCCGGCCAGCAGCGAGAGGGTGTCCCGCGCCGAGAAGTTCGGGAAGAACTGCGGGCTCTCCACGATGGCGCCCACCCGGCCGGCCACCCGCGGCAGCGCGGCCGGGACCTGCTCGCCAAGCAGCTCCATCCGCCCGCCGTCCGGACGGATCAGCCCGAGCAGCGTCCGCAGCGTGGTGGTCTTGCCCGACCCGTTGGGCCCAAGGAAGCCGTGCACCTGGCCGGCCTCCACCACCATGTCGAACCCGTCCAGCGCCCGCCGGGTGCCCCGGCGGCGGCTGCGGTACGTCTTCCGCAGCCCTTCAATTTCGAGTACGGCAGGCACCGATCCTCCCGGCTCTCCCCCGATATGACGGGAGGGACAATACTCTGCTATCCGTAGTAGCGGGGGCCCGAAACGCCCCGGCGACAAAGGATTTCGTGGCGGGATCCGGCGCCGCCGGCGTCAGGCGCAGATGACGTGCACGCCGGCTTCCCGGAACCCCTGCACGGTCTCGTTGTCCCCACCGGAGTCGGTCACCAGGGTCTCGATCCGCTCCACCGGGCAGATCCGGGCGAAGGCGTGCCCGCCGAGCTTCGAGGAGTCGGCGATGATCACGACCCGCTTGGCCCGGGCCACCATGAGGTTGTTCATGGCCGCCTCGCCCTCGTGGTGGGCCGCCGCGCCGAGCTGCGGGTCGACCGCGTCCACACCCAGCAGCGCCACGTCCAGGGTCACCTCGCGCAGCAGCGCCCCGCCGAGCGGGCCGACCAGCTCGAACGACTTGGGCCGGACCACGCCGCCGGCCACCACCACCTTCATCCGGGACCGCACCAGCAGCTCGTTGGCGATGTTCAGCGCGTTGGTCACCACGGTGAGCTGGGCGCCCTCGGCGCTGGTGTTCAGGTCGGCGCGCACGGCCAGGGCGCGGGCCACCTCGGTGCTGGTGGTGCCGCCGTTGAGCCCGACCACCATCCCGGGCGAGACCAGCGCGGCGGCCGCCGCGCCGATCCGCTGCTTCTCGGCCGAGTGCTTGGCCGTCTTGTAGCGCAGCGGCAGGTCGTAGGAGACGCCGTTGGCCACCGCGCCACCGCGGGTACGGGTGATCATCTGCTGCTGGGCGAGCTGGTCGAAGTCGCGCCGGATGGTCGCCTGGGAGACGCCCAGCCGGCCGGCCGCGTCCTCGACGCTCACCCGGCCGCTGTCGGTGAGCAGCTCGAGCAGGGCGTTCCATCTGGCGTACCGGTCCACCGGAACCCTCCTGCACGTAGCGTGATTGATTGCGTGCACGATAGTGCGCGAAACGAGCGCGAGGCAAACGGTTGAGCTGCGCGATCGTCCGGACTGTTGCCACGCTCCGGCCCGCTCACGCAGAATGATGCGCCGAAGACGACCGGTCCGAGCCGTTTCGCGCAGCAAGCCCGCGCACGGGTACACCGGCGAACGCCCGCGAGGAGCATGGATGACGTACGTCGATGCGGAGGTCGCGAGCCAGCCGGAGTGCTGGCTGCGCGCGGCCGAGCTGGCCCCGGGAGCGGCGGCCGACCTGCCCCGGCCCGCCGAGCGGGTGGCCGTGGTCGGCTGCGGCACCTCGTGGTTCATGGCCATGGCGTACGCCGGGCTACGCGAGGGCCGCGGCCAGGGCGAGACCGACGCGTTCCAGGCGTCGGAGTTCCCGGCCGGCCGGCGGTACGACCGGATCCTGGCCATCTCCAGGTCCGGCACCACGACCGAGGTGATCGACCTGCTCCGGACGGTACGCGGGCGCACCCCGGTCACGCTGCTGGTGGCCGATCCGGCCGCGCCGGCGGCCGAGCTGGCGACCGCGACGATCGCGCTGGAGTTCGCCGACGAGCGCTCGGTGCTGCAGACCCGGTTCGCCACCAGCGTTCTCGCGCTGCTGCGCGCCGCCCTGGGCGACGACGTCCCGGCGCTGGCCGCCGACGCCGAGGTGGCCGTGCGCTGCCCGCTTCCAGTCGACCCGGCGCGGATCGAGCAGGTCACCTTCCTCGGCGCCGGCTGGACCGTCGGGCTGGCTCAGGAGGCCGCGCTCAAGTGCCGGGAGGCCGCCCGGTTCTGGGCCGAGGCGTACCCGGCGATGGACTACCGGCACGGGCCCATCGCGGTGGCCGGGCCGGACCGGCTGGTCTGGGCGCTCGGCCCGGTGCCGGCCGGCCTGCCGGACGAGGTCGGCGCCACCGGCGCCACCTTCCTGCACAGCCGCACCCACGGCTCGCACACCGTGCTCGGCCGCTGGGCGGCCGGGCGTACCCCGCTGGACCCGATGGCCGACCTCGTGCTGGCCCAGCGGTTCGCGGTGGCCCTGGCCACCGGCCGCGGGCTGGACCCGGACCGGCCCCGACACCTGGCCCGCTCGGTGGTGCTGCCCGGATGACCGACGTCGTCCTCGCGCTCGACGTGGGCGGCACCGGGATCAAGGCCGCGCTGGTCTCGCCGGACGGCGTGGCCCGGCACACCGAGCGGCATCCGACGCTGGCGGCCCGGGGGCCGGCCGCGGTCGTCGACACCATCCGGACCGTCGCGGCCGGCCTGGCCGACGCCGCCCGGGACCGCGGCTGGACCCCGGTGGCGGCCGGCATCGTGGTGCCGGGCGTGGTGAACGAGGCCACCGGGGTGGCGGCCTGGTCGGCCAACGTGGGCTTCCGGGACGTACCGCTGCGCGGGCTGCTGCGCGACCACCTGGGGCTGCCGGCGGCGCTCGGCCACGACGTGCGGGCCGGTGGGCTCGCCGAGGCGCGCCTGGGCGCCGGTCGGGGCCACGACCACGTGCTGTTCGTCGCGGTCGGCACCGGGATCGCGGCCGCGCACGTGGTGCGCGGGTCGGCCGCCGCGGGCGCGCACGGCGCCGCCGGTGAGCTGGGCCACCTCGTGGTACGCCCCGACGGGCCGCCCTGCGGGTGCGGCCAGCGCGGCTGCCTGGAGGCGGTCGCGTCGGCGGCCGCGGTGGCGCGCGGCTACGCGGCCCGCACCGGCGCCCAGCCCGCCGGCGTCCAGCTCACCGGCACCCAGGACGCCGGCACCCAGGACGCCGGCACCCAGGACGCCGGCGCCCAGGACGCCGGCGCCCAGGACGCCGGCGCCCAGGACGCCGGCGCTCCGGAGGCCGCCGCCCCGGTCGCGGTCGCCGGTGGCCCGCCGATCACCGCGGCCGAGGTGGCCGCGCGAGCCCGGTCCGGCGACCCGGCGGCCGTCGCCGTCTGGCGCGATACGGTGGATGCGCTCGCCGACGGCCTGCTCGCCGGTCAGACGCTCTACGACGTCTCGGTGATCGTCGTCGGCGGCGGGCTGGCCGAGGCCGGCGAACAGCTGCTCGGCCCGCTGCGCACCGCGCTGGCCCGGCGGCTCACCTTCCACCGGGAACCGGCGCTGGTCGGCGCGGCGCTCGGCGACGAGGCGGGGTGCCTCGGCGCCGCACTGCTTGCTCTGGACGGTTTGGAGAGTTCCTGATGGTGCTGCGGGTGGCCGGCAAGGTGGTCATGCCCTCCGGGGTGATCCGGCAGGGCTGCGTGGAGATCGACGGCGAGCGGATCACGGCGGTGGCCGAGTACCCGTCGATCCGCGACGGCCACTGGATCGTGCCCGGCTTCGTCGACATGCACACGCACGGCGGCGGTGGGCACACCTTCACCACCGGCGATCCGGAGTCCGCTCGCCGGGCCGCCGACTTCCACCTCGGGCACGGCACCACAACCCTGCTGGCCAGCCTGGTCAGCTCCCCGGCCGAGTCGATGCGCTCGGCCACCGCCGCGTACGCGCCGCTGGTGGCCGAGCGGGTGCTCGCCGGGATCCACTACGAGGGGCCTTACCTCTCCGAGCTGCGGTGCGGGGCGCAGCACCCCGAGCACCTGCGCGACGCCGATCCGGACGAGCTGACCGAGCTGCTCGACCTCGGCGGCGGGACGGTGCGGATGGTCACCCTGGCCCCGGAGCGCCACGGCGCGCTGGACGCCATCAAGCTGCTGGTCTCCCGCGGCGTGGTGGCCGCCGTCGGCCACACCGACGCCACGTACGAGCAGACCCGGGCGGCCATCGACGCGGGCGCCACGGTGGGCACGCACGTCTTCAACGGCATGCGGACCCCGCACCACCGCGAGCCCGGACCGGTGTACGCGCTCCTCGCCGCCCCGGACGTGGTGTGCGAGCTGGTGGCCGACGGGGTGCACCTGCACGACGGCACCCTCTCGTTTGCGGCCTCGGTGACCGGCCCGGACCGGGCTGCCCTGATCACCGACGCCATGTCGGCCGCCGGGATGACCGACGGCGACTACGAGCTCGGCGGGCAGGCCGTGGTGGTGACCGACGGGGTGGCCCGGCTGCGGCAGCCGGACGGTGGCCCCGGCGCCATCGCCGGCAGCACCCTCACCATGGACGCCGCGCTGCGCCGGGCGGTCGCGGCCGGCATCGCGATCCCGGACGCCAGCCGGATGGCCTCGGCCACCCCGGCCCGGGCGCTGGGCCTGGACGGCCAGCTCGGCTCGCTGCTCCCCGGCTGGCGCGCCGACCTGGTGGTGCTGGACGACAACCTGCAGGTGGTCCGGGTCATGCGGGCCGGCGCCTGGGTGGACTGACCGACCGCCGGACCTGCCGGCGCGGGGCGCGGCCGGCGTCACCCGGCCGGACGGGCCAGGCGGCGCCGGAGAAGGTAGGCCAGCGCGCCCGCGGCAAGCACGCCGAAGCCGGCCAGCACGCTGCCGGGCGGCAGGCTGACCGCGAGCAGGACGCACCCGGCCAGGCCCAGCACGGCCAGCGCCCGGACCGGGAGCCGGCGACCCGGCTCCGGTTCCAGGGTCAGCGCGGCGGCGTTGGTCACCGCGTAGTAGACCAGCACCGTGCAGCTGGAGAAGCCGATGGCGCCGCGCAGGCCACCCAGGCAGACCACCGTGATCACCACGGCGGCCACCGCCAGCTCGGCGCGGTGCGGGACGCGGTGCCGCGGGTGCACGGCCGCGAGCGCCGCCGGCAGGTCGCGGCGGCGAGCCATGGCCAGCGTGGTCCGGCCCACCCCGGCGATCAGCGCGAGCAGCACGCTGGTCACCGCCACCACCGCGCCAGCCCGGACCACCCAGGCCAGCCCCGGTTGGCCGGCCGCGCTCACCACATCGGCCAGCGGAGCGGCGGACCGGGCCAACCGCGCCGGGCCCAGCACCGACAGCGTCACCAGGGCCAGCACCAGGTACACCGCCAGCACGACGCCGAGCGCCAGCGGCACGGCCCGGGGGATCGTCCGCTCCGGTTCCCGGACCTCCTCGCCCAGCGTGGCGATCCGGGCGTACCCGGCGAACGCGAAGAAGAGCAGCCCGGCGGCCGTGAGCACGCCGCGCGGCGGCGTGCCGGCCAGGTCGCCGATCCGGGCCGGGTCGGCAGCGCCGGTCAGCCCGCCCACGACGACGACCAGCGCCAGCACCGCCAGCGTCACGGCCACCAGCGCCCTGGTGGCGCCGGCCGTCTTGCCGATCCCGCGCAGGTTCACGGCCGTGAGCAACAGCACGGCGGCCACCGCCACCACCCGGGCGTGCGCCGGCCACAGGTACGCGCCGATGGTGAGCGCCATGGCCGCGCAGCTCGCGGTCTTGCCGGTGACGAAGCTCCAGCCGGCCAGGAATCCGGCGAAGCCGCCGAGCCGTTCGCGGCCGTACACGTAGGTGCCGCCCGACTCCGGGTACCGGGCGGCGAGCCGGGCCGAGCTGGTGGCGTTGCAGAACGCCACGAACCCCGCCAGCGCCAGCGCGAGCAGCAGGCCCGACCCCCCGGCCGCGGCCGCCGCCGGGGCGAACACCACGAAGACGCCGGCGCCCAGCATCGAGCCGAGGCCGATCACCACGGCATCGGGTACGCCGAGCCGCCGCGCCAGCTGATCCACGGCGCTGACCTTACGGGGCTGGGCGCGGGCGCGTCATACCCCGACGGGCAGCGCCATCAGACCGGAGTGCCACGACGAAACCCGCCCGGCTCCGGCCAGCGGCGCTCGATCTGTCCGGTCCCCCGTCCAGATCGCGGATGATCAGGCGGAACCCGGAACGTAGAACCGGTACTCGGCCCGGTAGGGCACGCCGGTCGTGGCGCCGGCCGCGCAGCCGCCCGCCGGTGCCGCGCCGCCGCTGGTGGCCAGCCGCTGCACGTAGCTGACCTGCCCGAAGATCCCGGTGCCGCGGTTGGCGGTCGCCTGCAGCAGCAGCTGCGGGATCGTCCCCGGCGCCGGCGCCGGCACCGAGGCCACGGCACGGGCCTCGACCAGCGAACCGTCCTCGGTCGACTCCCAACTCGGCCCCCGGAAGTGGATCGCGGTCCGCGGCCGTACCGGGTCGGTCTGCCAGCCGACGAGGTTGGCTGCGGGTTCGACGAACGTCCAGGCCCCGTCGGCGCACCGGTAGACCTGGGTGCCGGCCGCGAAGAACCGCGCCCGCAGCACCTGCCCGGGCGGCGGATCGAGGGCCGGCGGCACGCTCACCGACTGGTTCCCCGGCTGGGCGGGCATGGCCGGGCCGGCCGCAGGCACGGCGGGCAGCGCACCGGCCGCAGGCACGGCAGGGGCGGCCGGCGGTGCGGGCAAGCCCCGTGGTGTGGCGGCCAGACCGGCCTGCTGGCCGCCCACGACGACCAGCACGGCCGCCAGGCCGATGCCGACGATCCGAGCCCAGCGGGCCCGAACGAATTCACCGATAGTCATGACGAGAAAACGTAGAGCCGCCCGGCGAGCCGGGCACCTCGACAGTCGGCATACCGACAGGAGCCTGAGGTCACTGCGCGTGACATCGGAACCGGTCGGCCGACTGCCAGCGCCGGGAGAGGCCACCACTCGCGCCCGCCCACGCCCGCCTGCCGGAGGCCGGTCAGTCGGCCCGGGCGCCATCCTCGACCGACCCCGACCCCGACCCCGACCCCGACCCCGACCCCGACCGCGGCCCCGACCCCGGCATTGAGGCCGACCCCGGCATCGAGGTCGACTCCCAGGCCGTCCCTTTCGCCGGTGCCGGTGCGGCGGGCGGCGCCAAGACCGCGGGGCGGTCCCAGCGGCGCAGGGCGGCCGGCAGCGGCACGTCGTCCCAGGGGACCCGGCTCAGCAGCCGGCCCAGGAGCAGGCCCAGCAGCAGGCCGGCCACCGAGTCGGTCAGCCAGTGCCAGCCGAGATAGGTCGTGGTGACCAGCAGGATCGCCGGCGGCAGCGCCCGGACGGCCCGGATCAGCGCCGGCGGAGCGGCCCGGCCGTAGGCCCGGAACAGCGCCGCGAGCAGCAGCGCGATCGCGCCGTACCAGACGATCGCGTTGGCCAGATGGCCCGACGGGTACGACAGCCCGTACGTGCCCGGGGTGTGGAAGAGGCGGACGGCGTCCGCCTGCGACAGGTACGGCTTCTTCACCGTGGCGCTGGGCGCGGCCCGATCCGTCCACAGCTTGAGCGGCCCCACCACCAGATAGAGCAGCACGAATGCGCCGCCGAACACCAGGGCCGGCCGGACCGATCGGGTACGCAGGACGAGCAGGCCGCCCAGCACGGCGGCCACCGGCATCAGGATCAGTCCGCCCTGGCCGAGCGTGTTGAGCACCCGGGCGATCCAGTATCCGGCCGCCGGCCGGTGCGCGGCGGCCCAGTCCGCGACCGCGCGGTCGACGCCGTACAGGTGGCCGGTGGCCAGCGCGACGGTCAGCGCGACGAAGGCGGCGAGCAGCACCAGGTCGAACCACCATCCGGCCGGGCGGACCGGTCGGGCCCGCAGCCGCCGTACCCCCTGGTTCTGTCGCACGCGACCACGCTACCGGCCGGCGGCGAATGTGGTCCCAGCCACGGTGTGCGGCGCTCCCCCGCCGCAGGCGTCATGCTTGTCCCCGTGCGCATCACCTCGGCCCTCATCGACCCGGCGCTGCTCGACCTGCCGTGGTCGGCCCCGCTTGAGGAATGGCCGGCGGACCAGTTGGTGGCCCTTCCGCAGGGCATCTCGCGCCATGTGGTGCGGTTCGTCCGGCTCGGCGACACGGTGTACGCGGTCAAGGAGACCGGCGAGCGGGTCGCGGAGCGGGAGTACAACCTGCTGCGCAGCCTGGAGCGGATCGACTTCCCGTCCGTCGAGGCCGTCGCCATCGTGGCCGACCGGCAGGCCCCGGACGGCGAGCCGCTGGACCCGGTGCTGATCACCCGGCACCTTCAGTTCTCCCTGCCGTACCGGGCGCTGTTCTCGCACACGCTGCGCCCGGAGACGATGACCCGGCTGCTCGACGCGCTGGCCGTGCTGCTGGTCCGGATGCACCTCACCGGCTTCTTCTGGGGCGACTGCTCGCTGTCCAACACGCTGTTCCGGCGGGACGCCGGCGCCTTCGCCGCCTATCTGGTGGATGCCGAGACCGGCGCCCTGCACGGCCGGCTCTCGGCCGGGCAGCGCGGCGAGGACCTGGAGATCGCCCGGGTGAACATCTTCGGCGAGGCGCTCGACCTCCAGGCGGCCGGGCTGCTGCACGACGCCATCGACCCGGAGACGGTCTGCGAGGAGGTGGTCCGCCGGTACGAGGGGCTCTGGCACGAGATCACCTACGAGCAGCAGATCGAACGCGACCACCGGCACGACATCGAGGGCCGGATCCGCCGGCTCAACGACCTCGGGTTCGATGTGGCCGAGGTGGCCATGTCGCTGGTCGACGACGGGCGTTACCTGGTGCGACCCAAGGTGGTCGACGCCGGACACCACAGCCGGCGGCTGCTCCGGCTCACCGGCCTGGACGCCGAGGAGAACCAGGCCCGCCAGCTGCTCAACAATCTCGACGCGTACCGGGCGGAGAGCAGCCTGACCGACGAGGAGCAGGCGGCGCACCGGTGGCTCACCGAGGTCTTCGAGCCGGTGGTCCGGGCCGTCCCGGCGCGGCTGCGCCGGAAGCTGGAGCCGCAGGAGATCTTCGCGCAGATCATCGAGCACAAGTGGCTGCTGTCCGAGCAGTCCGGCCGGGACGTCGGGATGGCGCCCGCGGTCCACTCCTACCTCTCCGACGTGCTCGAGCACCGCCCCGACGAGCAGGCGGTGCTCGGCGCCGAGGTCCCGGCCGGCATCGGCGCCGAGACCCCGGCGGGCTGAGGCGTCCCTCACCGCCCGGGCCAGCACTCCCGGTACCACTCGTAGGTGCGGCGTACCCCCTCGGCCAGCGGGACCGCCGGACGGTATCCGGTGAGCTCGCGCAGCAGCCGCAGGTCCGGACGGCGCCGGGCCACCGAGCCCGCCGGCGCGGCCACGGCCGCCAGCGCCGGGCTGGTGCCGTTGATCTCCAGGACCAGCTTGGCCAGGTCGCCGATGTTCGTCTCCGCGGTGTCGTCGCCGATGTGCACGATCCGACCGGCCGCGGCCGGGGCGCGCATCAGCCGGACCATCGCCTCCACCGCGTCGTCGACGTAGCAGAACGCCCGGTGCTGGTTCACCCCGTACACCCGGAACGGGTCCTCGCCGCGGAGCGCCCGCAGGGACAGTTCCGGGATGACGTGGTCGGCCCCCATCCGCGGGCCGTAGACGTTGTGGAACCTGCCCACCACGGCGGAGAACCCCCGGGCGCGGGCGCCGTGCAGGAACGCCGCCTCGCCGAGCAGCTTGCTGACCGCGTACGCGAACCGGGGCGCGGTGACGTCGGCCAGCACGACCGGTACGTCCTCGGCGGTGGGCACCGGAACGACGCCGAGGTCGACACCGCCGGCGTACACCTCGCTGGTCGATGCGAAGAAGACCCGGTCCCCCGGCGCCAACCAGTCCACCGCGTGCAGCGCGGCCAGCGAGTTCACCCGGACCACGCGGGCCGGGTCCGACTCGACGTTGCGCACCCCCACCACGGCGGCCAGCAGGTACACCTGGTCCCAGCCGTGCGGCAGGTCCGCCCAGCCGGCCGGGTCGGTCAGGTCGGCCGCCCGCACGTCGACCCGGGGGTCGGCGGCGAGCAGGTCGAACTCCCGGTCCGCCCGCCCCCGCGAGAAGTCGTCGACGATCGTCACCGAGCAGCCGTCGGCCAGCAGCCGCCGGGCGAGGTGCAGCCCGACGAACCCGGCCCCGCCGAGCAGCAGCGCCCTCACGAACCCGCCGCCGCGAGGTAGCCGATGCCGGCGTACCGGACCCCGGCCGCGCGCACGGCCGCCTCGTCGAGCACCCGCCACGAGTCGAAGACCAGCCGTGGCCGGCCGGCCGCGAGCAGGGACGAGACCTCCAGCGCCCGGTAGTCGGGATGATCGTTGATCACCAGTACGGCGTCCGCCTCGCTGAACGCCTTGTCGAGGCTCACCGGGTCGCCCCCGTACCGGCGGATCACCTCGGGCGCCACCAGCGGGTCGTGCCCGGAGACCACCAGGCCGGCCGCGCTGAACACCGGCATCATGGCCGCGATGGGCGTGCCGCGCATGTCGTCGGTGGGCGGCCAGCCCTTGTACGCCCAGCCCAGCACCGCGAGCCGGGCGCCCTCGCTGCGCCCCAGCTCGGCCCGGATCAGCTCCACCACCCGGCCGGCCACGTGCACCGGCAGGTGCTCGTTGAGCCGCCGGGCCGGGCCGATCAGGAATGGCTCGCGCGCCCCGGCGCTGCCCAGCATGAGGTACGGGTCCTTGGACAGGCAGCCGCCGCCCACGTACCCCGGCCGGGCCAGGTCGGGCCGGGGATAGTCGAGGTTGGCGGCGCGGATCACCTCCAGCGGATCCAGGCCGTGCCGCTCGGCGATCAGCGCCACCTCGTTGCCGTACGCGTAGGTCACGTCGGTGTGGCAGTTGTTGGCGAGCTTGACCAGCTCGGCGGCCTCCAGACTGGACACCGGGACCAGCCGGGCGGCCAGCCCGGCGAAGAACTCCAGCCCGTCCGCCCGGCTGGCCTCGTCCAGGCCGCCGACCACCTGCGGCAGCTCCACCAACTCGCGCAGCGCCTGCCCCTGGATCGTCCGCTCGGGCGCCATCACCAGCCGGGCCCGGCCCCAGGCCTCGACCAGGGCCGGCAGCACGACCCGCCGGCTGGTGCCGACCGGGACCGTGCTGCGCACCACCACGAGGGTCTCCGGGCCGCAGTTGCCGGCCACCTGCCGGGCCGCGGCCGCGAGGTTGCTCAGGTTGGGCAGGTTGGTCTGCTCGTCGACCGGCGTCGAGACGCTGATGACCGCCACCTCGACGACGCCCTTCGGCAGCTCGGCGTCGACGAAGATGCGGCTGCCGAGCAGCTCCCGGAACACCTCCTCGACGCCCGGTTCGAAGATGTGCGGCCGGCCCTGGGACAGCGCCTCGAGCACCGTGGGGTGGATCTCGGCCCCGTGCACGGTGTATCCCCGGCTGGCCAGGGCGGCCGTCAGCGTCAGGCCGACGTACCCCATCCCGACCACTCCGACTGTCTGTGGCATGTTCCCTCCTCTTCTCAACCGCCGCTCGGGCAGCTTCCGCTGAGCCGATCGAGATCAACGGTGGTCACGTAGCCGGCGAAGCCCTCCGCCCGGTAGCGGTCGCAGGCGTGCCGAATGTGTGCCGGGTTGGTGGCGTAGTCGACGGCCAGCACCGCCTTGCCGGCCGCCCGCAGGGCCCGGACGTTGGCCAGGTTGGTGGCACACCAGTCGGCGGTGCACGGCAGATCGGTGGCCCGGTAGTAGAGCTCCTCGATCCCGATGCCGTCGATCGACGAGGTGTAGCCGGGCCAGCGGCGCAGCTCCGGGGAGTTCTGCGGGACCACCAGCATGCCCGGCTTGTGCTCCTTGGCGTACCGGCTGAGCCGACCGATCAGGCCGACCATCAACCAGGCCAGCGAGTCCCGGGTGGCCCTCGGCACCAGGGCCAGGTCGATCTCCTCGTACGCGAGCGGGGTGTCCAGGTAGACGCCGTCGAAGCCGGCCCGGATCGCCTGGTCGACCCGGGGCCGGACGACGAGGTCCCACCAGCGCTCGTCCCAGTACCGCACGAAGTGCTCCTGCGGCCAGCTCGGCCAGCGGTTCAGGATCAGCCCGGGGTACCGGTCGCGCAGCACCGGATACTCCGGCCGGTACTCCTCGATGCTGCCGATCTCGAAGTAGGCCAGCGCCCACTTGCCGGCCGCGCGCAGCCGGCCGGTCTCGGCGGCGGTGAACCAGTCGCTGCCGGCGTCCCGCGCCAGGTCGATGACCACCAGCTGGTGCGCGGAGCCGACCAGCTCGGACACGCCGTCGCCGGCGTAGGCCTGCAACTGGTACGCCCAGTCGCGGACCTGGGTGAACGCCGGCCGGCCCGGCACGGTCAACCCTCCGTACCGGCCAGCACGGCCTTGACCGACGAGGCCAGGTCGTGCTCCGGCGACCAGCCGAGCAGGCGGCGCGCCCGGGAGATGTCGGCCTGGATCCACGGCACCGCCGCCGAGCGGGCGGGCGGCGCCTCCTCCTCGCGGATCCGGCCGGTGAACCCGGCCGCCTCGGCGAGCAGCCGCACGGCCTCCCGGCTGGCGACCGTGCGCCCGCTGCCCACGTTGAACACCCGGGCCGGCAGCGGGCCGGCGCACACCGCGGCCACCACGGCCGCCGCGAGGTCCCGCACGTCCACGAAGTCCCGGTACGCCGACAGCGGCCCGAGGGTGATCTCGGTGTCGCCGAGCCGCTGCGCCCGCCGGATCACGGCCGCGGCCCGGCCCAGCAGGTTGGCCTCGGGCAGCCCGGCCCCCAGCGGGTTGAACACGCGCAGCGCCACCCCGTCGATCCGGCCGGCCGCGCAGGCCAGTTCGAGCAGCCGGGTGCCGGCGAACTGGCTGAGGCCGTACTCGCTGACCGGCAGCGCCGGATCGTCCTCGGTGACCGCCCGATCGGTCGGCACCAGCCCGAACTCCGCGGCCGAGCCCATCCGGACCAGCCGGGCGCGCGGGGCCGCGGCGGCGATCGCCTCGATCAGCTTGGCGGTCACCTCGGCGTTGGCCCGGAGCAGCTCGGGGCCGGTGCCGGCGACCCGGCCCGTGCAGTTGACCACGGCGGCCGGCCGTTCCCGGTCCATCATGGCGGTCAGCTCGTCGACCGCGACGGCCGCCAGGTCGCACTCGTCCCGCCCCGGGCAGCGGACCTCCGCCACCCGCGGGTCGGCGGCCAGGGCCGCGCGTACGTGCCGGCCGATGAAGCCGGACCGGCCGAACAGGATGACCTTCATACCCTCTCCTTCGAGTAGTGCGGAAGCAGCAGGTGGCGCAGCCGGTCGAAGCTGTGGTTGGCCTCGTCGTAGTCCTCCGGGCGCCCGATATCGAGCCAGTAGCCGGTGAAGTCGTAGCTGACCGGCCGCTGGCCCCGGGCCAGGAGGTCGAGGATCAGCTGGTCGAACCCGAACGGCAGGCCGGCCGGATAGGGCTCGAGGGTGCGCCGGGACAGGCCGTAGAGGCCCATGTTGACCCGATAGTCGAGGCTCGGCTTCTCGGTGAACCCGGTGATGGTCCGGTCCGCCACGTCGAGCACGCCGAAGTCGATGCGTACGCTGCGCGGCGCGCTCGCCACGGTGATCGGGGCGCCGGACGCCTCGTGCGCCCGCAGCAGGTCGCCGAAGTCGAGGTCGGTGAGCACGTCCCCGTTCAGCACCAGGAAGTGCTCGGGAAGGCGGTTCCGCAGGTGGAACAGCGGACCGACGGTGGACAGCGGGACGGTCTCCTCGACGTAGTCGACCCGCAGGTCCCAAGTGGATCCGTCGCCCACGAACGCCTTGATCAGCGGCCCGAGGTGGTTGATGGCAAGGGTCACCGAGCGGAACCCGTACCGGCCGAGTTGCTGGAGCAGGATGTCCAGGATCACGTGACTGTCGCCGATCGGCACCAGCGGCTTGGGTAATGCCGTGGTGAACGGTCGCAGCCGGACGCCCTTACCGCCGGCCAGAATCACCGCGTGCATCTGTGCCTCCTCACCTGTACCGCCACGCCTGGCCGACCAGATCGGCCAGGCACACCAACAGCAGCGCCTGCAGGAGTACGACGCTCCCCAGGAAGACGACCGTGTCCGGCACCGGACCGCGCAGCCCCGCCACGGCGGCCACCGGTCCGGCGTGTGCCCCGAACGCGGCGCCGAACGCGCAGCTCAGCCGGCCGTACCGGGCGTGGCCGGCGAGGATGAAGGCCAGGAAGCAGGCGCCGCCGAACGCCACGTGCGCCGCGGCCATCGTCACCGCCGCCGGGCTCAGCAGGCCCATCCCGCGCAGCGCCACCAGCAGCGGCGCCGCCAGGGCGGCCAGCGCCGACATGCTGAGCACCAGGCCGCCCAGCAGCCCGGTCCAGGCCCGCCGGGCGAACCGGCGGGGGTCGGTGAGCCGGTCCAGCAGCTCCCGGGCGCCCTCGGTGTAGCGCCGCGCCCGCCACTCCACCACACCCATCCCGGCATAGAGCGGGATGGCCGCGTACAGCACCTGGTGGTCGCCGGTGAGGTAGCGGCTCTGGGCGTAGATCAGCACCGCGGCCGTGAGCCCGGTGGACAGCAGCACGGTCGGCAGCTCCCGGCGCTGGCCGCGGGGCAGACCGGCGACCGGAAGACCGCCGCGCCGCCGGGCCGCGCGGCCGGCCCCGACCGCGCCGGCGCGCCGGCCCCACCGGGCCCGCGCCGCACCTCCGGCCCCGGCCGTGCCGCCGCGCCGGGCCCGCCACCGGGGCCGGGCCGCGCGGCCGGCCCCGGCCACGCCGCCGGCGTCGGGCCGGCCGCACCGGGCCACCAGCAGCAGGCCGGTCGTCACCGAGGCCGCCACCACCGCGGTGGCGATCGGAGCGCCGGGTACGCCGTAGCGCAGGTATCCCACGCTGGCGGCCACGCCCGGGACCATGGCGAGCAGCAGCCAGCGCTCCCGGTGGCGGAACAGGGCCAGCGTCATTGCCATCTGGTACGAGATCTGGCCGGCGGCCAGCAGCGCGGCGCCGCCGACCGCGCGCAGGCCGGCCGGCGAGCTCGCCAGCCCGCCTACCAGCCCGCCCACCAGCGCCCCCAGCGTGGCCGCCACCGGCAGCGCGGCCAGCAGGCACCGGCGCAGCCAGCGGACCGCCGGATCCATCGATCCCCGCCCGAGCAGCTGGTAGGCCACCCAGGCCGCGCCGCCGGACCACACCCAACCCAGCGCCCCGGTCGCGATGACCACGGCCACCGGCCAGGGCCGGAGCAGCTCGCCGAGCGGCGGGAACAGCGCGAGGGGCACCAGGTACAGGCCGCCGTGCGAGAGGTCGGCCAGCGCCCGCCGCCCGCCGCCGGCGGGTGTGGCGCGCGGGACCGGCGGGCCGGACCGGCGGCGCACCCGGTGCAGCAGCTCCTCGCCGAGCGCGAAGACGTCGGGCTGCCGGTAGGTGACCGCGGCGGCCCGGTCCGTGACACCGGCCGACTCGAGCGTGGCCGCCACCTCCAGCGCGTCCACCGGCCGGACCAGCCGCGGCGACAGCCGGTCGGCCAGCTCGTCCAGCGGGTCCAAGGTGGACAGCGTGGCCGTCATTCGACGGTCCCGGCGCCGGCCAGCTTGTCGTACAGCTGGCGGTACTCGTCGTTCCATCGGGCCAGGGTGAAGTGCTCCAGCACCCGGGACCGGGCCGCCGTGGCCCTCCGGGCCCGCTGGTCGTGGTCGGTCAGCAGGGTGACACAGGCCGCCGCGATCGCCGGCACGTCCCGGGCCGGCACCACGATCCCGGCGTCGCCGACCGCCTCGGCCACCCCGCCGACGTCGGTGCAGACCACCGGTCGGCCGCACGCCATGGACTCGATGACCGTGAAGGGGAAACCCTCGGAGATGCTGGTGAGCGCGACGATGTGCCCCGACCGGTACGCGTCGAGCGGCTGTTCGATCCGCCCTTCGAGCACGGCCCGGCCGGCCAGCCCCAGCTGTCCGATCAGGTCCAGGCAGGCGTCCCGGTAGTCCAGGTTCTCCTGCGGCACGTTGCCGAAAATCCGGAGCCGGGCGTCCGGCAGCTGCCGGACCACCTCGGCGAAGGCGCGGATCAGCGTGTGCAGGTCCTTGAGCGGATCGATCCGGCCCATGAAGACGATCGTTGGCTCGGCGGGTTCGGTGCCGGCCACCGGAAAGATGGCGGGGTCGACCCCGTTGTACATGGTCCACAGCCGGCCCGGGTCGGCGCCGTTGCGCAGCTGCCAGCGCCGGTTGTAGCGGGAGTGCGGGGCGATGACGTCGGCCGTCGCGTACGCCGCCGACGCCAGCGCCCGGAAGAAGCCCAGCAGCGCCACCTTGACCGGCTGCGTCACGCCCGCGCCCAGCTCGGCCAGGTAACGCTCGCGCAGGTAGATGCCGTGCTCACTGAGCACCAACGGCGTCCCGCCATGCCACTTGGCGACCAGGCCGGGCAGGATGCTGAGGCCGTTCATGGCGGCGTGCAGCACGTCGGCCTCGACCGGCCGGGCGGACAACGGCCGCAGCATGTGCTCGATGAGGTTGGCCGTGTCCACCGCGTCGGCCAGGGTGAGCCGACCGTCGTACCGCTCGGTGCGCAGGCTCCGCCAGACGTCGGTGAGGACGCTGAGCGCGGCGTTGGACGTCAGCGCCGTGCCCAGGTCGTGGGCGCGGCCGTACTCGTACAGCGAGCGGAGGGCACTGGAGAACCGCCGGCCCAACCGGGCGGCCGCGGCGCCGTCCGGCGGCAGCGGCGCCAGGAACTGCTCGACGAACGGCCGGTAGATGGCCGGGAAGCAGGGATCCGGCCGGGTCCGGCCGCCGCCGCGGCGCGCCTCCCACAGCGGGACCGGACGCACCGCCGCGAGGTTGTCGGGTCGCTCGTAGATCTCCGTCTCGGTGCCGTCCACCACCAGCGCCACCATCTCCCAGCGGTGCTCCGGCATCCCGCGGATGAGCTGGTCGCACCAGACGCTCACCCCGCCCAGCGCGTACGGGTAGGTGCCCTCCGACACCAGCGCGATCCTCACCGGCGCTCCCGGGGGGCGAAGGTCACCGGCGTGCCCGGAGCGAGCGTGAGCACCGCGGAGATGTCCGAGCCGTAGCTGGTGGCGCCGGTGGTCTGGGCGCCGCTCACGATCAGCTGCCCGGCCACCGGGGACGTGACGGTCACCCGCCCGGTGCTCCGGTCCAGCACGGCGTCCGCCCCGGCCGCCAGGGTGGCCGCGTGGCTGTTGCGGAGCCGGGCGTACTCGGCGATCCGCGAGCAG
Source organism: Plantactinospora siamensis (assembly GCF_042434095.1). NCBI lineage: Bacteria > Bacillati > Actinomycetota > Actinomycetes > Micromonosporales > Micromonosporaceae > Plantactinospora > Plantactinospora siamensis. The sequence goes on from NZ_JBHLUE010000034.1 coordinate 351,598, forward strand.
TCCGAGTTGATCAGCGGGACCCGGTAGTAGCTGGTGTACCGGGCCAGCAGGCTGTCCAGGTAGTCGGTCACCAGCGTCCGGCCCTCGCCGTAGTCCTTCAGGTTGGCGATGTGGAACGTGTGCGTGTAGATCGAGCCGCTGGCCACGTGCGCGAACGCCACGTCGATCTCGGCCGAGATGACCTCCTGGTAGCTGAGGTCCCGGGGCCAGTACGGGAAGAGGCCGCCCGGCCCGTAGTACGAGTTGTAGAAGGATGTCTCCTCGGCCGGGTTGGTCACGTGGTACGCGATGTTGGTCGGCCAGTCCGGCACCACCAGGATGCCGGGGGCCAGCGGGTGCGGGATGCCGCCGTTGAACACCGGCGGCACCTGGCTGGGGAACGACATGTTGCCGTGCAGCACCCGCACGCCCAGCTCGGTGGCCGCCTGGATGAGGGCCGGATTGGAAGCCGCGAGGCCGTGGTCCACCGGGGGCAGCACGTCGGAGCCGCCGGATTCGCTGTAGACGCCGAGCCCGGAGTACTCCGGCGTCTTCAGGATGGTGGCGTCGGTCCGCAGGCCGAGGGTGGCCGCGACGGTCAGGTTGCCGGCGATCTGGTCCCGGGTGGTGGCGTAGTCGGTGTCGTTCAGCTCGGGATGGGCGAGCGTGTGGTTGATCCAGCGGAACTGCCCGGCCAGGCACCGGGAGGTGCTGGTGAGCTGTGCCTCGCCGCCGGACGGGTAGCAGGTCCGCCCGGCCGCGAGGTCCGCGCCGCCGCCATTGAAGGCCAGGTTCAGGGTGAGGCCGCCGGCCAGCGGGTAGCGCGCCCGCAGCGCGGCCTGCCGCTGGTACGCGTTGTACGCGTCGTGCCCGGTCAGCCGGACGGTCGGGCTGGTGGGCGGCGCACCGGGGATCTGGTAGCGCACCGACCCGTTGAACCAGTCGTCCACGTCGACGTTGAGGTGGTGCCGCATCTCGCCCAGGAACAGCCCGCGGCTGGCCCACCGGAACAGGCCGTAGCCCAGCAGGTCCGCCGAGAGCTGGTGCTGGTCGGAGCTGAACGTGAGGGCCAGCCGTTCCCGCCCGTCCATTGCGGTGCCGAGCACGCCCAGCACGTCCTGGCCGGCCCGCAGCACCGGCTGGCTCGCGCAGCCGGATCGCAGCCCGGCCCGGTAGACGTACGCGTTGGTGATCGGGACGCGGACGGCCGCGGCCAGGTAGTCGAAGACGCCGGCGCCCGCGGTGGTCAGCTGGGCGTACAGCGGCGTCTCGCCCACCCCACCCTCGCCGCGCGGCTCGAGGCAGTAGTCGTCTGGCCCGCCGCCCGGGGCCGCGTAGAGCACGGCCTGCCGGACGCTCCAGTCCCGCTCGTACGCCCAGAGCACCGCCCACTCGTCCGCGTCGAGCCCGCTGGCGTAGCCGTCCCCGCTCGGGTAGAGCTGGTCGGCGCTGGTCAGCAGGATGGCGTTGTACCGGCCGGCCCCGTCCGGCCGCACCAGGGTCTGCGCGGCCAGCGGGTCGGTGCGGGTGCGCAGCACGTCGTACGCGGCGCCGACCCGGTCCAGCGTGCTGCGCCAGACCGCCAGGCCGGGGTCGGTGTCGTCGATCGCCACCACCAGCGCCCGCAGCGCCACCCGTCCGGCCGGTCCCGCGCCGGCGTACGGGGCCGGCAGCGCCACCTCGGGTGCGGCGCCGTACGGGCGGGGAACCGGTGGGCTGGGCCGGGATCGTGCCACGGGTGGGGGTCCGATCGGACGGGCCGGCCGGACGGCCAGCGTGCGGGAATTCGTGGCCCTGGCCTGCGCCGGAGCGCCAAAACCGGTGCCCACCACCAATATCAGGGCAACCGAAAGTGCCGTGAGTTGAATTGAACGCATAGACGGCCCGCTTCGTCTATCGGCGGCTTTTCTCGATAGCCGCGAATAATGGTTGCAGCATTCAGTCGGCGTCACTGTCGACTGGCTGACCTGCATCAATGCCGCCAAGAAGGCAGGGAAGATCGACGGCCCGCAGCACAGATCAGCTCCCTATTGATAGCACCATGACGGCCGGCCGGCGTGTCGGCAAGCCGTCAGTTCGGATGTATTCACGAATGTCGAACAGGATCAGGGAACGCGTTCACGACGATATGGAATTTGCATTGAAGGAAGGCTCTTCAGTGCGCGGAACTTCCGTTCCGGAGGGTAACTTGCGGCGCTCCCTCACCCGCCGGGAGCCGGCGGCTCGGCCCCCGCCGGCGGCTCGCCACCGGCCGACGGCTCGGCACCCCCCGGCGGCTCGGTGCCCCCCGGCGGCTTGGCACCCGCCGGCGGCTCGGCACCCGGGCGCCGGCCGGCGCCCGCCGGCGGCTCGGCGTCCGGGCGCCGGCCGACATCCGGCGGCGGCTCGGCGTCCGGGCGCCGGCCGACATCCGGCGGCGGCTGGGTGCCCGGGCGCGGATCGGCGCCCGGGGACGGCGGCGCGCCCGGGGGCGGCTGGGCGCCCGGCGGGGGCTGGGTGCCACGGCGCGGATCGGCGCCCGGGAACGGCTGGGCGCCCGGGGGCGGCTGGGCGCCCGGGGGCGGCTGGGCGCCCGGGGGCGGCTGGGCGCCCGGGGGCGGCTGGGCGCCCGGGGGCGGCTGGGCGCCCGGGCGCGGGTCGGCGGACGGGCGGGCCTGCTTGAGCAGCCAGCTCAGCCCGGACCGCCGGACCACCGCGGTCAGCAGGTCATCGGCCGCCAGCGGCTCCTCCGGGTCGGGGTTCCAGCTCTGGTTGGCCGAACCGGAGCGGCGGACCGCGATCACCCGCACCGACTCCGGCCGCTCGGCGGCGCGTACCGGCGAGCCGACCAGCGCGGACCCGGCGGCCACCGGGACCTGGGCCACCAGCAGGACGTGCCGTTGCACCGGGATGGTAGCGATGACGTCCCGATTCAGCATCGCGGCCGCGAACGCCGGCGCGGCCAGGTAGGACACGCTGCGTGAGATGCCGATGTTGAAGGCCCGCTGAATCCGCGCCGCGAAGTCCCCGTCGAACAGCCGGAGCACGACCTGCAGGTCCGCGCGGGCGGCCCGGGCGTTCAGCGCGGCCTGCAGGTTGGTCACGTCGTCGGTGCTGAGCACCAGCAACGCCCGGGCCGTGCCGATCGACGCGGCCGTCAGCACCTCCTCGGTGCCGCCGTCGCCGATGATCAGCGGCACGTTCAGCCGGCGGGCCACCGGAGCGCCCCGGGCGTCCCGGTCGGCGTCGATGGCCACCACCTCGACCCCGAGGTCCCGCAGCTGGGCCATCACCCGGGTGCCGACATTGCCCAGTCCGATCACCACCATGTGGTCCTCGCGGTGCGGCTGGAGACGGTCGGTGGCCAGCGCCAGCCGGGCGTTGACGATGCCGTCCACCACCACGGCCGTGAGCAACGGGACCAGGGCCAGGCCCGCGACGGTGAGCACCACCTGCATGATCTTGGCCAGCGGCGACTGGCCGGCATCGAGGTCGCCGCCGCTGAGGGTGGTGAGCACGGTGAAGTAGAGCCCGTCGCCCAGGTTGTCGTGCCGGGTGTGGGCGAGCACCGCCCCGAGCACGAGCACCACGGCCAGCACGGCCAGGGTGGCAATCCCGATCTTGCGGGTGGCGAACGATCGGGCGGCCCGGGCCGCCAGCCGCCACGGCCGCCGCCGGCGCCGGTCCCGGGCGAGCCGCCGGGCGGCCACCTCGGTGCCCGGGGGCGCCCCGTTCGCCTCGGCCAGCACGATGTCCGCCTGCTCCTGGTCCGGCGGCAGCACCCGGGTCCGGCCCGGATCGCCGGTGTCGGCCAGCCCGCACACCACCGCCTCCGGCGGCACGTCGGCGCGGCGGGCCACGTGCAGGGTGCGACCGCCCAGCCGGAAGTGGGTCGGGTCGACCTCGCCGAGCGCGGCCGCCACGAAGGCCGGCGCGGCCATGGCGGCGTCGGAAAGCGCCGTGGTGTCCGGCAGCAGCCGGCGCACCCCGCTGGCCAGGCCGGTGTTGAACATCCGCAGCACGATCCGCAGCCGCGGCTCGACCGCCTGGGCGCAGAGCGCCGCGTGGATGTTGCCCACGTCGTCCTGGTGCAGCAGGGCCAGCCCCGCCGCGCCGGCCAGCCCGGCCCGGCGGAAGGTGCGCTCGTCGAGCCGTTCGGCCTCGATCAGCCTGATCCCGGGGACCTTGCGGATCTCCGGACCGTCGTCCCGGGGCCGGTGCGGGACGACCACCGTGATCCGCGGCTGGCCGCCCGGCAGTTCGGCCCCGAGCAGCGCGTTCACCACGTGGTACGCGAGCGCGTCCTGGCCGCACACCACGTAGTGCGGGCGGGTGTCCCCCGCCGGCCGGAGCCGGCGGGTCGATTCGACAGCCCGCCGCGCCCGATCACGCCAAGGATCCGCCACCCGCGCATGTTAGCCAGGCCCGGCCGAAAGGAAGGGCCCCCTGTTATCGCTTTTTGTAGAGGAAGGGCCCCCTGTTAACCAGGACGCAGCGCGGGTAGAGCGGGAGCGTGCAGACGTTCCTGCCGTACCCGGACTTCCTCCGCACGGCCCGGGCGCTGGACCAGCGCCGGCTCGGCAAGCAGCGGGTGGAGGCCATCCAGGTGCTGCGCGGGCTCACCCGGCCCGGGTACGGCTGGCGGCATCACCCGGCCGTACGGATGTGGGCCGGGTACGAGGAGGCGCTGGTCCGGTACGGCCTGGACATCTGCGCGGCGTGGACCGCCGCGGGCCGCGCGGACACCTGCGCCGGCACCCTCGCCGCGGACCTGGCGGCCGGCTGCGGCATCAGCACGGTCCGCAGCCAGTACGAGCTGGCCGCGGCCGGCGAGCTACCGCCGTGGCTCGGTCGGGATGACCTGCACCTGAGCCACCGGGCCGCGCTGCTGCGCAAGGATCCGGAGTTCTACGGCCCGCTCTTCGCCGGCGCCGCGCGGGAAGTCCCGGCCGGCTCCGAGGACCTGGAGTACGTCTGGCCGGCATCCGACCGCGAGCCGGCTTGCCGGAACCGCCCCGTGCCCTGACGCTGGGGTCCGATGGTTAACAAGGGCCCCCTGCTATACAAAAAGCGATAACAAGGGGCCCTTCCTTCAGGAGGGACCCGGCATGGATCTGTCCCGACCGGTGGGCCGGCTGCTCGGCGTACGGCCGGAGCTGGCCGACCCGGGCGATCCCGGCGCGGTCCGGGCGCCGGCGGGCGCGGCGGCCATTGTGGTCGGTGGCGGGATCGCCGGGATGTCGGCGGCCGTGGTGCTGGCCGAACGCGGCGTCGAGGTGACCCTGCTGGAGTCCCGGCCGTGGCTGGGCGGCCGGCTGGCCGCCTGGCCGGATCGGCTCGCCGACGGCACGCCGCAGATGGTGGAGCACGGCTTCCACGCGTTCTTCCGGCAGTACTACAACTGGCGGGCCGTGCTCCGGCGGATCGACCCGGAGCTGGACTTCCTGCGGCCGGTCCCCGGCTATCCGGTGCTGTCCTCGGACTGGCCGACCGAGGAGTTCGGCCGGCTGCCGGCGGCCCCGCCGCTGAACCTGCTCACCCTGGTGGCCCGCAGCCCCAGCCTGCGGCTGCGCGACCTGCGCACAATGGACGGCCAGGCCGCGCTGCCGCTGCTGGCGTACGACCCGCAGCGGACCTTCGCCGAGCTGGACGGGATGACGGCCGCCGACCTGCTGGACTCGCTGCGGCTGCCCGACCGGGCCCGGGCCATGCTCTTCGAGGTCTTCTCGCACTCGTTCTTCAACCTCGAACGGGACTACTCGGCCGCCGAGATGGTGGCCAACTTCCACTTCTACCTGCTGGGCAACCCCGAGGGCCTGGCCTTCGACGCGCCGTACCGGGACTACGACGCGGCCATCTGGCAGCCGCTGGCCCGGTACGTCGAGGCCCGCGGCGCCCGGCTGGCCACCGGCCAACCGGTGGTCGCGGTCGAGCGGGACGGCGCCGGCTGGCACGTCTCGACGGACAATTCCGGGTACGCTGCGCCGCATCTGGTGCTGGCCGTGGACCCGCCGGCGCTCACCGGCCTGGTCGACGGCTCGCCGACGCTCGCCGCGGCGCTGCCCGCACTGGCCGCACCCGGTTCGTTCCCGGCCGGACCACCGTACGCGGTGGCCCGCTACTGGTTCGGCGGCGACGTGCGGCGGGACCGGCCCATCTTCGCGGGCGTCTCCCGGCAGGACACCCTGGACTCGGTGACCCTCTACCACCGACTGGAGAGCGAGGCCGGCCGCTGGGCGCGGCGCACCGGCGGATCGGTGATCGAGCTGCACGCGTACGCCTGCGAGGCCGGCGTGCCAGCCGAGGAGCTGGCCGAGCGGATGCGCCGCGAACTGGTCGCGCTCTGGCCGGAGGCGGCCGGGCTGCCGGTGGTCGAGCTGCGGGCCCGGGTCGAGGCGCAGGCGCCGGCCTTCCGGCCCGGCGGCCATCCGGCCCGACCGGCGGTACGCACCGACGCCGCGGGCCTGTATCTGGCCGGCGACGGGATCCAAACGGCCTTCCCGAGCGCGTTGATGGAGCGCTCGGCCGCCACCGGCATCCTGGCGGCCAACGAGATCCTCCGGGGGTACGGCGTGGCCACCGAGCCGGTGCGGTCGATCCGGCCGCGCGGCCTGCTCGCCGATCGCGCCATGGCCCGCTCCCGACCCTGAGCGGGCCGGCGTCCCCTGCGGCGCTTCCCGGCGCGGTCCTGCGGCCGCTTCCCGGCGGTCCGGTCGCCGCTTCCCGGCGCGGGCCGGTCGCCGCTTCCCGGCGCGGGCCGGTCGCCGCTCCCCGGCGCGGTCCGGTCGCCGCTTCCCGGCGCGGGCCGGTCGCCGCTCCCGGCGGGTGCCTGGCTAGTGGTTGCCGACCGCGGCGTAGCCCATGGCGGCCAGGCAGATCAGCACCACGATGCCACCCTTGGTGAAGGCCGCGCGCATGAGGCCCCAGGCGGTCTTGCGGAACTTCGGCACGCTGGCCTTGGTGACGGTGTAGTCACCCCAGGCGCGTCGCGCGGTAGCCCAGGACCGGCCGGCGACGACGCCCATGACGACCCCGATGATGAGCAGCACGGCGGCAATTGGGCGGTCCACCGACACATCTTCAAATAGCCGCCATCGGTCCGGCATCAGCCGTTCGGCGACTACTCACGAATGCCTGTCACATACCGAAAAACAACCGTCGGACACTAACGTTGAGCGCCTTTCAGATTACTCTTCGTGTCCGCCGTACCCCGCCGGTATGACCATCGGATGGCTCCGCGGGTTGATCCGGAGGCGGCGCATCCGGCCGTACCGTCCGGATCAACCCGCGGCGCGCGGCACCGCTAACCCGGCGGCGCGCGGCGCCGCTCATCCGGCGGCGCGCAGGTTCGCGCCGACAGCAGCCGAGGAGCAGCCATGCCGACCGTCCACCCGCAGCCCACAACCGTCGCCGCACGCCGACCCGGTCCGGCGTACCGGATCGTCCAGGCGACCGGCGACGGCGTCCGCTACATCGCCGCCCTGCTGCCGGTCGCGGTCGCGGCGGCCGTGGCCATCCCGCTCGGCCAGGGCGACGCGGCGACCGGCTGGTCCCGCCGGCTGGCCGGCCGCCGCACCGATCCGGCGGTACGGCCCGGCTGGCCGCGACTGGCGGCGTACGGCCTGCTCAGCCTGCTGCTCGCGGCGGTGGCCGTCATCCCGCTCGGCTGCCTGGCGCTGTTCGTGGCCCGCGGCATGCTGTACGGCATCGTCGACCACGGGCCGTACGACACCTCATGGGGCGGGCCCAGCCGCGGCGGCGCCTGGCTGGCCCACTTCCTGGTCGGGATCCCGATCGCGCTGGCCGCGCTGGCCGGCGCGGCCGGACTCGCGGCGCTGCACCGGCGACTCACCGGCTGGCTCGACGGTCGACCCACCCGATGATGGGTCCTGCCGCTGACGCTGCTGGTCGGGCTCGCCGGCGCGCTGTTCTTCGTGGCCTGGCTTCGGCAGATCTGACCCACCTCGCCCTCGTTTCGGCGGTGGCCGAAGGGACCGGTGGCTACGGTCGCCTCCCGCGTCGAAGGAGGAGCCGATGACCGACGAACGACCGACCGTGGACGGCCGGCACCCGGCCCGGGTGCTCGAGGAGCTGGTGGCGCACGCCCTGCGCCTGGCCGAAACCTGGCCAGAATGGGACGGGCGGCCGCTGCGGGTGGCGGACCGCGTCTACACGCCGCACAAGGCGGTCCGCCGGCTCGCCGACCACCTGCTGGACCACCTCGCCGAGGTGGAGGCCAGGCTGGCCGGCGAGGCGCCACTGCCGGACCACTGGCACGCGTCCGCCAGCACGACCCCGGCCGACCTGGCCCCGTTCACCGCCGAGGATCTCGACGAGGCGCGCAGCCGGCTGACCCGGCTCGCGCAAATCTGGTCCGTACGGCTGCGGGCGATCGACGACGAACGCCTGGACCGGGCCGAGGACGCGGCGTGGACGTTGCGGGAGGTGGCCCACCACCTCGCGGGCAGCGCGTTCTACGCCGATGCCGTGGGCGATCTGTCGAAGCGGGCTTGACGGCGGCATCGGAAAGTCTAGACTTACCGTTCGTGGCCACTTACCAAGGACGGATGCTCGAGGCGCTGGGCGACCCGACCCGGCGTTCGATCTTCGAACGTCTCGCCGCCGGGCCACGATCGGTCGCCGAGTTGGCGGCCGACCTGCCGATCAGCCGGCCCGCCGTCTCGCAGCACCTCAAGGTGCTCAAGGAGGCCCAGCTCGTCTCGTCGACCGCCGTCGGCACCCGCCGCGTCTACGCCGTCGACCCGGCGGGACTCGCGGCGGTCCGCGGCTACTTCGAGCAGTTCTGGCAGCGGGCCATGGCCGACTTCGCGGAAGCCGTGCAGAACCCGATCGAGGAGGAACCATGACGACCAAGGCAACCACCGACGACACGGCCGTCCGGACCAGCGTCCGGGTCGACGCCGCCCCCGAGCACGCCTTCGAGGTGTTCACCGCCGGCATGGACCGGTGGTGGACTCGTGCCCACCACGTCCAGAAGGGTGAGTTGAAGGAGATCGGGGTCGAGCCGCGCGCCGGCGGCCGACTCTGGGAGGAGAACGACGCCGGCGACGTGTGCACCTGGGGCCGGGTCCTCACCTGGGACCCGCCGCGCACCTTCGCCTTCAGCTGGCTGATCGGACCGAACTGGCAGATCCCGGCCGAGGACGCGGCGGGCAGCCGGGTAACCGTCACGTTCACCCCCACCGACACCGGCACGCTGGTCGAGCTCGTCCACGACGGGTTCGAGGTGCACGGGCCCGGCTGGGAGGGCGTACGTGGCGGCGTCGGTTCCGACGGCGGCTGGCCGGCCGGCCTGCGCCAGTTCGCCGCGGCGCTCTAGCGGCCGTACCCCGGTCCCGCGGCACGCCCCCACCGGCCGTGCCGCGGGACGCGGGCGGTCCGGGGCGCCGGGCCGCGCGCGGGGCGCGGGCGGTCCGGAGCGCCGGGGCGCGGCCAGGCCGCACGCGGGACGCGGCGGGCCGGTCGGCGCTGCTAATCTCGGCGGGACGTGCGGGGGGAGCCGACCATGTCCACCCCAGAAGACCTCGATCTGCCGCGCCCGATCCAGTACGCCTCGGCGCTGTTTGCGGCGGCCGTGGCGTTGGCCGTGGCGGATGCCCTGGCGGCCATCTCCGGGCTGCGCCGGGTGAGCGCTGGGTCCGAAAACCTGATCCGGGTGATGGACGACAAGAACCAGGCCCTCCAGGTCATCGCGGCGCTGCGCGCCGGGCTGCACTGGTCGCTGGCCATCGCCATCATCACGGCCGTGATCATCCTGCCGCTGGCCTTCGCCGTACGCCGGCCGTCCCGGCGGATCCGGGTGGTGCTCTGGGTGCTGCCGGTGGTGGCCTGGATGGTGCTCGGCTGCGGGCTCACCAACGGGCCGGAGATCTCGTCGTACAACCTCGGCACCCAGGGCGAGGCCATCGACCGGGCCTGGTCGGACATGCTCCCGTCCTGGTACATCTACCTGCACGCGATCAACGTGTTCCTGATCCTCGCCGCGGTGACCACGGCCGCGCTGCTGCTCACCAAGCGGGAGCTGGCCGAGTTCTACGGCCGCGGCGACCCGCGGATCGACGCCGACGACCGCTGGTCCCACCTGCGCCGGGACGGTAGCCGCCCGGCCTGACGCCGGCGGCATCCGAGGCTCGCGGCGCCGGAGGGAACCGGAGTTGTTCCGGCGTACCCCGGCCGAGACAATCGACGCATGCTGTCCCGGCTGGAGTGGCGCGTCGCCCTCTACATCCTGGTAATTCTGTTCACCACCGCCGTCTCGATCGGCGCGCTCGTCGAGCTGAGCGGCTGGAGTGCCGCGATTCTGCCGGTGGGCGGCACTATCTGCGCGATTCAGTACGGCCGCACCCTGCCCCGAAGAGCCGAGACCCGCTGAGGCCGGCCTGGAGCCCCCGGCCGGGCTCGTACCGGCGACATCTCGCTTACAAGCTCTGTGCAGGCCGTCCGGGCGCTTCCGTGCGCGTCCGTGACGTGGGTCCGTGATCCGCCTCTGCCCGCTACGGGCCTTCGGTGGTTGGGCCCGTTGCTGTCGCCGTTGCTGTCGGCAGCCACCGCTAGCGTCGGTTTGTCGTCAACCAGCAGGCGGTGGCGGCGCAACCGCCGTGCAGGCAGCGACGGGAGCACCGGGCTCCTCATGGTCGATCTCGTACTGGCGCTCGCCACAGGGCTCCGGCGGCTCATGCTCGCGCCAGTAATGTCCGCAGTCGGGGCAGTCGCCGTACCAGCGTGGCCTCCGTCGCGCCTTCACATTTCGCACTGTCGCCTGGCTACGAGCGCCGAGGTACACCCCGTCGGGCGTTGCGGTCCCAAGCTGCCGACCTCTGCCAGCCGGTGGCGACTGGCGTCAACGAGCAGGTAGTGGACGTCGGTCGGTGATCGGTTGCGGTACTCATCAGCGCTCGCGCTGCCTTCTTGCTGCTTCGCTGCCTGACGCCCGCTTACAAGCTCTGTGCATCGCATCCGCGCACGGTCGGCAACTGCTGCTCGCTGGGGCGTCGTCCTACCAAGCCTTGGGCCTCCGCGGGTCGCGCCGCCTCGATGGGCTCATTGACCGCAATGTTGTGCGAGCCCTAGCTTAACTGGGGCGGCCCTAGACAAGCACTTGATCGATCCCGTCGATTCCGAGAAGCGAGGCTAGCTGTGGTAGACGTGACCTCCCTACTCAGCGCCGGAGCAGCCACTCTAGCCGCCGGCTTGGCTGCTGCGAATCTCGTCATGTCTGAACGACGCGAACAGAGCCGCTGGGTACGCGATGTCCTTATCGAGACCTACGTTTCCTTCCTCGATGCCAGTTTTGGAAGCGGGCGAACATCACGTCACGCCATGGAGTCGAGACGAGTAGCAGACCACGATGAGGAGGAGTTAGACGAACTAAGAGAACGCGCTCGACTCATGCATGCGCGCCAGGTAGAAAGCTTGACCCGACTACGCTTCTGGCGAGCGGGGATGTTGTAAGAGCGGCCGAATCGCTACATCTGAGAGATCACGAAGTAGCAGACCTCGCTTTTGGCGAGACGCTTCCCGGCGAAGCAGAGTGGGCAACAACCCGAACCCGACAGCAGAGCGCACGAGAGCAATTGATTGCCGTCGCCAGAAAGTCCATGCGCCTGCGTGGGAGTACCACAATCGGCCACACGGGTTGATTCGCCACGCGAACCCCGGACACCCGCCTTGCAAAGGCGGCACCGCACTCCTGACGAGTGTGGACCGAAGCCAGCGAGTGGCGTTGGCATCGTGCCGCTTGCCAGCCTGTGTCAGCGGTTGTCGGTCCTTGCGGCGGGGCGTGCTGACTTTCTGCTGACCATGCTGCCGGCTAGCCCAACTGCTCGACCGACCCCACAAGTCGCGCTCGGAGCGTACCTACGACCGAGGTGACAGCTCGTTGGAGATCCGCTGGCGGTGGCAGAGGCGGTAGGACCAACTCTGCCAAGGTGCGGTTCGCCTGCCGACCGTATGAGTACCGATACCGGTTGGCCCTGATGCACATAGCCCACCAAAGGCATTCGGCGTCGGACGTAGCAACTCGCGGGGTGAGAATCGCAACATCACGGCCACACAGAAACGGTTCGGGCTGAAGGAAGGTAGCTAGCGGCGTACCGCCAAGAGCAACAGTAAGCTCACCCGCCTTACCAGGCACAAGACCGGGACTGAGCTCAACCCTTGCCGAAACCCCGTTGTTCCTGTCCGTCCGACTCACGAAGTTTATGCCATTGGGGGCCGATACCTTCGTTAGCCGGTTCAATTCCAAGCTATGGCCGTACCGGATATCAAACAGCTCGCCAACCCTGCCGCCACCGGGGGAACTGTCACCACTTGGTGTGGAGATATTTGGAATGGCTCGTATCATCTCGCGCACTGGCCGAGCCATGTCCACGCCGGCCGGAATTCGATCCGGCAGCATAAGGGTTCTGAGCGTCCTGTTGGCTTCACGGCCGAATGCGGTATAGCGATACCTGTTTGCCTCAATGCACATCGCGTAGTACAGACGATCGTGGAGCGACATATCAGGATCGTGCGGCGTAAGTACAGCCACGTTCTGAGCAGTGTAGAAGGGCGCCTGCTGAACAAAGGTGGCTAAGACGTACGAGCCACCGAGCGCGACAGTGAGCAGCCCCGCCGGATAGGGCCTCACGTTTCTGACGGGAGCAACGTAGCCAGACACTCCCTGGTTCGACCCACGCCTACCGACGAAAGCAATTCCGTCGGCCCGGGGAGCCATCTTGTTGTAGTCGAATTTGTTCCCGTACGTTACTTCGAAAAGGCTATCAAGCGTCCTCACTTGAAGCCCCTTCCTCCACCGGCTGCGTCTTGACTATCTGAAAGAGCGCGTAGTTGCGCACCGCATTTTCAAAGTCGTCCAACGTTAGCGCCTTGTAGTCCGTTTCCATGTATGCCTCGGCAACCCATTCATCGTCGGCTGCGACCTTGGCACTGACAGAACGCCCGGGAGAGACTTCACGATTGATGAAGGCGTCCACCCATCCATCGCGGATCGCCTGCCATTGACCATATAGGTCCACGCGACCCATGTGCTTGGTCTTGATAAAACCATCGTCGCGCCAGTAGCCGAACCAGGTCTTCTTACCTGACCTAGCATGGGGCTTTTTCGCAGTGAACACCATAATGCACGTGACCACTCCTACTGGGTAGAACAATTCATGGGGCATGGACATGACAGCTTCGAGCGTGTGCTTCCGCAGAAGGACATCTTTGAAGGTACTCGGGGCCGTTGCCACCGACACGGGGACGATTGCAATTCCCGTGCCGCCTTCAACGAGCATATCCAACATATTGTCGACGAATGCCAGCTCGTGCAAAGAGCCAGAGCCCTGCGCGTAAGGAGGGTTAATCATTCCGACCGTCGGCTTGCGGGCGACGATGTCTTGCTTGAACGGCGCATCGAAGCACGAGCCTTGGTAAAGATTCGCTTTACCGTCGCCACGCAGGATCATATTAGAGGCCGCCAGTGCGTACATGTGCGGCTGATGCTCGATGCCGATAAGGTTCTTCTTTTTGACCGTCAGACGCTGCTCTTCGGTCGTTGTCTGGCGAATCATTCGATCCATGGCGCTGATCAGGAAGCCGCCAGTACCTGCGCAAGGGTCAATGACCCGATCGGTCGGGTGGACGTTGGCGAGGAGCGCGAAGAGCTCGGTGATATGGCGCGGCGTCAGAACGATTCCTAGCGCCTTCTTATCGCCGCCGGTGTACTTTAGGAACTCTCCGTAGAAGCGGCCCACTACATCATGGGCACTATAAACCGCAATAAACGGCCAGACTTTTTCCTTGATGCGCCTGATTACTTCATGAAGAACGCCTTTGGGGAACTCGGTTGTTGCTACCCGCAATGCCGGGTGAACGGTAATACCAGAGTAGGGCTGAGCGATATCCATCTTCTTCGAGTGCGGGATGTCTGCCTCGTCGATCTGCTCTCGCAGTACCTCACCCCAGCGCTTCTGGAGCTTCGCCGGCGAGGTCAGGTCGCCATAACCCTTAGCGAAGGATTGGTCCTGGAGGACGATGAGGGTTCCCGAGACCAAGAGCGGCTTCTGTTCCTCGGTCAGCTTCGCATGCTTCCAAAGGAAGTCGTGCAGCTCGCGGCTGAATGCCATGAGGTCATTTTCGCGCAACTTTTCGACCTCGGGTGAATACTCTGCCGCATTGGTCTAGTCGCTAAAGGGAATTAGATGGTCAAGCTCAGCACCTGTCGGCGACTTTAGTTCGGTTGACGCCATCGCGCCTCGCACATGAACGAAGGTGCTAACCAACAATTCGTCCAGGGATTCGCCAGAAACACCTAGGGCGATTGTGTTGTACTCCTTGGACAGAAAGCTTGCGTAGTGGAGAGCACCGTCCACGGCGAATTCAGCGATCCTATCGCCGGTGCTACTTTGATGGCGCGCCCTGGAAGCCTTGCATTCTACGACGATCACATAGTCCGGGTTCTTCGGTGACGTGATAATAAAATCCGGGTACCCGACGCCGCTACCGCCAGTCTTCGAAGCTTGCCTAAGCAGTCTTTTTACCGCCGCGATAGCCGACTGCTGACGCTCAACAACAATCTCTGCTGCTGGGTCGAAGTACCCCAACTCCGCTAGCCGCTCTCGGACAATGTCTTCGGTCACGGCTTCGTTCGGCATGGGGTTCCTATCGGCTGACGCGGGAGGGAGTGTCCTTTTTACCACTTCGAAGACCTCTCGGGTGGACGCGGGCGACCACGAAGAGGCGGTCTCTGCCATCCCGTCTGCCGTCGACCCGCCCACCGGGGAGCGGGCCGCCGCCCGGCCCGCCACGTCAAGACGGCCTTGACGCACGGTTGGACGCTGGCGGGTCGGGCGGTGGTCCGCTCGGCTTGCCTGGGTCGTCGGCTGGCGGGATGGCTCCCGCAACCACCCACGGACCGCAACGCGCCGACGGGGTTGCAACCATCTCGGAGCCTGAGCGCCCCCGCCGGAGGCGCAGTAACCGCAACCCCGCACCGCCGCCAGCTCGCCGACGCGGCCGGCGTGCGCTCCCCTACGCCGCGCGGGCTCGTGGCCGCGCGGCCCGGCCGGCTGCTGGCCCACCATCACCCGGTCAACCGCTCTGTCGTTCTGCGGCGGCCCCTTGGGCTTCCCGCTCTCCGCGCCAGCCGCCGGGCGTGTTGCGTGGCCGGAGTCGGAGCGCCAGCGGAGCGACGGACGCGCGCCCTAGCGGCGGCGCGTGCGGCCCGCTCAGGGCCGCCTTGAAGACGTACAGAAACTTTGAACACGCTGCCGGCGGCCGGCTTGTCCGGTCTCGGGACCTGCGTGACACATCGGTATCAGGACCTGGGTGACACTCCGCTGAGTGTTGGTGGAGATGAGCGTGATGGAACAGCGGTATCGAGCCGTCCAGGAGGTGCTTGCCGGATCCACGGTCACGGACGTCGCCGAACGATTCGGGGTCTCCCGCCAGGCGGTGCATCGCTGGCTGGCCTGGTATCAGGACGAGGGCTTGGAAGGGCTGGCGGACCGGTCCAGCCGGCCGCGCTCCTCACCTGGCCAGACTGCTCCTGAGGTGGAGGCGCTCATCTGTGAGCTGCGCCGGAACCACCCACGATGGGGTGCCCGTCGCCTGCTCTATGAGCTTGGCCGTCGTGACTGCCCCGGGCCGATCCCGTCTCGGATCACCGTGCATCGGGTGCTGATCCGGCACGGCCTGATCGATCCGACACCTCGTCGGCGTCGGCGTGAGGACTACCGGCGCTGGGAACGTGGCCGGCCGATGGAGCTGTGGCAGATGGACATCGTCGGCGGCATCCAGCTGGCCGATGGCGGTGAGGCGAAGGTCGTCACCGGCGTGGACGACCACTCCCGCTTCTGCGTCATCGCCGCCGTGGTCCGGCGGGCCACCGGTCGGGCGATCTGTCTCGCCTTCGTCGAGGCCCTGCACAGGTTCGGGATTCCCGAGGAGGTGCTCACGGACAATGGCAAGCAGTTCACTGCCCGGTTCGGTCGCGGTGGCGGTGAGGTGATGTTCGACCGGATCTGCCGGGAGAACGGCATCACCCACCGGCTGACCAAGCCCCGCTCACCCACCAACACCGGCAAGGTCGAGCGGTTCCACCAGACCCTGCAACGCGAACTCCTCGACGACGTCGAGGTCTGGGCCACCCCAGAGGAAGCCCAGGCAGCGATCGACGCCTTCCGGCACGAATACAACACCGAACGACCCCACCAGTCCCTCGGGATGGCGTTCCCTGCCGACCGTTTCACCGCCCAGCCAGCTGAGGAACAGCTGCCGCTGCAGCTGCCGCCAGCGCTGGCCACCACCATCCCCTCGCCCCGCCGGCCACTGCCGGCAACACCGGCACCGGCGCCTCCAGCACCCGCCGGGCATGTCGTCGCCCCAACAGTGCCGGTGGCCGCCAGCGAGGACGTCGGCCTGGCCGTGGAGGTCACCCGCCTCGTTCCGGCATCGGGCAACCTCACCGTCTGCGGACAGCAGTTCTGGCTCAGCCCCAACCGCGCCGGACTTCCGGTCACCCTGTGGGCCGACACCACCGTCGTTCACCTGCTCATCGACGGCGTCCGGCTCAAGACCGTCCCGTCCCGACTCACCGCTGCGCACCTGCGCCAACTCCTCGCCGACGACGGCCAACCGGCCGGGCCGCCACCGATCACCACCGGCACCGTTCAGGTCGGCGCCCCGATCGAGGTCGAGCGGCTCGTCAACGCCACTGGCCTGATCAGCCTTGCCGGTCGGCAACACCCCGTCGGCTACCACTTCGCCGGCAGGCGCGTCACCGTCCGCCTCGACCGCGGCCTCATGCAGATCACCGCCGACGGCGTCCTGCTGCGCAGCCTGCCCAACCCACTCACCGCCGCCGAGATCGCCGGCATCCGCGACGCCCGTCCCGCCGGACCACCACCAGCACCGGCGCCCGAACCCGTGCGGGTCGAACGCCGCGTCAGCTGCCGAGGATCCCTGGTCATCGCCGGTCAACGCATCCACGTCGGCATCGCCCACGCCGGAACCACCCTCACCGTCGAAGCCGCCGACGCCACCTTCCGCGTCCACGACGGCGACCAACTCCTCACCGAAGTCCCCCACACCACCCTCAAGCCGATCGCCCGTTTCAAGGTCCGCAAACCCGAACCCCGAGAAGCCGCCAGTCACCGGATCACCCTGCCCAGCCCGGACCGGCACAATGACAACCGTGACGGTCGACCAACCCGGGGAGATCAACCCAGGAGACATCTACGAGGACTGCTCCTTCCACCCCGTCCTATGCACCCACAACGACGGCGAAGTACTCATGGGCATCTCCCTGATCGACGCCACCGCACCACGAACTTGCGACCTCGAACACTGCGGCGTCATCAAGCTCTCCATCCACGACGTCAACGCCGCACGAGCCGACTGGCCGGCATACCTAGTACGACGCAAAGCAGAGTTCGAAGCCGAACACGACAAGCCGACTACCTGACCGACCATCGGCAAGAGCCCACAAGTAACTACAAGATCGTCTAGCCGGACGTGTCACTCACGTCCTGAGACTGATCTGTCACGCACGTGCTGAGACCCGACATGCCGGCGGCCGGCCTGTCGTACTGCGCTTAATGCGTTACGCCGTGGCTTCACTTGATGCGTGACACTCCGTCGAGTGTTGGTGGAGTTGACTATGACGGAGCAGCGGTATCGGGCCGTGCTCGAAGTTCAGGCCGGGGTTCCGGTAACCGAGGTCGCGGATCGGTTCAGGGTGTCCCGGCAGGCGGTGCACCGCTGGATGCGCTGGTATCGCGATGAGGGCTTGGACGGGCTGGCCGACCGATCCCACCGGCCGCGTTCGGATCCCTGGCCGCGGGGAGCTTGTCGGCCTCCGCTGGTCAGATGTTGATCTCGACGCTGGCACGCCCCGCGTCCAACAGATTGTCCAGCGGGTTGCCGGGCAGCTGCACCTCCTGGACGCCAAGATCGAGGACTCTGAGGCGGTCCTGCCTTTGCCCGACGTCACCTGGATCACGCTGCTCGACCACCAGGAACGCCAGCGGGCGGAACGGGCCGCGCTCGCGGAGGTCTGGGAGGATCACGACCTGCTCTTCCCCTCGGAGCGCGGCACCCCGATGGAGCCGACCAACCTCAGCCGCTCCTTCGCCCGGCTCCGCGAGGCCGCCGGGTTGCCCGGGGTCCGTCTGCACGACCTGCGGCACACGGTCGTCTCCCTGCTGATGGAGCTCGGCGTTCCTCCGCACGTCGTCCAGGCCGTCGCCCGGCACGCGGACGTGAAGATCACGTTGAAGGTCTACGCCCATGCGAATCTTGACGCCATGCGGCAGGCCCTCGGCAAGCTCGACGGGCGGCTGTCGTGAGCCCGTTGCTGTCAGCGTTGCTGTCAACCGACCACCTGGCGACGGCCGCCGCGCTGGAACCCGTTGTGGTGCTTGGAGCCCCCGGCCGGGATCGAACCGGCGACATCTCGCTTACAAGGCGAGTGCTCTGGCCAACTGAGCTACAGGGGCGCTGTTTCGAGGTCAGCATAGCGACTGATCACGGCCCGGACGGGCATCCGAGGGGCTGATCGTCCACTGGCCGACCAGGCCCTTCTCCCCCGGTGACGGGCCGGTCCACGCAGCGGAGCCACCCCCGACCGATTGATGCCCGGCACTCCGTTGCTGACCGGTATGCCCGGAGACCCCCGTCCCACCGCCGCGGTCACGCCTTGGCAGCGAACCGGAAACCGTTTACGGTGCAGTGACACGGACGACACCCTCGACCAGGGAAACCTGGCCAAAGGGGGCCGACCGTCGGCCGGGGCCTCGCGCGCCGGCCTGGCCGGGGCATACGTCCCGGTCGCTCCTTCACTCGGATCGTCCGGCACGTTCCTGCCGGTGAAAGGAAGCGCCGCACCATGGCTACCGTCTCGTACCAGAAGGCCACCCGGATCTATCCGGGCACCGAGCGCCCCGCGGTCGACCACCTCGACCTGGAGATCGGCGACGGCGAGTTCCTCGTCCTCGTCGGCCCGTCGGGCTGTGGCAAGTCGACCAGCCTGCGCATGCTGGCCGGCCTGGAGGACGTCGACGAAGGCTCGATCTACATCGACAGCCGGGACGTCACCCACCTTCCCCCGAAGGCCCGCGACATCGCGATGGTCTTCCAGAACTACGCGCTCTACCCGCACATGACGGTCTACGAGAACATGGCCTTCGCGCTGAAGCTGCGCAAGACCTCGAAGGCCGACATCGACCGGCGGGTCAAGGAGGCGGCCGCGCTGCTCCAGCTGGAGGACTTCCTCGGCCGCAAGCCGAAGGCGCTCTCCGGCGGCCAGCGCCAGCGGGTGGCCATGGGCCGCGCCATCGTCCGCGAGCCGCAGGTCTTCCTCATGGACGAGCCGCTGTCGAACCTCGACGCCAAGCTGCGGGTGCAGACCCGTACCCAGATCGCCAGCCTGCAGGCCAAGCTGGGCATCACCACCGTCTACGTGACTCACGACCAGGTCGAGGCCATGACCATGGGCCACCGGGTCGCGGTGCTGCTGGACGGCGTCCTGCAGCAGGTGGACACCCCGCGGGCGCTGTACGACACCCCGGCCAACGTCTTCGTGGCCGGCTTCATCGGCTCCCCGGCCATGAACATCAAGACCGTCTCGCTCTCCGACGCCGGCGCCGCGTTCGGTGACATGACCGTGCCGCTGACCCGCGAGCAGGTGGCGGCGGCCAAGGCCGAGGGTGGCACCGACAAGGTCACCGTCGGCTTCCGGCCGGAGGACGTGGACCTGGTCGGCCAGGGCGAGGGCGGCATGCCCATGGTGGTCGAGCTGGTCGAGGACCTCGGCTCGGACGCCAACGTGTACGGCAACGCCGACATCGCCGGCAGCTCCGAGCGGTTCGTGGTGCGGACCGACCGGCGCAACATGCCGAACATGGGCGACACCGTGTACGTCAAGCCGCGTACCGGCCAGAACCACGCCTTCCACGCGGTGAGCGGCGCCCGGATCTGACGCCAGCCAGCAACGCCGAAAAGGGGGCGGTCCGCGCTACGCGGGCCGCCCCCTTTCGGGTACGTCGAGCCGGACCGTTAAGAAGGGTCCCCTGCTATACCGAAAACGATAAGAAGGGGCCCTTCCTTACATCTCGGCGCGGCGGCGGGCCACCTCGGCCAGCGTGACGGCCGCGGCCACGCTGGCGTTCAGCGACTCCATCTCGGAGACCATCGGGATGCCCACCAGCAGGTCGCAGGTCTCGCCGACCAGCCGGGACAGCCCCCGACCCTCCGAGCCGACCACCACGACCAGCGGACCGACGGCCGCCTCCAGGTCGTACAGGTTGGTCTCGCCGTCGGCGTCCAGCCCGACCACCATGAAGCCGGCCTGCTGGCACGCCTTGAGCGCCCGGGTCAGGTTGGTCACCTGGCTCACCGGCACCCGGGCCGCCGCCCCGGCGCTGGTCCGCCAAGCGGTGGCGGTGATGCCGGCGGCCCGACGCTCCGGCACGAACACGCCCTGCGCGCCGAACGCCGCGGCCGACCGGAGCACCGCACCCAGGTTGCGCGGGTCGGTCACCCCGTCCAGCGCCACCAGCAGCGGGGCCGGCTGCTCCAGGGTGGCCGCCAGCAGGTCGTCGAACGGCTGGTACGCGAACGGCGGCACCTGCAGCCCGATGCCCTGGTGCAGCACGCCGCCGGTCATCCGGTCCAGCTCGCCGCGGCTGACCTCCATGATCGCCAGGCCGCGGTCGGCCGCCGTGCGTACCGTCTCGTTGATCCGGTCATCGACGTCGATGCCCTGGGCCACGTAGAGCGCGGTGGCCGGCACCTGGGCGCGCAGCGCCTCCAGCACGGGGTTGCGCCCGACGAGCAACTCGGGGCCGTCCTTGGCCGGGTTGGACTTCCGGCCCGGCGCCACCCGCGGCCCGGACCGGGTGGGCGCCCCGCGTCCGCCGCCGGCCGCGCCCCGCGCGGCCGTGTGGCCGCCGGCCAGCCCGCGGCCACCGCCCCTGCCCCAGGTGGTGTCCTTGCTGCCCGGCTTTCCGATCTTGGGGGTACGTCCCTCCGCGGCGGCCGCCCGGCGCTCCTTGTCCTGCTTCCAGGCGGTGCGCTCGGGCAGCTTCTCGGTGCCCGAGTAGCCCTTGTGCCACGGCCGTTCGTCGGCGGGCAGGGTGCGGCCCCGACCCGCGAGCGAGTCGCGGTTCTTGCCGCCGGAGCCCTTCCGGGCCCCCTGCTTGGGGGCGACACGCCGGCCCCGACGTTGCGAGTTGCCGGCCATCAGTCCTGATCTCCGATCGTCCAGCGCGGTCCCTGCGGGGTGTCTTCGACCACCACGCCGGCCCGCTTGAGTTGGTCCCGTACCGCGTCCGCGGCCGGCCAGTCCTTCCGGGCCCGCGCCTGGGCCCGCTGCTCCAGCGCCAGCGCCACCAGCGAGTCGACCACGGACCGCAGGTCGTCGGTGGGCTCGCCGCCGGTCCAGGCCGGGTCCAGCGGGTCGAGGCCCAGCACGTCCAGCATCGCCCGGGTGGCGGCCAGCGCATCACGTACGGCGGCGTCGTCGCCGGCCGCGAGGCCCGAGTTGCCCTCCCGGAGCACGTCGTGCAGCACGGCCAGCGCGGCCGAGGTGTTCAGGTCATCGTCCATGGCGGCCGCGAACCCCGCCGGCAGTGCGCCGGGCGCGCCGGCGCCGACCCGTTCGGCGGCGCGCTGAACGAAGCCCTCGATCCGCCGGAAGGCGACCGCCGACTCGCGCAGCGCCTCCTCGGTGTAGTCGATCCGGGAGCGGTAGTGCGCGGCCACGATGTAGTAGCGCAGCTCGACCGGGCGCACCCCGAGGCTCGCCACGTACGCCAGGTCCAGCGCGTTGCCGACCGACTTGCCCATCTTGACCCCGGACAGGCTGAGCAGCCCGTGGTGCACCCAGAACCGCGCGAACGGCAGCCCGGCCGAGCGCGACTGGGCGATCTCGTTCTCGTGGTGCGGGAAGATCAGGTCGAGGCCGCCGCCGTGGATGTCGAACTCGTCGCCCAGGTAGCGCCGGCACATGGCCGAGCACTCGATGTGCCAGCCGGGCCGGCCCCGGCCCCAGGGCGACGGCCAGTACGCGTCGGCCGGCTCGTCCGGCTTGACGCCCTTCCACAGCGCGAAGTCCCGGGGGTCGCGCTTGGCCCGGTCCGGCGCGTCGTCGGCGGGAAGCATGGCGTCCGGCTGCTGGCCGGAGAGCGAGCCGTAGTCCGGATCGGAGGTGACGTCGAAGTAGACGTCGCCCGATCCGTCCCCGGCCGGGTAGGCGTGCCCGGACTCGATCAGCTCGGCGATCAGCTCGTGCATCTCTGGGATGTGCCCGGTGGCCCGCGGCTCGTACGTGGGCGGCAGCACGTTCAGCGCCCGGTAGTCGGCGGCCAGCAGCAGCTCGTTGGCGTACGCGATCGCCCAGAACGGTCGACCCTGCTCGATCGACTTGACCAGGATCTTGTCGTCGATGTCGGTGAGGTTGCGGATGAACCGGACCTCGTAGCCAGAGTGCAGTAGCCAGCGCCGGAGCACGTCGTAGTTGACCCCGGAGCGAAGGTGGCCGATGTGGGCGGGCGCCTGAAGGGTGAGACCACACAGGTAGACCCCCACCTTGCCGGCCTCGCGGGGCACGAAGTCCCGCACCGATCGGGTGGCGGTGTCATACAGGCGTAGCGTCACCCGACAAGGGTAGCCGGCCGCCCCGCACCCGAGGTGACCGAGCCGACCCACCCGGGCCGTACGCTTCGGGAATGGACACGGCGGGCCAGCCGGGACGGCCGGTACGGGCGGCGGACCCGGCGCGGACCGCGGATCCGGCGCGGACCGCGGACCCGGCGCGGGCCGCGGACCCGGCGCGGGCCGCGGACCCGGCGCGGACCGCGGACCCGGCGCGGGCCGCGGACCCGGCGCGGGCCGCGGACCCGGCGCGGACCGCGGACCCGGCGCGGACCGCGGACCCGGCGCGGGCCGCGGACCCGGCGCGGACCGCGGACCCGGCGCGGACCGCGGACCCGGCGCGGACCGCGGACCCGGCGCGGACCGCGGACCCGGCGCGGACCGCGGACCCGGCGCGGACCGCGGACCCGGCGCGGACCGCGGACCCGGCGACGCGGGCGGGCCGGCCGGTCGAGTTGGCGCAGACCCTGGACCGCGGGCTGCGGCTGCTGCATCTGGTGGCCGAGGCGCCCGGCGGGCTGACCGTCACCGAGGCGGCGCTGCGGCTCGGGGTCGGCCGCACGGTGGTCTACCGGCTGGTCGGGTCGCTCAGCGAGCACGGGATGGTGCGCCGGGACCCCAACGGGCGGCTTCGGCTGGGCGTGGGGGTGCTGCACCTGGCCCGGCGGGCGCAGCCGCTGCTGGCCGAGGGGGCGCTGCCGGCGCTACGCCGGCTGGCCGAGCAGACCGGCGCGACCGCCCATCTCACCGTGGTGGAGGGCGGCGAGGGCGTGGCGCTCGCCGTGGTCGAGCCGAGCTGGACGGCCTTCCACGTGGCGTACCGGACCGGGTCCCGGCACCCGCTGGACCGCGGGGCGGCCGGGCAGGCCATCCTGGCCGGGCGCCGCGGCCAGGACCGGCCGGTGGCCACGAGCGGTGAGCTGCAACCCGGCGCGTACGGGGTGGCCGCGCCGGTGCTCGGCGTGCCGGGGCTGGAGGCCAGCGTGGGCGTGGTGGCGCTGGCCCCGCTGGAAGCCGCCGCGGTCGGCGGCCAAGTGCTGGCGGCGGCCGAGGCCGTGGCGCGCGCCCTCGGCTGAGCCGAGCCACTCCAGACCCGCCCCGCCTGGCTGAGCCGAGCCACTCCGGACCCGCCCCGCCTGGCTGAGCCGAGCCGCTCCGGACCCGCCCCGCCTGGCTGAGCCGCATCCCGGCGTCCGGCCGTCCCCACGACCTGGCGCCCCGACGTCCGGCCGTCCCGACGTCCCGACGTGCGGCCGTCCCGCCGTCCCGACGTCCGGCCGTCCCGCCGTCCCGACGTCCGGCCGTCCCGCCGTCCCGACGTCCGGCCGTCCCGGCGTCCCGGCGTCCCGGCGTCCCGGCGTCCCGGCGTTCGGGCGTTAAGAAGGGCCCCCTGCTATACAAAAAGCGATAACAAGGGGCCCTTCCTTCGGGTCAGGCCGGGGTTTTCACGGCGATCGCGGAGGTGAAGCCGGAGCTGCCGGCGGCGTTGATGGCGGCGATCCGGTAGTAGTAGGTGGTGTTCCGGGCCCGGCCGGTGTCGACGAAGCTACGGCTGGCGGCGGAGAGATTGAACGTGATGAGGTTGGCGGTGAAGGCCGCGTCGGTGGCCCGCTGGAGGGTGAACCCGGTGACGACGCTGCCGGCGCTCTCCGACCAGGTGACGGTGATGGTGGCCGTGTTGCCGGCGGCGGCCACCGCGGTTCCCTGCAGGTTGGTGGGCACCGCCGGCACGGCGGGCGTGGTCGCGGTGGCCACGTTGGAGAACGGCGAGAAGGCGCCCAGATAGCTGGTGCGGACCCGGTAGTAGTAGACGGTGTTGGCCGAGACGGTGGTGTCGGTGTAGGTGTTCGTGACGCCCAGCGACACGGTCACCAGCCCGGCGGTGAACGTCGGGTTGGTGGCCCGTTGCACCTGCACGCCGGTGGCGTACGAGTTGTTCGTCCAGTTCAGGACGACCCGCAACGGCGTTCCGGTGGGCACCGTGGCGACCAGCCCGGTCGGCGCGGCCAGGGACACGCTGGCCGAGGCGGTGGCCGTCCACGCCGAGTAGGACGCGGAGTTCTCCGCCCGCACCCGGTAGTAGTACGTCACCCCGGGCACCGCCGTGGTGTCGGTGAACGTGGTGGCGCCGGCCGGCAGGTTGAAGCTGATCAGGCCGGTGCTGAAGTTGGCGTCGGTGGCGCGTTGCAGCAGCACGTTGGTGGCGGCCGGCAGGGTGGCGTTGTTGGTCCAGCGCAGGACGATGGACGGCGGGACGCTGACCGAGCCCGGCGAAGCGGTCGCGGTGAGCCCGGTCGGCGGGGCCGGGGACACCTGGATCACGATCGGGCGCATCATGTCGAAGTCCTCGTGATCCACCATGTGGCAGTGCCAGACGTACTCCCAGCCGAAGTTGTAGGGGACGTTCGTGACCACGGCCGGGTCGCCGGTGGCCGGGTCGATCTGGGCGAAGCCGTTCGTGGTGCCCGGCACCTGGGTCGGGTCGAGCAGCCGCACGCTGTCGCCGACCTTGAACGGCGGGTTGGCCGGCAGCGCGGGCCGCATCGCCACGATCACGTCCTCCAGCGGGTTCATCCGGACGGTGTCCTTCCACCCCAGCTCGTTCGGGTCAGGCGGGCTGTAGACGCCGTCCCAGCCGACCCGGTTGACCAGCTGCACGTTGAAGTAGTGGAAGTGGATGGCGTGCGTGTCCACCCCGTTGTGGGTGACCTTCCACAGCTGGGTGCCGTCGCCCGGCGAGCCCACCGGGGTGGCCAGGTTGGACATCCGCAGGATCTCGGTGGGCGGGTTGATGTACGGCAGCGGGATGGTGGTCTGGATGAACGCCGAGGTCTTCGGCAGTTCCACGCCCAGGTTGGTGTTCATCCGGCCGTAGACCGGGTCGAAGTCCTCGACGATGGCCTTGGGCTGCAGGTCCAGCGTCACCGGGGTGACGCCGCCGACCGGCACGAAGGTCAGGTCGGTGGCCTGGATGGAGGCGTACGTGTTGTGCGTGACGTTCAAACCGAACGGCACGTTGTACGCGATCTCCGGCACGATCGGCTTGGGCTGGCTCTGCCCGTACGCCTGCGGCAGCCGCGCCTCGAGCTTGGCCAGGTCGAACGGCGCGGCCGGGGTGCCGGACACCTGGAACTGCAGCAACGTCCGGGTGTTCGGCCCATACCCGGGCAGGGTGCTGGGCGCGCCGCCGGCGTCGGTCCGGTCCGGGTCGTCGGTGTAGTAGTCGTAGCGCGGGTCGAAGCCGGGGATCGGCGCCGGGCAGTCCTGATAGAGGATGATCTTGCTGCCCGGCGGCGCCGACGAGAAGTCCACGATCACGTCGGCCCGCTCCGCCGGCCCGAGCAGCAGCGAGTGGTCGGTGACGTTGAGCACGGTGGCGGACCGCCGGTCGTACTGGTAGTTGATCGGCTGCGGCGGGACGATGGCCACGCCGGGCAGGAAGCCGCCCTCGTTGCCGATCTGGATCCAGTCCGGGCCGACCGACGCCGGGTCCGGCACCCCACCCTCACGGCCGTCGGTCGGCCAGGTCGGCGGGAAGTCTGGGTTCGGGCACGCCTCCACCATCGTCACCTCGCCGGCCGCCCCGTCGGCCAGGGTGCCGTCCGGGTTCCACATGGTGCCGTTGGAGGCCGCGTAGTAGAGCTGCAGGTTGAGGAAGCGGTCGTTGCAGGCGTTCAGGATCCGGAACCGGTACGCCTTGGGCTGCACCTGCAGCGTCGGATAGGGGACGCCGTTGACCAGCACGGTGTCGGCGAACGACTCCGGCACCACCGACGGGGTGGGGGTGTCCGGCTGCAACGGTGGCTCCCAGGGCCGGTTCACCGGGTCGTAGTACGGGTTGGGCACCGGCCCGTGCTCGATGCCGGTGAACGGCGGCCAGAACCAGGGGCCGTAGTCCCAGCGCCCCATCACGTTGATGCCGGTGTCGTTGTACGGGTTCTGGTTGGGCATGTAGACGTGCGGGAACCACAGGCTCCCCTTGCCGCCCCAGTTGGCGGTGTCCCAGGTGGGATCCTGCGCGGCCAGCTGGGTGGGGTCCGGCACGAACGTCTTGTCCTGGAACACCAGCTCGGTGTAGTCGGCCGGGATCACCCCGTCGGTGATCATCTGCTGCTCGACCGGGTCGCTGATGAAGTACGTGCTGATCTGCCCGCTGTACGGGGTCAGGTGGGTTATCCCCTCGGTGTGGTCGTGGAACCACAGCATCCGGGCGCTCTGCTGGTTGGGGTAGTAGAACGTCATGGCGCCGGGCCCCGGGTCGGGCATGTCCGGCACATTGGCATAGCTGGCCCCGCGCGGGTACGACGTCACCTGGGCGGCCGGGGTGAACCACTGCAGCGGCGTGCCGTCGCTGATCCACTGGGTCTCGCCACCGTGCAGGTGGACGATGGCCCGGTTCTGCGTATACAGCTCGGTGGGGCTCAGCGGACCGGTGCCCGCGCCGCCGATGGTGATGTCCACCGGCAGGAACAGGTTTCCCGTGGGAAGCTGGTTGACCAGCTTGACCCGCACCGGCCGGTTCCGCCTCGTCATGATCACCGGACCGCCGTAGTAGGGCCGGGCCGGCGGGGCGATGGTGTTGTGGCCCTGCGCGTCGGTGCCGTTGTTGAGCTGCTTGTAGCCGCGCAGCCGGGTGGCCGGCAGGTCCCGGTGCAGCTGCTGGGTGTACTGCTGGATGCCGATCTCGTAGTAGTCGCTGCCCGGGTAGGTGATGGTGTCCGGCACCGCCACCGGGATGTAGTTGCCCAGGTCGTCGGCGTTGGCCGGCCCGAAGCCGGGCAGCCGGTCGATGAACTTCCGCATGCCGGTGCCGGTCTGCACCACGCCGCCCACCACCACCGGCAGCGGGCTGTTGGCGAAGTTCGGGATGAAGTCGAAGTAGTCCGGCGGGGCCGCCGCCGGCGCCGGCAGGTCCTCCTCCGTCGGCGCGTCCGGCGTGTCCTGCCGCGGGATCACCGCGGGCGCCAGGGCAACCGACCCTTCCTCGGTTTCGGCGCCTTCTGGTTGTTGGTTGGGGTTCTCGGGCATGCCCTGCTCCTCCCCGGCGCGGGCACACCCTGTCGAACACCCCTCGTTGGGCCCCACTGTCCCCGCGTCAGCGTCCAGTGACGTTACGTAGTCATTGGACTACCAGCGGAGATCGATAAACACCCCCATTTTGTCGGTTACAACAGACAGACCAGCAAAAACGGCGTTCGGCCCACCAATCGGGACAACGCCCGGTTGATGACTCAGCGCGACAGCGGACTCACGGATGGGTCATCCGGAGCACGTCCAGCGCCTCGTCCAGCTGCTCCTCGGTGAGCCGGCCCGACTCGACGTGCCCGCGCTCGATCACCACCTGCCGGATGGTGGCCTCCCGGGCCAGCGCCTCCTTGGCGATCGAGGCGGCCTCGTCGTACCCGAGGTGGCGGTTGAGCGGGGTGACGATCGACGGCGAGCCCTCGGCGTACGAGAGGCAGACGTCCGCGTTCGCGACCAGGTCGACCACGCAGCGGTCGGCCAGCAGGCGGCTCACCGCGGCCAGCAGCCGGATCGATTCCAGCAGGTTGCGGCCGAGCACCGGCAGCATGACGTTGAGCTCGAAGTCGCCCTGGCTGCCGGCGAAGCCCACGGCCGCGTCGTTGCCGATCACCTGCGCGCAGACCTGCCGGACGGCCTCCGGCACGACCGGGTTCACCTTGCCGGGCATGATCGAGGAACCCGGCTGGAGGTCCGGGATGCGCAGCTCGCGCAGCCCGGCCCGGGGACCCGAACCCATCCAGCGGAGGTCGTTGACGATCTTGTAGAGCCCCACGGCGATGGTCTTGAGCTGGCCCGAGGTCTCCACCAGCGCGTCCCGGGCGCCCTGCGCCTCGAAGTGGTTGCGGGCCTCGGTCACCGGCAGGCCGGTCTGCTCGCGCAGCCGGTCGATCACCCGGGCCGCGAAGCCGACCGGGGTGTTGATGCCGGTGCCCACCGCCGTGCCGCCGAGCGGCAGCTCGGCCAGCCGGGGCAGCACGCCCTGGATCCGCTCGACGCCGTACCGGACCTGGGCCGCGTACCCGGAGAACTCCTGGCCGAGGGTGACCGGCGTGGCGTCCATCAGGTGGGTCCGGCCGGCCTTCACCACCGTCTCGAACTCCGCCGACTTGCCCTCCAGCGCGCCGGCCAGGTGCTCCAGCGCCGGCACCAGGTCGTGGATGACGGCCTGCGTGGCGGCCAGGTGGATCGAGGACGGGAAGACGTCGTTGCTCGACTGCGAGGCGTTGACGTCGTCGTTCGGGTGCACGTCCCGGCCCAGTTCCCGGGACGCCAGCGTGGCGATCACCTCGTTGGTGTTCATGTTGGACGAGGTGCCCGAGCCGGTCTGGAAGACGTCCACCGGGAACTGGTCGTCGTAGCCGCCGTCCGCCACGTGCGCCGCGGCGGTGGCGATGGCCGAGGCCACCTCCGGGTCGAGCACACCCAACTCGGCGTTGATCTGCGCGGCCGCGCCCTTGATCTGGGCCAGCGCGCGGATGTGTGCCGGCTCGAGCCCGCGGCCGGAGATCGGGAAGTTCTGCACCGCCCGCTGGGTCTGGGCCCGCCACAGCGCCTCGGCCGGCACCTCGACCTCGCCCATCGTGTCGCGTTCGATCCGGAATCCGGCATCCTCTGGAGTCGTCACGCACCCCATCCTGCCCCGCCCCCGCCCCACCCGCAGATGAGCCGAAAGGAAGGGCCCCTTCTTATCGCTTTTTGTATAGGAAGGGGCCCTTCCTAACACCTGAAACCGGCGCCGGGCGCGCCGCGGACGGGAGCGCCGGCGTCCCTAGCTGCGGCCGATGGTGAGGACCGGCTTGGTGACCTCGGCGAAGAAGTCGTTGCCCTTGTCGTCCACCACGATGAACGCCGGGAAGTCCTCGACGTCGATCTTCCAGACCGCTTCCATGCCCAGCTCGGGGTATTCGAGCACCTCGACGTGCTTGATGCAGTCCTGGGCGAGCCGGGCCGCGGGGCCGCCGATCGAGCCGAGGTAGAAGCCGCCGTGCTCGGCGCAGGACCGCGTCACCTGGCTGGACCGGTTGCCCTTCGCGAGCATCACGTACGACCCGCCGGCCGCCTGGAACTTCTGTACGTACGCGTCCATCCGGCCGGCCGTGGTGGGCCCGAACGAGCCGGAGGCGTAGCCCTCCGGCGTCTTCGCCGGGCCCGCGTAGTAGACCGCGTGGTCCCGCAGGTACTGCGGCATCGGCTCGCCCGCGTCCAGCCGCTCGGCGATCTTGGCGTGCGCGATGTCCCGGGCCACCACGAGCGGGCCGGTCAGCGACAGCCGGGTCTTGACCGGATATTTCGCCAGCTCGGCGCGGATCTCGGCCATCGGCCGGTTGAGATCGACCCGGACCACCTCGGCGCCGGCGTCCAGCTGGCCCTCGGTGACGTCCGGCAGGAACCGCGCCGGGTCGGTCTCCAGCCGCTCCAGCCAGACCCCGGACGGGGTGATCTTGGCGACGGCCTGGCGGTCGGCCGAGCAGGAGACCGCGATGGCCACCGGGCAGGAAGCGCCGTGCCGGGGCAGCCGGACCACGCGTACGTCGTGGCAGAAGTACCGGCCGCCGAACTGCGCCCCGATGCCGAACTGCCGGGTCAGCTCCAGCACCTCCGCCTCCAACTCCAGGTCCCGGAAGCCGTGCCCGGTCATCGAGCCCACCGTGGGCAGCGCGTCCAGGTATTTGGCGCTGGCGTACTTGGCCGTCTTCAACGCGTACTCGGCCGAGGTGCCGCCGATCACGATGGCCAGATGGTACGGCGGGCACGCGGCCGTGCCGATCAGCCGCAGCTTCTCCTCCAGGAACCGCATCATCCGACTCGGGTTCAGCAGCGCCTTGGTCTCCTGGTAGAGGTAGGACTTGTTGGCCGAGCCGCCGCCCTTGGCCATGAACAGGAACTTGTACGCGTCGGCGTGCCCGTCCGGGTCCTCGGCGTACAGGTCGATCTGCGCCGGCAGGTTCGTCCCGGTGTTCCGCTCGTCCCACATGGTCAGCGGGGCGAGCTGGGAGTAGCGCAGGTTGAGCCGGGTGTACGCCTGGAAGACGCCGCGGGCGATGGCCTCCGCGTCCCCGCCGTCGGTGAGCACGTGCCGCCCGCGCTTGCCCATCACGATGGCCGTGCCGGTGTCCTGGCACATCGGCAACACCCCGCCGGCCGCGATGTTGGCGTTTCGCAGCAGGTCCAGCGCCACGAACCGGTCGTTCGGCGAGGCGGCCGGATCGTCGATGATCGACCGGAGCTGCGCCAGGTGGGCCGGGCGCAGGTAGTGCGCGATGTCGTGCATGGCCTCGGCGGTCAAGGCCGTCAGCGCGGCCGGCTCCACGGTGAGGAAACGCCGGCCACCGGGACCGTGTACGACGTCGACGCCCTCGTCGGTGATCAACCGGTACTCGGCGCGGTCCGGCCCCACCGGCAGCAGGGGCGCGTAGGAGAAGTCGGCGGCACTGCTCATGAGGGGCAAGCCTAGGACAGACCGGCCCATCGGTGACAACCGCCGGCTGCCCCCGCGACCGGTGGGGCCGCGCCGGACGAGTCGTACCAGCTCAGCGGCGACCCGGGATCAGCCGGCGGCGCCGTCGGCCGGCGGCGGGCAGACCTCGTTCTTGGGCCCGCCACAGGTCGGGGCGGGCGTGGCCGGCACGCCGTCGCCGTTGCCGTCGCCGGTCGGGCTGCCGACCGGGCGACCCGGCGCCGGGCCCGGTGCGCCCTGGATGGTGCCGAACGGCAGGTAGCCGATGTCCCGACCGTCGCCGATCACCATGCCGGCCGGGCCCACCGCGAGCACCTTGGCGGTCGAGTGGACGTTCACCAGCTCCCGACCGGTCCGCGGGTCGACCGCGATGATCCGGTCCGGCTCGTTGTCGATGACCACAGCGGCGTACGGGGTCAGCGCCACCGCGGCCTTGGCGTCGACCGACCGGGTCCAGCGCAGGCCGCCGAACGCCAGCTCGTGCGAGTTCACCGATTTCTGGTCGCCGGCCCGGGCCACCGCGTACCGGTCGTCGACCGCGAGCAGCTTCTCGCCGGCGGCGCCGGTCCACAGCTGCCGCCCGTCGTACGCGTCGAGGACCAGCTCGCGGCCGTCCGCGCCCACCCCGACCAGCACGTTCTGGCCGCCCTGCGGGTTTTCCCGCTGCGCGCAGCCGGCGCCGTCGGCGGTGCGCAGGTTGAGCCCGGTCCGCCGCCACACCTCCTGCCCGTTGGCCGGGTCGGTGGCCGTCACGGTGAAGTAGCAGGTGCCGTCGGCCGACCGGGCCTGGACCCGGACCACCCGGCCGCCCACCACGACGACCCGGTCCTCCTGCGCGGGCTTGGTGTTCTGCACGACCCGCCCGATGGCGGTGTCCACCACGACCACCTTGCCGTCCACCGGCAGCCCCAGCAGCGGCGGCATCAGCTGCGGGCCGGCCGCGTCGTCGTCCACCTGGCGGGCGTCGATGGGCCGCGGGTTGAGCCCCCGCGGGCTGTCGGCGGTGAGCCCGGTGCTCACGCCAGGGATGAAGGTGCTCCACAGCGCCGTGCTGCCGCGCGGATCCCAGGCGGTCAGGGTGCAGTCGGTGGAGCTGCTGCAGCGCGCGTCCAGCAGGGCGTTCCGGTATGCCCAGACGGCCTGCGCCGAGGTGTCCTTGCGGCGCACCGTCCCGCTGGTCGGGTCGAGCACGTCGTACCCCCTGGTCAGCAGCTTGCCGACCAGGACCACCGCGTCCGGTCCGTCGCCGGCCACCGCGGCCCAGTCGGCCTTGCGCTGCCAGAGCTGCACGCCGGTGGCCCGGCTGCGGGCCTCGACCACGGTCCGCTCCTCGACCACCACGGCGTCGCCGGCGATGGTGGCGGTGGTGGGCGTGCCGCCCATCTGCTGCTGCCAGGCCGGCTTGGGGTCGGACAGCGCCCGGCTGGAGCTGGCCCACTGCCACATCTTGGGGAAGGGGTTCCAGACGCCGGTCACGGCCAGGATGACGACCGCCACCGCCGCGAAGGCCAGCCAGCACTTCACGCAAGGGCCGTTCCCCTTCGCCACCGGATCACCGTAGCCAAGTTCACGTACAACCGTGGCACCCCGCAGGCGTGTCGCGGCCCTTTCCCGGGCGGGCGCCGCTACGGACCGTCGCGGCCGCGACGGTCCGTAGCGGCCGGCCTACGCGGCCGGCTGCCCGCCACCGATCGAGCGGACGAGCGGCAGGACGCGGTACGGGATCTGCTCGGCAAGCGCGATCAGGCTGGAGGCCCGGGTGATGCCCTCGTACGAGACGATCTGGTCGATCACCCGCTGCAGGTCGGTGTTGGACCGGGCCACGATCCGGCACAGCAGGTCGCTCGCCCCGGTGATCGTGTGCGCCTCGAGCACCTCGGGGATCCGGGCCAGGTGGGCCGTGACGGCCTGGTGGCCGTGCCGCTGGCTGATCTCCAGGGTGACGAAGGAGGTCACCGCGAAGCCGATGGCGGCCGGCGAGATCTCCGGGCCGAAGCTCCGGATCACGCCCCGGGAGAGCAGCTTGTCCAGCCGCGCCTGCACCGTGCCGCGGGCCACGCCGAGCCGGCGCGAGCACTCCAGCACCCCGATCCGGGGCTCCGCCGCGAGCAGATCCACGAGTCGGACATCCAGCCGATCAAGCTGGTCATCCTGTACAGCGTTCATGCCGGTTGACCATACGGAATGCGCAACCTGACCACCAGATCGTCGGACAGTTGCCCAATGGCCAGGGGACCAGCGATCCTCGCCACAGGACGCCGCCCACGAAGCGGGCGCCAATTGGAGGGAGTCGCGATGACCCAGGCGATCGACCGGCCGACCGACGGCGCAGGCGACGACGTTGACGTCGACGTACTGATCGGCGCCGTCGACCACGACATCTCGCATGACCCGTTCCCGGTGAAGGGCCTCGACTACGTCCACTTCATGGTCGGGAACGCCAAGCAGGCGGCGCACTACTACTCCACGGCGTACGGGATGACCTGCGTGGCGTACCGCGGGCCCGAGCAGGGCTACCGGGACTACGCCGAATACGTGCTGACCAGCGGTTCGGCCCGATTCGTCTTCACCGGCGCCGTGCGGCCGGACGCCCCCGGCGCCGCGCACGTGGCCCGGCACAGCGACGGGGTCATCGACATCGCCATGGAGGTGCCGGACGTCGACGCCGCGTACGCGCACGCCACCGCGCAGGGCGCCACCGGGCTGGTCGAGCCGAACGACCTCACCGACGAGCACGGCACGGTACGGGTGGCCAGCATCGCCACCTACGGCGACACCCGGCACACGCTGGTCGACCGCTCCCGCTACACCGGGCCGTTCCTGCCCGGGTTCGTGGCCCGCGGCCCGATCGTGGACCGGCGGCCGGCCATCGAGGCCGGGCTCCAGCCCAAGCGGTTCTTCCAGGCCGTCGACCACGTGGTCGGCAACGTCGAACTCGGCAAGATGGACGAGTGGGTCGAGTTCTACAAGCGGGTCATGGGCTTCACCAACATGGCCGAGTTCGTCGGCGACGACATCGCCACCGATTACTCGGCGCTGATGTCCAAGGTCGTAGCGAGCGGCACCCGCAAGGTCAAGTTCCCGCTCAACGAGCCGGCCATCGCCCGGAAGAAGTCGCAGATCGACGAGTACCTGGAGTTCTACCAGGGCGCCGGCCCGCAGCACATCGCCGTGGCCACCAACGACATCCTCGGCAGCGTCGACGCCATGCGGGCGGCCGGCGTCGAGTTCCTGGACACCCCGGACTCGTACTACGACGACCCGGAGCTGCGGGCCCGGATCGGCAACGTCCGGGTGCCGATCGAGGAGCTGAAGTCCCGCAAGATCCTGGTGGACCGGGACGAGGACGGCTACCTGCTGCAGATCTTCACCAAGCCGGTGCAGGACCGGCCCACCGTGTTCTTCGAGCTGATCGAGCGGCACGGCTCGCTCGGCTTCGGCAAGGGCAACTTCAAGGCCCTGTTCGAGGCCATCGAGCGCGAGCAGGAGGCCCGCGGCAACCTGTGACCCGGTCCCACCCGGGCACGACGGTCGGCGTGGCGGTCCGGGAGGGCCGCCGCGCCGCTCGCGCCTACCCACACGCGGATAAGGTGCCAGCGTGAGAATGTCGAGGTCCGCGCCGTGACGGTGCAACCGGGCTGGTACCGCGATCCGGCCGAGCCGAGCACGCAGCGCTACTGGGACGGCGAGGGGTGGATCGGCGCGCCGCTGCCGGTGGACGCCACGCCGCCCCCCGGCCCCCCGCCGGCCGAGCCCGAACCGGCAGGTCCGGCCGCCGAGCCGGCGAGCGGGCCGGGTAGCCCGGGCGGCGCGCCGAGCGGCGTCGTAGGCGAGCCCGGTGCGGCCCCGACCGCTCCGGCCGACCGCCCCGGGGGTACGTCCACCGGCGCGCACCCGCCGACCGGCGCCGCCGCGCCCGGCTGGGGCCAGGGTCAGCCACCGCCCGGCTGGGGCCAGGGTCAGCCACCGCCCGGCTGGGGCCAGGGCGCGCCATCCGGCTGGCCGCCGGGGACGCCGCCGCCGGGTTGGGGGCAGGCACCGCCCGGTTGGTCGGCCGGACCGCCACCCGGCTGGACCGGCAGCCCGGTGCCGCCCGGCTTCCGGTTCCCCGAGCCGCGCCCGCACGGCCTGGCGCTCGCCGCCCTCGGCCCGCGGCTCGTCGCGCGGCTCATCGACATCCTCGCCGTGCTGCTGCTCAACGTCGTGGTCAACGGCTGGTTCGTCTGGCGGTACGTGCAGGAGGTCGCCCCGGTCTACCGGGAGGTGCTCCGCCGGTCGATGGCCGGGGATTCGTCCACGGACAACCTGCCCCAGGCCGGCGAGCAGGCGGCCGGGCTGCAGATCGCGATCCTGCTGATCATCGTGGCGCTGTGGTTCGCCTACGAGGTGCCGGCCGTGGCCACCACCGGGCAGACCCTCGGCAAGCGGCTGATGGGCGTCAAGGTCGTCTCCGTGGGCGCCGACCCGGGGCTCACCTTCGGCCGGTCCATGCGCCGGTGGAACGTGCTGGGGGGCGTGCCGGTGTTCCTCTGGGTCTGCTGCGTGGGCTTCGTGATCCAGTTCATCGACAGCCTCTACCCGCTGTTCGACCGGCCGCTGCGCCAGGCGCTGCACGACAAGGCCGCGCAGACCGTGGTCGTCCGGGTTCCCCGGCCCGCCACCCGGGCCGGGGCGCGCGAAAACACAGCACAGGCCGACGGCGCCGGCGGCGCCGACAAACCCCAAGGAGGTTCCGAATGACCACCCCCGGCGACCCCGTGCCCGCCGTCCGGCTCACCCGTGCCGACCTCGACGCGCTGCCCAACTACGTACCGGGACGAAGCCCGGCCGACCTCGCCCGCGAACTCGGCCTGCCGGAGGCCGTCAAGCTGGCCAGCAACGAGGTCCCGTACGGCCCGCTGCCCGGCGTGGTCGAGGCGGTGGCGGAGGCGGCCGCCACCGCGCACCGCTACCCGGACATGGGCGTGGTGGCGCTGCGCGACGCCCTCTCCGCGATGTTCGGCGTGGACGCGCAGCGGATCGCCACCGGCTGCGGCTCGGTGGCCCTGGCCGAGAATCTGGTACGCGCCACCTGCGTGCCCGGCGACGAGGTCGTCTACTCGTGGCGCTCCTTCGAGGCGTACCCGATCATCGCGGCGACCAGCGGCGCGACCAGCGTGCGGGTGCCCAACACGGCCGAGCACGGGCACGACCTCGCGGCCATGGCCGCGGCCGTGACCGACCGCACCCGCCTGGTCCTGGTCTGCAACCCGAACAACCCGACCGGCACCAGCCTGCGGCGCGCCGAGCTGGACGCCTTCCTGGATGCCGTGCCCGAGCGCACGCTGGTGGTGCTGGACGAGGCGTACAAGGAGTTCGTCACCGACCCGGAGGTGCCGGACGGGCTGGCCGAGTACGGCGACCGGCCCAACGTGGCCGTGCTGCGCACCCTGTCCAAGGCGTGGGGCCTGGCCGGCCTGCGGATCGGCTACCTGGTCGCCCAGCCGGACGTGGCCACCGCCGTGCGCAAGGTGGTCACGCCGTTCTCCACCAGCGCGGTGGCCCAGGCCGCGGCGCTGGCCGCGCTGGGCCAGGCCGACGAGGTACGCCGGCGCTGCGCGCTGGTCATCGCCGAGCGGGACCGGGTCACCGCGGCCCTGCGCAAGCTGCTGCCGGACGTCCCGGAGAGCCAGGCCAACTTCGTCTGGCTGCCGCTGGGCGACCGGGCGGTGGAGTTCGGCCGGGCCTGCGAGGCGCGCGGGGTGATCGTCCGCCCGTTCCCCGGCGACGGCGTCCGGGTCACCATCGGTACGCCGGCCGAGAACGACCTCTTCCTGGCCGTAGCCGAGGCCACCCTGACCTGACCCCCCTCGCCACCCCTCTCCCTCCCCGACCGCGGCGGGTGGGGCGAGGCGGGGGCGTCAGGTGGCGGCGAGGATGACCGGGCGGGCGGCCAGGTAGTACCGCTGGTCGCCGGCGCTCGGGTCCACCGGCGGGGCGAGCCGCTCGACGGCCACGAACCCGTCGGCGGCGTACGCGGCGCCCGGGTCCCAGCCGGTCCCGTCCTCGCCGTACCGCAGGTCGAAGCGGGACAGCTCGCGGCCGGTCCGGGAGTCCAGGGTGAGCAGCTGCCGGTCGGCGCCGAGCAGGTGCACCCGGCCGGGCTGGACGGCCAGCACCGTCGTGCCGGCCGGGACGGTGTGCCGCCACCGCTCCCGGCCGCCGGCCGCGGGCCGGGCCAGCACCACGGTGCCCTGGACCGCGACGGCGAGCCCGTCCACGACGGCCACCCCGGACGGATCCAGCAGCTCGTCCCGGGCCGGCTGCGGCCGGTCCACCAGCCAGCCCTGCCCGCCGCCCGCCCGGTCGGTGACGCGGATCGCGGGGCAACCGGACCGGCCGGCCGCGCAGCCCAGACCGGCCAGCCCGGTCCATTCGGCGCCGGCCTCCGGATGCCACCGGCGCAGCACCGCGCCGGTGGCGACGTTCCGGAACTCCACCGCCCACGGCGTGTCGCAGGTGTCGATGGCGGCGAACTCGCCGGCGGCGGTGGTCAGCTGGTCGGTCCGGCACGCCGCCGGCACGTCGACCCGCCAGAGCCGGCGTCCGGTGCGGGCGTCGAGGCCGACCAGCTCGGTGCGGCCGGCCACGATGAGCACGGGGGATCCGCCCGGCGGAGCGGCCAGCCGCAGCCCCGGCGGCGCGTAGACGGTGCCCGCGCCGGTGCGCCGGCCGTCGTACCGGGCGTCGGTCGCCGGACCGGCGGCCCGCCAGCCGATCCGGCCGGTCCGGGCGTCCAGCGCCACCAGCTCGCCGTCCGACCAGCGCGTCACCACCAGCGGGTCGGCGCCGTCCCCGGTGGCACCGGCCGGTGCCGCCGCCCCGCCGCCCGAGCCGGCCGCCCCGCCCGAGCCGGCCGCCCCGCCCGAGCCGGCCGAGTCGGCCGAGCCGGCCGGTGCCGTGGCCACCACGCCGGTGAGCTGCGCGGGCCAGCGCCGGTACGCCCAGGTCGGCGTGTTGCGGTACGTCGCGTCGACCGGACCGTCCGCGCTCACCTCCCGGGCTGCGGCGTAGACCCGGATCCGGCCGGCCACGATGAGCGGGGCGGTCGGCAGCGTCCCGCGCACCCCCGCCGGACTGTCCGGCTCGGCCGGATAGGCCGCCGGCCGGGCCACCGTGAGCGTCTCGGCGGGAGCGAAGGCCCGGTAGGCCACCGCGCCGGTGACCACGACCGCCAGCACGGCGGCGCCGATCAGCGGGCCCCGGCGGAGTCGCCGCGAAATCGCCATATCCCGGACCCTATCCACCGACCTGGGCACGGCCCGGCGGCGGGGCCCTCAGCTATACCTGAAAGTCATAATTATGCCTGTCAGGCATGACGTTTGCTGGACGGTCCGCCGCAGACCGGCGACTTCTGGGTCGAATTGAGCGCGAGACAGAACCTAGGCGGCGGTGGCCGGGTCGTCGCGACCACGCCGCCGCGGATCGCCGTCGGCCCGGCGAGCATCGCCGCTCTGCCGCGGATCGCCGGCCTGCCGCGGATCGCCGCCAGCCTGCCGCGGATCGCCGGCCTGCCGCGGATCGCCGGCCTGCCGCGGATCGCCGCGGCGCTCGACGGCCGCGGCCAGCTCGGCCAGGTCGCGGCGCAGGGCGCCCTCGACCGTCCGGGCCGCCAGGCCGCCGAACATCAGCGCCAACAGCCGACCGTACGGCGCGGTGGGGCCGCCCTCCTGGATCACGGTCACCGTGGTGCAGCCGCGGTGCCGGCCCACCGTCACCGGCGTGAACCGGTAGGTGATGCGGTAGTCGGCGCCCACCCCCGGGGAGGTGATCGCGCAGAGCACCGGCGGATCGACCCGTTCCACCACGTACTCCTCGCCGACCTGGAGGCCGTCGGGCAGGGTGCGGATCTCCCGCCACCGGGTGCCCGGGCCGAAGGCGCCCGCCGAGCGGACCTCGACGTTCTCCACGGTGGACAGGTTGGTGACCCGGGCCGGCAGGTCGGTGAAGACCCGCCACAGCTCATCGACACCGGCCCCGATCAACCTGGTCACCGCCACTGTCGACATGGCCACCTCCCCGAACCACGGTACGACGCGGCACCGCGATCCGTAACCGGGTTACCGGCAGGGAGTGCCGGCCGCCGGCCGGAAGTCAGACCCGTCGATCGCCCGAAGCCGACCTCGGCGATACGGTCGAAAATTTGATCACCAAAGAGTGAGCATTGCGTCGCTCACCGCGAATCGGCAGACTCGGTGGCATTCGCCCGCATCGCTCCGGCCGGGCGCCGGCTGCCGTGGGCGGTTTGACGGG
Organism: Plantactinospora siamensis; assembly: GCF_042434095.1. NCBI lineage: Bacteria > Bacillati > Actinomycetota > Actinomycetes > Micromonosporales > Micromonosporaceae > Plantactinospora > Plantactinospora siamensis. The sequence goes on from NZ_JBHLUE010000034.1 coordinate 390,986, forward strand.
GGAAGACGGGAGGCGACAGCCCATGGCGCAGGACGGAGAGGACGGATCGAACGAACCGGGGCCGGCCCGGGCCTGGTGGGAACACCCCGGCCGGCCGACGCCGTACCTCCTCTGGGGGTTGATCTGGTGCCACTGCGGCACCCCGATGGTGCCGGCGGACCGGCTCGGCGGATCCGGGCCACCGGAGCGCTTCTACCGGTGCGACGCGGGTTGCGGGCGGCCTCCCGTACCGGCGGGTCGCCTTGAGGGTGAGGTGTTCGGCGCCGTGGTCACGGCGGCGCTGGACCACGCGCCGCGCTGGACGCTACGGCGGTGGCGGACCTGGTCCGCCGGCCGGCGGTCGGACCCGGACCGGCGCCGCGACCTGATCCGGAGCTGGGTGCACCGGGTGGTGGCCAGCGACGGGCAGCCGCCGCTGCTGCTCTGGGCCGACTACGCGGTCGCGTCGTCCTGACCGGACTCCGACGACGCCAAGCCGGCCGGTCCGGCGGTGGCCGGGGCGGCAGTGGCCGGGGCGGCGGTGGCCGGGGCGGCGGTGGCCGGTCCGGCGGTGGCCGGGGCGGCGGTGGCCGGCATGATCGTGCCGGTCACCTCGCCGAGGGCGACGGTCGTGCCGTCCGGGCCGGGCGCCGTGGCGCTGATCGTCACGGTGTCGCCGTCGACCAGGAAGGTCCGCGTCGTGCCGTCGGCGAGCGTGACCGGCTCGGCGCCGCCCCAGGTCAGCTCCAGGAACGAGCCGACCTGGCCGCGCTCGGGGCCGGAGACCGTTCCGGAGGCGTAGAGGTCACCCGTGCGCAGCGCGGCGCCGTTGACGGTCAGGTGCGCGAGTTGCTGGGCCGGCGTCCAGTACATGCCGGCGAAGGGCGGATCGCTCACCCGGTTGCCGTTCCACTCGACGGTCAGCCGCAGGTCCAGCCCCAGGTGCGGTACGTCACGCAGGTAGTCGAGCACCGGCGGGTCCTGCCGGGGCGCCGGCACCCAGGCGTCGGCGAGCGCCTCCAGCGGCACCACCCAGGCCGAGATGGAGGTGGCGAACGACTTGCCGAGGAACGGACCCAGCGGCTGGTACTCCCAGGCCTGGATGTCCCGGGCGGACCAGTCGTTCACCAGGACCACGCCGAAGACGTGCGCCGGGAAGTCGTCGACGGGCACGGGCCGGCCGAGCGCGGACGGTACGCCCACCACGAAGCCGACCTCGGCCTCGATGTCCAGCCGCGCCGACGGGCCGAAGACGGGCCCGTCCGGGGTGGGACGCTGGCCGCAGGGCCGGACCACCGGGGTGCCGGAGACGACCACCGTGCCGCCCCGGCCGTGGTAGCCGATCGGCAGGTGCTTCCAGTTCGGCAGGATGGCGGGCTGGCCCGGCCGGAAGATCTGGCCGACGTTGCCGGCGTGCTGCTCGGAGGAGTAGAAGTCCACGTAGTCGGCCACCGCGATCGGCAGCAGCAGCTCGACGTCGGCGAGCGGCACGAGCAGCGGCTGCACGGCCGCCCGGTGCGCCTCGTCGGTGAGCAGCTCCACGATCCGCTCCCGGACGGCGGTCCACTGCGGGCGGCCGAGCGACAGGAACTCGTTGAGCACCGGCCGGCGCAGGGCGCCACCGGCCATGATGAGGCCGGCCTCCTCGGCCCGGTTCAGATCGAGCACCAGGTCCCCGATGCGGACCCCGATCCGCGCGTCGTCGCCGCCGGATCGGGGACCGGCCGCGGGGCGGAACACCCCGTACGGCAGGTTGTGCGTCCCGTACGGCGAGCCCACCGCGCCGGTCACCCAGGTCATGTCTCGAATCCCCCGTTCACCAGGCCCAGTCGGATGAGATCGGTCAGCGGGTCGACCACGCTGCACGAGCCGAAGCCGACCCAGAGCGGCCGCTCGCCGTCCCGGCGTGCCCGGATCGGGTCCACCACCCGGAGCGGGTCGGTGGCCGCGAGCAGTTCGGCCATGTCGGCCACCTCGGCGCCGTCGAGCGCGGCCGCGGTGGCGGCCAGCACGTTGACGAAGCCGTGGTGGGCGAACCCGGTCTCCGGATCGGTGTGCCGGAGCGCGTTGTGCAGCCCGGCCGTGAGCTTGAACGGCAGCTTCCGGTCCCGGCAGGCGCAGATCACCGCGGCCAGCTCCACCGGGGTCGGGAAGAGCTCGGCGGCCAGGCCGCCGGTGCGGAACTTCGCGGCCAGCCGCCCGCCGCCGGCCCGGGTGGCCGCGATCGTGTCGAGCGCCGCCAGCAGGCCGAAGGTGAGCGGCACCTCGGCGTAGAAGTCCAGGTCGGTGCGCTCGGCCACCAGCGGGCCGAGCCGGGTCAGGCCGGGCTGCGGGTCCTCGCCACGCTTGGCCACCGGCACCTCGACCTGGCGGACGGTGCAGCCGGTGAGCCCGGTCGACGACAGCGTCGCGGGCAGCCGGTCCAGGCCGGTGTCCCCGATCAGCCCGATCACGAGGTCCTCGCCGGGTTCGACCAGGCCGGTCAGCGCGCCGGTGGTGACGGCCGAGGCGGGCAGCAGCAGCGGACCCACCAGGTCGGCGTACCAGGCGGCCCGGTGCCGCCGGTGCGCGGCGACCGCGTCGGGCACGCTGGCGCTGCCCGGCGGGAAGACCGCGGCGTCGTCGACGAGGCCGTCGAAGAGCCGGGGCAGCTGCGTTGACACGAACAGAGAACTTACGGGACGCTACGAGTAACGGACAACCGCGTCCGATTATCGGACAGCACCGGCCGGTGACCGGGACAAATCGGGAGGCTGACATGCCGTACTACCGCAGCGTCGGCGAGGTGCCCCGCAAGCGGCACACCCAGTTCCGCCAGCCCGACGGCAGCCTGTACGCCGAGGAGCTGATGGGCCAGGAGGGCTTCTCCTCCGACTCGTCGTTGCTCTACCACCGGCACCTGCCCACGGCGATCGTGGCGGCCGAGGAGTTCAGCCCGCCCGCCGTCACCCGGGCGCCCAACCTGCCGCTGAAGCCGCGGCACCTGCGTACCCACAAGCTGGACACCGCGGGCGCCGACCCGGTGCTGGGCCGCCAGTACCTGCTCGCCAACGACGACGTCCGGATCGCGTACGCGGTGGCCGACCGTCCCTCGCCGCTGTACCGCAGCGCGATCGGCGACGAGTGCCTGTACGTCGAGGCCGGTGACCTGCGGGTCGAGTCCACCTTCGGGGTGCTGGAGGTGACCGCCGGCGACTACGTGATCATCCCGACCTCGGTGGTGCACCGGCTCGTACCCACCGGGGACGGGCCGGTCCGGCTGCTGGCGTTCGAGGCCACCGGCCACGTCGGGCCGCCCAAGCGGTACCTCTCGGTCCGCGGGCAGTTCCTGGAGCACTCGCCGTACTGCGAGCGGGATGTCCGCGGCCCCGGCGAGCCGCTGCTGGTCGACGGCGAGGACGTCGAGGTGCTGGTCCGGCACCGCTCCCGGGCCTCCGGCCCGGGTGGCAGCGGCACTGCGTGGACGCGTTTCGTCTATGCCAACCACCCGTTCGACGTGGTGGGCTGGGACGGTCACCTCTACCCGTGGGCGTTCTCGATCCACGACTTCGAGCCGATCACCGGGCGGGTGCACCAGCCGCCACCGGTGCACCAGACGTTCCAGGGCCCGAACTTCGTGATCTGCTCGTTCGTGCCCCGCAAGGTGGATTACCACCCGCAGGCCATCCCCGTGCCGTACAACCACCACAACGTGGACTCGGACGAGATGATGTTCTACACGGGCGGCAACTACGAGGCCCGGCGCGGCTCGGGGATCGAGCAGGGCTCCATCTCGCTGCACCCGGCCGGATTCACCCACGGCCCCCAGCCGGGGGCGGTGGAACGGGCCATCGGGGCCGACTTCTTCGACGAGCTGGCCGTCATGATCGACACCTTCCGGCCGCTGGACCTCTGCGACGCCGGACTGGCCTGCGAGGACCCCGGCTACGCCTGGACCTGGTCCGGCCGCACTGCCCGCTGAGCGGCCTTCGGGCGTTAAGAGGGGACCCTTCCTATACCGGAAACGGTAAGAGGGGGCCCTTCCTTACACGGGGACGATGCGCGGGGTGGGTGGGGCGTACACGGTGGCCACGGCGATGGCGGCCAGGCCCTCGGCCCGGCCGGTCAGCCCCAGCCCGTCCGTGGTGGTGCCGGACACCGTCACCGGGGCGCCCAGCGCGTCGCTCAGCGCCCGCTGCGCCTCGTCGCGGCGGCGACCGATCTTGGGCCGTACCCCGATGACCTGGATCGAGACGTTGCCGATCTCCAGGCCGGCGCGCCGAACCCGGCGCGCGGTCTCGGCCAGCAACGCGACGCCCGCGGCGCCCGCCCACTCGGGCTCGGCCACCCCGTAGTTCGAGCCCAGGTCGCCCAGGCCGGCGGCCGAGAGCAGGGCGTCGCAGCCGGCGTGCGCCGCCACGTCGCCGTCGGAGTGCCCGGCCAGCCCGTCGAGGTCCGGCCAGAGCAGGCCGGCCACCCAGCAGGGTCGGCCGGCCTCGAAGGCGTGGACGTCCGTGCCGACCCCGACCCGCGGAACGATCATGAGCCGAGGGTACGCCAGGACCCGCCGGCGGGCCGCAGGGTCGGGCCCTCAGGCGCCGACCCGGGTCAGCAGATGCTCGGCCAGCAGCAGATCGAACGGTCGGGTGATCTTGAGCGCGTACTCGGATCCGGGCACGCAGCCCACCGGAACGCCCTGCTTCTCCACCAGCCCCGCGTCGTCGGTGAGCGGATCCGTGGCCGCCGCGTGCGCGGCGGTCAGCACCGCGCGGCGGAAGCCCTGCGGCGTCTGCACGGCGCGCAGCGCCGACCGGTCCACGGTGCCCACCACCAGATCGGCGCCGGACACCTCCTTGATCGTGTCGACCACCGGGAGAACCGGGATCACGGCCTCCCGGCCGGCCCGGACCGCCCCGGCCACCGACTCGACGAGGCCGCTCGGCGCGAGCGCCCGGGCCGCGTCGTGCACCAGGATGATCTCCGGCCCCGCCGGCACGGCCGCCAGGGCGGCGGCCACCGACTCCTGCCGGGTGGCGCCGCCGGGCACGACGATCACCGGCGCCACCGGGGCCAGCATGGCCCGAACGGCGGCCACCTCCACGACCGGGGCGGCCACCACGATCACCCGTACGGACGGCGCGGCCGAAACCCGGCGGACGGCGTGCACCAGCAGGGGCTCACCGGCGAGCGGGCGGAGCGCCTTGGGAGCGCCGGGGCCGAGGCGTACCCCGGCGCCACCGGCAGGAACAAGGACCGCGACGTCACCGCGCGGATTGAGCTGCGCGGTCACGTCGCGGTCCTTCGAGGGTGGTGGGCCGAAGAGGGTCTCAGGCCTCGGTGAGCACCTTGTCGAGGAGGGTCTCCGCCTCGTCCTTGGTGCTCTTCTCGGCGAGCGCGACCTCGCCGACCAGGATGTCCCGGGCCTTGGCGAGCATCCGCTTCTCGCCCGCGGACAGGCCCCGCTCCCGCTCCCGACGCCAGAGGTCGCGCACGACCTCAGCCACCTTGAGCGGATTGCCGGAGGCCAGCTTCTCCAGATTTGCCTTGTAACGCCGCGACCAGTTCGTGGGCTCCTCGGTGTGCGGGGCACGGAGGACATCGAAGACCTTGCCCAGGCCTTCCTCGCCAACCACTTCGCGCACGCCCACGATCTCGGCGTTCTCGGCAGGGACCCGGACGGTCAGGTCACCCTGAGCAACCCTCAGGACGAGGTACTGCTTGGGTTCGCCCTTGATGACCCGAGTCTCGATTGCCTCGATGAGTGCGGCCCCGTGGTGGGGGTAAACAACGGTCTCGCCGACACTGAAAACCATAGGTTCGAAACCCCTTTCGCTGTGTCTAGGGTAACACGCTCAGGCACCCATGTCTCACCGCAGTCCTGACCGTTAACGCAGCTCAGAGGCCCTGTGAGAGGTCTTTCTTCGGCTTGACAGCTGGTTGGAACGATGATTCCGACACGCTGAGTCACGAACAGATCACCCGCCGGCAGTGCTTGGCGGTGCAACCGGCCGGCGTGCGCCGTCCGTTACCGATGGTATCCCGGCCGAGCCACCAGCAGGGCCGGACCGGCGGGTAGGAAGCGGCACAGACTGGCGATTAGCCGGCCGGTGCGCGACGCTGGAAGCCGAGCAACACCCGTCTTCGCCGGTTCCGCAGGAGGCGCGATGAATTCGTCGGGCAATGGTGACGGTGGGCCGGAGGGCGGGCTGCCCGACCTGCCGCCCGACTGGGGTTCCGTGATCATTCCCGACGATCCGGCCGAGCTGGCCGCGGAGGCCGCGGCCCTCCGGCGGGAGTTGCGGCGCCGAGCCCGGTCCGCGCGGTGGCGGCGACGTCTCGGCCGGCCGCCGGCGCCGGGCCGGCCCGGAGCGCCCGGCTGGCGCGTCCTGCGCCGCCGGCGCGATCTGCCCCGGCTGCCGCTGCTTCTCCTGCTGATCGCCGTCCTGGCCACGCTGACCAGCCTGTTCGCGGTCATCCGGACCAACCCCACCCGGCAGCCCGGCGGCCGGACCAGCAGCCCGGCGGTCGGCACCGGTGACGCCGGCAGCGGCGGCCTGGTCGGCGGCAGCGCGGGCGCCGGCACCGTCCCGGCGTCGACGCTGCCGGCGCTGGACCTGGTCGGCGAGCGCGGCGAGCTGATCTCCCTGCGCAGCCTGCTGCCCGCGCTCATCCTCGTGGTGGACGGCTGCGACTGCGCCAGCCGGATCGACGCGGCCGCCCTCGCGGCGCCGGCGGAGGTGACGGTGGTGGCGCTGGCCAGCGGCCGGGTCACGCCCGGGCCGGTGGTGGGCCGGGCCGACACCGCCCGCCAGGTCCGCCGGCTGGTCGACCCGGCCGGCGAGCTGCGCTCATCGCTCCGGCTGGGCACGCCCGACGGCACGCCCACCGCCGTGCTGGTCGGGCGGTCCGCCCGGATCGTCCGCACGGTCCCGGACTCGACGGACCCCGCCCGGGACTACGGGCGCGACCTGCCGGAGCTGGTGAAGGACTGATCGATCGGTCAGTCAGCCTCGCCCGCCAGCGCCCGCTCCGACTCACGCTCCAGGAGCGCCGCGTAGAGGGTCAGGCCCGGGCCGAACGCGAGCAGCAGCACCCGCCGGGGCGGCCGGGACGCGCGGCGCATCCGGTCGAGGATCAGCAGCGCCGTGGGCGAGGAGCAGTTGCCATGCTCGGCCAGCGTCTCCCGGGAGGCATCCAGGGCGTCGGCGGGCAGCCCCAGCTCGCGCTCCACCACGGTGAGGATGCGCGGGCCACCCGGGTGCACCGCCCAGCCGTCGACGTCGGACCGGGTGAGGCCGTGCCGGTCCAGCAGGTCGTCGACCAGCGTGGCCACGTGCGCCGCGAGCACCTGCGGCACCCGTGGCGACAGGCCCATCCGGAAGCCCCGGTCGGTCACCTCCCAGGTCATGTGGTCCGAGGTGGAGGTGTCGGTCGCCGAGGCCACCTCCCGGACGGCGTACCCGCCGGCGCCGTCCCCCGGCTCGCTGCCGGGTCGCAGCACCGTCGCCACGGCGGCGTCCGAGAAGAGCGCGTGCGAGATGATCTGCTGGGTGTCCATCCGGGCCGACGCGGGCTGGATGTGCAGGCTGGTCAGCTCGGCGCAGAGCAGCAGCGCCGGCCGGCCCCGGGCCGCCACGAAGTCGCTGGCCACGCCGAGCCCGGGCAGTGCCGCGTAACAGCCCATGTGCCCGATGAACAGGCGCTGAGTGTCCGGCGCCATGCCCATGTCCCGGGCCAGCAGAATGTCCAGCCCCGGCGTGGCGTACCCGGTGCAGGAACAGACCGCGAACAACCCGATGTCCCGGACCGGCACCCCGGCGGCGGCCAGCGCCCGGTCGACGGCCTCCTTGCCCAGCGGCAACGCCTCGGTGAGGTAGCGGCGCATGCGGCGCTCGGTCGGCCAGTCGGACACGTCCTCCAGCAGCGGGTTGACCGCCGCCTGCCGGGTGGTGACGCCCGAGTTCGCGAAGATCCGCTGGGCCAGCGCCCTGGTCGTGCCGGTGAAGTGCCCGGCGAAGAAGCCGCTCCACAACTCCTCCTGGGAGGTGGGCGGCGGGGTCGCCACCCCCAGGCCCGCGATCACCGGTGATTGGGTCATGCCTTCCGCCTCTCGTCTCGCGCGGCGGCGCTCGGGACCCCGGCACCCACCGTGCCGGTACCCAGTTCGCCGGCGATCACCCCACCGGCACTCACCATCGGGGCGCCGAGCCGTCGCGATCCGGATCGCCGCCGAGAGCGGCGATGCCCAGCCAGTCGGCGCAGACATCCGAGGTGGCCGGATGCAGGGAGCCGCACCGGGCGTCCCGGTACAGCCGCTCCAGCGGGTGTCCCCGGCGGGTCGCCGAGGTCCCGGCGGCCTCCAGCATGGACGCCGCCACCTCGGCCGCGGTCGTACCGGCCAGCAGCTTCGCCCGCCACACCCAGCGGTTGGTCTCCTCCGCGCCGGGCGCCTCGTCCACCCGGCGGGCCGCCTCGGCCACCACCAGCTCCGCGGCGGCCGCCGCGGCGTCCGCCCGGCCCACCCGGGCGCGCACCGCCGGCAGCCCGGTGAGGCCCCGCGCGTTCAGGTGCTCGGCGGCCGCGTCCACGGCCGCCCGGGCCACCCCGACATACACCGCGGCATAGCTGGCCACCAGCCAGTGCGGCATCAGCTGGGCCACCACCAGGGCCAGCCCCTCCACCCCACCGAGCAGTCGGTCCGCCGGCACCACCGCGTCCAGGTGCAGGTCGTGTGAGGAGGTCGCGCGCATGCCCAACGAGTCCCAGGTCGGCTCCACGGTCACCCCGGCGCCGGCCGGCACCAGGAACTGCGACACCACCGACGGGTCCGCGGCGCTGCGGGCGGCCACGAGGTACGCGTCGGCGTGCCCGGCGCCCGAGCAGAACGTCTTGGCGCCCTTGATGTGATAGCCGCCGTCCACCGGTTCGTAGACCGTGGACAGTTGCGACAGCCGGGCGCCGGCGCCCCGCTCGCTCATGGCCACCCCGTACCAGGATCCGGCCGCGGCGTCGGCGAGCAGCCGGTCCCGGGCGGCGAGGGCCTCGTCCGGGATCCCCAGCGCCTGGGCGAGTTCCTCGGTGACCGCGCCGAGCGCGCCGGTCACCGAGGCGTGCATGTTGAACACCAGCGCCGTGGCGCCGTTGCCCCGGGCCAGCTCGGTGGCCACCGCCGCGTAGCCGGCGAAGCTGGACCCCAGCCCGCCGAGCTCGGTCGGCACCATCAGGCCCAGCAGGCCCGCCTCGCCCAGGTCCGCGAAGTCCGACGCCGGGAACGAGCCGTCCCGGTCGTGCTCCGCGGCCCGGGCCGCGAACCGCGGCGCCAACCTGCGCGCGGCATCCAGCGCGTCGACCGCCATGTCGCCCCCTTAGCCTTCCCCAGCCTTACCCTCGACGGCGGGCGCTACCCGCCCTTGACCCCGCGACCCTGATAGAGGACGGCGGCGGACCAGGTCGGCACGATCCGCGGCGGCGCCACCGCGGACCGACCCGCCATCCCACCGGGCAGCGCCCGGCGGACCAGCCAGCGCAGCATCCCCAGCGCCTGCGGCCGGACCCCGCGCACCCGCACCGGTACGCCGTGCCGGGCGCACTCGCTGACCAGCTCGCGGGCGTTCACGAAGAGCCGCGGGTCGTGGATGCCGCGCGGCACCCCGGGAAACAGCTCGGCCACCCGGATGGAGATGAGCCGACCCAGCGCGGTGTCGTTCAGGGTGTCCAGCACGAGCGTCCCGCCCGGGCGCAGCACCCGGCACGCCTCGGCCACCGCGCGCCGCCAGTCCGGCACGTGTTCGAGCACCTCGCCGGCGGCCACCACGTCGGCGCAGCCGTCGGCCAGCGGCACCCGGGCCGCGTCCCCGCGGACCGCGGTCACCCCGTGCTCGGCCGCCTGTTCCAGCGCGGACCGGGTCAGGTCGACGCCGACATGCCGGTAGCCCTTGCCGGCCACGTGCGGCGCGAGCAGCCCGGCGCCGCAGCCGAGGTCCACCAGGACGGCGCCGGGGCGGCGGGCCGGCGGCACCAGCTCGGCCCGGGCGGCCGCGAGCCAGTGCAGCATCGCGAACGCGCCGTCCGGGCGCCACCACTCGTCCGCCAGGTCGTCGTACTGGCCGGGATCGTTGCGGGGTCGGTGGGGAGTCGGCGCCGGCCGGGTGGTGACGCCGGCTCCCTCGTCTCGCATGATGTCGAGCGTGGCACGACTCGGGAGTAACGGCCAGACTTCGCACGTGCCGCGTCGGGTGTGGGGACTGATCCGGGCCTGCCACCCGGAACCGGCGGTGGCGGTCACGGCCGTCACCGTGCTGCTGGCCGCCGGCGCCGGGCACGGCCCGCGCGGGCTGGCCGCGGTGGGCGGCACGATCCTGGCCAGCCAGCTGGCCGTGGGCTGGAGCAACGACTGGCTCGACGCGGGGCGGGACGCCGCGGTGGGCCGGCGGGACAAGCCCGTACCGGCCGGGCTGCTCGGCCGGCGCACCCTCGGGGTGGCCGCGCTGCTGGCCACGCTCGGCACCCCGCTGCTGGCCCTGTCGCTCAACCCGGCGGCGGCCGCCTGCGCGATCGCCGCCCTGGTGTCCGGGCTGCTGTACAACTGGCCGCTCAAGTCCACGCCGCTCTCGGTGCTGCCGTACGCGGTCTCCTTCGGGATGCTGCCGGCCTGCGTCGTGCTGGCCCTGCCCGGCGCGCCGACCCCGCCGGTCTGGCTGCCCGTCGCGGGCGCGCTGCTGGGGGCCGGCGCACACTTCGCCAACGCCCTGCCCGACCTGGACGACGACGCCCGGACGGGGGTACGGGGCCTGCCGCACCGGCTCGGCCCCGACCGTTCCGCCCTGGCGGCCGGCGGGCTGCTGCTGGCCGCCACGGCCGTACTGGTCTTCGGGCCGGCCGGGGCGCCGTCGTGGGCGGGCTGGGCGGCCGCCGGCACGGCCGTCGCCATCCTGCCCCTCGGCTGGTACGTCGGCCGCCCGCGGCCGGGCCGGCCGGGTCGGCCGGTGGCCGCCTTCCGGGCGGTGATGGTGATCGCGTTGATCGACGTGGCGCTGCTGGTGCTCGGCGGCCGGCTGGCCTGAGCCCGCCGGCCCGGCGTCCGTCGGGCCCGACGGCCGTCCCCGGGCTTGGCAACCGCGGCCGCGCCTCCGGGGTGGCGGCCGTGCGGCCTCGCCGGTGCGGTCAAGCCGGGATGACCGGGTCCGTGTACGGCGGGCGATCACGGGCAACTACCCTGGAGCCCGGCCTGGCGGCTGCCGCGACCCGGGGTCGGGCGGTCGGCGAAGAGGCGGGACGGCCACCGCGTCCGTCGGGTGGACGCGGATCGTGACGAGGAGGACCGACGTGACGCGCTCGATCAGCCGAGCCCGGCGGGCGGCGCTGCTGCTGGCCGGCGGGGCCGCGGCCGGCACCACCCTGCTGCTGGCCGGGTGCGGGGCCGGCCAGATCGCCGAGACATCGCGGATCGAACCCGCCATCTCCGGCGTCAACGCCGAGATGAACGACGCGACCTTCAAGGTCCGCGACCTCGGCGTCGACTACGCCGGCACGGCCGGTTACCGCGCGGGCGGGGACGCCACCCTGCACGTCGTGCTCTACAACGACGGGCCCGACCCGATGACCGTCAAGGTCAGCTCCAGCTCGGCCGGCTCGGTCGCGCTGGCCACCGGCCCGGTCTCGAGCCCGGTCCCGGGGGCGGAGCAGGTCACGTCCGGGCCGGGCGGCGCCTCGGTGAGCCCGGGGCCGAGCAAGTCGACCGGCGCGCCGTCCAGCCCGTACCCGGGCGGGCTGCCCGGCACGGGGGCGCCGAGCCCGTCCACCTCGACCTCCGCGGCCGGCACCCCGAGCGCCGAGGGCAGCGCCGCGGCGTCGGCGGGCGCCAGCGCGAGCGCCGCGCCGGCCGGACCGGCCAGCGTCGACATCCCCGCGCACGGGTTCGTCGTGCTGGACCGTAACTCCGGCAGCTACCTGCGGCTCGTCGGGCTCAAGAACGCGCTGGCCCCGGGCCAGACCGTGCAGGTGACCTTCGACGTGAACGGGCAGCAGCTCACCACCGCCGCGCCGGTCGCCGTACCGCTGACTCCCGCGCCCACCGCGCCGCCGGTCCCCGGCGCCGAGGGCGGCCACGGCGGCTGAGCCGCCGAGCTTCCGGTACGGGCCGGGCGCGGTTGACCGCGCCCGGCCCGTACCTTTGTCGGGGGGTCTGGTTACCGTTCCAGGGTGAATTCCCGCGCGGTATCCCGGACCGGCTCCACCTCCCGCGGCCGCGGCGCGGCTCGCGAGCCCCGACCGGCCTACGAGTGCGACGCCTGCGGTCACCAGCCGCCCAAGTGGGTCGGACGCTGCCCGGAGTGCGGCGAGTGGGGTTCGGTGATCGAGAGCACCGTGACCGGCCCCACGGTCTCCGGCCGGGTGGTCAGCTCGCGGGCCCCCGCCGAGCCGGCCCGGCCGATCGCCACCATCAGCGCCGCGCCGGCCCGGGCCCGACCGACCGGGGTGGCCGAGCTGGACCGCGTGCTCGGCGGCGGCCTGGTGCCGGGCGCCGTCGTGCTGCTGGCCGGCGAACCGGGCGTCGGCAAATCGACCCTGCTGCTCGACGTCGCCCAGCAGTGGGCGGCCGGTGCCGGCAGCCCGTCCCTGGTTGTCAGCGGGGAGGAGTCGGTCAGCCAGGTGCGCCTCCGGGCGGAACGGATGGGCACGCTGCACGACCAGCTCTATCTCGCGGCCGAGAGCGACCTGTCGGCGGTGCTGGGGCACCTCGACGCGGTCAAGCCCGGCCTGCTGGTGCTCGACTCCGTGCAGACGATCTCCATGCCGGGCACCGAGGGCGTCTCCGGCGGCGTGACCCAGGTCCGGGCCGTCACGGCGGCGCTGGTGGCGGTTGCCAAGGAGCGTGGCATCGCCACCGTGCTGGTGGGGCACGTCACCAAGGACGGCCAGGTGGCCGGCCCGCGGGTGCTGGAGCACCTGGTCGACGTGGTGCTGCACTTCGAGGGCGACAAGCACTCGTCGCTGCGGATGGTGCGCGGCGTCAAGAACCGGTTCGGCGCGGCCGACGAGGTCGGCTGCTTCGAGATGCACGAGGGCGGCATCAAGAGCCTCGCCGACCCGTCCGGGCTGTTCCTGACCCGATATTCGGAGGCCGTGCCGGGCACCTGCGTCACGGTAGCCATGGAGGGCCGGCGGGCGCTCGTCACCGAGGTGCAGGCGCTGATCGGCGCCGCGGTCCCCGGCTCGCCCCGGCGTACGGTGTCGGGGCTGGACTCCGCCCGGCTGGCCATGGTCCTCGCCGTCCTGCAACGCCGCACCGACCGGCTCACGCTGCACGACCGGGAGGTCTTCGCGGCCACCGTGGGTGGCATCCGGGTGGTCGAGCCGGCCGCCGACCTCGCGGTGGCGCTCGCGGTGGCGTCCGGCGGGACCAACCTGGCCATCGCCCCGCACATGGTGGCGATCGGCGAGGTCGGGCTCACCGGCGAGGTGCGGCGGGTCGGCGCCGTCCCGCGCCGGCTGGCCGAGGCAGCCCGGCTGGGCTTCCGGTACGCGCTGGTGCCGCCCGGGTGCGGCCCCGACGCCACGGGCATCCGGCCGGACGGGATGCGGGTCACCGAGGTGAGCGACCTGCGGACCGCGCTCAACATGGCGGCCCGGCTCTCGGTGGACGACTAGGGTCGGTGGCAAAGCCCCGGCCGGACCGGACACGGAGGCAGACCCGGTGACACATCACAGTAACCGCGAGAGCACCCACCGCAGAACAGTCCGTAGACTGTGCGGGTGCCGATCGACCGCGATGCCAACCGAATCACCGGCGCCATCCCCCAGGTCCGGGCCGGTGGCCCGGGCGCCGCGGCGCGTCCCGTCACCGCGGGCATGACCGTGAGCGGGTCGGGCGCCAGCGGCGACCCACTGCGCGCAAACCTGGCCCTCATGGCCCCCGGCACCGCCCTGCGGGACGGCCTCGAGCGGATCCTGCGCGGCCGGACCGGGGCGCTGATCGTCCTGGGCTACGACAAGGTCGTCGAGTCGCTGTGCACCGGCGGGTTCCCGCTGGACGTGGAGTTCTCCGCCACTCGGGTCCGCGAGCTGTGCAAGATGGACGGTGCCGTGGTGCTGTCCAGCGACGGCACCCGGATCGTACGGGCCGCCGTGCACCTGATGCCCGACCCGTCGATCCCCACCGAGGAGTCCGGCACCCGGCACCGGACCGCCGAGCGGGTGGGCCGGCAGACCGGCTACCCGGTCATCTCGGTCAGCCAGTCCATGCGGATCATCAGCCTCTACGTCAACGGGCAGCGGCACGTCCTGGACGACTCGGCGGCGATCCTGTCCCGGGCCAATCAGGCGCTCGCCACCCTGGAGCGCTACAAGCTGCGCCTCGACGAGGTCTCCGGCACGCTGTCGGCGCTCGAGATCGAGGATCTGGTCACCGTGCGCGACGCGGTGGCCGTGGTGCAGCGCCTCGAGATGGTCCGCCGGATCGCCGACGAGATCGCCGGGTACGTCGTCGAGCTGGGCACCGACGGCCGGCTGCTGGCCCTGCAGCTCGACGAGCTGATGGCCGGGGTGGACGCCGACCGCACGCTGGTGATCCGGGACTACCTCCCGGTCGGCCGCAAGGCGCGCACCCTCGACGAGGCGCTGGTCGAGCTCGACCTGCTCACCGCGACCGAGCTGATCGACCTGGTCTCGGTGGCCCGGGCCATCGGGTACGGCGGCGCCTCCGACGCGCTCGAGGCGGCCGTGAGCCCGCGCGGGTTCCGTTTGCTGGCCAAGGTTCCCCGGCTGCCGTCCGCGATCATCGACCGGCTGGTCAGTCACTTCGGCACCCTGCAGCGGCTGCTGGGCGCGACCGTGGAGGACCTGCAGGCCGTCGACGGCGTGGGCGACGCGCGGGCCCGCGGCGTACGCGAGGGCTTGTCCCGGCTGGCCGAGTCGTCGATCCTCGAACGCTACGTCTGACCCTCCTACCAACGATGTCCGCCTGGCGCGCGGACGTAGGCGGGTGGCCTGCCGCGGACGTAGGCGGGTGGCCCGACGCGGACGTAGGCGGATGGCCTGACGCGTCGTGGGCGGCCCTGGCGCGCTCCTGACCCACGGGACTGTTGCCGGGAGCCGACCGGGGGCCCCGGGCGGGCCGCGGCGCACCTCTCGGCAACGCCCACGCCTGTCAGTCATGTTCATGCCGGAGAGGCATGGGGCCTGCGCGGGTCCGACTCCGGCCGGGACGACACGCCGGGCGGCGCCAAGGCGGGTGACCGCCGAGACCCGCGGATTCTGGGGCAGGGCGGCGCGGAAGGCTCGGCCAAGCGGTTGGCCGGCAGTCGGGGGCTGGCTCAGGGCGCTCAGCCGGTGATGGTGAGCTTCACCGGGTCGCTCAGCTTGTCGCCCAGCCGGCCGATGACCTGGTATTCGCCGGACGCCACGATCGGTCCGTTGGCCTGGCCGTCGGCGCACCCGCTGGCCTCCCGGCCATTCCAGTCCACCTGGTAGGCGTGCTCGATGTTCGGCGCGAGCGGCTCGACACTGGAGCCCTTGGCGGTGCCGCAGGTGTCCGACGACCAGACCCGGCGGGCGCCCGCCTTGATGTAGATCTCCTGGAAATCCGCCCCGAGATCCCGGGGACAATTCCGGGTCGACACATTCTTGATCTTGAGCTGCAGGTTCACCACGGTGCCGCGCTGCGCCGAGCGCGGCTGCGGCACGGGCACCACCGAGATCTCGTCGTCGGTGCAACCGCCCGCCGGCGGCGCGGCCACCCCGGTGGCGTTCGCCTCCCCGGTGGCCGGCGGGGCCGGCGTGACCCGCTGGTCGCCCGGCCCGCTCCCGCCGGCCGTGGTGGCCGGAGCGCCGCCGGAGGGCGCGGCCGCGGTGGTGGCCGGTGCGCCGGTCGGAGTGGCGCCGCCGGGCGGCGCCGGGGCGGGCGAGGTGGCGGACGCCCCCGGCCGGCCGTTCGGATGGTCCGGCTGGGAGCAGGAATACACGACCACGATGAGGAAGAGCAGGACCGCTCCGAGCACGACGGCGCGGCGCCGCCAATATATGGCGGGGGGCAGGGGGCCAACCGTCAGACGCATGATGCCCACACCGTAGTCGGAGCGGTCGAGTTGATCCTGCCGACGCGCCGCGCCACCCGTACGGTCACCGATAGACCTTGCGGGGGAAGACGGCGTGCGCGCCCGCCACCCGGTCCAGGAACAGCTTCCCGGCGCAGTGGTCGATCTCGTGCTGGAGGGCGCGGGCCTCGAAGGCGTCGGTGGTCAGCCGGACCTCCTCGCCGCTGCCGGGCAGCCGGCCCGTGACCACCAGGCGGGTGGCCCGCTTGACGTCCCCGGTCAGATCCGGCACCGACATGCAGCCCTCCCGCCCGGGCCGCCAGCGGGTGGCCTCGACGACGGTGGCGTTGCACAGCACGAAGACCCCGTGCACGGTCAGCGCCTTGGGATGGCCGGTCACGTCGACCGCGAAGATGTCCGCCCGCTCGCCCAGCTGCGGGCCGGCGAGGCCGACGCAGCCCGGGGATACCCGCATGGTGGCCACCAGGTCCGCGGCCAGCCGCACCACCTCGTCGGCACACGGATCGACCCACCCGGTGCCGCCGCCGAGCACGGGCGCCGGCGCCACCGCCACCGGGCGTACCCGGCCGGCCGGGCCCAGCTCCTCGACGGTCCACCCGGCGAGCCTCGCGCTCACAGGACGTCCGGGTCGACGCGCCGGAGCGTGACCTCCACGTCGAGCCCGCGGCCCACCTCCGCCAGCCGCCCCGAGAGGTCCTCGGCCGCTCCGGCGGGCAGGTCGACCTCGGCGATCAGGACGTATAGCTGACCGGCGAGCCGGGTGGTCAGGTCCGTGACGTTGGCGCCGGCCGAGGCGAGGACCCGGGTCACCGCGGCCACGATGCCGAGCCGGTCGGCCCCGTACACAGCCACCTGGTGCGGCTCCCCCGGCGTGGCCTCCGCACGGTCCGCGACCACCGACAGCACCGAAGCCAGCAACCGGCCGTCCGCGGCCAGCGGCGCCAGCGCGTTCTCCACGGCGGCGGCGTCCGGCCCGGTGCACACCAGCGTCATCGCGAAGTGACCGCGCAGGCGGGTCATGGTGGAATCGGTGAGGTTGGCGCCCAGCCCCGCCAGCGCCTCGGCCACGTCGGCCACGATGCCCGGGCGGTCGTGCCCGATCACCGTGATGGCAAGCTCGTTCACCGGAGCAGTCTGCCGCACCGGTGACCCGGTTCGGGCCGGTACCGGACCCGGCCCACGGTATGGGACCGACGGGCCGCGCCGGGCGGCATGGCAGGATCGACCCGCGATGTCCGAGACGAAGCTCGCCACCCTGGCCATTTCCTGGTACGACGACAACGCCCGCGACCTGCCGTGGCGCGTGCCCGGCGTGGGCGCCTGGCCCATCCTGATCAGCGAGGCGATGCTCCAGCAGACCCCGGTGGCACGGGTGTTGCCGGTGTGGCGGCAGTGGGTGGATCGCTGGCCCGAGCCGGCCGGCCTGGCGGCGGAGACGCCCGGCGAGGCCATCCGGATGTGGGGCCGGCTGGGCTACCCCCGGCGGGCGCTGCGGCTGCACGAGTGCGCCACGGCCCTGCTGACCCGGCACGGCGGTCGGGTGCCCGAGGACCTGGACGAGCTGCTGGCGCTGCCCGGGATCGGCAGCTACACCGCCCGCGCGGTGGCCGCCTTCGCGTACGGCCAGCGGCATCCGGTGGTGGACACGAACGTGCGCCGGCTGGTGGCCCGGGCGGTGGCCGGTGAGCCGGACGCCGGGCCGGCCACCCGGCCGGCCGACCTGGTCGCCACGGCCGAGCTGCTGCCCCCGGAACCGGCCGTGGCCGCCCGCGCCAGCGCGGCGTTCATGGAGCTGGGCGCGCTCATCTGCACCGCCCGGTCGCCGCGCTGCGGCGGCTGCCCGCTGGCGGGCTCGTGCAGCTGGTTCGGCGCCGGCCGGCCGGCGGTGCCGACCGGGCCCACCCGACGCCCCCAGCGGTACGCCGGCACCGATCGTCAGGTACGAGGTCTGCTGCTGGCGGTGTTGCGGGACAGCTCGGGCCCGGTCCCGACGCAGCGGCTCGACCTGGTGTGGTCGGACGAGGTGCAGCGGTCCCGGGCGCTGGCCGGGCTTGTGCAGGACGGCCTCGTGGAGCTGGTGGGTGACGCCTGCGTGCTGGCCGGCGAGGGCCGGGCGGGCTGACGCGGGTCGGGCGACCCCGGCCGCCGGCACCCGGCACCCGGCACCCGGCACCCGGCACCCGGCACCCGGCACCCGGCACCCGGCACCCGGCACCCGGCACCCGGCACCCGGCACCCGGCACCCGGCACCCGGCACCCGGCACCCGGCACCCGGACAACGAAGCGGCCCGGACAACGAAGCGGCCCGGCCCACCGCGAACGGTGAGCCGGGCCGCTGCTGTTGCTGTCGCCTACTCGCTGGCGGCCGCGCCGCCGAGGTCGGCCGGGACCGCGTCCGGCACCTCGACCGGCTTCTCGGCCCCCCGGAACACCAGCTTGGACTTGTCGGTGTTCTCCGGGTCGCCCTCGCAGTCGACCACCACGATCTGACCCGGGGTCA
>NZ_JBHLUE010000035.1:0-517 GCF_042434095.1 Plantactinospora siamensis
GCGATGGCCGCCGACACTCACAGCGCCAAGCCCGCCGCCGCGGCGGTGCAGACGGTCTCGGCCGACAAGCCCGACGCGGGCAAGTTGTCGCCGCACGGCGTGCAGGGTGCGCAGTCGCGGATCGATCTGTCGGATGAGCAGAAGGGCAACGCGAAGGCCATCGTGGCCGCGACGAAGGCCAACGGTCTGGATGAGCGGGCCGCGGTGATCTCGATCGCCACCGCGCTGCAGGAGTCGAAGCTGCAGAACCTGGGCAACCTGGGTGACGCCAACGACCATGACTCGCTGGGCCTGTTCCAGCAGCGCCCGACCTCGGGTTGGGGCTCGCCGGAGCAGATCACCGATCCGCAGTACGCCACCACCGCCTTCCAGAAGGCCCTCAAGGACGTGCCGGGCTGGCAGGACATGCCGTTGACCGACGCCGCGCAGAAGGTCCAGGTCTCGGCCTACCCCGACGCCTACGCGAAGTGGGAGTCCCAGGCCGCCGACCTGACCGCCCAGTACTGGAACAGCTGAC
>NZ_JBHLUE010000036.1:0-5938 GCF_042434095.1 Plantactinospora siamensis
ATCGATCCGCGACTGCGCACCCTGCACGCCGTGCGGCGACAACTTGCCCGCGTCGGGCTTGTCGGCCGAGACCGTCTGCACCGCCGCGGCGGCGGGCTTGGCGCTGTGAGTGTCGGCGGCCATCGCACCCGTGACCGGGCCGGCGACCAGACCACCGGCGAACGCCACACCAGCAACCGACAGGACCGTCTTACGCATCAGCGTCGACTTCATGAGAACTCCTTGGGGGGGTTGGGCCGGCACGCACGCATGGGGGGACCGCACGCGACGACACGAAAAGAACAAGAGAGGGAACCAGCCGCACACCACGGGGGTGGGCGCGGGCGGAAAAATCAAGAACAAGATCCGCACGATGACCTGGGCCCAGCGGGGGCGCTCCTACGGTCATCCGGACCGGGTGTAACCACGACCCGCCCGCCACCATTCCCCAACCCGGGGGTCAGGGCCGGCCACCGCGGAGGGAGGGCCGGCCACCGCGGAGGGCTCAGCGGGGGTTCGACAAGCCCGAGGCGCGGGGCGCTCGGCGGGTACTGCGGCCGTGGACCCGGTACAACGTCCGGGCCCCCACACCGATTCCAGCCAACCCGACAAACCGGGCAGCCCCCGAGTGCCGGCCACCACAGGCCACCACCCAACCAACCCAAAACCCGACATCCGACCCGCCCGCACCCAGACCGGGAACGACCCGAACCCCTTGATCACCACAAGATCGCCGCAGTTGGGCGGTTCGGCGCAACGACGGCGCCCCGATCTACGGCGGTCACAGCACCGCGAGCGGGGGCTCACCGGGCAGACGGACCGCTCGTGACCATCGACTCATGCGGGCGAGAGCATCTCCTGAAGGATGCGCCGCAGCTCGGTGCGGTCCTGGGGGGTGACCCTCGCCAACCTGCGGTCGTACTCCGCCGCGAGGGCCGCAAGTGCACGATCCCGTGCCGCTGTGCCCTCAGCGGTCAGTACGAGCCGGTGACGCCGCAGGTCCGCCTCGTCGATCTCGCGGCGGATGAAGCCCTTGGCGACGAGGTTGCGGACGTAGACCGTCACGCTCGCCTTGGGCAGCAGCAGTGCCGTCGCGATCTCGGCTGGGTACGGCGATGCCTCCACCTCGGCCAGGACGAAGAACTCCTTCGTCTCCAACCCGACCTCGGCCAGCTCCTGCGTGCAGGCATCCATCACGACCGCCAGCAGCCGCTGGTTCAGCGTCCACAGCTGCGCCCCGTCGACCGACATCCGGCCCCTCCATCCAGGTGGTACAGTTTCGTACTAGTTCCATCTCGTACAAAGTGCGGTCCTGTACTGGACTCCTGTGGAACAACAATCCCACGAAGGAAGCCAAGCATGATTCAGCCCCTCACGATCCCGCGCGGTCCCATCAACCTCGCCGCGGACCTCCACCTGCCCGACAACGCCGGCAGCAGCGCACCGCTGCGCGCCGTGGTGCTCTCCACCCCGGGCAGCAGCGTGAAGGAGCAGATCGGCATCAACTACGCCTCCCGCCTCGCCGCTCGCGGCATCGCCGCGCTCGTCCTCGACCCCGCCCATCAGGGCCAGAGCGAGGGCGAGCCCCGCGACCTCGAAGACCCCTACCGCCGAGGTGAGGACATCTCCTACGCCATCGACGTGCTCACCGCGACCCCCGGCATCGACCCGCAGTGCATCGGCGTCCTTGGCATCTGCGCCGGC
The DNA here is from genome assembly GCF_042434095.1 of Plantactinospora siamensis. Classification (NCBI taxonomy): domain Bacteria; kingdom Bacillati; phylum Actinomycetota; class Actinomycetes; order Micromonosporales; family Micromonosporaceae; genus Plantactinospora; species Plantactinospora siamensis. Next base: position 1,684 of record NZ_JBHLUE010000036.1, read on the forward strand.
GGGGGCTACGCCGTGCACACCGCCCGCACGGATCACCGCATCAAGGCGGTCGGCACGGTCGTCCCCGTCAACATCGGCGCCGCGTTCCGCAGCTTCTCCCCCGACGGTCCGGCCGCGGCGCTCGACGCCCTCGCGGACGCGCGGACCGAAGAGGCCCGCTCCGGCGAGCTGACCCGCGTGAACTGGCTGCCCGACACCCTCGAGGACGCCAAAGCAGCGGGCCTGACCGACATCGACACCACTCAGGCCGTCACCTATTACCGCACCGAGCGCGGCGGTAACGAACACTCCACGAACCGGCGCCTCCTGCGCGGCGACTCCCTCCTGCTGGGCTATGACGCCTTCCACTTGGCCGATCAGCTCATGACCCAGCCCCTGCAGGTCGTCCTCGCCGGACGCATCGGCAACACCGGCTCCTACGACACCGGCATGCAGCTGTGGAAACTGGCCCCCAACCCGGTCGACCTCATGATGATCGACGGCGCCGGCCACTACGAGATGTACGACGAGCCCGCATACGTCGACGCCGCCGTCGAAAGGCTCACCAGCTTCTACGTCGACAACCTGTAAGGCAGCCAACCCGGCGAACCCTGTGCTGGACGGGGCAACCTAGGGCCCCTAGGATTTGGCCTGGGAAGGCTAGGAGGTGCCATGGCGCGGGCGGGGATCACGGCGGAACGGCTCACCGGGGCGGCCGCCGACCTGGCGGACGAGATCGGCTTCGACAACGTCACCGTCTCGGGCCTGGCCCGCCGGTTCGGGGTGGCCGACGCCAGCCTGTACTCGCACGTCCGCAACCTGCGCGAGTTGCGTACCAGGGTCGCCGTCCGGGCGGCGCGCGACTTCGCCGACGTGCTCGCGCCCGCGGTGGCCGGCCGGTCCGGGCGGGCGGCGCTGGCGGCCTTCGCCGACGCGTACCGGGGCTTCGCCCTGGCCCACCCGGGCCGGTACGCGGCCACCAACCTTCAGCTGCCGCCCGAGGTGGTGGCCGACTCCCCCGGCCACCTTCAGCTGATCGAGTACACCGCGGCGATGCTGCGCGGGTTCCCCCTAGCCGAGCCCGACCGCACCGACGCCGTACGACTGCTGCGCAGCACCTTTCACGGCTTCGTGGCCATCGAGGCCGCCAACGGCTTCGGGCACCCGCGCGAGGTCGCCACCTCGTGGCGCCGCGCGATCGGCGCGCTGGGTCACCTGCTGGAGCACTGGCCCGGCGCCGACGAAACGGAGGGAACGCGACCATGACCAGGACCGGCACCGACCTCGAGGACCGGGTGCGGGCCACGCTCGACGGGCTCGCCGCCGCCGACCCGGCCGCCGGCCTGCAGGTGGCGGCGTACCTGCACGGCCGCCCCGTGCTGGACGTGTGTGCCGGGGTGGCCGACCCGGCCACCGGTCGACCCGTCACGGCCGGCACCCCGATCTTCAGCTTCAGCCTCGGCAAGGGACTGGCCAGCACCGTCGTGCACGTGCTCGCCGAGCGGGGCGTCCTCGACTACGACCTGCGGCTGGCGCGGGTGTGGCCGGAATTCGGCCGCAACGGCAAGCGGGACATCACGCTCGCCCACGTTCTCACGCACACCGCCGGCCTGCCGGAATTGCCCGCCGGCTGCACGGTCGGGGACCTCACCGACTGGGACCGGATGTGCGCCGTGCTGGCCGCCGCCACCCCCGTGTGGGCGCCGGGCAGCCGGCACGGCTACCACGTCTGGACGTACGGCTGGCTGGTCGGTGAGGTGGTCCGCCGGGTCACCGGGCGCACCATCTCAGCGGTGCTGGCCGAGGAGGTCGCCGCTCCCCTCGGCGTGCCCGGCGAGCTGCTCTTCGGCGTACCGGAAGGGGACCTGGACCGGCTCGCGCGGCTGACCGACCGCGGCTGGTCGGCGGCGCTGGACGCGCTGGCCGGCGCCCTGCCCAACCTGGCCCGCGCGGTGCCGCCGGGCGTCCGGCCGGACGCCGCGCTGGGAAACCGCCGCGACGTGCTGCGGGCCGACATCCCGGCCATCGGCACGGTCACGGCCCGCGCCGCGGCCCGGATGTACGCCGCGCTGCTCGGCGAGGTCGACGGGGTACGCCTGATCTCCGCCGACCGGCTGCGCCGGGTGTCGGCGCCGGCGGTCAGCGGGCCGGACTGGACGCTGGGCGGCGAGCTCACCGGCGCGCTCGGCTACGGCATCGAGGGGCCGATGTTCGGCTGCGACGGCCTCGGCGGCAGCATCGCGGGGGCGGCGCCGGGGCTGGGGTTGGCGTTCGCCGCCACCCGCACGATCGTGGCGGTGGGCGACGGGGACCCGCTGGAACGACTCCGCACCCTGGTCCTCGACGCGGTCCGCGCGGACGGCTGAGCCGGCGCCCCAGCCGGCCCGCGCGGACCGCTGAGCCCGGCCCCCGGTCGGTCCGCGCAAACGGCAGAGCCCTCGGCCGATTCATCCGATCCGGGTGATGCCCGGGCACCGGAACGCGGGGCACGCTGCGCGTGGGAGTCCCGTGACCGCGGGCCGAGGAGGGCCGATGAGCGACCCGATCGCCGACTTCTTCGACCGGATGGACCGGTATCCGCCGTCCGTACCGCCGAAGTATCGCGGCAGCATCCGGTTCGACGTGGCGACGGACAGCCGTACCGAACACTGGGGGATGATCTTCGACCGCGGTCGGGTGCGGGTGTTCCGGGAAGATCAGGAGGCCGACTGCGTGGTACGGACCAACCGCCCGCTGTTCGAGGGGCTGGCCAGCGGCAGCAACGGCGTCTACGCCGCGATGCTGCGCAACCGGATCAGCATCGAGGGGGACCTGACCCTGCTCACCGCGGTCCGCATGCTGCTGCCGGGACCGCCCGGCGCGCACCACCCCGCCGATTGGGCGCGGAGCAGCCGGAAACCGGACGGGCGCGGATGATGGGGGGCGGACGGCCGTGAACGAGGGTGCCATCTACGACTACGTCAGCATCATCAACGGGAACAGCTTCCTGCTGAGCAACGACGTCGGCGACGTCTGCCCATCCGGGGACATGCCGACGGGCCTGTTCAGCTACGACACCCGGTTCCTGTCCCAATGGGAACTCACCGTCAACGGGCAGCACCTGCACCCCCTGTCGGTGGACGACCTGCAGCACTTCGAGGCCCGGTTCTTCCTCGTGCCCGGCACCGCCACGCACTACATCGACGCGCAGGTGTCGGTGATCCGGCACCGGTGGGTGGGCGGCAGCTTCGACGAGGAGCTGACGGTGCTGAACCACTCGGAGGACCCGATCGAGCTGCGGCTGCGCGTCGACGTTGCCTCCGACTTCGCCGACCTCGTGCAGCTACGCGAGGAACACCCTCCGGCCCGAGCCGGTACCGTGCGCACCCACGCCGACCAGGAATCCCTGCGGATCAGCTACGAACGGGACACCTTCTTCCGGGAGTCGATCGTGACATCGACCAGCCCGGCCACGATCGACGAGCGCGGCCTGACCTTCGACGTCCGGATCGGCCCGCACGACAGCTGGGTGACCGGGTTGCACGTGGCGACCCTGGTGCGCGGTTCACGAGGTCGGGACATCCGGGCCAGTCTGAAAGCCTTCCGCAACCGGCCGGAGCCGGGCATGCAGGAGGAGCTGGACCGCTGGCTGTCCGACGCGCCAAAGCTGACCAGCAACCCGAGCAAACTGCAACGGGTGTACCGGCGCAGCCTGGTGGACCTGGCCGCGCTGCGGTATTCGACGCTCGCCGTCCACGAGCGGGTGCCGGCGGCCGGGATGCCGTGGTTCATGACCTTGTTTGGCCGGGACGGCCTGCTCACCTGCCTGCAGACGCTCGGGTTCACTCCCGAACTGGCCGCGCCGACCCTGCGGGCGCTGGCGAACGGCCGCGGCGTGCATCTGGACGACTTCCGGGACGAGGAGCCCGGAAAAATGATCTACGCCATGCGGTACGGCGAGAGCGCCGCGTTCAACGAGAAGCCCTACTCGCCCTATTACGGGGCGGCGGACAGCACGCCGTTGTTCGTCATCCTGCTGGATGAGTATGAGCGGTGGAGTGGTGATGTGGCGCTGGTGCGGGAGTTGGAGTTCGAGGCGCGGGAGGCGTTGCGGTGGATTGACGAGTACGCGGATCTGATGGGTAACGGGTATGTGTGGTACGAGCGTCGCAACACGCGGAACGGGTTGGAGAACCAGTGTTGGAAGGACTCGTGGGATTCGATTTCGTATCACGATGGGCGGTTGCCGGGTTTTCCGCGGGCGACGTGTGAGTTGCAGGGGTACGCGTATGACGCG
>NZ_JBHLUE010000036.1:6153-149244 GCF_042434095.1 Plantactinospora siamensis
CGATGGGGAGTATTACGCGTTGGCGTTGGATGCCGAGGGTGGGCAGGTGGACGCGTTGTCCTCGAACATCGGGCATCTGTTGTGGAGTGGGATCGTCACCGAGGAGCGGGCGGGCAAGGTGGCGGCGCATCTGATGGGTGACCGGTTGTTCTCCGGCTGGGGGGTTCGGACGTTGGCCGAGGGGGAGGGTCGGTACAACCCGATCGGTTATCACACGGGGACGGTGTGGCCGTTCGACAATTCCTTCATCGCGTGGGGGTTGCGCCGGTACGGGTTCGTGGAGGAGGCCGCCCGGGTCGCCGAGGGCATCCTGTCCGCCGCCGAGCTCTTCGAGGGCCGGTTGCCCACCGCCTTCGCCGGGTACGACCGGCGGGCCACCCGGTATCCGGTGCAGCATCCGCTGTCGTGCAGCCCGCAGGGGTGGTCGAGCGGCGCGCCGCTGCTGTTGCTGCGCACCATGCTCGGCCTGGAGCCGCACGAGGGTCACCTCGCGGTGGACCCGGCGCTGCCCACCAGCATGGGCCGGATCGAGCTGCTGGACATCCCCGGCCGGTGGGGCCGGGTCGACGCCTTCGCCCGCGGCCGCGTCCCGGTCGAGGCCTGAGCCGCCGGCCGGTCGGGTCGGCTCACCGGCGGATCGGACCGGGTCACCGGCGGACCGGACCGGGTCACCGGCGGATCGGACCGGCGGCGCGGGATCGGCCCTGCGGCTCAGCTCAGCAGGCTCAGCGCGGTCCGCACCGGCAGCCGGTCGACGATCGGGGCGAACGAGGTCTCGCCCAGGCAGAACCGGGCGAACAGCCGCCATCCCGGCGGGGTGGCCACCACGGCGTGGAAGGCGCCCGGGTGCCGACTGAAGGCCGCCAGCATGCGGCGGCCGGCGCGCATCTCCGGCGCCAGCTCGGCGTCCACGCCGGCCACGTACCGCTCCGGGTCGCCGGCCGCGGCCGCGGCGCCGGCGAGGGCGCCCGAGCGCAGCGCGAAGCTGATCCCCTCCCGGCTCCACGGCTCCAGCAGTCCGGCCGCGTCCCCGGCCACCAGCACCCGGCCGCGGTGCAGCGGCGAGGCCGGGGTGCGGCACCGGGTGAGGTGCCCGGAGTCCTGCAGGGCCTCGACACCGGTCAGCCCGAGCCGCTCGACGAAGTCCGTCAGGTAGCGCCGGGTGGCCTCACCGCTGCCCCGGCTCGCGATCACCCCCACCGTGAGCCGGTCGGATTTGGGGAAGACCCAGGCGTACGACCCGGGCAGCGGTCCCCAGTCCAGCAGCACCCGGCCGCGCCAGCGCTCGCGTTGGTCGGCCGGGGTGGGCAGCTCCAGCTCCAACCCGAGGTCCACCTGCTCGTACTCGACGCCCACGTGCCGGGCGGTGACCCCGGAGGAGCCGTCCGCGCCCACCACGACGCCGGCGGCCACCTCGTCCCCGCCGGCCAGCCGCAGCCGTACGCCGTCGGGATGCTGCTCGACGGCCCGGACCGGCGTCCGCTGCCGTACCTGCGCGCCGGCCGCCACGGCGGCCGCGCGCAGCCGGTCGTCGAACCGCTCCCGCCGGACCATGGCCAGCAGCGGGCGATCGTACCGCCGGGTGAAGCCGTGCCGGCCGTTCATGGTGAACGTCATCCGGTTCACCTCGTCCTCGGCCGGGACCTCGATCCGGTCCCGCACGGCCGCCAGCGAGGTGCCGATGAGCCCGCCGCCGCAGGTCTTGTACCGGGGGTGCTCGGCCCGCTCCAGCACCAGCGTGCGGGCGCCCGCCCGCGCCGCCTCGTAGCCGGCCGACAGGCCGGCCGGCCCGGCGCCGACCACCACGACATCCCATGCGTCCACCCGAGCAGGGTAGGCCACCCGGGCCGCCATGATCAGCGACCGGGGCTTCCCGGCATCATTCGCCCCCGACCGGGTATCCGGGCGGTCCGCGGACTGCGCGGACCGGGGGGCGAGGAGGCCATCATGCAGGGCGTCGATCTGTCGGAGGCGGAACAGCGGGTGTACGGGGCGGTGACCGCGTTGGAGGCGCGGGGCGAGGTGCCGTACCCGGACGCCATCGCGCGGGAGTCGGGGATCGCGGAGGACGACATCCACGGCCCGCTGCACCTGCTCGGGGAGAAGAATCTGCTGCATCGGGAGGATTCGCCGCTGGAGGGCCTGGACTTCGGTCCGCGCTGGTGCGCCGTGCAGCCCGCGTGATCAGGTGAGCGACCACCCCCCGGTCCGGCTCACCGACCGGCAGCGCTGGCAGGCGCTCGCCCTCGGGCTGGTGGCGGCCTTCATGACGTTGCTGGACGTCAGCATCGTGAACGTCGCCGTCCCGTCCATCCAGCAGTCGCTGCGGGCGGGACCGAACGCCCTGCAGTGGGTGCTCTCCGGCTACGCGCTCACCTTCGGCCTGGTGCTCGTGCCGGCCGGCCGGTACGGCGACGCGCGCGGCCGGCGCAACATCTTCGTCTTCGGGCTCGCGCTGTTCACCCTCGCCAGCGCCGTGGCCGGGCTGGCCCGCTCCCCCGAGTGGCTGATCGGCGCCCGGCTCGTCCAGGGCGGCGCGGCGGGTCTGGTGAATCCGCAGGTGACCGGCCTGATCCAGCAGCTGTTCGCGCCGGCCGAGCGGGGCCGCCCGTTCGGCCTGCTGGGCGCCACCATCGGCATCTCCACGGCCGTCGGTCCGCTGCTGGGCGGCCTGCTGATCCAGGCGTTCGGAGCGCACGAGGGCTGGCGCTGGGTGTTCTACGTCAACATCCCGGTGGGCGTGGCCGCCATCGCGTTCGCGATGAAGCTGCTGCCGTCCCGGGCCAGACCCAGCCGGGAAAGTCTGGACCCGGTCGGGGTGGCCCTGCTGGGCGTCGGGGTGGTGCTCATTCTGCTGCCGCTGGTGGAGATCCAGCAGTGGCCCGGCTGGCCGAAGTGGCTGCTGGTCGTGGCCGGGTTCGCGGTGCTGGCCGGGTTCGTCGGCTGGGAGCGCCGGTACTGCCGGCACAGCCAACCGGTGTTCGACCTGGCGCTGTTCCGGATCCGCTCGTACACGCTGGGCTCGCTCATCGGCCTCATCTACTTCGCCGGGTTCACCGCGATCTTCTTCGTTTTCACGCTCTACCTGCAGAGCGGGCTGCGGTACAGCGCCCTGGTGGCCGGCCTGGCGATCACCCCGTTCGCGCTGGGCGCCGCCGCGTCGTCGGCGCTCGGCGGCCGGGTGGTCAACCGGTACGGCCGGCCGCTGGTGGCCGCGGGCCTCGGCCTGGTGGCCGTCGGGCTCGGCGCGGTGGTGCTGGTGCTGCACTTCGTGCCCGGTCGGGGCGCGCCGCTGGCCATGGCCGCGCCGCTGGCGCTGGCCGGGCTCGGCAGCGGCCTGGTGATCACCCCTAACCAGACGCTCACCCTGGCCGAGGTGCCGGTGCCGCAGGCCGGCAGCGCCGCGGGCATGCTGCAGACCGGCCAGCGGGTCGGCGCGGCGCTCGGCATCGCCGGGGTCGGCTCGGTGTTCTTCTCCGCGCTGGGCCGGCCCGGCATCGGGTACGCCAGCGCGGTCCGCCAGGCGCTGATGGTCACCATCGCCTTCGTGCTGGTGTCGCTCGCCACCGCCCTCGCCGACGTCTGGTCCCACCGCAGCCGGGGCTGAAAGGAAGGGCCCCTTGTTATCGCTTTTTGTATAGCAGGGGTCCCCTGTTAACGCCGCGCGACCGGCGCCGCGCGACCGGCGCCGCGCGACCGGCGCCGCGCGACCAGGGCCGGCTAGGCGCCGCGGTAGTCGTACAGGTTGGCGAGGAACCGGCGGCGCAGCGGCGGCACCCGGCTGGACAGCCCGAAATAGGTCCGGGCGCCGGCCAGGGCGAACCGCCCGGCCACCGGCCGGTACAGCGGATCGTCACCGCTGGTGCCGTTGTTGTGCAGGGAGTCGGCGACCCGGGCGAAGCCGTACGGGATCATCTCGGCCTCGTAGTCGGCGACGGCCCGCAGCAGCGGCTTCTCCCCCGCGGCGGCCGCGGACAGCTGTCGGGTGAGCAGGGCGGCGTCCCGCAGCGCCGTGTTGGCCCCGACCCCCTGCCCCGGGGTCATGGTGTGGATGGCGTCGCCGAGCAGCGTGACGGTGCTGGTGGGCCACGGCCGGACCGGTTCCGAGGTGGCGAGCGAGACCGGGAAACAGCTGGCCGGGTCGCTGGCCGCGAAGATCCCGCGCAGCGTGGGATGCCAGTCCCGGGTCAGCTCGCCGGCCAGGTCGAGCAGCTCGGCGCCGCGCCGCTGCCGTACGTCCGCGGGGAACCGCTCGGCGGCGCTCCAGACGGCCAGGTTCACGTAGTCCCGGGTGTTGTCGTAGAGCAGGCCGGGCCAGCGGGCGATCAGGTCGGCGTCGGCGGTGCCGATCCCGGCCTTGGGCGTCCCCCGCTCGTCCCAGCCGAACTCCATCACGTGCAGGATGCCCATCAGCCCGCGCCCGGCGAAGATCAGCGACAGGCCCTGGAACACCTCCGCCGGCAGCGCGTCGCGCAGCTCCGGGCCGAGCGGCGCCTTCGCGGTGATCGACACGACTCCGGTGTCCCGGATCCGGGCCGCCGGCAGGTGCTGCCGGCGCACCGCCGAGCGGGTGCCGTCGGCGGCCACCAGCAGGTCGCCGGTGTCGGAGGTGCCGTCGGCGAAGTGCGCCGTCACCGTGCCGTCGGGGTGCCGCTCGTAGTGGGTGAACGTCTTGTCGAAGCGCACGACCTCGTCCAGCCCGGTCAGCAGCACCTGCCGCAGCGTCATCCGGGACACCGAGCGTTCGCTGCGCACCGGGTCGGTGTCGGGGCGCAGCGGGAAGGTGGCGGTCCGGCGCATCCGGCCGGTCAGCACGTTGAAGTACCGCGGCGCCCGGGCGCAGGTGGCCAGGTACGTGGCGAACAGCTCGGGTGGCAGGCAGGCGTGCAACGCCCGGTTGCCGGTGGGGTCGATGCCGACCCGGTAGCCGTGCAGACCGTCGGCGCGGGTGCGGTCCCGCTCGTACACGGCCACCTCGATGCCGGCCCGGCGCAGGCCGTGGGCCAGGCACATGCCGCCGGTGCCGGCGCCGATCACCACAACGCGCATGGTCGTCCAATCTCTAGAAGTTCTAGTTGTTGGCGAATCTAGCGCTTAGAAATTCTAGAGACAAGAGGACCGTAAGATGTTCGCCGTGAGCACGTCGAACGAGTCGACCGGCACGTCGGATCCGCCCGACTCCGGTACGCCGTCCCGGACCGGGCAGGCCGAGCATGATCAGCAGGCCGCGCTGGTGGCGGAGGTCGGCGTGGCCATGCGGGAGTACCAGCGCTCGCTGGACGTCTTCGACCAGCGGGTGGCCGAGCACCTGGGGCTGAACCGCACCGACATGCGGTGCCTCGACCTCATCCTCGGCGGCCGGTCGTTGAGCCCCGGCGAGCTGGCCGACGCCGCCGGCCTCACCACTGGTGGGGTGACCACCGCCATCGACCGGCTGGAACGGGCCGGCTACGCGGTCCGGGAACGCGACGCCGGCGACCGGCGCCGGGTCGTGGTACGCCCCACCGACCGGGCGTGGAAGCTGGCCGGCGAGGTGTACGGGTCGCTCGTCCAGGACGGTGAGGCGTACCTGCGCGGTCTGGACGCCGACACGTTGGCCCGGCTGGCCGACTTTCTGCGCTTCGCCACCCGGCTGGAACACGAGCACGCCGAGCGGCTCTCCCGAAAAGCCGGAGGTCGGCGTTAAGAGGGGCCCCTTGCTATACAAAAAGCGATAACAAGGGGCCCTTCCTTCGTATCAGTGTGGGAGCTCGGCGGCGCAGCAGGCCTCGCCGTCGGCGGAGAGCAGGCCGTCGAAGTCCGAGCACTTGATCTTGAATCGGCCGTGCTGGCCCCAGCCGGCGCCCCACGAGTTCTGGAACAGGTACGCCTGCTCGTCGTCCAGCCGGTCCAGCAGCACGTAGCAGTGTCCGCCGGCCACCTTGCCGGTCGGCTTCACATAGCCGCCGGCGTCCGGGTGGAACATGTCGTCCGTCCAGTTGGTGCCGACCACCACCGAGCCCTGGGCGTTGACCCACTGGTCGATCTCGGCCAGTGACTTCGCGAACGCGAACGCCGCGAGCCGGCCCCGGTTGCGCAGCGCCAACGCCCCGGACCGGACGGTCGAGCCGTTCTCCGCCCGCGGCTCGCCGTCGATCACCTTGCACTCGTAGTACAGCGCGTGCGCGTCGGCGTTCTGATACTCCCCCGGGACCGGCGTGGCGTCCACCCAGCCCGACCAGCCGAAGCCCACGCAGTGCCCGGTGTCGCCCTGGTCCAGCTGGATCGGCAGCTGCCAGGCCGGGGTCGAGTCGCCGGCCGGCGTCGGGCCCGGCGCCGGCGGGGCGCCGCCGGCCTGCTTCTTGAGCCAGCGCCAGAAGACGAGGTACGCCGGCCAGTCGGTGAAGTACGTGGTCTCGCTCAACACCTGCTCGATGGTCCGCTGCCGGATCGAGTCCGGCGGCTCGGCGATCTCCATGAGCCGCGACAGCGACCAGTCCCGCGGATCTGGCCGGTAGACCCGGCCCAGCAGCCGGGGTCCGGTCGCCTCGCTCGCGCTGCGCTCCGGCGGGTCCAGCGCCAACCGCCTGTCCGGCTCCATGACGGCCTCCCTCTCGACCTACCCCGGGCCGGGGTGTCCAGCCCTCACGATGCGCTCCGACCCGCGGCCGGCGCAGTCCGTTTGACGACTGCCGGCGCGGATAGTCGCAGGCCAGTCCCGCCCGATACGGCTACGGCCGCGCACCCTGCAACGCCGCGCGGCGCGTCAGGACCAGTCGAACCGCATCCCCAGCCGCCGCTCGAGCGCCGCGTTGTGTGGCGCGAAATAGGCGCTCAGCTCCGCCCGCAGTGCCGGGTCCAGCGCCGCGCTGCGGCGGTCGTTGAACACCTCGTAGCGAGCCAGCTCGTGCGGGGGCAGGCCGAGAAAGTCCAGCACCCGGGCGTACGTCGCGGCCGGCTCCCGGTACAGCGTCTCGCTCGGCAGGATGAGCAGCTGCTCGGGCGGGAAGCGGTCCAGCCACGGCTCGAGGTGCTCCAGGTAGCGGCCCCGGGCCCGGTAGGTGTACCAGTCGTACGGCCGGCTCACGTGATACGGGTCGGCGATCAGCCGCTCCCGCTCCCCCGCGGTCCGCTCCTCCTCCCGGGCCAGCGCCGCCGCGAACTCCAGCGGCTCGGTCCCCTCGGTGCGCCGCTCCTTCCAGTGCGAGTACGCCCGCTCCACCGGGTCGCGGAGCAGGAAGATCAGCCGCACCCGGGGCAGCAGCCCCGCCACCCGCTCGGGCGCGAGCGGGTGGAACATGTACAGCGGCGCGGCCTCGCCGACCCGGCTCGGGCCACCGTGCCGCCGCTCGAGCGCGAGCCGCTGCCGCCGGGTCGGGAAGTGCGACCGGTAGAACGCCTCGCCCCGGCCCCAGTTCTCCTCGAAGTAGTGCGAGGTCTTCGTGTTCCAGGCCGGAAAGAGCCGCGGCACCAGTGGGTGCGCCAGCAGGTAGCGCCACAGCGAGGTGGTGCCGCCCCGCTTGGTGCCGGCGATCAGGAAGTCCGGCAGCGGCCGCCGGTCGCTGGTCCGCTCGCCGTACCGCGTAAGGGTGCGGCGTACGCCGACCCGCAGCGGTTCCGGCACCGCCTCCTTGACCCGGTCCTTCATGGTCATGGCGTTGCCCCTCCTCGGCTCGGTCTGATCATCGACCACGCCGTCCGGGCGAGCGCCCGGACGCGGCGGTTCGCCAACGCCACGGCCGCGGTGGCCGCGAACAACGCGATGGCGAGGGCCAGTCCCGGTACGCCGCGCCCGGCCAGCAGCGCGGCCACCGCCGCCAGCCCGGCCGCGCCGCCGCCGGCCAGGACGGCGGTCAGCGCCACCGGCCGGTCGAAGAGCGGCACGCCGAGCACGGCCCGCGCGGCGAGCGCGGCCAGCACGTTCTCGGTGACGATGCCGGCCGTCCAGGCCAGCGCGGCGCCCCCGGCGCCGTGCCGCGGGATGAGCAGGACGCCGAACCCGACCGTGAGCACCAGCCCGGCCACCGTGGCCAGCAGGTGCCGTCCGCTGCGGCCGCTCATCAGCAGGACGGTCTGCACGATGCCGACCCCGGAGTTCACCAGCATGGCGGCGGCGAGCAGGGTCAGCGCGGTCGCGCCGGCCGGGAAGCCGGAGCCGAACAGGCCGAGGAACCCGGGCGCGAACGTGGCCAGCAGCACGTACCCGGGCCAGGACAGGGCGATCACGCAGATCGTCACGGTGCGGTAGATCGCCGCGGCGTCGGCGCGCCGCGCGGCGCCGAGCAGCCGGGACAGCTGCGGCCCCACGGCCACCCGCAGCCCCTGCATGATCAGCAGGCCGGCCAGCGCGTACCGGCCGGCCGCGCCGAAGATGCCGGCCTGCGCCGACCCGGCCAGCGCCGAGGTCAGCACCACGGTCAGCCACATGCTGCTGGCGTCGATCGCCGCCGAGGCGGCCCGGGGCAGCGCGAACCGCCAGATCAGCCGCCAGTCGGCGGCCACCGGCCGCAGCACGCCCCGGGTGGTGAGCGCGAGCGGCCGCAGGAGCAGGGCCGCGGCCACCAGCACTGCCGCCGCCACCGGCAGCAGCCAGCCGGCGAACGCCGCCACCAGCCCGGCGCCGGTCGCCGCGGCCGCCAGCACCAGCACCGGCCGGGCGGCCGGCAGCAGGACGTACTGGACGGCCACCACGGCGGTCACCGGGCGGACCGCCCGAACGGCGGCCAGCAGCAGGGTGAGCGCCACGATCGCCGGCAGCGCCGCGAAGGCGAGTCGCAGCAGGCCCACGCCGCCGCCGTCGAACAGCCGCGGCGCGAGCCGGTGGGCCAGCAGGATGCCGGTCGCCGTCACCGCGGCGGTCACCGCGAGCGGGGGCAGCAGGGCCACCGGCAGCAGCCGCGCGGCGTCGCCGCCGGGTCCACGCCGCCGCCGGGACAGCGACCACACCAGCGCGGTGTCCGCGCCCACGCAGCACAGCACCCCGAGGATGCTCACCACCCCGATCGCGGTGAACAACTTTCCGGCGCCGGCGGGGCCGAACGCCCGCACGATGACCACCGTGAGCACGAACCCGAGCAGGCCGTTGACGGCCGCGCCGAGCAGCGCCACCGACCCGCTGCGGGCGGTCCCGCGCAGCTCGCGACGCCCCTCGGCCGGACCCACGCCGCCACCGACCGCCGGGTCTGCGCCGCCACCCACCGCCGGGTCCGCGCCGCCACCGACCGCCGAGTCCGCGCCGCCACCCACCGCCGAGTCCGCGCCGCCACCCACCGCCGAGTCCGCGCCGCCACCGACCGCCGAGTCCGCGCCGCCGGCGACCACCGGGTCCGCGCCGCCGTCCGCCGCCGGGTCCGCGCCGCCGGCGACCACCGGGTCCGCGCCGCCATCCGCCGCCGGGTCCGCGGCTGCCGCCACCGCCGGATCCGCAGCCGGGTCGCCGGTCCGGTCCGGTCCGGGCGCCGCGACGGGCCGGGGTGCGCTCATCGTGCCTCCTCCGTCGATCCACCGACCTGATCCGGTACGCGCCGCGGCGCCGACCGCCCGTTGCCCGGCCCGGACGCGGCCACCACCGGCCCGGACGCGGCCACCACCGACCCGGACACGGCCACCGGCCCGGACACGGCCACCACCGGCCCGGAGTCGGCCACCACCGACCCGGACGCGGCCACCACCGACCCGGACACGGCCACCGGCCCGGACACGGCCACCACCGGCCCGGAGTCGGCCACCACCGACCCGGACGCGGCCACCACCGGCCCGGCGGTCGCCACCACCGGCCGGGAGTCGGCCGACGGCGGCACGGATCCGCCCGCGTCCGTACCGGATCCGGCAACCGCCGTACCGGAGCGGGTCGCCGCCGGTCCGGGCGCGACAGCGCCGGACCCGCCCGGCGCTGGCCACCCGGCCGGCGGGGGCCGAAGCGGACCGGCCGGACCGGCCGGCGCCGTGGGGCGACGCGGCGGGCCCGCGGCGCGGAGGGTCCGGTTCACCGGACCGTCCACCGCGGCCAACCCCACGCCGACGGCGTAGCAGAGCACGGACAGGTTCGGGTCGATGTACGAGTAGACCGGGATGACCACCAGCGCGATGAGCGGGATGATGCTCAGCCACTGCCCGGCCGTGGAAACCGCCCGGCCCAGCCGGATGGCCACCCACACCAACCAGCCCAGCACGGCCGCCATGGCGGGGATGCCGTAGCTGTAGAGCACCTGCCACAGCAGGCCCTGGGTGCCCAGCGGATCCTCGGCGATGGTGGTGTCGACGGTCCGCGGCGCGCCGTAGCCGAGCAGCGGCGACTCCCGCACGGCGGCCCAGGTGCGGACGTACAGGTCCATCCGGTCCACGTTGGTGTCGGTGCTGCTCACCCGGGCGTTGATCATGTCCTGAACCGGGACGACCAGGCTGACGATCCAGATCAGCACCACAACGCCGCCGATCGACGCGATCAGCCGGGCGTTGCCCCGGACCAGCGCCCGGATCGCCAGGACGAGCAGCCCGAAGCCGAGGCCGAGAAACATCCCGCGGTTGAGGGTGAAGAATGCCGGCACCACCGACGCGGGCAGGGACACCAGCAGCAGCGTCCGGAACGGACCCCGGCGCGCCGCCGACAGGTACGCCAGGATGAACGGCACCAGCAGCGCGTACGCCGTCCCCCAGTTGTTGGTGTACGGGAAGGGCGCGGCCGTCCGGTAGATCGGGTTGCGCGACACCGGGTTGAACTCGTTCAGCCGCAGGTGCGTGATGGCCTGCATGAACCGCTGACCGGCCACCCCGGCCGGCAGCGCCGCCTCGGTCGGGCTGGGCAGCGACAGCGTCGGCAGCAGCACGGCCAGCCAGCCCAGCGCCACCACGCCCAGCCAGAACAGGGCGAGCGGGCGCAGCACCCGTTCCCAGGGGACGCCGTCGCGGGCCAGGTTGTAGACGTACACGCAGACGACCAGCGCCGTGCCGAGGTGACCCCAGCGCAGTCCCGAACTGAGGTAGGCGGTCGTCCGCTCGAGCCGGGTGAAGCTCAGCGCCGCCAGGGCCAGGAAGATCAGGAACAGGGCGGTGCCGGCCGGCAGCGCCACCCGCCCCCGGACCACCAGCAGCGTCAGCAGGAGCACGCCGAAGGCGCTCCAGCCGAGGTAGAAGGCGCCCACCGCCCACCAGAGGGGCACCAGGCCGAACATCAGCGTGAGCGGCCACAGCGGCAGCTCGCGGACCGGCGCCGGCGTCCCGGCGGGGCGGGCGGGCCGGACGGGGTGGCGGTCAGACACCGCGCCCCCGGCGCTGCGCCAGGGCCAGCACCCGCTCCCCGGAGAGCAGCCCGAGCACCACCGGCAGGGTGACCAGGACCCGCTTCTCGTACGGGTTGAGCCGGACGACCCGGGCGAGTTCCCGGAGCGCCTCCCCGCGGCGGTGGCCGGCGGCCAGGGCGAACGCGATCTGCCCGTGGATGCGGGCCAGTCCGGTGCGGCTGCCGGCCAGCTCCGGATGCCGGTCCAGCAGGTACCGCTGGGCCTCGACGATCAACGCCCACCGGCCGAAGAAGAACGATCCGCCGTGCCAGTCGACCTCCACCAGCACCTCGGGCACCAGCACGACCGGACCGTGCGCGGCCACCCGCAGCAGCCACTCGTAGTCCTCGCCGTACCCGCCCGGGATCTCCTCGTCGACCGGGCCGACGGCGTCCCAGGTGGACCGGCGGACCAGCACGGTGCTGGAGTGCACCTCCATCACCCGGTCGGCGAGGAAGTGCGGCAGGGTGACCTCCGGGATCGACAGTCGTCGCTCCCGATCGATGCCCGGACCGCGCAGCCGGATGCCGCACCCGGCCGCGGCGGCGTCCGGCCGGGCGGCCAGCAGCTCCACCTGGCGGCGCAGCTTCGCCGGCAGCCACAGGTCGTCGTCGTCGCAGAACGCGATCAGCTCCCCCCGGGCCACGTCCGCGCCGGTGTTCCGGCCGCCGGGCAGGCCCTGCCGGTGGGTGTTGTTCCGGTAGGTCAGCGTCCGGTTCGCCGGCACCGGAACGTCCAGCGGGCGGATGTCCACGTGGTCGTACACCACCACGCATTCGAGCTCGCCCGGGTAGTCCTGCGCAAGGATGGCGCGGACCGCCCGTTCCAGCAGCCCCGGCCGGTCCCGGGTGGCGACCACCGCGGTCACCGGGGGATACCGGTCGGCGGCGTCGGTCGGTCCCGGTGCGGAACGATCCGGCTCAGGCACGCCCGTCTCCCGTCAGGACGAAGCCGACCGGCCGGACCCCGGCCGCCGCCAGCCGGCTGAGCGACCGGTCCAGCTGCCGGCTGCGGGTACGGTCCCGGGCCACCACGAGGACGGCCACGCCGAGCCGGGCGGCCCGGACGCCGCGCTGGTCCCCGTCGGGCGCCGTGATCAACAGGGTGCCCTCGCCGTCCGGCGCGTCGATGCCGACCAGCTGGACCCGGCCCGCGCCGATCCGCAGCAGGCTCTGGTCCAGCGACAATGCCTCGGCCGAGCCGCCCGACCGGAGCCCGATGTTCATCGGGTCGGTCGGCACGGCCGTGGCCGGCATGGCCTCGGCCGGGGCCGCCGGCGGCGCCGACCCGCTCTCGGCTGGCCGGCGCTCCGCGACCGGCTCCTCCTCCAGGGTGAAGGACCGGTATACGGCGCCGTTGTTCGACTCCCGGGCCGGGTAGGGCCGCGGCCGGCGGGCGGGCGGCGCCGCGGCCGGATCAACCGCCGGAACGACGACCGTCGGCGCGTCCGGCTCGCCGGAACCCGCCTGGCCGGCGGTGCGCGCCACGGCCGGCGCGCCGCCGGCCGGCACGATGTCGGCCGGCACGATGCCGGATGGTGCGATGCCGGATGGTGCGGTGCCGGATGGTGCGCCGCCGGGTTGTGCCGCGGTTGACGCCGCCGCGGTATCGGCGCGACCGTTCGCCGCCGGCGCCGGCCGGCGCGCCGGTCCGGGTCGGTCGGCGGCGCCGGGCGGGACGGTGGGAATCCGCCGCTGCGCGGTCAGCAGCGCCGGGCGGATCGACCGCAGGTCCTCGGCCGTCGCACCGAGCCGGACCCGGTCGCCGGCCTCGGCCAGCGTCGCCGCCAGGCCGGCGGCCAGCTGGGTACGGACGGCGCCCGGCCCGTCGGCCAGCAGCACGAGTGGGCGGTCCCGATCGCCGGTCCACCGCTCGACCGCCAGCGCCAGGTACCGCAGCTCCGGCTCGGGCAGCCCCCGCCGCCCCGGCCGGGGAACGGACCCGAGCATCGGCGCCCCGATCAGCTCGGCCGCGTCGTCAGCGGATCGGATGCGGCGGTCGAAGGACTCCCGCACCAGCGCGAGCACGGCGCCGACGAGCACCCCGCCGAGCAGCGCGGCCAGCACGATGAGCGCCCGGCCGTCCCGGCTGGTCTGCACCGGCGGCCGGGCCGTCGCGGTGACCGTGCCGGGAGTCAGGTCGGCCGACGCGATCTTCGAGCGCTGCTCGGCGAGCTGCGCCAGCTGGTCGTTCAGCCCGCGCAGCTGGTCCAGCAGGGCGCTGGTCTGCGGGCTGGGGCTGCTGTTCGACCGGCCGTTCGGCAGCTTGCCCTGCACGGTGGTCCGCTGCGCGGTGACCAGCGCGATGGTGTCCTCGTACGACTTGAGCACGGCAGAACGCTGGCTCTCGTACATTCCCTTGCGCAGCCGCAGGTAGGCGTCGGCCGCGCCGTTGGCGCCGTCGAGCGCCTGCCGCTCGCTGGTGCCGGCGTAGCTGAACCGGAGCAGCTGCCCGCCCACCGGCGTCTCCACGGTCAGCGCCTCGGCCACCTCGTCGGCCGGCCGGCCCACCGCGGCGGCCACCCGGTCGATGACGTCGTTGCTGGTGGCGAAGCCGCTCTCGGCGGTCATGTTGACGGCCCGGTCCGCGCCGCCGGAGGGCAGCGTGAACGGGTCCGTGACCACCGGCCGGACCACCACGACCGAGGTGGCCGTGTAGCTGGCGGGCACGACCCACAGGTAGCCGACGGCCGCGAGCAGCAGCACCAACACGCTGCCGAACAGGATGCGCCAGCGCCGCAGGGGAATGCGTGCCAGTTCCGCCAGGCCGACCGGGCGCTGCCGGGAGGAGGCGGCGTCCGTCACGTCCATCACATCAGTCCCATCAGGTGGAGGTCGCGCCCGCGGTGTCGACGGGCGCGGCGATGACCGGCCATTGTGGCCGATTATGCGCCGACCGTGTTCCGACCGTCACCTTGCGCGTCGGTCGGCGCCGGTCCGCCGGGCCCGTGCGGGCCCGGCGGACCGGCGGCGGCACGCTGGTCAGTTCGTGGCGTAGAACAGCGTCGGACTGGACCAGGCCGCGGTCACCGCCGTGGTGTCCACCTGGGTGGCCGCGGCGCCGTCCACGGCGGACCCGTCGAACGGCACCGACCAGAGCGAGCCCGCGGTGTTCCCGTACACGATCCGGCCGGCCACCCAGGTCATGCCGCGGACGGCGCCCCAGCTCACGCCCTGGCTCGGCAGGGTGAACTCGGTGCAGCCCACGATGTAGCCGTCCGGCTCGATGTAGCGGTAGAACAGCCGGTTGTCGCCGGCCTTCGTGTAGTACATCCGGCCGTCCAGCGCGAACGCCCCGGTCATGGTGGCCGCCCGGAACCACGAGTTGTAGTCGCTGGAGATCCACGGCGCGCCGACGGATCCCCCGCTGAAGACCGAGACGTCCAGGTAGCTGCCGTTGGGCGCGGCCGTGTCGGTCTTCGACCAGTAGAGCTTGTTGCCGAGGATGAACGCCGCGCCGGCCCCGGTGAGGTTCGGCTGGCTGGTGACGGTGGCCGCACCGAGCGCGGCGCCGTCGAACGCCACCCTGGTGAGCTGCCCGTCCGAGCCCCCGAGGTAGAGGTAGCCGGGAGTGGTGCTCGGCGCGTTCACCGCCGGGACCACCCGGCCGCCGCTCAACGGGAACATGGCCATCCGACCGTGGTACTCGTTGCCGGCGCCGTCGTTGTCGAAGCCGGCGTACACCCCGGTGCTGCCGCGCCACAGTTCCCAGACGATCGGTCCCCACGCGGTGGTGCCGGACGGCGCGCCCGAGCGGGTCGGGTTCCAGTTCATCGGGAGCCCGTTGATCGGGTCCAGCGCGCCGTAGCCGTACCGGTTGATCGCGCCCGCGCCCGCCGAGTCGTTGCCGTTGGCGTTGCTCAGCCAGCGGAAGTGACCGGCCACGTAGACCACGTTGTCGGCCACCTCGACCGAGGTGACCGAGTCGGTGCCGGTGTAGTCCACCCAGGTGGCGTCCAGGCTGCTGCCCCGCGCGTTGGTCTCCCAGCGCGCGATGGCGTCGCAGTACGCGTCGCCGCGGCCGCCGTCGGCGATGATGACGAAGTAGCTGCCGTCGTCGGAGAAGTCCACGTCGCGGGCGTAGAACGGGAACGTTCCGCTGTAGCAGGGCGCCACGTACCGCTGGGTGCTCCAGTCGGCCACGGTGGGCGCGCCGGACGTGTCGATCACGACCACCTGGTTGCGGGGCAGCCCGTTGACCTGGGTGAAGTTGCCGACCGCGACCAGGGTGTTGCCGTCGGGCGCCAGCGCCAGCCCCCAGACCAGCTCGCTGCTGGCCCGAGCCACCGACGCGTCGACCTGGAAGGTGGGGTCGATCGCCCCGGTGCTGGCGTTCAGGCGGGCCAGCAGGGAGTGTTGGGTGCCGTCGACCCAGTGGAACGCGCCGGCGATGTAGAGCTGGTTGCCGCGCACGATGGTGCGGCGGACCAGTCCCCCGTCGCTGCGACCCACCCAGCTGCCCACGGTGGCGCCGGTGGACGGATCGAGCTCCACCAGGTTCTTGCGGGCCACCCCGTTCACCGTGCCGAACGCCCCGCCCACGATGAGCTTGCCGTCCGGGCTGACCGCGAGGGCGTGTACGGCGCCGTCCAGGGCGGGCAGGAACGAGGTGCTCAACGCCCCGGTGCTGCGGTCGTACGCGAACAGGTAGTTGCGGGTGGTGAAGTCCGTGTCCTGGGCCGCGCGCACCGTGGTGAACGATCCGCCGACGTAGACCGTGGTGCCGATCTCGGCGAACGCCTTGACGTCGCCGTTCTTCGCGTGCGGGGTGGTGTCGGAGGGGTTGGCCGAGGTGAGGGTGCTGGTCACCGGCGGCAGGCCGGACGCCCGCGCCGGCGCCCCGACCACGGCCAGCGCCAGGATCGGTACGGCGAGCCCGAGGGTGAGCCGGCGCAGGGCGGCGCGGCGTCTGGATCGGAAGAGTGTTGTCGCAACCACGGGTCCCCCAAAGGAAAGGAAGCGGTGAACGTGCGTAGCTTGTGGGCGCGGGCGGGTCGGCGTCATCAACCGACCGGGCCGGCCCGGGCGCAGGTCGGAGGTGTCCGAAGTCCACCCCCGACTGTCCGATCGGTCAGGTGGCTTCCGTCCACCGGAACGGTGTGACCTCCTCCCCGGTGCGGATCGCCCAGCCGGCGGTCGACCACAGGTCGTCGATCGTCACCGCGTCGGCCTCCCGGGCGAGGACCAGGCCCCGCCGGTCGAGTTCGCGGGCCAACTCCACCTGGTGGTCGTCGATGTGCTCGCCGTACCGCTGCCGGCGGGGGACCTGGATGGCCCGCCGACCGGCGCGCATGGCGGTCAGCGCCGATCCGACCCCGGCGTGCGTGATGACCACGTCGGCCTCCCGCATCGCCTGCTCGAGCTCGTCGAACGGGACCTGGCGGCGGGCGTCCCGCGGCATTCGCGGGATCCGGGTCGACCCGACCTGCCAGAGCACCTCGGCGTTCGTCGGCATGATCGTCACCAGCCGGCTGAGCAGTCGGGGGAAGCCGAACCGGTCGTGCGTGCCGAGGGCGACCACGATCCGGGAGAGCGTCGCGGGTCGCGGCACCGGGCTGGCGAGGTACGGGTCGAAGATGGACCCGCCGTACCGCCACCGGCCGCCCGCCCAGGACGCGTACTGGGTGTAGAGCTCGGCCCGGGGCAGCCGGGCCGCCAGCCGGCCGGTCAGCGAGGGCCCGGAGGTGCGGGTGGCGCTCTCGATGTAGGCGCAGCTCAGCCCGGCCCGCGAGGCCGGCACGAAGAAGGACATGGCCACGCTGGCGCCGGTGCTGATGACCCGGCGCACCCGGCGGGACCGCAGCACCCGCCGGGCGGCCAGGAAGTCGCGCAGGGTGCCGACGGCGTCCCGGGTGCTGGCCGAGGGCACGTGGATGACCTCCCGGCCGTCGAGCAGGGACCTGCTCTGCGGCGAGTCGAAGGTGACCCAGACGCAGTCGTCGGCAACCCCCAGCCGGGGCGCGAGGTCGTGCAGTTCGGCAAGGTGGCCGCCGGTGGAGGCGACCAGAAGGGTGGTCACGTCGTTGCCCCGTTCTTCCCGATCCCGTCGGTGCCCGCCCGGTCGGCGCCGGGGGCGAAGGTGATCCGTGTGAAGCGGCCCGCCGGAGGGCCGGCAGCCGCCGGGCAGCGCCGGTCAGGCGGGTGCCCGCTCCGCCGCGGCCGTCCGGGCGGGTACGCCCGGATCCGGCGCGTCCGGATCCGGCACGACCGGTGGAGCGGACCGGCCGGCCAGGATCGTCAGGCTGCCGGCCAGGACGCCGAGCAGCAGCCAACCGAACACCAGGCCGCCGACCACGTCGGTCAGCCAGTGCTTCTCGGCATAGATTCGGGTGTACGCCTCGACCGAGGCGAGCACGGCCAGCGCGGTGACCAGCCCGACCCGCCCGGCCCGGGGTATGCGGAAGGCCCAGGACGCCAGCAGGGCGATGGTGCCGAACGTCATCAGCACCCGGGCGCACCCGCCGGACGGGTAGCTGCCGAGATCGGTGGGTGGATGACCGCGGTCGACCACCAGCTTGAGGATCTGTTGCGTGTACTGCTCGAGGACGAACTGCAGCGGCAGCGCCACGACGGGGATCCACCAGCGCCGCCGCCAGGCGACGGCCAGCAGCACGGCCGCCACCACCGTGACGACCTTGAGCGGATCCCGGTCGCCCATGGCGGTGACGAAGCCGGTCAGCCGCGCCCAGTCGGCGTCGCGCCGGGCGTGCACGTAGTCGAAGACCGGATGATCGACCACCGGTTCGAGCCGGGACAGCGCCTCACCGAGCGGCCAGCAGACGGCCACCACGGCGGCGGCGCCGGCCAGCAGCGCCACCAGGGCGGCCCACCCCGGGCCGAGGATGTCGGTCAGCGCCGCGGCGGCCCGGCGGACCCGCCCGACCGGCCCGGCCGGTGACGGCCGCGCCCAGCGGGCCAGCAGTGGCGTGACCACCACCGGCACCAGCACCGCGAGCACGGCGAATACGTAAAGGATGAGCACCATTGACCCCCGCAGCTGGAGCGTGGCACTGCACTGTGGACCCCACAAATTGCCCTCAAAGGACCGAACAGTAGATGAACATTCGTTCCAGCGATAGGGAGCCGAAAATTATTGTGGGACTTTGCTGCATTGGTCGCTCGTCGCAGGTAGCCTTTCGCGGCGCCTTGCCCGATTGGCGGGAATCGGCACCACTGATCCGGCGTTCACAATCGACCGTCCCGCCACTCAGTTGTTTGGCGGCTCAGCCGGTCGGCCGGTGGGCCAGCAGGTCGAGCAGCGCCGGGTGCAGCCGGTCGTTCCACCCGGCGCCGCCGACGGCGAGTTCCGAGGTGCGCAGCCACAGCTCGAGCAGGTACGCCTCGCAGACCAGCCGGCGCTGATCCGGGCCCAGCCCGAGGGCCGGGCCGTGCCGGTCGACCACCTCGGACATCCGCTCGGCCGCCCGGGCCGCCGGCGCGCCGTGCATCGACAGCGCGGTCTGGAAGCCCTGGTGGGCCAGGTCGAACCCGACCGGCCGGTCGGGGCCGCTGTTCTCCCAGTCCCACACGATCAACCGGCGCCGGTGGGTGCCGAGGTTCCACGGGACCCAGTCGCCGTGCCAGTCGCCGAACTCGATCGTCGTACCGCCGTGCCGCTCGGCCAGCGCCGTCACGGCCCGGCGGACCCGGTCGGCGCCGTCCGGGTGGGCCGAGCCGGCCCGGCGGCGCAGCTCGGCCAGGAACGCCGAGCCGGCCAGCGGTCGGGGCCGCCCCGGCGCCCCACCGCGCCGCGCGACCGCGAGCATGGCGGCCAGCCGGGGGCGGTCCGGGTGACGCAGCCGGCGTACCCGCGCGGGCATCGGCTCCAGCACCGTGACGGCCAGCTCACCCCAGTCGAACGCGCACAGCAGCCGCGGCACGTCGGGCAGGCCGGCGGACCGGCCAAGCCGGCGCAACGCCGCGGCCTCGGCCCGGGCCATCGCCCGGGTGCCGTCGTTCCAGCCGATCTTCGCGTACGCCCGCGGCCGGCCTCGATCGTCGAAGAGCTGCAGGGTGGGCTTGTGGTGCGGATCCGGCGGCCGGATGCCGATCGCCGCGTGCAGCGGCGCTTCCAGCAGCCGGCCGAGGTGGACGGTCAGCACCGCCTCGGCCGGATCGAGGCTCGCCGGCACGGCGACGGTCAGCTCCGGCATGCCGGCCAAGCCCGTGCCGCCGAGGCCGGCGAGCACGCCGACGGCCAGCCGGTTGGCCCGCACCCGCGGCGGGCGGAGCGCGTTGTAGGCGAGCGTGGAGGCCGCGCCGACGCGACGGGAGGCGAGCGGCAGCAGGAACCGGGCCCGGTCCGCGGACGGGACGACCGCGTACCGGGCGGCCACCCGCCATCCCGGCGGCGCGGCGACGCCCGGCTCGCGCACCGCCAGCCACAGCCGGGGATCCGGGAACACGGCCCGGCTCACCCAGCCGAGCCCGTCCCGCCGGCTCCGCGGGTCGTCGGCGCGGTCGAACCCTGCGGCCATCGTCGCCCCCGTCCCGGCGCGGCCCGCCCGGCGCCGCGCTGGCCGTCACGATAGGCCACCCCGGCGACGTTCCGCACCCGCCCGCTCACCCCCCGCTCCCCGGCCGGCAGCGTTGATCATGGTTCTTACTGCGCGATCCGGCAAACATCTCGCAGCGAGAACCATGACCAACACGGGTTCGGGGTGGGGTGGGCATCAGCGCTGCCAGACGCGGACGTAGTCGACCTGGAAGTCGGCCGGGAAGACCGTGCTGGCGTCCGGGTCGCCGAGCCAGCCGCCGACCTGGAAGTTCAGCCGGATGTTGTACGGCTTCGAGAACGCCTTGTCGAACCAGGGCGTGGTGCCGCGGTCCCGCTCGTAGACCTGCTGCCCGTCGATGTACCAGCGCAGCCGGCCCGGCTCCCACTCGGTGGTGTACGTGTGGAAGCCGTCCCCCGGGTAGCCCTTGGCGAACGGGTACCGCTGGTCCTGCTTGACCGGCGTGTAGTCCCAGAAGATCGCCTGGGTCGCGGCCCGGTAGTACTGCGCGCCGCCGGGCAGCTCGACCACGTCGATCTCCCCGTTGCCGCCGTCGTTCGGGCGCAGCCAGAACGCCGGCCACAGGCCGCGGGAGTTGGTCGGCCCGTTGGGCGACTTGGCCCGCATCTCGAACCGGCCGTACGTGAAGGACGCCTTGCCGATGGTGTCCAGGTAGCTCTGCGTGTACTGGCGCTGCTGCGAGCTGCAGGTGGCCGGCTCGCGCAGCGCCCGCAGGGTCAGCAGGCCGCCGGAGACGAAGGTGTTCTTCGGGCTGTTCGTGTTGCACCCGCGGTCGATGTCCCGGCCCTCGGATCCGCGCAGGTTCCAGCGCTTCAGGTCCACGGCCGACCCGCTGAACTCGTCCGACCACACCAGCCGCCAGCCGGGCGCGGCGGCGCTGGTCGGCGCGGCCGGGCTGCGGGTCACGGTCACCTCCGACGGCTTCGGGTCACCCTTGGTCGGGCTGGGCGCCGGGGCGGCGCTGCTGGGCGCCGGCAGGGCGGCCGAGGGCACCGGGGCGGTGGACGGGGCCGGCGGCCCCGAGTTGTCGTACGTGATGGTGAGCTCCGGGCGGATCGCCGCCCGCTGGTTCTCCCGGGACGCCCAGTAGACGCGGGTGTTGAGGGTCTCCTGGCGCAGGGTGAACGTGTACGTCCCGTTGCCGCGGACCGCCGCCGAGACGTCCCACTCGTTGAAGCCGCTCACCACCGCGTCCTTGACGTCCAGCTGGGCGGCCAGCGGCAGGTTGGGCCGGCTGGTGGTCACGCCGGGACCGTCGGCGGCCGGCCCGCCGCCGTACGCGGCCACCCGGGCCGCCGTGTCGGTCCACGCGTGCAGCCGCAGCCGTGCCCGCAGGTGGCCGGCCGAGGCCGGCAGCCCGGTGACGGCGAACTCGAGCACCGCGTCCCGCCAGCCCCGGGGATTGTTGTCGCAGGTCTGCGGGCAGGTGGCCAGGGTGGTCTTGGCGCCGTTGTCGCCATCCTGGACGACCTGGGTGGCCGTCGTGTCCGCCATCGCCCCGACGGTCGTGCTGCCGGAGTCGTCAGCCAGCAGCGGCAACGTGCCGCCGAGCAGCGCGGCCACGCCGAGGGCGCCGAGGACGAAATAGAGGGTGCGCTTCGTATGCATCTGGGTCACTCCTGAAGGACGATGCCCGGGGACGCTACCCGGCGGAGTAACTTGATCACTTCCCGTACACCCCGTTCTAATTCGCGGTTAAGCGGAACTTAAAGGCCGCCCCCTGAGCTGCGCAGTCCCCGTGCAAACATGGCGGCCATGCGGATGCGGAGTGTGCACGATCGGGCAGAGCTGGCCGCCCTGCTGAGTCGCGACCCGGTCCGGCACGCGTACGAGCTCGGCGACCTGGACGACTTCTTCTGGCCGCACACCACCTGGTACGCGCTGGAGGACGCGGTGGCGCTGCTCTATCACGGCGCCGGCACGGCGACGCTGCTGCTGTTCGGCGACCCGGCCGGCGCGGCCGGTGAGCTGATCGACCAGCTCGAGCCCGTGCTGCCGGCCCGGTTCCACGCGCACCTGAGCATCGGACTGGAGAAGGCGCTCGAGACCGGCGACCGGCGGATCACCTCGGTCGAGCCGCACCTGCGGATGGCGCTCACCGGCGAGCCCCGACCGGCCGCGCCCGCCGCCGACGTTCCGGTCGTCGCGTTGGGCCCGGCCGACCTGGCCGAGCTGGCCGCGCTGTACGCGGCCGCGTACCCGGAGAACTGGTTCGACGCCCGGATGCTGGAGACCGGCCAGTACGTGGGGATCCGCCGCGGCGGCGAGCTGCTGGCGGTGGCCGGCGTGCACGTCTGGTCGCCCGCCTACCGGGTGGCCGCGCTGGGCAACGTCACCACCCGTCCCGACGTACGCGGGCAGGGGCTGGCCGGGACCGCCGTGACCGCGCTGGTCCGGCGGTTGCGGCCGGCGGTCGACCACATCGCGCTGAACGTGCGGGCCGACAACGCCGCCGCGATCGCGCTCTACCGGCGGCTCGGCTTCACCGAGGCCAGCCGGTTCGTCGAGCTGGACGCCGCGCCGGCGCGGACCGACTGAGGGGTCGATCAGCCGAACGGCGGATTTCCCATCCACGACTTTCGCATCGATCGGACCCGTTCCAGAATGCGACAGTGCACGCCGGACCCCCTGTCCGACGCACCCCTTGGAAGGGGAAGGCATTGTCAATCGGAAGACTGCCCACCAGGCAGGCAAGGCTCCTGCTGGTCGGCGCGCTGTCCGTCTTCGCGCTGACCGCCGCGGGGACTCCCGGACTGGCCGGCCCGCCGAGCCCGCGACCCGGGACCGCGGGCGACCTCGCCCGCACGGCACACCACACGTTCGCCAAGTCCGCCACGAACCGCACCCTCGCGGGTGAGGACGGGGACGAGGAGGGCGCCAGCGAGATCATGGAGGCCGCCGAGCAGTACGCCGAGGCGCGCAGCGCCCCCGGCACGATCGCCCCGGGCGCCTACTCGGCGGCCTGGGCGCAGTTGCGGTCCCTCCCGCACACCTCGGGCGGCTGGAAGGACGAGACGGCCCTGCCGTACAACTCGGACGATCCCCGCTACCGGGACATCGACTCCAACTCCTCCGGCGGCTCCGGACTGGTGACCGGCCGGGTCACCGGGTTGGCCGCCGACGACAACGGCAACGTGTACGCCGGCGCGGCCAACGGCGGCGTGTTCCGGTCCAGCTCCGGCGGCGGTCACTGGCGGAACATCTCCGACGGCCTGCCCACCAGCTCCACCGGCGACCTGCGGCTGGACGCCCGGGGCCGGCTCTGGTACGCCACCGGCGAGGGCAACACCGGCGGCACCGCGTTCGTGGGCAGCGGCGTCTACGTGCTGCGCAACCCGCAGCACGGCACCTTCGCCGCGCACGACCGGGTGGGCGGCACCGAGCTGGAGAGCACGGTGATCCGCAAGCTCCGGTTTGTCGGCGACCGGGCCTGGGTGGCCACCAACCGGGGCGTGTGGAGCCACTCCACGCGTACCCTCTCCGGCGCCTGGACGCTGGAGTTCGCCCCGAACCCGACGTACCTGCCGGGCGGCTCGCAGGCCAACGACCCGAACGCGCCGTACAAGAACTTCGCCAACGACATCGCGGTGGGCCGGGACGGCCGGATCGTGCTGGCCATCGGCTGGCGCAGCGGCGACGCGTACAACGGCTTCTACACCAAGGTCGGCGGCAGCTGGCAGCGGATCACGCTGGCCGGCGACATCTCCAGCGCCCCGCAGGACGTCGGCACGGTGACCATGGCGCCGGCCGCGGACGGCTCGAAGTACTACGCCATCGAGCAGTCGCCGGCGATGCTCGCCAACCCGGACAGCGCGCTCAAGGGCGTGTACGTCTCGGACAGCGGCTCGCCGTTCGGTCCGTGGCGGCTGATCGCCGACTACCACAAGCTGGCCGCCTCCGGCTCGGCGCTCACCGACCCGGGCTACATGCCGGGCATCCAGGCCTGGTACAACCAGTTCCTCCAGGTGGACCCGGCCGACCCGAACCACGTCTACCTCGGCCTCGAGGAGGTCTTCGAGACCACCAACGCGGGGACGAGCTGGACGACGCCCGGCCCGTACTGGAACTTCTACTTCCCGTGCTGGAGCATCGACCCGAGCAAGCAGACCGGCGACTGCCACCAGACCACCCACGCCGACCAGCATTCGGTGGCCATCGGCTCCGACCACGGCAAGCGGTTCGTGGTGGTCGGCGACGACGGCGGCACCTTCCGGCGGCCGGTCCGCGGCCAGGCCGACGCCTCCGGCCACGCCACCGACTGGAAGTCGCTGAACGACGGCACCATGGACACGCTGCAGTACTACTCGGTCGGCGTGGGCCTGGACCGCGGCCTCGGCACGGCCATCAGCGGCGGCCTGCAGGACAACGGCGAGTCCATCAAGCGCCCGGGTGACCGGGTGATGGGCTCCAACTTCGGCGGCGACGGTGGCGACACCATCGTCAACCCGGTCAAGGGCTGCGACATCGCCGCCGAGTACGTCTACCTCGAGATGCGGGTCACCAACAACTGCGCGGTGAACGACGGATCGTGGCTGGCGGACCCGTCGAAGGCCACCACCCGGGAGATCGCCCCGCCGGACGCCGATGCGGGCCTGGCCCGGTTCATCGCGCCGTTCACGTACGACACCCGGGACCCCAAGACCTGGGTGGCCGGCGGCCAGCACGTCTGGATCCAGCACCACGGCTGGCAGATCCAGTCCGGTGACGAGTGGCAGAACGCCTTCGACCTCGGCGCCGGGCACGTGGCCACCGGGGTGGCCGCGAGCGGCGGCATGGCGTACGTCGGCTGGTGCGGCCCGTGCAACAACCAGGGCTTCACCCGGGGCATCGCCGTCGGGCACACCGACGGGACCGGCTGGCACCAGCTGACCCTGCCGGTGGACGGCACGCTGCCCAACCGGTACGTCTCCGGCTTCGACGTCGACCCGACGAACCCGAACCACGTCATCGTGGCCATCAACGGGTTCAGCCGGAAGTGGACCGAGGGACCGGGCGCGGGCGTCGGGCACGTCTTCGAGTCCCGCGACGCCGGTGCGCACTGGACGGACATCTCGGCGAACCTGCCGGACGTGCCCGCCAACACGGTCAAGTACGTCTGGGGCGGCGGGCTCGTCCTGGGCACCGACCTCGGCGTGCTGTACCGGGCGCCGGGCCAGCGGAACTGGGCGGTCCTCGGTCGCGGTCTGCCGACCACGGCCACCCTCCAGGTGAAGACCGGGCCGTTCGGCCTCCGGGTGTACGCGGCCACCCACGGCCGCGGCATCTGGTCGTACGACCTGCTGCAACTGCTCAAGCACCACTGAGGTCTGGTGGTAAGGAAGGGCCCCCTGTTATCGCTTTTTGTATAGCAGGGGGCCCTTCTTAACGCCCGGGCTCGCGTCCCGCGCCGACGTCGGCCGCGAGCCGGCGCAGCCCGTCGGAGAGATCCTGCGCGGTCGGGGCGTGCTCGGGATCGATGAGCCACTGCACCAGCACGCCGCTCAGCAGCGCCTGGTGGATCGCGCCGACCGTGAACGCCGCCCGGGTGGCCGGGTCGGCGCCATGGATGAGCTGCGCCCAGGCCAGCCGCCCGTCCCGCATGCCCTCCTGAAGCAGCGTGCGGACCTGAGGAACCCGGTCCAGCAGGCCGAACAGGTCGAACGTCGAGAGCCACAGCTGCCGGTTGGCCTCGAACGAGTCGAGGACACGGGTCCAGAACGCCTCGAACCGCTCCAGCACGGTCGCGCCGGGGTCGAGCCCGGTCGCCATCACCTCGGCGAGTTCGTCGGCGAACTCCTCCATCGCCCGCTCGACCGCGGCGTTCATGAGCGCTTCCAGCGAGCCGTAGTGGTAGCCGATCGAGCCCAGGTTGGTGCCCGACACGGCCACCACGTCCCGGGCCGTCGTCCGCGCGTACCCCTTGGCCCGCAGGCAGGTCACGGCGCCGGCGAGCAGGTCTTCCCGATGGCCCATGCGCCGATCATAGCGACCCGTGAACACCCGTCCTATACATCTGTCCTATACATACGTACAATAACGATCATGATGAACCGGACCGTGCTCATCTCCGGCGCGAGCGTCGCCGGACCCGCCCTCGCGTACTGGCTGCACCGGCAGGGCTTCGCCCCGACCGTCGTCGAACGCGCGCCGCAGCTGCGCGGCGGCGGATACGCGGTCGACTTCCGCGGCCACGTCCACCTCTCGGTGCTGCGCCAGATGGGCATCCTCGACGAGCTGCGCGCCAACGAGACCCAGCTGCGCACGATGTCCTACGTGGATGGCGATGGTCGGCGGGTGGCCGGCATGCCGGCGTACATCTTCGCCGGGGACATCGAGATCCGCCGGGGTGACCTCGCCAAGGTGCTCTACGACGCCACCCGCGGCAGCGCCGAATACCTGTTCGATGACACGATCACCGCGCTGCGCCAGGACGCCGACGGCGTGGACGTGACCTTCGCCAATCGGCCGCCCCGCCGGTTCGACCTGGTCATCGGCGCCGACGGGGCCCACTCGATCGTCCGGCGGCTCGCCTTCCCGGGGGCCCGGGTCGAGGAGGCGGGCCTCTACGGCGCCGTGTTCAGCACCACGAACTTCCTCGGCCTCGACCGGGAGGCCCACCTCTACAACGAACCCGGCCGGATGGCCAGCATCTTCAGCGTCCGCGGGGCCACCACCGCCATGCTGAGCCTGAACAGCC
Source organism: Plantactinospora siamensis (assembly GCF_042434095.1). Taxonomy (NCBI): domain Bacteria; kingdom Bacillati; phylum Actinomycetota; class Actinomycetes; order Micromonosporales; family Micromonosporaceae; genus Plantactinospora; species Plantactinospora siamensis. The sequence goes on from NZ_JBHLUE010000036.1 coordinate 32,603, forward strand.
CCGAGCCGATCGCGTACGACCACCACGACGTCGAGCAGCAGCGGCGGATCGTCGAGGAGCGGTTCGCGGGCGCGGGCTGGCACGTACCGGAACTGCTGCGGCAGATGCGGACGGCGCCCGACTTCTACTTCGACTCGTCCCGCCAGATCCATCTCGACCGCTGGTCGACCGGCCGCATCGCGCTGGCCGGCGACGCCGGCTACGGCGCCGGCCCGGGCGGCAACGGTACGGGCACCGCCGTCGTCGCCGCGTACGTGCTGGCCGGGGAACTGGCCCGGGCCGACGGCGACCACACCGTCGCGTTCGAGCGGTACGAGAGGCTGCTGCGCGGGCTCGTCGCCGCCGGGCAGAAGCAGGCGGCCGGCGGCGCGGGCATGCTGGCCCCGGCCACCTGGCGGGCGATCCACTGGCGGAACCGGTTCTTCCGGGTGCTGCCCTATCTGCCGACGAAGGGCATGATCAAGAAGATGGCGACGAAGACGGCGGTGGCCATCGACCTGCCGACGTACCCGCTCCCGGCGGCCCGATAGGCGGCGACCTCGGTCCGTGGTCGGACTGGCCCTGGTCGCTCGACGCACTGGCCCCGGACGCCGCCGCCGCGGCCTTCGCCGGCGCCCCGATCATGCTCATCTGGCACTTCACGAAGGCCGCATGCTGACCCGGGCACGCGAGCCGGGCGCGCTTCCGCCCGTCGGGTAGCTTGCACACCATGCCGCCCCCCGACGACGAGCTGCGGGAGCATGTCCGCGGCAGCGCCTGGCTGCTGCGCGCGCTGGCGGTGGTCCGCGACTCGGGCCTGCCGGATGCCTGGATCGGCGCGGGGACCCTGCGGGACCTGGTCTGGGGCGAGCGGTACGGCGCCGGCTTCCATCCGGCCGCCGTGCGGGACGTGGACGTGGTGTTCTTCGGCCCGGCCGACCTCAGCCGGGACCGCGACCATCGGTCCACCATGGACCTCGCGGCGGCCTGGGCCGAGCCACCGTGGGAGGCGCGCAACCAGGCCGCGGTGCACACCTGGTACGCGGCGAAGTTCGGTGGCCCGCCGGTCGAACCGTTTCACGGGATCCCCGATGCGGTGGCGAGCTGGCCCGAGTTCGCCACCGCCGTGGCGGTCCGACTCGATGTGGACGACCGGATCGCGGTGTGCGCCCCGTACGGCCTGTCGGATCTGCTCGACGGGGTGTGGCGGCGCAACCCGGCGCGGGTGACCCCGGAGCGGTCCCGGGAGCGGCTGGCCCGGCACCGCCCCGCCGAGCGCTGGCCCGGGGTGCGCGTCCGTTAACAAGGGGCCCTTCCTATACAAAAAGCGATAAGAAGGGGCCCTTCCTTTCATGGGATAGGTTGCTGCGGTGGGTGGGAGTCCGACGCAGCGGGAGCTGACGCCCGGGTTGTTGGGCCGGCTGGTCGAGGCGTCCCTCGGCGCCGCCGGTCGGATCGTCGAGTGCGCGCCGCTGACCGGCGGCGGGTTCGCGACCGTGTGGGCCGTCCGGCTCGGCGACGGCCGCGAGGTGGTGGTCAAGGTGGGGCCACCGGCCGGGGTTCGGCTGCTGCGGTACGAGCGGGACATGATCGCCGCGGAGGCGCGGTATCTGCGCCTGGTGGCCGACCGACTGCCGGAGCTGCCGATGCCCCGGGTGCTGGCGTACGGCCGCGACCCGACGCTGCTGGACGGCGACTGGCTGATCAGCACCCGGCTGCCCGGCGAGCCGCTCAGCGTCCCCGCGCCCGACGGCCGCCGGGACGACACGGCCATCCGGAGCGGCCTGGGCGGCCTGGTGGCCCGGCTGCACACCGTGACCGGCCGGGAGTTCGGCTACGACGGCGGCCGGTGCTCGGCGCCGACCTGGCGGGCGGCCTTCATGGCGATGGTCGACGAGCTGCTGGCCGATGCCGTCGACTGGCGGGTTCCGCTGCCGGCGCCGGCCGCGGTGCTGCGCGAGCTGGCCGACTCGGCGGCCCTCGATCGGGTCGACGCGCCGGCGCTGCTGCACTTCGACCTGTGGGACGGCAACGTGCTGAGCGCCCCCGACCGCGCCGGGCGGCACCGGCTCACCGGCCTGGTGGACGGCGAGCGGTTCCTCTATGGCGACCCGCTCATGGACCTCGTGTCGCCGGCCCTCTTCGGCCGGATCGAGGACGAGCCGGGCCATCCCTTCCTGGCCGGCTATCGGGCGGCGACCGCGCCGGCGGCGGGCGCCGGGACCGCAATCGCCGCGGCGGGCGGGACCGCGATCGCCGCACCGGGCGGGCCGGGCGCGGCGGGCGGGCCGGGGGCAGCCGCGGCGGCCGGCGCCTTTGACGCCGCGGCCCGGCGGCGGCTCGCGCTGTACCGGCTGCACCTCTACCTCATCATGTGGGTGGAGATGCCCAGCCGCGCCATGCCGACCGCGGGCCGGCCGGCGCGGCTGACCCGGCTGGAAGACCTGCTGGCTCAGGAGTTCGGGGTGGTGGCCCGCCAGCGGTAGAGGTGCTCGGGTCGGCCGGTCGTGCCGTACCGCAGGGTCAGCTCCACCTTCCCGGCCCGGGCCAGGTCGGCCAGGTAGCGCTGCGCGGTGGCCCGGGACACCCCGATGGCGTCGGCGACGTCCGCCGCCGTCACGGCCGCGCCGCCGCCGCGTACCGCGGCGAGGATCCGCCGTACCGTCACGGCCGACCGGCCCTTCGGCAGGCCGGCGTCCGGCACGTCGTGCTCGTGCAGCAGGGCCGCCGCCCGGTCGACGGCGTCCTGGTCCATCTCCCGGCCGGCGTGCAGGTGCGCCCGGTAGTGCGCGTACGCGGTCAGCCGGCCGATCAGCTGCCCGGCGCTGAACGGCTTGACCAGGAAGTTGAGCGAGCCCCGACCGAACGCGGTCCGGACGGTGTCGGCGTCGGCCGCGGCGGTCAGCATGATCACATCGGCCTCCAGCTGCGGCAGGATGCGGGTGCCCAGCTCGTCGGGCAGGTACTGGTCGAGCAGCACCAGGTCCGGACGCAGCCGGCGGCAGGCCGCGACCGCCTCGGCGGCGGTATGCACGACCGCGGCCACGGTCATGCCGGCCGCCGTCACGTACGACGCGTGCAGCCCGGCCACCCGGAAGTCGTCGTCGACGATCAGCACCCGGATCATCCGACCACCCGCCGCTCCGCGGCGGAGGCTGACGCTTCCCCTGCTCGCGACGGCGCTTCCCCGACACGGACCGGCGCTTCCCCGGCACGGACCGGCGCTTCTCCGACACGGACCGGCGCTTCCTCCGCCGCGCCCGGCCGCCAGGCGAGCCCGGGATCGGGCCGCAGCACCCCGGGCAGCACGGCGAGGAAGACGGCGCCACCGTGCGGCCCGGACGCCGTCGACAGCGTCACGTCGCCGCCATGGTTGCGGGCGGTCTGCCGGGCGAGCGACAACCCCAGGCCGTGCGGGCGGTCGACCTCCTCGTTGGTGGTCCACCCGGCCCGGAACACGTCCGCGGCCCGCTCGGCCGGAACTCCCGGGCCGCTGTCCGCGACGTACACGTGCAGGTCCGCGCCGGCGGCCAGCAGGCTGACCGCCACCCGGGCCGGCCGCCGGGGACCGCCGGCCGCCGCCCGGATCGCGTTGTCCACCAGGTTGCCGACCACCGTGATCACGTCGAGCGGCGCGGTCACCCGGCCCGGAACCCAGCTGTCGTCCCCCAGCTCGAGCACCACGCCGGCCTCCGAGGCCACCGCGGCCTTCGCGGTGAGCAACCCGTCCAGGTACGCGTCGCCCAGTTGGCCCCCGCCGATCGACTCGGCGGACAGCTCCGTCAGGTAGGCGCTGGCCTCCTCGGCGCGGCCGAGCTGCAGCAGGCCGGTGAGCGTGTGCAGCCGGTTGGTGTACTCGTGCGACTGGGCCCGCAGCGCGTCGGTGAGCGCCCGGGTGGCCTCCAGCTCCCGGGACAGCTCGTCGAGATCCGTGCGGTCGCGCAGGGTGAGCACCACCCCGAGGTCCCGGCCGGCCCGGGTCACCGGTCGCCGGGTCACCCGGACGACCCGATCGCCCACCACCCGCAGCGTGCCGACCAGATCGTCCGCCACCAGCAGCTCGCGCGCCTCGGCCGGCAGGTCGGCGGAGCGGGCCGGCGTGCCGCCCAGGATCCGGCTGGCCTCGGCGTTGCACACCGAGACCCGCCCGGCGGCGTCCACCGCGAGCACGCCCTCGCCGATCCCCTCCATCACGGCCACCTGCTCGCGCAGCAGGTCGGCCAGGTCGGTCGGCTCCAGCCCCAGGGTGCTGCGCTTGAGCCGGGCGGCGAGGCCGGCCGCGCCGAGCCCGCCGAGCACCAGCGCGAGCACCGTGAACAGCTCGGCGAGCGGCAGCAGGTCGTCCAGCCGCCCGGTGACCTCGTTGGCGTCGATGCCGACGCTGACCTCGCCCACGATCGCCCCGGCCGAGTCGTACAGCGGGACCTTGCCGCGGGCCGACAGGCCCAGGGTGCCCACCTCCAGGTTGGCCACCTCCCGCCCGGCCAACGGCTCCGACGGGTCGGTGCTGACCCGCCGGCCGATCTGCCCGCGGTCCGGGTGGGAGAACCGGACGCCGTTACTGTCGGTGACGACGACGAAGAGCGCGCCGGTCCGTTGCCGCACCTGCTCCGCGTACGCCTCGACGGCGCCGGCCGGGTCCGGCCGGCCGGTCCGGACCGCGTCGCCCAGCCCCGGGTGCTCGGCCACCGCCTGGGCGACGCCCAGCGCGCGCTGCTCGAACTGCCACTCGAGCTCCCGGCGCAGCAGGCCGGCGACCAGCAGGAAACCGGCGCCGGCGAGCACGGCGATGATTACCACCTGCGACAACATGGTCTGGGTGGCGAGCCTCGGTCGCCTGGTCACGCCCGACACCGTACCGCCGGGGCCGGGCCGCGGGACCGCGAGCAAAACGCGCAGAACGCGGTTTGCGTCGCTTGGCCGCACAACGCGGTTAACACTCCCGCAATGACTGGGCCATCCGTACGGTCCCCGAGCTATGACCCAGCACACAGCCGTGCCGGATCCGCCGCCCGCCGCCGCGGCGGATGGACCGGCGATCCAGCTACGCTCCGCAACGAAGACCTTCGCCGGCGGCGGCGGCGCGCCGTTCACCGCGCTGCGCGACGTCGACCTGTCGGTCGCGCCCGGCGAGTTCGTCTCGGTAGTCGGGCCGACCGGCTGCGGCAAGTCCACGACGCTGGCCCTGATCTCGGGGCTGGAGCCGGCCAGCGGCGGGACCGTCGAGGTGGCCGGCGCGCCGGTACGGGCCATCCCGCCCGGCGTCGGATACATGTTCCAGACCGACGCGGTGCTGCCCTGGCGGACGGTGCTGGACAACGTCGCGCTGGGGCTGCGGTACACCGGCACCCGCCGGACCGAGGCCCGGGAGCGGGCCCGCGACTGGATCGGCCGGGTCGGCCTGGGCGGCTTCGAGAAGTACTACCCGCACCAGCTGTCCGGCGGGATGCGCAAGCGGGTCTCGCTGGCCCAGACGCTGATCACCGGCCCCTCGATCATCCTGATGGACGAGCCGTTCGGCGCGCTGGACGTGCAGACCCGGGAGCTGATGCAGGACGAGCTGTTGCGGCTGTGGGCCGGCACCGGCGCGGCCGTCGTGTTCGTCACCCACGACCTCACCGAGGCCATCGCGCTGGCCGACCGGGTGCTGGTGATGACCGCGGCGCCGGCCACGGTCAAGGCCAGCATTCCGGTGCAGCTGCCCCGGCCGCGCCGGGTCGAGGAGATCCGGCTGGAGGCGGCCTTCCTGGACATCTACCGCCGGGTCTGGGACGCGCTGCGCGAGGAAGTCGAGATCTCCCGGCAGAGAGGAGCCCGTCGTGTCGCTTGACGCCCCGGCCGTGGCGGCGGAGGCCGCGCGCCTGCGGCCACCCGCGAGCCTGACCCGGCGGGTACGCGGCCGCTGGTCGGTGCAGCTGACCCGGCTCGTCCTGATCGTGGCCTGGCTGGGCAGCTGGGAGCTGTCGGCCACGTACTGGATCGACCCGTTCTACTACTCCAAGCCCAGCGCCATCTGGCACCAACTGGTGGCCTGGTTCACCACCGGCACGGCCTTCGGGTCGATCTGGACGAACATCGGCGTCACCCTGGCCGAGGCCGTGTACGGCTTCGTGATCGGCGCGCTCGGCGGCGTCATCCTCGGCGTGCTGCTCGGTCGCAGCCGGTTCCTGGCCGATGTCTGCGCGCCGTTCATCAAGGCCGCCAACGCGATCCCGCGGATCGTGCTGGCCTCCCTGTTCGTGATCTGGTTCGGCCTCGGCATGTCCTCCAAGGTGGCCACGGCCATCGTCCTGGTCTTCTTCGCGGTCTTCTTCAACGCCTTCCAGGGCGCCCGCGAGGTGGACCGGGTGGTCAACGACAACGCCCGGATCCTCGGCGCCAATCGCCGGCAGCTGATGACCAGCATCGTGCTGCCCTCGGCCACCTCATGGATCCTGGCCAGCCTGCACACGGCGTTCGGCTTCGCGCTGATCGGCGCGATCGTCGGCGAGTTCACCGGCGCCGACAAGGGGCTGGGCCTGCTGATCGCCAACGCCCAGGGCACGTTCAACGCGGCCGGCATCTACGCCGGCATGATCATCGTGACGGTGATCGCCCTGCTCGCGGAGTGGCTGCTCACGCTGCTGGAGAAGCGGCTGATGGCCTGGCGTCCCGAGCCCTCCTCGTCCGGCGCGAACCTCTGAGAAACGGAGCACCCATGCGCATCACCCGTACCCTTGCCCTGCTCACCGTGCCGATCCTGGCCGCCACCGCCCTCGGCGCCTGCCGATCGCAGCAGAAGGAGGCCGCGAGCGGCCAGGCGGACAGCGTGAAGATCATGGTGGGCGGCATCGACAAGGTCATCTACCTGCCGGCCAAGCTCACCGAGCAGCTCGGCTACTTCGACGCCGAGGGGGTCAAGGTCCAGCTGCTCACCGAGCCGGCCGGCGCGCAGGCGGAGAACGTCCTACTCAGCGGCGACGTGCAGGGGGTGGTGGGCTTCTACGACCACACCATCGACCTGCAGACCAAGGGCAAGTGCATCGAGAGCGTCGTGCAGCTCGCCGACGTGCCCGGCGAGGTGGAGGTGGTGGCGGCCGACAAGGCCGGCTCGATCACCGGGCCGAAGGACTTCGCTGGCAAGAAGCTCGGGGTCACCAGCCCCGGCTCCTCCACCGACTTCCTCACCCGCTACCTGGCCACCAAGGGCGGCGTCGACCCGAGCCGGTACACCACGGTCAAGGCGGGCGCCGGCCAGACGTTCGTGGCGGCCATCGAGAACGGCGGCATCGACGCCGGGATGACCACCGACCCGACCGTCGCCCGGCTGCTCTCCACCGGCAAGGGCAAGGTGCTGCTGGACATGCGCACCAAGGAGGGCACCCAGGCCGCGCTGGGCGGGCTGTACCCGGCCAGCTCGCTGTACATGGACTGCGCGTACGTTCAGGGGCACGCCGAGACCGTGCAGAAGGTGGCCAACGCGTTCGTGCGTACCCTGCGGTGGATCTCCACCCACCAACCCGACGAGGTCGCGGCCAAGATGCCGGCCGACTACGCCGCGGGTGATTCGAAGCTGTACGCGAAGTCCGTGGCCGATTCGATCGGCATGTTCACGCCCGACGGGGTGATGCCCACCGACGGCCCGCCCACCGTCCTCAATGTCCTCAAGGCGTTCTCCGAGAACGTCCGGCCGAAGGCCGACTCGATCGACCTGGCCAAGACGTACACGACGGATTTCGTCAAGAAGGCCCCCGCCAAGGCCGATTCCTGACCCACCGCGCCGTCCTCAGTCGATCATGGAGTTGTGGTGGCCGCCGGCGACCGTGCCGCACCTTTGTCGGCACCACAACTCCATGGTCGACGGTGCGTCAGGGCTTGCGGGCCACGGCGCCGTAGACGGCAGCGTCCGCGTCGGCCGGGCGGGATTCCGGCTCGCCTTCGGGGCGCCAGCGTGCCACCGGACACACGCCGGGCTCGACCAGGTCGAGCCCGGCGAAGAACCGGCCGAACTCCTCCCGGCTGCGGAACGCCAGCACGCCGTGCGGGCCGCCGCCGGCGCCGGCCAGCCGGGCCTGCTCGGCCACCTCCGGCGGCATGAAGTCGGTGGTGACGTTGGAGATGGCGAGGTAGCTGCCCGAGGGCAGCTCGGCCAGCAGCCGCCGGACGATCCCGTACGCGTCCTCGGAGTCCCGGATGAAGTGCAGCACCGCGATCAGCAGCAGACCGACCGGCCGGTTGAGGTCGAGGGCGCGGCGCAGGTCGGGATGGGCCAGGATCTTCTCCGGATCCCGCAGGTCCGCGTCCAGGTAGGCCGTGACGCCCGCCGACGCGCTGGTCAGCAGCGCCCGGGCGTGCGCCAGCACGATCGGGTCGTTGTCCACGTACACCACCCGGGACCGCGGGAGGATCCGCTGCGCCACCTCGTGGGTGTTGTCGGCCGTCGGGATGCCGGTGCCGATGTCCAGGAACTGGTCGATGCCGGCCTCGGCCGCGAGGAAGGTGACCACCCGGCGCAGGAACCTGCGGTTCTCCAGCGCCGCGGTGCGGACGGCGGGAAAGGCGGCGGCGATCTGGTCGGCGGAGTCCCGGTCGGCCTGGAAGTTGTCCTTGCCGCCGAGCCAGTAGTTGTACCGCCGGGCGGGGTGCATGACCGAGGTGTCGATCCGGTCGTCCCCCGCGGGTCCCGTGACCGTGCCCACCCGTGCCTCCCTCGCGCCGCCCGTCCGGCGGCCGAATCGTACGTCCAATGTGGCCCGATCGGCCGTGCCGGCCCGCCGACTCAGACGGACACGCGCTCGTAGTCGCGTAGCACGCCCTCGAGGATCTCCGTCGTCCGCTCCGGCGGCTCGGCCTCCACGCAGACCCGCTCGATGGCCGCGGCGTAGTGGTCGATGTCGTCCCGCTTGTCCAGGTAGAGGGCGCTGGTGAGCTGTTCGATGTAGACCACGTCGGGCAGGTCGGCATCCGGAAATCGCAGGATGCTGAAATTGCCGCCAGCCGCGGAATGTCCCCCCGCCGCGAACGGCATGATCTGCAGCCGCACGTTGGGCAGCTTGGTGGCCTCGATCAGCGCGGTGATCTGGGCGCGCATCACCTCGACGCCGCCGATCGGCCGACGCAGCGCGGCCTCGTCGATAACCGCCCACAGCCGGGGCGCGTCGGCGCGGGCCAGCAGCCGCTGCCGGTCCATGCGCAGGTCCACCCGGCGCTCGATCTCGGCGTCGTCGGCGCGGTCGTGCCCCAGCACGATCACCGCCCGCGCGTAGTCCCGGGTCTGCAACAGGCCGGGCACGAACTGCACCTCGTACGTCCTGATCAGACTCGCCGCGGCCTCCAGCCCCAGGTACGCCTGGAACCAGCCGGGCAGCACGTCGCCGTACCGGTGCCACCAGCCCGGGGTGTTGGCCTGCCGGGCGAGGCCGAGCAGGCTCTCCCGCTCGGCCGCATCGGTGACGCCGTACAGGGTGAGCAGGTCGGCCACGTCCCGTTCCTTGAAGCCCACCCGGCCGAGTTCCATCCGGCTGATCTTGGACTCCGAGGACCTGATCTCCCAGCCGGCGGTCTCCCGGGTGACGGCGCAGCCCTCCCGGAGGCGACGCAACTGCGCTCCGAGCAGCATGCGCAGCACGGTCGGCCCGGTGGCCGAACCGTTTCCGGCCTGATCCGTCGCCAACCCACCGACCTCCGGCTTTCCGCACGGCCCGACGGGCCTGTTCCACTGCCGGGTAAGCATGCCATGAACCGACAGTGAGGCGAAGTCCTCGCCGCGATCTCTGCCCCGCGACGGCCGGCCCAGCCGCCCTGACCTGCGCCCCACGGGCCAGAAGCGGCCGAACCGGTGATGCGGCTTCGGGTAATCGGAGTGTTCCCGGTCACCCCATCGCCCGGGCGACCGGTGTCCCGGTGCCGTCCGGCGATCGGGACACCACCGGTCACCGCCGCGCGGTCCGACCCGTCACCGCCCGCGCTCGACCGCCCCGCCACCCGGTCGCCCGCCGCCCGGGCGGTGGGGCCGCCGCCGTCGTCGTCAGGCGATCAGGTTGTCGAAGTCGCCGTCCCGCACGCCGCCCAGGAAGGCGGTGATCTCGTCCAGCGTGTAGATGAGGGCCGGTCCCTCCGGGAACCGGGAGTTGCGGACCGCGATCCCGGCGCCGTCGGGCAGGCCCGCCATCTCTACGCAGTTGCCGCTGGGGTTGCTCCGCCGGCTCTTCTGCCAGGCCAGCGGCGGCAGTTCAGTGGTTGGTACGCCGTTCGGTAGCTGCTGCATTGGAGCCTCTCTTCGCCAGAACCCGCCGAGGCGCCGCCTCCGACGCACCGGGCGGGATCGCGGAACGTCGTTGTCGCGCGCAGATGCACGTGCATCCGCTATTGCATCTGCAATCGACGGGGAGCATGATAGCCCAGTACAGGCGTACCTGGTCGATCACTTTTGGTGATCATGACCGTGTCATAAGCAGGCAAAACGCCCGACTTCGGTCGACAACCGGTGACGGAGGCACGACCATGGTGGAGCCCTTCACCGTGCTGGCCGCGGGGGCCGCCTTGGCCGGCGCGGCCGCGGCGGGTCGGATGCGGTCCCGGGCCATCCGGGCCGAGACGCGCCTCGCCGGGCTCGCCGGGCAGCTGGAGGCGGCCCGGCACGCGGCCAGCCACGACTCGCTGACCGGCCTGTACAACCGGCGTGGCTTCCACCAGCGTGGCCAGGTCCTGCTCACCGACCGCACCCAGTTCCCCCTGCTGGCGGCCGTGCTGGACCTCGACGACTTCAAGCGGATCAACGACCGCTTCGGCCACGCCGCCGGCGACCGGGTGCTCACCGCGGTCGGCCGCCGGCTCTCCCAGTTCGCCGGCGACGGCGCGGTCGCCCGGCTTGGCGGCGACGAGTTCGCGGCGCTGATCGGCAACGTTCCGGTGGATCCGGACAGCCGCGAGCAGGCCCGGCAGCGGCTCACCGCGGTGATCGCCACCCCGATCGACGTCACCGGCGGCCCGGTCCGGGTGACCGCCTCCGTCGGACTCGCCCCGGTCACCGGTCCCAGCCGGTTGTCGGACGTGCTGTCCAGCGCCGATTCCGACATGTACCAGGCCAAGAGCCTCACCTCGGCAGTCCTTCCCCTCGACCATGCCAGCATCGCGGAGGTGTGATCCTTGTCCGTGCCCACGCTCGAACCCGCGCAGCGCGACACCGTCAACCTGCCCCCCACCGACAGCTACCGCCCGGCCGACCGGGTCTGGGTGCACCGCGGCAGCGCCTGGTGCGCCGGCGTGGTCGAGTCCTGCTCGACCCGGGCCGCGACGGTGAGATACCGGCCGACGACGTCCCGCGGCACGGCCGTGGACACCGTCACGGCGCTCTACCTGGCCCGGCGGGCCGAGCGCGACCCGGTGCTGGACGGCCGCTGACCGTCCCACCCGCGGGCCGGTGCTTCCGCACCGCCCGCACCCCCTGAGCACGGCGCCGCCGCATCCCCCCACCCCCCGGTGCGGCGGCGCCGACCCGGATCCCCGACGCTCCTCGGCCCCCGACTCCGTCCGGTGTGCTGTCGGGGCGGATCAGCCCTCGGGGCGACCCAACCAGCCGGAGAGCCAGTCGAAGGCCGGGGGTTCCATCGCCTCCCAGGTTGGCCCGTTGTGGCCGCCGGTGTCCACGTACTCGGTGGTCACCGTGGCCGGCGCGCGCACCAGCCCGGCCAGGGCCGCGGTGTCGCGCATGGCCGTCGGGTCGGAGCGGGCACAGGCAAGGTAGAGCGCCACCGCCGGCACCGGCAGGTGACGCAGCCGCCAGTCATCGTTGTTGAAGGTGTGCTCGCTGCCGTCCCCCACCACTATCCCCGGGTCGGAGTAGCCCGACAGGCTCGCGCCGGCGGCATAGCGGGTCGGGTGGCGCAGCACCAGGTTCGTCGCGCAGAAGCCACCGGCCGAGTATCCGATCAGCCCCCAGCCGGCCCGGTCCTGCCGCACCCGCAGCTGGGACTCGACGGCCGACGGCACGTCGACGGTCAGGAAGGTCTCGGCCGCCGGGCCGTGCACCAGGTTGGTGCACTCGGTGTCCCGGGCCGGGTCCGGGGTGATGTACGGAAACAGGACGACCGTCGGCGCCATCCGACCGGCGGCGATCTCCCGGTCCAGCATGGTGCTCACCCCGAGCCGGCGCAGCCAGGACATGGGCGAGCCGGGGAAGCCGTGCAGGGCCTCGATCACCGGATACCGCTCGGCGGGGCGCCGACCGTAGTCCGCCGGCAGGTACGCGTAGACCGGCATGGTCAGATGACTGGTCCGGCCGGCCACCGTGAGCCGCACCACGCGCCCGGCCCGTCGCCCGGAAGGCGCGCCGACCGGCGTGATCGCCGCGTGGGTGGCGGCGACATCCCCACCGCCGCCGAACAGATCCGACCAGGTCGGGTACGTCTCCACCTGCCGGTTCAGCCAGAGCAGCGCGGTGGCCGAGGTCGTGGCCAGGCACAGCAGCAGGGCCACCGACCGCAGCGCGGCACGCCGCCACCCGCGGCCCGTGTCCCAGGTCAGGGCCAGCGCCACGACCGCCGCGACGGCGAGCCCGGCAGCGACCAGTTCGGCGCCCGCGCTGTCAGGCGCCATGGCCGTTCCTCCCGACGAGCCGGGCCCGGGTGGCGGGGGCCGGGACGGCCGGCGGTGAGCCGCTCGGCGCCCCGCTCGGCGCCGGCCGACCGTGACGGTGCCTGCCCGGCGCGTGCCGAGGGTTCGGCGGCGGGATCAACGGCGCGGGAGCGGCCATCGGCGGCGGTGTCTGCCGGACGGCCCAGAGCAGAGCCCGGCGCAGCTCGGCAGGCACGCCGGCGACCGGCGACACGGTGTGCGGCTCGGTGCCGAACGCGGCGACCGGCACGCCGACCGGCAGCGTCGGGCGCCCGGACGGGTCTCCGGCCGGCCCCGACGTCGAGCCCGCCGGCAGCTGCCGACCCGAATCCGGCGGCACCGGCCACAGGACGGCGAGGGCGCCGTACCGGGCCGGGTCGGTGGCGACGGCCCGCCGGGCCAGGGTCTGGGCGCCAGCGGAACCGACCAGGGCCCAGCCGTGCCCGGAGACCCGCAGATCCTGGCTCAGGCTCGCCGGCATCGACCGGGTCAGCGCGGCCGGCGTCGTGGCCGGCTCGACCCGGGCCAGCACGAAGACGGCCGCGTCACCGGCAACCGCCGCGCCGGCCGGGGTGGCCGGGGTGGCGCCCCGAGCGCCGCTCGGGGCGGGGCGCGGATCCTCCACGGCCAGCGCCGCGGCGGCCGCGTCGGCCTCCGACCAGCCGCCGGCGGAATCGGACAGCACCAGCACCACCGGGTAGCTCCAGCTCGGGTGATCCAGATAGCCGGCGGGCACCACCAGCGTCGGCGGCCCGCCCAGGCGCCAGTCCGCCCAGCCGGCCGGCCGCCAGGGGAAGCTGGCCGCACCGGTCGCGAGGTTGCCGACGTGGTCCCGCAGCCAGCCGTCCAGCGCGCCGGCCCGGCTGGTCAGGACGGGTTCGCTGGGTCCGCCCGGATGCAGCAGATCGTGCCAGCTGGGATAGAAGCCCTCCGACCGGTTGACCGCCAGGCCGATGGTCAACAACACGAGCGACTCGGCCAGCAGGACGCCCACGGCCCGGGTCAGGACCCGGCGCGGCCGGTTCCCCCGCCGCCAGCCGAGGACGGTGGCGGCGATCACGGCCGCGGTGAGGACGGCGACCATCGCCAGCAGAGGTACGCCGGTCAACGCCACCGCTCACCGTCCCTGTTCGCCGCTCCGCCGTCGCTGGCCATGCTCCTTCGTCGGGCTGACACGTGGCCGGAGAAAGGCTGTGTCTTCGCTGTGCGCGCAGCGGCGCCCACCGAGGTCATGCTAGGCGGGCGCCGTGCCCGACATGTCGCTTTCCGGGGGGTGACGGGTCGGCGCGTCCTCAGGACACCCGGATCGGCCGCTTCAGGTGATAGCGGAAGACCTCGGTGGTGCCCTGGAGGTTGTTCACGTCCTCGGCCGCGGAGACCAGCTCCCAGCCGTCCGCCCCGACCCGGTTGAGGTGCGCGATCGCGGTGTCGCCGTACGCGGTCACATCCACTCTGGAGCCGTCCGGCCCGTACCAGTAGTAATAGAGGCCCCAAGCCTGGCCCTCGGCCTGCCGGCGGCGGACGAGGAGGCCATATTCCCACTTCACCATCGGTCCATTATGGCCGTGTCGGTCGACACGCCGGCACCGGCGCGATCCTCGGGGTGGCGGGCGGGCGCCCCCTGGCCTGCGCCTACGCTCGGGGAATGATGTGGCAGCGGTACGTCGCCATCGGCGACAGCACGACCGAGGGGCTCGACGACCCGGACGGCGCCGGCGGTTACCGGGGCTGGGCCGACCGGTTCGCGCTCGCGGTCGCCCGCGCCCAGGGCGGGCTCGAGTACGCGAACCTGGCGATCCGGGGCCGCACCGCCCGGCGGATCCGGGCCGAGCAGTTGCCCGCGGCTCTCGAGCTCGCCCCCGACCTGGCCACCGTGGTGGCCGGGATGAACGACGTGCTGCGGCCCTCATTCGACGCCCGAGAGGTCGGCGCCGAGGTCGAGGCCATGCAGCGGGCCCTGGTTGATCAGGGCGCCACCGTGCTGACGTTCACGCTGCCCGACCCGGCGCCGGTGATGCCGATCGCCCGCCCGCTGCGCGGCCGGGTCGTGGCGCTCAACGAGGAGCTGCGCCGGGCCACCGCGCGGACCGGCGCCACCCTGCTGGACCTCGGCGCGTACCCGGTGGCCTCGGATCCCCGGCTGTGGAGCGACGACCGGTTGCACGCGAACACCCCCGGCCACGAGCGGATCGCCGCGGCGCTCGCGTACACCGCGGGGCTGCCCGGCGCGGACGACGGCTGGTCCCGGCCGCTGGAGCCGGCGCCCCGGCGGCGTCGGGCCGAGGTGGTCCGCGCCGAGCTGGCGTGGACCCGCCGGCACCTGGCGCCCTGGCTGCTCCGGCATGTGCACGGCCGATCCTCCGGCGACGACCGGGTGGCCAAGCGTCCGGTCCCGCTTCCGGTGGACCTGATCGTCCCAAACGATGCTGCCGGGGAGGACATTGTCGGTTCCGCGGGATAGGTTCGGTTCATCGGCGCGGGCGTCGGCGTTGACGCCCGCACCGGAAACCGGGAGGACCGATGCTGGAATTCACCCTCGGCATGCCCATCCCCGCTCCCCGCGACCGCGTCTGGTCCGCCTGGACCGATGCGGAGGTGCTGACCGACTGGTTCTGGCCGCCACGGTTCGACACCGCGGCCGAACTCGATCCCCGGCCCGACGGCCGGTTCCGGATCGCCGGACCCGGCGGTGGCATCGCCGTGTCCGGGGTCTACCGCGAGGTCGACCGGCCCGAGCGGCTGGTCTTCAGCTGGCAGTGGGACGGCGATCCGGCGCAGACCCTCGTCACCGTCCGGTTCCGCACGGTCGATCTCGGCACCGAGGTGTCGATCTGCCACGAGGGCTTCACCGACGACACCGACCGGCAGAACCACATCGATGGCTGGGAGTCCTGCCTCGATCGACTCCGCGATCACGTGCGCAAGGACGCCGAGGTGCGCTGACCACGCCGGGCGCGACCGGGTGCCGCCGGTGCCGGGTGCTGGCGGTGCCGGGTGCTGGCGGTGCCGGGTGCTGGCGGTGCCGGGTGCTGGCGGTGCCGGGGGTTGGCGGTGCCGGGGGTTGGCGGTGCCGGGTGCCGCCGGTGCCGGGGGCTGGCGCCGGGCCGGGGGCCCGTGGTGGCGGACCCGGGCGCGGCCGGGGTGCCGGGCGGAAGTTGCCGACATCACCGGCGGCCGAACCCGTACGGGCAGGTCGGCCCGGCGGTACCGACCGGTAGGCTTGCCCGGTGGGCGTCGCCGGACCGGTGGCGCCCGCAGGCGTCGGGCACATCCGCCCGGCGCACCCGTCCCGACGTTCTCCGGGCCAACCGAATCGGGACGGGCCACCCCCTTGGCACCGCCCGACCGGTACGCCGGTGGGCCAACCCGGAACGGAGCAAGCCACGCCATGAGCGAGCGCACTGACCGCGTGCAGCGAAGCGGAGTGCCGGCATGAGCGTCACCACAGCGGACGCCGCCTCCCCCGCCGCCGGCCCCGACCCGGCCGACGGCAGCACCGCCCTCGACCGGTTCTTCGAGATCACCCGGCGCGGCTCCACGGTCAAGCGGGAGATCGTGGCCGGTGTCACCACCTTCGCGACGATGGCCTACATCGTCGTCCTCAACCCACTGATCATCGGGACCGCGCCCGACCAGGGCGGCAAGATCCTCGGCATCGCCCCGGTGGCCGGGGTGACCGCCCTGGTCGCCGCCGTCATGACAATCCTGATGGGCGTGGTCGGTCGGGTGCCGTTCGCCGTGGCCACCGGCTTGGGCCTGAACGCGTTCGTGGCGTACAGCGTGGCCTCCCGGATGACCTGGGCCCAGGCCATGGGCCTGGTGGTCATCGAGGGTGTGATCATCGCCATACTCGTGATCACCGGCTTCCGCCAGGCCGTCTTCCGGGCCATCCCCGGGGAGTTGAAGGCCGCGATCGCCGCCGGCATCGGCCTGTTCATCGCGATCATCGGCCTGGTCGACGGCGGCCTGGTCCGCCGGGTGCCGGACGCGGCCGGTACGACCGTCCCGGTGCAGCTGGGCGCCGACGGCACCCTGCGCGGCTGGACCACGATCGTCTTCATCATCGGGCTGCTGCTCACCGCCGTCCTGGTGGCTCGGCGGGTGCGCGGCGGCATCCTGCTCGGCATCCTGGCGACCACCGTCGTCGCGGTGATCGTGGACCGGGTGGTGAAGCCCGGCCCGGCGTTCGTGGACGGCAAACCCAACCCGACCGGTTGGCAGCTCAACGTCCCGACGCTGCCCGATCCGCTGTTCAAGGCGCCCGACCTGCACCTGCTGGGCAACGTGTCGTTCGGCGCGTTCGCGAACGTCGGGGTGATGACCGCGCTGCTGCTGATCTTCACGCTGGTGCTGGCCGACTTCTTCGACGTGATGGGAACCACCGTCGGGCTGTCCCGGCAGGCCGGCCTGGTCACGCCGGAGGGCGACATCCCCCGGCTGGGGCAGGTGCTGTTCGTCGACGGCGTGGCCGCGGCGGCCGGCGGCGCGGCCAGCGCCTCGTCGGCCACCACCTACGTCGAGTCCTCCTCGGGCATCGCCGAGGGCGGCCGGACCGGCCTCACCAGCGTGGTCACCGGCGTGCTCTTCCTGGCGGCGCTGCTGCTCACGCCGCTGGTGTCGCTGGTGCCGAGCGAGGCCGCCGCCCCGGCGCTGGTCATCGTGGGCGCCCTGATGATCCGCCAGGTGCGGGACATCGACTTCACCGATGTCGGGGTGGCGGTCCCGGCGTTCCTCACCATGGTGCTCATGCCGTTCACGTACTCGATCAC
The DNA here is from genome assembly GCF_042434095.1 of Plantactinospora siamensis. NCBI lineage: Bacteria > Bacillati > Actinomycetota > Actinomycetes > Micromonosporales > Micromonosporaceae > Plantactinospora > Plantactinospora siamensis. Next base: position 49,945 of record NZ_JBHLUE010000036.1, read on the forward strand.
CAACGGCATCGGCGCCGGCTTCCTGAGCTGGGTGCTGATCCGCCTGGTCCAGGGCCGGGCCCGGGAGGTCCACCCGCTGATGTGGGCGGTCTCGGCCGCGTTCCTGCTCTACTTCGGCATCAACGCCATCAAGGCGCTCACCGGGGTGAGCTGACGGCGGGCGTCCGCCGCTGGTTGGAGCGAATGTCGCGGGGGTGCCCGGCTGGTCCGGGCGCCCCCGCTACTCCTGTCCGCCCCCCGCTACGCCGGCGGCGGGCAACGACGCTGACGCCCCGGCCGGCCAGGGCGGACAGCCGGCGCCCCGCCCCGCCAGGGCGGCGCGCAGCCACGCTGACGCCCCGGCCGGAGACGCCGGCGCCCGGTCGGCCGAGGGCCGGTCGGCTAGGGGCCGGTCGGCCGGCCGAGGGCGGGGCGGAACGTCGCGCGGATCAGGCCGCGGCCGGCACCGGATCGAGACCGCGCGCCCCGCCCGGCCGGCACCGCAGCAACCGGGCCGCGCCCAGCCGCAGGCCGCGCAGCGCGCCGTGCCGCTCGACGGCCTGGGCGGTGTACTCCGAGCAGCTCGGGCTGAACCGGCACACGGCGGGCCGCCGGGAGCTGATGTTCCGCTGGTAGAACCGGACGGCCCCGATCACTCCCCCGCCGGCGCCGGCCCGCGTACCGGCCGCACCGGCCGGCGTACCGCCGGTTTCGGCCCGCATGCCGCGCAGTGCGGCGCCGGCCAGCGCCGGCAGCAACAGCATCGAGGTCATCAGGCAGTTGCCGTCCAACGCCTCGGCCACGCAGCAGCCCGACTCGATGAGGCAGGCGTCGCGCAGGCAGGAGTTGCCACCGCCGCCGTAACCTCGCCGGTACCCGTAGTTGCCCGGCTGGGGGTATCCGTAGCCCTGCGGATACCCGGAGCCGTAGGGGGGACGTCGTAGTCGCATAAGATCGACATACCCCGTCGCGGAGCGGTTACGCGACCGGTCTCTACCCCGCGGGCCGGCGGCGGGCCTCAGCCGGCGGGCCGGCCGCGAGCCTCAGCCGGCGGGCCGGCCGCGAGCCTCAGCCGGCGGGCCGGCCGCGAGCCTCAGCCGGCGGGCCGGCCGGTGGCTCAGCCGGCGGGTTGATCGCCGCGGTGTGCGCGGGCCGCCCGGGCCACCGCCTCGGGCCCGGTGGTCAGGGCGCGGCGCCAGGGCGCCACCCCGTCGATCTCGACCTGCAGGGAAAAGCTGAGGAAGGTGCGGATCAGCACGATCAGGCCCAACCCGGCGACGTTCTGCAGGGTGGGCGAGACGGCCACCGTCCGGATCAGGTCGGCCGCCACGAGGATCTCCAGGCCGAGCAGCAACACGCCGCCGAAGATCTCGCGCAGCGCCAGGTAGCCGGCCCGGCCCCCGCGGGCCCGCCAGGCCCGGGCGGCGAGCAGCGCCGACCACAGCAGACCCACCACGAGCACGGCCACGCCGATCAGCTCGAACGCCTGCGCCACCCGTCCCATCAGCTCCGTCAACGCCGCCCCCTTTCACCGCGAACTATGCCAGCCGGTCCGCACGGCCGCGGCCGGGTACGGTCGGTATCCCGGCATTGACGTTCAGTGTTCGACCGGCGAGCATGGCGGCATGCGCAGGTGGCAGCTCGTACCGCTGCTGGTGTTGTCCCTGGTCCTGTCCCCCGCGGTGGCCGCGGGCGCCGCACCGCCGCGCTCCCCGGACGCGGTGGCGCCCCCGGAGACCGCCCCGGGCGCGGTGACGCCGCCGGACACCGTCGTGGGCCGCCAGCTGAGCTGGCTGCTGGACGTGTCGCACCGGCTGCCCGCACCGGCCGCCGAGATCGTCGCGCACCTTGACCCGGCGGTGCTGGAGCAGGCCGGCGGCGTCGACGCGGTCAACCGGTACCTTGAGATGATCTCCGGCGGCACCGGGCTGCGTCTGCTGCGCTACGAGGCCGGGTCGGAAACCGCGGCGCGGGCGCTCGTGGTCAGCGACGTCGGCACCTGGGAGCTGGGCCTGGCAGTGACGCCGGACGGGCTGCTGAGCGCGCTGTCCATCCTCCCGTACCTGCCGGGGCCGGCATCGTGGGCGGAGCTGGACCGGTCGCTGAGCGAGCTTGCGCCGCGGGTGTCGATGCAGGTGAGCCGGGTGGACGACCGGGATGGTCGCTGCCGTCCGGTGCACGGGGTGAACGCCGACCTGGCCCGGCCGCTGGGCTCGGCGTTCAAGCTGTACGTGCTGGCCGCGTTGGCGCACGAGATCGCGGCCGGACGGGCCGGCTGGGACGAGCAGCTGGCCCTCCGGGACGACTGGAAAAGCCTGCCCAGCGGGGTGTTGCAGGATGTGCCCGCCGGCACGTCGCTGCCGCTGCGCGACTACGCGAACCTGATGATCGCGATCAGCGACAACACCGCGGCCGACCACCTCATCCACCGGCTCGGCCGGTCGACCGTCACGGCGCAGCAGGTCCGGTTCGGGACCCGGAATCCCGGGCGGAACGCTCCGTTCCTCACCACGCGGGAACTGTTCCAGCTCAAGCTGACCCGCTATCCGGCGCTGCTGAACGCGTACGCGGCGCTGCCCCGCCCGGCCCGCCGGGTCCTGCTCGACACGGTCGTCGACCGGTTGCCGCTGCCGGCGCTCTCGGACGCGAGCGACTGGACCGCACCGCGCGGCATCGACGCGGCCGAGTGGTTCGCCTCGGCCGCCGACCTGTGCCGCGTCTTCGCCGGCCTCGACCGGCAGGCCCGCACGGCCGGACTGGAGCCGGTGGGCGAGGCGCTGTCCGCGAACGACTCCGGCATCTGGCTCGATCCGGCCGGCTGGTCCACCACCTGGTACAAGGGCGGTTCCGAGCCGGGCGTGCTGACGATGAACTATCTGGCCCGGACCGTCGACGGGCGGACCTTCGTGGCGGCGGTGCTGCTCAGCGACCCCGCAGCGGCCATCGACGAGGCAGCGACGGTGCCGCGGGTGCAGGCCGTGGTCAGGGGCGCGCTGGCGCTGGCGGCCGGCGTACCCACCACCACCACCACCGCCGGTCCGGCCCGGGCCGCGGCGGTCACCAGGTTCGGCGCCCCGGTCGCCGGCTTCGGCACCCCGGTCGCCGGCTTCGCCGACCCGGTCACCGGGTTCGGCGGATCCTGGCCGCCGGGTCCCGGCCGCTGAGGGCGGCCACCAGACGTGATCCGCCGGCGCGGGTGGCGTCGCGACCCTCCGGCGCGGGGCGCACGTCGCCGGGGAACGGCGTCAGCGTCACCTCCTGGATGCCCACCAGGCCGGCGAAGGCCGGATCCAGCGTCAGCAGCGGTCGCGGTCCAAACAGCGCCATCGCGCGCAGCAGGTCGCCGGCGGGCCGTTCGCCGTACCGGGGGCGGCGGCCGGGCGCCAGCTCCGCGTGCTCCCGCCGTTCCCGGCGGAGCAGCCGCCGTCCCGCCCGGCCCACCTCGGGGATCTCGGACAGCCGCCAGGCGGTCAGCAGGGTCGCCGCGCCGGCGAAGAGCAGGCCGACCACCGCTGCCGGTCCACCCGTCCGGCCGCCGCCGGCCACCAGCCGGATCGGCACGAGCGCGGGTACGAGGTACAGCGGCACGACGGCCAGCCGGATCGCCCGTCGCTGGCGGCGGCTCAGCAGCCATCCGTCGCGGTGCAGCCGGGACACCAGTTGGCGTAGCACGGCGACCACCGCCGGGGCGTTCCGGACGGCGCTCCAGGTGGCCGGCGACCGGGTGGCGGCGTGCAGGGCGCGTACCAGGGGCGCCGATCGGGCCGGCGGCGGGCCGTCCGCGACGAGCGTGGACAGCGGCGCGGCGCGGACCGCGCCGGCCCGGCGCAGCGCGGCGATCCCGAGGTGGCAGGCCAGGCCCGCGCGGTCGGTGAGGTACGCCAGCTCCACCAGGCCCGGCCCGGGTCCCCGGTACGGGCGCCGACCAGCCAGCGCGGCAGCAGGGCGACCAGCGCCGCGCCGCCCGCGACGAGGAGATAGTCCACCAGGAAGCGAACCGCGCTGATGCCCCAGGCCATGCCGCCATTGTCCCGCCGCCGCCGCGGCGGCGGCGCGCCCCCTGCCGTACCCGAGGCGGCGGCAGGGGGCGCGGCGCTGTCACCGGTAGCGGGCCGCCACCTCGGCGGGCTGCTCGACGACCCGACCCGCGGCCAGATCCACCGCGAGCCGCACGTACTGGGCGTGCGTCCAGATCAGCGGGGTCGCCGACCGGGTGCCCGTGCCCGGGCGGTACCCGGGCTGCCCGGACGGCGGCTGGTCGTCCCACACCTGCTCGGGCAGCATGAGGCTGGGGCTGGCCGTGTTGGCCATGGCCGCCAGCTCCCGACCGGCGCCCGCCCCGTTGCCGGCCGCGAGGTCGTATTCGCCGCGCTCGCCGTTCAGCAGCGGCCATCCGCGACCGCGGGTGGCCCGGCTGTCCGCCGGGAAGTTGAAGTTCCAGTCCGCGCCCGTGAGCGTCTCGCCGTAGCCGTCGAACGAGGCGCGGTGCCAGTACCGCCCGCCCGCGGTGGTGTAGCCGAGCTGCCGGTCGACCACGGCCAGCGTGTTCCGGATCGCCGGGTGGTCGGCGGGCTGCACGCCGAGCCGGACCAGGTCGAGGAAGCTGGGGTCCACCACCGCACGCTGGTCGACCGCGGACGGTCCGGAGTCGCCCACCGCGTACGTGGTGGCCGCGTTCGGGTCGCCGTCCTTGCTCAGCCGCAGGTAGTACGGCTTCGGATCGTACGGACCCGTGCTGGTCACGGTCCACGAGTCCACCTTGGACTGCCAGTCGTCCGCGGTGGCCAGGTAGCGGTCGGCCGAGGCCCCGTCGCCGTTGGCCCGGGCGATGCCGGCGGCGCAGACCAGGCCGGCGATCTCCGCGGCGATCGTGTTCGGCGAGTAGCCGCTCTGGTTCTCCCAGCGCTCCTGCGGGGTCCACGGGGCGGTGTGCCCGTCCCGGCTGAACCCGATGAGGAAGTCCGCGGCCCGCTTGACGTGCGACCAGGTCCCCGGGTCGGTGCGGCGCAGCTGGGCGGCCAGCACGATCGGCAGGGCCACCTCGTCGAGCTGCAGGTTGTCCCAGACCGGCACGCCGGCCACGTCGGTGTTCTGCGGGAACGAACCGTCCGGCCGCTGCTGGGAGTCGAACAGGAAGTTCAGCGCCCGCCGGGCGCCGGCCACGTCGCCCGCGGCGATCAGCCCGGTCGCGATCTGGTAGAGGTCACGGGACCAGACCAGGTGGTACGGGCCGGACTTCACCTCCTCGCGCCAGTACCAGGGCATGGACGGCGAGGCGATGAAGGCGCCCGGGTGCGTCTTGTCCTCGCTCGCGGCCAGCACCATCTCGGACACCCGGAACAGCCGGCGCTGCGGGTCGCCGCGCAGGCTCGCCGGCGCCGGGTCCAGCGAGCGCAGGTACCGCTGCCAGCCGTCGGCGTACGCCCGGGCGGCCCGGGGGAAGCCGCCGGTCAGGGAGGCGCCGGCGGCGGACCGGGCGGCCGCCACGGCCGGGCCGAACGACAGGGCCAGCGTCGTGTGCTGCCGGCCGCGGACGCCGGTCACCGCCGTGCGGGCGGTCTGCACGACGTTTCCGGGGGTCCGCGCCGAGGCGTACCGCCAGTCCATCCGGCCGTCCCGCAGATCGGTCCAACCGTCGCTGGCGCCCGCGTACCCGGAGGAGGTGGCGGTGAACCGCGGGGTGGCGCTCAGCACGCTCGCCGTGTGGCCGTCGGCCGCGGTGAGCGCCCCGCCGGCGCTGGCGGCCGTGTCGTCGCTGCCGTCGTTGGTGAGCCCCGGGTCGTACACCGTGTAGAGCGTCCGCGGGCGGCGGTCCAGGCTGGTGAAGCTCACGTCGACCAGCACCGAGGCGCGGGCGGGGTCGGTGACGTACCGGGTGGTCAGCCGCCACTTCCCGGCGGCGGTGTCGGTGTGCGTGAAGGTCAGGCCGGCGCCGTCGATCGCCTCGGTGTGTCCGGCGCCGGCCTCCCCGGCGCGCACCGCCGTGCGGCCGTCGGACACCACGAAGTCGAGGCTGCGCCCGCTGGGCGTGCCGAGGTCCGGGTAGTAGACCTCGGTGAGGCCTCCCCGGGCGCCGACGGTGAACCACACCGGGCTCTCCTTCGCGCCGTACGCGGTGCCGAAGCCGCTCTTGTCCGCGGAGGTCCAGTTGGGCGCGGCGCCGGGCGCCCCGGGGGCGTCCCCGCGGGCCGCCGCGCTCCGGCCGGTCGCGGTGTTCCCGGCCGCGGTGTCCCCGGCCGCCCAACCGGCCGACGCGCCGACCGGTACGGCCAGCGAGGTGGCCGCCGCCGCGGCGAGGAGGGTACGGGCTGCTCGCATGCGTGTCTCCCTGGTGGTCGGCGTTGACCACGGCGGTCACGACGGCAGCGGGCGCAGCCCCGCCGGATCGCCGCGCGAGCCGCGGATCGACGCCTGTCCCCCTACCCCGTCGCGGGGACGGGCATGCGGCGCATCGGCGGATAACAGTTTCCACTCAGCTGGGGCGATAGAGATGCGCAATCGTGACCAAGCTGTATCTCGAACGCATCTAGCCAGACCTGTCTTGATCGAAATACCTTGACCAGCGACACAGGAGGCACGGCACGGTCCACAGCGGAGTGCGCCGCCCCGGGCCCGCAGCAGCGCCATTTTCGGTCGGCGGGCTGCCCCCTTTGCACCGACGTGTGGAGGACTTGAGATGCGGATCAGACAGCTCAGCGCCGTGGCGGTGGCGTTGGCCAGCGCGGTGGCCCTGGTGGGGTGTGGCAACTCCGACGGTGGCTCGTCGGGCGGCGGCAGCTCGAGCGGCACGGGCAAGGTGGGTGTGATCCTGCCGGACGCCACCACCTCCCCGCGGTGGGAGTCGAACGACCGGCCGCTGCTGAAGAAGGCGTTCGACGCGTTGAGCATCCAGGCGGACATCCAGAACGCCAACGGGGACAAGGCGAAGTTCGGCACGCTCTGCGAGAGCATGATCAACGCGGGCGTCAAGGTCCTGCTGATCACCAACCTCGACTCCGAGACCGGCTCGGCGTGCCTCAAGAAGGCCCAGGCCGCTGGCGTGAAGACCATCGACTACGACCGGCTGACCCTCGGCGGCGGCGCGTCGTACTACGTGTCGTTCGACAACGTGCAGGTCGGCAAGCTCATCGGCGAGGGGCTCAAGGGCTGCCTCGACAAGGCCGGCAAGACCAGCGCGAACATCGTCTACATCAACGGCGACCCGACCGACAACAACGCCACCCTCTTCAAGCAGGGCTACGTCGAGGCGCTCAAGCCGCTGATCGACGGCGGCAAGTACAAGCTGGTCGGTGACCAGACCGGCAAGTGGGACGCCAACATCGCGGGCACCGCCTTCGAGCAGCTGTTCACGCAGAACGGCGGCAAGATCGACGGCGTGGTCTCGGCCAATGACACCATGGCCGGCGGCATCATCGCCCGACTCAAGGCCAACAAGCTCAACGGCAAGGTCCCGGTGACCGGGCAGGACGCCAGCAAGGAGGGCCTGCAGCGGATCCTCGCCGGCGACCAGTGCATGTCGGTCTACAAGGCGATCAAGAAGGAGGCCGACGCCGCGGCCCAGCTGTCGCAGGCCCTGATCAAGGGCCAGGACGCCGCGAGCGTGGCGAGCGCCACGGTCAAGGACACCGTGCTGGGCAAGGATGTGCCGTCCGCCCTGCAGGTCCCGCAGGCCATCACCGTCGACAACGTCAAGGACGTCATCGCCGACGGGTACTGGAAGGCCAGCGACATCTGCACCGGCGAGTTCGCCCAGGCCTGCACGCAGCACGGCATCTCCTGAACCCTTCCGCCCGGCCGCTCACCGGCCGGTGGCTCCCGCCCGGGACCACCGGCCGGTGAGCGCGCCGGGCTGTCCGTAGGCCCGCCACCACAACCTGTTTCGAGGTGAGCATGACGACACCGGGCACCGCCGCGCCTACCGCGGACGCCGCCAGCGGCGAGCCGCGAGCGCTACTGACGCTGCGCGGCATCAACAAGAGCTTCGGCCCGGTCCACGTGCTGCGGGACGTCGACCTCGACGTCCGTGCCGGCCGGGTCACCGCCCTGGTGGGCGACAACGGCGCCGGCAAGAGCACGCTGATCAAGGGCCTCGCCGGGATCCACACCTTCGACTCCGGCCAGTACCTGTACGACGGCCAGGAGGTGCACGTCACCTCGCCGAAGCAGGCCAACGCGCTCGGCATCGAGGTCGTCTACCAGGACCTGGCGCTGTGCGACAACCTCGACATCGTGCACAACATGTTCCTCGGCCGCGAGCTGACCAGCGGCGGCGTGCTGAACGAGGCCGCCATGGAGCAGCGGGCCAGCCAGACCCTGGACAGCCTGTCGGTCCGCACGGTCGTCTCGATGCGGCAGCTGGTGGCCAGCCTCTCCGGTGGTCAGCGGCAGACCGTGGCCATCGCCCGGGCGGTGCTCTGGAACTCCCGGCTGGTGATCCTCGACGAGCCGACCGCGGCGCTCGGGGTGGCGCAGACCGAGCAGGTGCTCCGGCTGGTCCGTCGGCTCGCCGACAACGGGCTGGCGGTCATCCTGATCAGCCACAACCTCAACGACGTGTTCGAGGTGGCGGACGACATCGCGGTGCTGCACCTGGGCCGGATGGCCGCGCAGGTGCCGGCCGCCGAGGTCAGCCAGGGCCGCGTCGTCGAACTCATCACCATGGGCGGCACCGCCGGCCGGCCGCCGGCGCCCCGGTCCGCCGCGGCGGCCGACGACGACGCGACCGGCGACGGCACGGCCGAGGACGGCACGGCCGGGGACGGCACGGCCGGGGACGGCACGGCCGGGGACGGCACGGCCGGGGACGGCACGGCCGGGGACGGCACGGCCGGGGACGGCACGGCCGGGGACGGCACGGCCGACGACGAGCTTCAGCGGGAGGCGGACCAGTGAGCGCATCCACCCTGGCCGGATCCGGCGAGTCCGCCCCGGCCCCGGCGCCGCGGAACGGATCGCAGGGCGTACGGGCCGCCCTCGGCGACTATCTGGCCCGGCTGCGCGGCGGCGACGTGGGCGGCCTGCCCGCGGTCCTCGGGCTGGTCGTGCTGATCATCGTCTTCGCCGCGCTGCGGCCGGACACCTTCACCAACGCCTTCAACTTCGCCAACCTCATCAATCAGGGCGCCGCGGTCATCGTGATCGCCATGGGCCTGGTGTTCGTGCTGCTGATCGGCGAGATCGACCTGTCCGCCGGGTACACGGCCGGCACGGCCGGCGCCGTGATGAGCCTGATGCTGCAGAAGCACACCTCGCTGAACTGGTGGGAGGGCCTGCTCATCTGCCTGGTCACCGGCGCGGTGATCGGCACGGTGCTCGGCCTGCTGGTGGCGCGGCTGGGGATCCCCTCCTTCGTGGTCACCCTGGCGGCCTTCCTCGGCCTGCAGGGCGTGATGCTGAAGCTGATCGGCGAGGGCGGCACGATCCCGCTGCGCGACCCCACGCTGCTGCGGGTGATGAACAACAACCTGCCGGTCTGGCTCGGTTGGACGCTCATGGTCGTGGTGGCCGCGGTCTACGCGCTGGTGTCGCTGCGCCGGGTGCTCACCCGGCGCGCCGGCGGCCTGGACAACCAGGGCATCACGGTGTGGGCGCTCAAGGTCGCGGCCGTGACGCTCATGCTGGCCCTGCCGACGTACTACCTGAGCATCGAGCGCAGCCGCAACCCCCAGGTCACCTCGATCAAGGGGGTGCCGTGGGTGGTGCCGGTGCTGGTCATCCTGCTCGGCGGCCTGACGTTCCTGCTCTCGCGCACGCCGTTCGGGCGGCACGTCTACGCCGTGGGCGGCAACGCCGAGGCGGCCCGGCGGGCCGGCATCAACGTTTCGCTGGTCCGGCTGATCTGCTTCATCGCCTGCTCGACGCTCGCCAGCGTGGCCGGCGTGCTGCTGGCCAGCCGGGACAACTCCATCTCGCCCAGCACCGGCGGCTCGTCCACGCTGCTGTATGCCGTGGGGGCGGCCGTCATCGGCGGCACGAGCCTGTTCGGCGGCAAGGGCCGGGTCGCGGACGCCGTGCTCGGTGGCCTGGTCGTGGCCATCATCGCCAACGGCATGGGCCTGCTCAACCAGACCTCCGCGGTCGTCTACATCGTCACCGGCCTGGTGCTGCTGATCGCCGCGAGCGTCGACGCGATCTCCCGGCGGCGCGCGGCCGCGACCGGACGCATCTGACCGGGGCCGTCGCCAGAACCCCCGCCCACCGGACGGACCGCTCGGTCCGTCCGGTGGGCGGCGCCGTGTCCGCCCCGGCGCCGGCGTCGGCATGACGCTCTTGTTACGCGGGCGTCGCCCACCCGTTACACCGCCCGGCCGTCGCATCTGTAACCACCCATGTCGGGTGGGGTTCCGGGGCGTCACATCCGGCCTGGCTAGGGCGTTCGCTCGTACCGGCCGGTAACTCGCAAAAACTCGCTGGCCCCGGCCTATTGTTAACGGCTTCCGCATGTGTGATTGTGCCTATGCGCAGCCATCGATGGCTGGCTGGTCGATCAGACAACCGGGCACGCCGGCAGCTCCGGAGAGGCGACCATCCCCCACGTCTCTGTGTCTACCCCCTCGGTCCTTCCCCTCCTTACCCGGATTCGGGCCGGACCACACGAGAAACAGGAGCGCCACGTGAAGTTCTCGTTTCGCCTGACCGCGCTGTGCGGCGCGGCGGCGGCCGGACTGGCCGCCGCCGGGACCGCGATGGCCGTCCAGGCCGCGCCCCCGGCACCAACCCCCGACGCCGCCCAGGCCCGATCGCTCGCCGTCAACGCGGCGTCCGCGCTGGTCGCCAGCCGCCCGTCGTACCTGCACGCCAGCGCCGACGACGCCTTCGTCCAGCACCCGGTGATCTCGTCGGCCGGCACCCAGTACATCCCCTACGACCGGACCTACAAGGGTCTGCCGGTGGTCGGCGGCGACTTCGTGATCGCCACCAACGCCAGCGGCCAGGTCGTGGCCAGCTCGGTGGCCCAGAACCAGACCATCAGCGGGCTGGCGACCTCGCCGAAGCTGACGGCAGGATCGGCCGCGGCCACCGCCCGCAAGCAGCTCCGCTCGGTGACGGCCGTCGAGGGCACCCGGCTGGTGGTGTACACCCTGGACTCCGCGCCCACGCTCGCCTGGGAGACCACCGTGCGGGGCACCGGCAAGGAGGGCTACAGCCGGCTCACCGTGGATGTGGACGCGGCCTCCGGCAAGGTGCTGCACACCCAGGAGCACGTGGTCGAGGGCACCGGCAACACCGCCTGGAACGGCCCGAAGCCGGTCACCCTGAACACCACGCAGTCGGGTGGCACCTACTACATGAAGGACCCGACGGTCACCAACCTGAGCTGCCAGGACGCCGCGAACAACACGACGTTCTCCGGCCCGGACGACGTCTGGGGCAACGGCAACGCCACGAACCGGGAGACCGGTTGCGCCGACGCGCTGTTCGTGGCCCAGACCGAGGTCAAGATGCTGTCGCAGTGGCTCGGCCGCAACGCCATGGACGGCAGCGGCGGCTCGTGGCCGATGCGGGTCGGCCTGAACGACCAGAACGCCTACTACGACGGCACCCAGGTCCAGATCGGCAAGAACACCGCCGGTCAGTGGATCAGCTCGCTGGACGTGGTCGGCCACGAGATGGGGCACGGCGTGGACGACCACACGCCGGGCGGCATCTCCAACGGCAACACCCAGGAGTTCGTGGCGGACACCTTCGGCGCGGCCACCGAGTGGTACGCCAATGAGCCCGCCGGCTACGACACGCCCGACTTCACCGTGGGCGAGACGATCAACCTGGTCGGCAGCGGCCCGATCCGCAACATGTACAACCCGTCGGCGCTGGGCGACTCGAACTGCTACTCCAGCAGCATCCCGACCCAGGAGGTGCACGCCGCGGCCGGCCCGGGCAACCACTGGTTCTACCTGCTCGCTGAGGGCACCAACCCGACCAACGGCCAGCCCACCAGCAGCACCTGCAACGGCACCACGATCACCGGTCTGGGCATCCAGAACGCCATGAAGATCATGTACAACGCCATGCTGCTCAAGACCAGCTCGTCGTCGTACCTGAAGTACCGCACCTGGACGCTGACCGCGGCCAAGAACCTCTTCCCGGGCAGCTGCACCCAGTTCAACACGGTCAAGGCGGCGTGGGACGCGGTGAGCGTGCCGGCCCAGTCCGGCGACCCGACCTGCACCGGCGGCACGCCGAGCCCCACCCCGACGCCCACCAGCACCGGTGGCGGGGGCTGCTCTGGCCAGAAGCTGGCCAACCCCGGCTTCGAGTCCGGCAACGTCAGCTGGTCCACCACCTCCGGCGTGATCGACAGCTCCGCCTCGGAGCCGGCGCACAGCGGCAGCTACAAGGCCTGGCTGAACGGCTACGGCACCACCCACACCGACACGGCCAGCCAGTCCGTGACGATCCCCGCCGGATGCCGAGCGACCCTCAGCTTCTGGCTGCACATCGACACCGCGGAGTCCGGCAGCACGGCGTACGACAAGCTGACGGTGAAGGCCGGTTCCACCACCCTGGCCACCTACTCCAACGTCAACGCCGCGAGCGGCTACAGCCAGAAGTCGTTCGACGTCTCGTCGCTGGCCGGCCAGACGGTCACCGTCTCGTTCAGCGGCACCGAGGACAGCTCCCTGCAGACGTCCTTCGTGGTCGATGACACCGCGCTGACCCTCGGCTGATCCACCGCACCGCCCGCCGGGCCGGCCGCCGCAGCGATGCGGCGACCGGCCCGGTCCATTTGCGCCCTCCCTGCGGCGCCCCACCCGCCCGGCGATGCCGGCGGGTCCGCGGCGGTCCCGACCCCCGTCCCGGCGCAAATGAGCGTATGCTCATGAGCGCTTGTTCATGAGCGTACGCTCACAGGCGAGGAGGGATCATGGCTGACCTGTCGGTCCGCGGACTGACCAAGCACTTCGGCGCGGTGCACGCCGTCTCGGAGCTGTCCTTCGAGGCGCCCGCCGGCGTCATCACCGGCTTTCTCGGCCCGAACGGGGCCGGCAAGACGACCACCCTGCGGATGGCCCTGGGCCTGGTGACCCCCACGGCGGGCACGGCGTTGATCGGCGGGCGCCGGTATGCCGACCTGCCTCACCCGCGCCGCACGGTGGGCGCCGTGCTCGAGGCGACCGGACTTCATCCGGGTCGCACCGGCCGGGACCACCTGCGGATCCTCGCCGGCCCGGCGAGGGCCGCATCGTCCAGGATCGACGAGGTGATCGACCTCGTCCAGCTGTCGGAGTCCGCCGACCGACGGATCCGCGGCTACTCCCTGGGCATGCGGCAACGGCTCGGGCTGGCCGGGGCCCTGCTCGGCGATCCGGAGGTGCTGATCCTGGACGAGCCCGCGAACGGCCTCGATCCGGCGGGGATGGCCTGGCTGCGGGGGCTGCTGCGGGAGCTGTCGGGCCGCGGGCGCGCCATCGTGGTCTCCAGCCACGTCCTCAGCGAGGTCGCGCAGACCGTCGATCAGGTCGTGATCGTCGACCGGGGGCGGCTGCGGTACGCCGGCTCCCTGGACGGCCTGGGCGACTCACTGGAGTCCGCGTTCCTCGAACTCACCGCAGCCGACTAGGAGGCAACCATGCGCACCGAGATCGACAAGCTTCGGAGCGTACGCGCTCCGCTGATGCTGCTGCTCGCCGCCCAACTGGTCATCGTGGCCGGGGTGAGCGGACTGTTCCTCGGCGGCGGAGCGGACGCCGCCGATCCCGTCACCGCGCGACGTGCCGTCGCGCACGCCGGGCTGGTGTCGCTCTTCTCCCTGCTGCTCGGGATCCTCGCCGTGGCCGGCGAGTACCGGCACCGGACCATCACCGACACCTACCTCGGCACCCCACGTCGTGGCCGGGTGATCGCCGCCAAGCTCGCCGTGCACACGGCCGCCGGCGTGGTCTTCGGCCTGGTGAGCTCCGTGGTGGCGATGACCGCCACGGCCGTGTGGCTGAGCGCCAGGGGCGGCGCCCTGGATCTCGGCTCGTCCGCGATCTGGGGCACCGTCGCCGGTTGCGTGGCCTGGAACGCCTGCTTCGCGGCGGTCGGCGTCGGGGTTGGCGCGCTGATCCGCAACGTCACGGCGGCCGTCGCGGCGGCACTGGCGTGGTTGGCCCTGGTCGAGGGCATCGCCGGGCAGTTGCTGGGCGACCTCGGCCGCTGGCTGCCGTTCCGCAGCGCGCAGGCGCTGGAGGGCGTGCCGTTTCCGGGGATCGACCTGCTGCCGCAATGGGCGGGCGGCCTGGCCCTGGCCGGCTACGCGGCCGTGTTCGTCCTGCTGGCCGCGTCCGTTACCGTTAGGCGCGATGTCACCTAGACGGGCCAGAGCCACGCGCGGCCGGGCCGGCGACGACCCGGCCGTCGCGCTGCGGCAGCAGCTGGTCGACACGGCGGAACGGCTGCTCGCCGAGCGGCAGGTCGGCGCCATCACCACTCGGGAGATCGCCCGTGCCGCCGGCGTGTCGGACGGGGTGCTCTACAACTATTTCGCCGACAAGTACGACCTGCTGGTGGCGGCCCTGCTGCGCCGGTACGCCGGCGAGTTGGCCACGTTCGAGCGGGATCTGCCGGCGCCGGGCACGGGCGAGGTGCGGGCCAACCTGGTCAGCTACGCGGAGGCCGTCCACAAGCTGATCGCCGACACGTTGCCCGTGGTCACCGGGCTGATGTCCGAGCCCACGCTGCTGCACAGGTTCATGGTCGAGATCCACCGGGAGCCGATGGGGCACCACCGACTGATCGGACCGCTCGCCGACTACCTCACCGGCGAGCGACGGCTCGGCCGGCTCGGCGACTTTCCGCTCGACGCCACGGTCACGATGATCATCGGCTCGGCCATGATGCTCGGGTTCGCCGAAGTCGTCGGCGGGGTGGCCCGGGGCGAGCTGGCCAGGGGCGTCCCGGACATCATCGACACGCTCCTCGCCGGCATCGCCCCGGGCTGAGCCGGGTCGGTCACCCGTCCGGAGCCGGGTCGCCCAGCCGCAGCCGGGTCGCCCAGCCGCAGCCGGGTCGCCCAGCCGCAGCCGGGTCGCCCAGCCGCAGCCGGGTCGCCCAGCCGGAGGCGGCCCGCCGGCACGCCGGGCACCGGATCCGCGAGCCGGGCGCGACCCTACGGTCGGCCGGCTCAGGGCGCCGCGACCAGCTCCCGCAGGGTCTCCCGGGCGCCCTTGTGGTGCAGCGAGTCCAGCGCGGCCCGGTACGCCGCCACGAACCGCTCCTGCTCGATCAGGTCGCCGAACAGCTCCCGGTCGGCCAGGAACGCCAGCGGCTCCGCGCGTTGCCGGCGGGCGGCCGCGGTCAGCCTGTCCCCGAGCCGGTCCACCACCTCGATCGGTTCGTCCTGCTCGTCGACGCCCTCCGCGTACCGGGCCCAGCTCGCGACCACGGCCGCCGAGCGGCGCACCTCGCCGCCGTGCGCGAGGTTGTGCCGCACCACCGGCAGCAGCCACTTCGGGATCCGGTCGGAGCTCTCGGCGCACAGCCGGGCCACGGTGTCCCGGACGCCGGGGTTGGAGAACCGCTCGATCAGCTCCCGCTTGTACGCGGCCAGGTCCACCCCGGGCACCGGCGCGAGCGTGGGGGTCGCCTCCCGGTCCATGTAGGCCAGCAGGAAGTCGGCGAACAGCGGGTCCCGGGCCGCGTCGTGCACCAGCCGGTATCCGCACAGGTGGGCGAAGTAGCACAGCGCCTGGTGGCTGGCGTTGAGCAGGCGCAGCTTCATCAGCTCGTACGGTTCGACATCCGCCACCAGCTGGACCCCGACGTGCTCCAGCGGCGGCCGGCCGGCCGGGAAGCGGTCCTCGAGCACCCACTGGGTGAACGGCTCGCACACCACCGGCCACCGGTCGGCCACCCCGAACCGGCGTTCCACCTCGGCGATGTCCTCCGGCGTGGTCACCGGGGTGATCCGGTCGACCATGCTGTTGGGGAAGGCCACCTCGGCGGCCACCCAGGCGCCCAGGTCCGGGTCCAGGCGCCGGGCGAAGGCCACGAAGCTGCGCCGCGCGGCGTCGCCGTTGCCCTGGATGTTGTCGCAGGACATCACCGTGAACGGGGGCAGGCCGCGCTCCCGACGCCGCCGCAACGCCGCGGTGACCAGACCGAACACGGTACGCGGCGGCGCGTCGGCGGTGAGGTCGTGCGCCACGTCGGGCTGGCCGGCGTCGAACTCCCCGGTGACCGGCGAGAAGTTGTAGCCGCCCTCGGTGACGGTCAGCGACACGATCCGGGTCTGCTCGTCGGCCAGCCGGGCCACCACCGCCGCGGGGTCGTCCGGGGCGAACAGGTAATCCCGGATCGAGCCGACCACCCGGGCCGCGAGCCCGCCGTCCGGGTCCTTCACCACGAGCGTGTACAGCCCGTCCTGGGCGGCCAGCGCGTCCCGCATCCGCCGGTCGGCGGGCAGCACGCCCACCCCACAGATCGCCCAGTCCAGCGCCTCGCCCCCGGCCATCAGCCGGTCGAGGTACATGGCCTGGTGCGCCCGGTGGAAGCCGCCGACCCCGAAATGCACGATCCCGGTGCGCAACCGGCTCCGGTCGTACCGGAGAACCGGCAGCCGGTCCCCCAGCGCGCCCAGGTTGGCCTCGGTCAGTGCGGTCACTTCACGGCTCCCAGCGACAGGCCCTGGACCAGCCGGTCCTGGGCGGCGAACCCGGCCACCAGCACCGGCAGCGACACCACCACGGCGGCCGCGCAGACCTTGGCCAGGAAGAGGCCCTGGCTGGTCACGAAGCCGGTGAGGTAGACCGGGGCGGTCTGTGCCACCGTACCGGTCAGCACCCGAGCGAACAGCAGCTCGTTCCAGCTGAAGATGAAGCAGATCAGCGAGGTGGCCGCGATGCCGGGCATCACCACGGGCGCCACCACGGCCCGCAACGTACGCGGCAGCCCGGCGCCGTCCATGGCCGCGGCCTCGAGCATCTCCACCGGCACCTCGGCCAGGAAGGACCGCATCATCCAGACCGCGATCGGCAGGTTCATCGAGGTGTAAAAGATGATCAGCAGCCAGATGTTGTCGAGCAGGCTGGCCCGCTGGGCGAACAGGTAGATCGGCAGCAGGCCGGCCACCACCGGCAGCATCTTGGTGGACAGGAAGAAGAACAGCACGTCCGTCCACTTCCGCACCGGCCGGATCGACAGCGCGTACGCGGCCGGGATGGCGAGCAGCAGCACCAGCGCGGTCGACACCAGGCTCGCGGACAGCGAGTTGGCCAGCGGCGGCCAGGGGCTGGCCCCGGTCGAGGAGCCGAAGAAGTCCCGGTAGCCCTGCAGGGTCAGCGGGGCCGCCAGCGACGGCGGGTTGGTGGCCGCGTCCGGCTCGCTGTGCAGCGAGGTGAGCAGCATCCACAGCACCGGAAGCACGAACACGACGCCGACCAGCCAGGCCAGCACCGTCAGCACCAGGCCGCCGCGCTCCCGCTGGCGCGCCCGCGGCGCTCCGCCGGCGGTGCGGGTGGCCGGCACGGGCGCGGTGTCGGTGATCGAACTCATCGCGCGGTCTCCTCCCGGAACAGCGTGGACACGGTACGCAGCGCGAACGTGGCGATGATGATCGTGCCGACCACGACCACCACCGCCGCGGCGGAGGCCCGCCCGTAGTCGTGGGCGGTGTAGAAGATCTGGTAGATCGTGTACGGCAGGTTGGCCGTGCCCAGGCCGCCGGAGGTGATGGTGAAGACGGCGTCGAAGTTCTGCACCACGTAGATCGACCCGAGCAGGCCGCCCAGCTCGAGATATTGCCGCAGGTGCGGGAAGGTGAGATAGCGGAAGATCTCCCAGGACGTGGCGCCGTCCACCCTCGCGGCCTCGATCACGTCCAGCGGCCGGCTCTGCAGCCCGGCCAGCAGGATCAGCATCATGAACGGCGTCCACTGCCAGACCAGCGCGGCGATGACCGCCGGCAGGGGCATCGAGGAGATCCAGTCCGGTTGCGGCGGCCGGTCCGCGCCGAACAGCCGCCACAGCCCGGTCAGCAGCCCATTGAACAGGCCGTACCCGGGGTTGTAGAGCGCGTGCTTCCACAGCAGGGCGGCCGCCACCGGCACCACCAGGAACGGCGCGATGAGCATGGTGCGCACGGCCGCGCGGCCCCGGAACCGGCGGTCCAGCAGCAGGGCGATCAGCAGCCCCAGGACGAGGCTGACCAGGACCACCGCCACGGTCAGCAGGATGGTGGTGACCACCGCGTTGCGCATGTTGATGTCGGTGAAGACCCGGCGGAAGTTGTCCAGGCCGGCGAACCGGCGCTCGGCCGGATAGTAGGCGTTCCAGTCCATGAACGAGATGACCAGCGTGGCCACGAATGGCAACTGGGTCACGATGATCAGGAAGAGCAGGGCGGGCAGCAGCGGCGCCCGCCGGGCCCAGTCCCCGGCCCGGCGCGGGGCGCGCGGGCGGTCGGTGGCCGGCGCCCGGTGACGCCGTTCCGAAGTCTTCTCTACCGCGACGGTCATGGCCGGCCTCCTACTTGCTCTCGCGGGCCTGGTAGCGCTCGGCCACGTCCCTGGCGAGTCGCTGCCCCTTGTCCAGCGCGGCCGGCACGCTCTCCCGGCCGGCGATCGCCGAGCTGACGTCCTGGGACACCTGGGTGGCCAGGTCGGTGAACTCCGGAATGTCGACGAACTGTATGCCGATGGCCGGCCGGGGCTGGACCCCCGGGTTGCGCGGATCGGCGCTCTCGATGGCCCGGCGGGTGGGCTCGGCGAACGCGCCGGCCTCGGCGAGATACTTCTCGTTCCGGTACGTCGAGGCGCGCTTGCCCGCCGGCACCCGGGACCAGCCGAGCTGGCCGCCGGCCAGCTCCTCGTACTGCCGACTGGAGGCCCAGGAGACGAACTTCCAGGCGTTGTCCTTCTTGCGGCTGGCCTGCTGGATGCCCCAGGCCCACGCGTACAGCCAGCCGGAGCTGCGGGTCTGCGCGACGGGCGCCGGGGCGTACCCCATCTTGCCCTTGACCGGCGAGTCGGCGGCCTCGAGCGAGCCGGCCGGGGACGTGGCGTCGTACCACATGGCCGTCTTGCCTTGGACGGTGTTGTTGAGGCACTCGGTGAAGCCGGCCTGCGCCGCGCCGGGCTCGCCGTGCGCCCGGACCAGGTCGACGTAGAACTGGGTGGCCGCGCGGAACTCGGGCGCGTTCACCCGCGGCGTCCAGTCCTTGTCGAACCAGGTGCCGCCGAACGTGTTGACCACGGTGGTGAGCGGCGCGAACAGCTGGCCCCAGCCGGGCTGGCCGCGCAGGCAGATGGCCCGCATCCCGGGCTGGGCGTTGTCGATCCGCGCCGCGATGTCGGCCACCTGCTGCCAGGTCGGGTTGGCCGGCATGGTGACGCCCCTGGCCTGCAGGACGTCCTTGCGGTACATCAGGAACGAGGACTCGCCGTAGAACGGCTCCCCGTAGATCTTGCCGTCGTCGGCCGTGAGCGACTGCGTCATCGGCTTGAGGATGTCGGCCTGGTCGAACTGCTGGTCCGCGGCGATGTACGCGTCAAGCGGCGCGATCCATCCGCTGCGGGCGTAGATCGGGATCTCGAAGTTCGATAGCGAGGCCACGTCGTACTGGCCGGCCTGGCTGGAGAACTCCTGGCTGATCTTGTCGCGGACGTCGTTCTCCGGCAGGACCGTGAAGTTGACCTGGATGCCGGTCTGCCGGGTGAAGTTCGCCGCGGTGAGCCGCTGGAGATCCACCATCTGCGGGTTGTTCACCATCAGCACGTTGATGCTGCTGCTGCTCCCGCCGCTGACCCCGCCGCCCCAACCCGCGCACCCGGTCGCCGCGAGCGCGGTGACCAGGCCGAGCGCGGCGATCCGAACTGGGTTCCGTCGAGCCATCGCTGCCTCCCGGTGCGGCCGGCAGCGCCGCCGGCCCGCGCAGATGAGCGCCCTGGTGCTCGTTCGTAGTCTGCTGGCCTCCGGGTCGAGTCGTCAACGGTCCGTGCCACACTGGTCGATACGTCCGCTCAGATGAGCAACAGAGAGGAAGCCGTCGATGTCCACGCCGTTCGCCGGCGGTCCGGCGGAACTCGTGCTGACCGCCTCCGTGGCCCGGCGCTACTACCTGGACGGCCGGTCCAAGGTGGAGATCGCGGACGAGTTCCAGCTCAGCCGGTTCAAGGTGGCCCGGCTGATCTCCAGCGCCCGGGCCAGCGGCATCGTCCGGATCGAGATCGGCTACCCGGGCGCCGTCGACGTCGAGCTGTCCGCCCGGCTGCAACGCGAGTTCGGGCTGCGGCACGCCGTGGTGGTGGACGCCGAGGACGAGCCGTCCCCGCGCCGCCAGGTCGGTGCGGCGGCCGCGGACCTGCTCACCGAGATCGTCGTGCCGACCGACGTCCTCGGCCTGGCCTGGTCGCGCGCCGTCGGCGCGATGACCGCGGCCCTGCGGCGGCTGGCCTGCGTCCCGGTCGTGCAGCTGACCGGTTCGCTCGCCGAGCCCGACCTGCACGACAGCTCGGTGGACCTGGTCCGGCAGGCCGCGCGCGCCGCGGGCGGGCCCGCGTACTTCTTCCACGCTCCGTTGGTGGTGCCGACCGCCGGCACCGCGCGGGCCATGCGGAAGCAGCCCGAGATCGCCCGCGCCTTCGCCCGGTTCGACGCCGTCACCAAGGCGGTCGTCGGGATCGGCCGCTGGGCGCCGGGCGAGTCCACCATCCACGACGCCGCCAGCGAACGGGACCGCCGGCTGGTGGACCGGCTCGGCGGCCGCGCCGAGATCTCCGGGGTGCTCATCGACACCGACGGCGTACCGGTGCGGGCCGGGCTCACCGACCGCATGATCGGGATCTCCGCGGCCGAGCTGCGGGCCGTGCCCGACGTCATCGGCATCGCGTACGGCGTCGCCAAGGCGCCGGCGGTGCGGGCGGCGCTGCGCAGCGGCATGCTGAGCGGCCTGGTCACCCACCGCACCCTGGCCGCCGACCTGCTCGGCCCCGGCTGACCGGCCGGCGCTCCGGCCGACCTGGCTCCGCGCCGCCGGCCGGGCGGGGCCCCGACGACCGGCGGCCGGGCGGGGCCCGGACGACCGGCGGCCGGTCACCTCAGCGGTGCGCCAGGTACTCCCCCGCGATCGCCCGCAGCCGCGCGTGCACACCCTCGTACGCGCTGGTCCGGCCCAGGTAGCGTTTCGGGATGCCGGCCAGCATCGTGTAGTTCGGGTCGCAGACGTTGCCCACCGGCGCCGTACCGGCCTGGCTGACCAGCTGGTACGCGTCGAGCAGGTCCAGCCCGGCCAGCGCGGCCACCCAGGTCACCAGGTCGTGCTGGCTGATCCGGTACGCGTCCTCCAGCGGCCGGGCCGAGCCGGTGCTCAGCAGGACGTCGTCGGTCTCCAGCCGTGGCCACGGCGTCGGCGCGCCCTTGATCAGGTCGAGGATCACGGTGGTGTTCATCGCGGCCTCCACCCCGGTGCCGCACACCTCGCCGTGGCCCTGCCGGCAGTGCCCGTCCCCCACCGCGAACAGCGCGCCCGGCACGTTCACCCCGAAGTACGCCGTGACCCCGGCCCGCAGCTCGGGCGAGTCCATGTTGCCGCCGTGCGCGTCCGGCACGATCGTCATCCGCGACTCGAACGCCGCCGGCGCCACCCCCATGGTGCCGTGCATCGGGTCCAGCGGCAGCGCGACGGTGAAGTCACCGCGCCGGGCCCGGTAGGTGACCGTGCCGGCCGCGCGGTCCACCTCGTACAGCCAGACCAGCTCGTCCAGCGGCGGGTGCAGGGTGGCCGTGGCGTGCGTGCCGGTCAGCGCGCCGAAGTGCGGGAACGTGCTGGAGACCGCCCAGTCCCGGGCCGGTTCGATGGCCACCACGTGCACCGCGAGGGTGTCCCCCGGCTCGGCGCCCTCGACGTGGATGGGCCCGGTCACCGGGTTGAGGAACGGGAACTCGCACACTCGGGACGGCAGGTCGTCGACCCCGCGTACCCGGCCGCCGAAGCAGTCCTCCGTGTACAGCTCGACCACCGTGCCGGGCCGGACCCGGCGGACCGGGTCCCGGCCGCCAAAGGTGTACGACAGCTCCTCCGGCCCCGGCCGGTAGGTGACGACCTCGGTCATGCGGTTTCCTTTGTCGGCTCGGTGGAGGCGTCCGGGTCGGCGCCGGCCAGGGCGGGCAGTTCCGGCGGCCGGCCGGTGGCGTACCGGACCACCAGCACGATCACCCCGATGCCGAGCCAGATGAAGCCGAGCACCTGGGCCGCGACCCGCGCGTTGATCACGACGTAGAGCAGGATGGCGAACCCGATGACGGGCACGATGAGGTGCCGCCACCAGTCCCGGCTGCCCCGCCGCACGACGTGGTGCACCACCACCGAGACGTGCAGGGCGAGGAACGCGGTCAACGCCCCGAAGTTGACCAGCGTGGACAGCAGCGAGATGCCGTCGTCCCGGCTGGCCATGTAGAGACCGAGCGCCAGCGACAGGACCGCCACCAGCAGGGTGGCGTTGGCCGGGACGCGGTGCCGCGGGTTGATCCGGGCCAGGAACGACGGCATCTGGCGGTCGCGGGCCATCGCGTACAGCAGCCGGGAGGTGGCGGCCTGGGCCACCAGGGAGTTGGCGAAGCCCCAGGCGATGGCCGTGGCCAGCGCGGTGAGGCCGGCCAGCCAGCCGCCGCCGGCCACCCGGGCCGCGTCGTAGAAGGCCGTCCCCTCCGGGTCGCCCTTGTCGAGCAGGCCGGCCGGATCCGGTACGAGCAGCGCGGCCACCCAGGTCTGCACGATGAACAGCACCCCGGCCAGCAGCAGCGCGCCCACCATGGCCCGGCCGATCTGCCGGGCCTCCTCCCGGTTCTCCTCGGCCAGCATCGAGATGCCGTCGAAGCCGAGGAAGGACAGCACGGCCACCGAGACGGCGCCGAACACCAGGGGCCAGGAGAACGTGCCGGCGTCGTAGAGCGGCCGCAGCGAGAAGCCCCGCCCCTTGCCCTGAGCCAGCGCCACCACGCCGATGACCAGGAAGATGGCCAGCACCACCGCCTCGGCCGCCAGCATGATCCGGTTGACCCGGGCGGTCAGCTCGATGCCGAAGTAGTTGACCACCGTGTTCAGCAGCACGAACCCGGCGAGCCAGAGCCACACCGGCAGGGCCGGCACGAGGGAGTGCATGGCCACGCTGGCTACCAGGTAGAGCAGGCCGGGCACCAGGACGTAGTCGAGCAGGATCACCCAGCCGGCCAGGAAGCCCACCGGCGGCGCGATGCCGCGCCCGGCGTAGCTGTAGACCGAGCCGGCCATCGGGAAGGCGCGGGCCATCTGCGAGTACGACAGCGCGGTGAACATCATGGCCACCATGCCGATCACGTACGCCAGCGCCACCATCCCGCCGGAGCCGGCGAACACGCTGCCGAAGATGCCGAACGGGGCGATCGGGACCATGAAGATCAGGCCGTAGACGAGCAGGTCGGTGAAGCTCAGCGAGCGGCTCAGCTCCTGGCGGTAGCCGAACTGTTCGAGGTCGGCGGGCCGGTCCGGCGGATCGACGGGTCGAGGCATGGCGGTCCTCCTTCACCCAAGGCCCGCGACGGTACGCGAGTGATGTTCGATTGGAAAGGGTCCGATGGAAGCCCCCATCCCGCCGGTCGACCGTCCCGCACGCTCGGGGAACGCGCCACGAAAGCGGCCGGCCGGCCGCGATTGCTCGCGGCCGGCCGGCCCGGCGTGCTGCGGCGCGGTGTCGGTCAGACCCGGGTCCACCGCTGGTTGCTCTGGCCGTTGCAGGTCCACAGCTCGACGAGGGCGCCGTTGCCGGTCGCCGCGCCGGTGACGTCCAGACACAGCCCGGACTGCACCCCGGTGACCGTGCCGTCGGAGTTCATCCGCCACTGCTGGTTGGTCTGCCCGTTGCAGTCCCAGAGGATCACCTTGGTGCCGGCGCTGGTCTGGTTGTTGTAGGCGTCGAGGCACTTGCCGACCACCTGCAGCTGCCCCGAGCCGGTGTATGTCCAGCGCTGGCCGGCGCCGCCGGTGCAGTCCCAGATCTGCAGCTGGACGCCGTTGGTGGTGCCGCCGTTCGGGTCGTCCAGGCACCGGTTGGAGCCGACGCCGCGCAGCGCGAAGGTCGAGCCGCTCGGCGTGGGCGTCGGGCTGGGCGTGCCGGTGGTGCCGCCGGAGACCCGGTACATCACCACGCCGTGCCCGGGCACGCTGGCGCTGATCGTGCCGGTGGTGCTGCTGGTGGCCCCGGACCACAGGTCCTTCAGCGCGTAGCTGCTGGCGCCGCTCTTGCCGATGGCCGCGGCCGTGGTGCTGATGGTGGCCGTGCCGCTGTTCTCGTTGAACAGCACCACCGAGACGTCCCCGTTGGACAGCGGCTTGGCCAGCACGTCCAACCCGCCGGACGAGCTGACCATCCGGCCCTGCCGGCCCAGCGAGTCCTGGTCGACCGCGATCACGTCCCGGTTGCCCAGGATCGACAGCGTGGTGTAGCTGGCGTTGACCAGGTTGTTTCCGGCCAGCAGCGGGGCGGCCATCTCGGCCCACAGGCTGAAGTGGCTCCGGTCCTCGGTGGCCGACATGCCGTTGCCGACCTCGAGCATGTCCGGGTCGTTCCACGCGCCGGGCTTGGCGTACGCGTCCAGCCCCACGTTCTGGTGAAAGATCGACAGCATGCTGTTGTAGTTGGCGCCGATGTCCCCGGTGGTCCGCCACAGGTTGCCGACGTCGCCCGCCCAGGTCCACGGGGCGTTCACGCCCCACTCGCAGATGCTGTAGACGATCGGCCGGCCGGTCGCGGCCAGCGCGTCACGCATGGCCGAGTATCGCTGGATGTACTGCTGGGTGGTGCTGCTGCCGTTGTTGTTGCAGTTGTCGTACTTGAGATAGTCGACCCCCCAGGCCGCGAACTGCCGCGCGTCCTGCGTCTCGTGTCCCAGGCTGCCCGGATAGCCGGCGCAGGTCGCGGTGCCGGCATCCTCGTAGATGCCCAGCTTCAGGCCCTTCGAGTGGACGTAGGCCGCGGTGCCGGAGATGCCGTCCGGGAACTTGGCGTAGTCCGGCTGGAGGTTTCCGCTGCCGTCGCGGCTGTGCTGCATCCAGCAGTCGTCGATGTTCACGTACTGGTAGCCGGCCGCGGCCAGGCCCGCTGACACGATCTTGTCGGCGGTCTGCTTGACCAGCGTCTCCGACACGTTGCAGCCGTACGCGTTCCAGTCGTTCCAGCCCATGGGCGGGGTCAGCGCCAGCCCGTTGCCGAGCGCCTGGGCCGGCGGCGCCAGGGGGACGCCGACGAACCAGACGGCGCCGCTGAGCACCAGCAGCAGCGCCGCCGCCCCGAACGACCAGCGGCGCCACGGACGGCGCGGGGGATCCGTGTTTCCGCCTGCGAGCTGCATCCGGCTCTCCCTTCGGGGCGATGACACGACGGCCACTCAAAGAAACAACTTTATCGATGTTATCGATAACATTGCCAGAGTCAACAGCGGGTTCCCGCCGACACCGCCCGGACACGACGCCGAAACGGCCGCCGACCGGCGTCGCGGGAGGGAGGAGCGGGCAACGGAGATATTTCATACTCATTTACCCCGCCTTACCGATCGGACCGGCCGCGCGCGCAGGGTCCGACGGTCGGATCCGGCCGGCCATCAACCGCCTCGGGCTGCCGTTTCGGCCGCCGGAGGCAAACCGGATCCGTCCCGACGGCGACCCTCGCCCGGCCCGAATACATCGATGAACGCTGCTTGACACCCGCTTTAGGCGGGCCTATGTTCGGGCCGAGCCGGTTCGATTGACGGGCTGTCAGTCGTACCCGACAGGACGCGGCACCGGGCCTCGGGCACCCGGTCGACGTCACCTCGCGCTGGATCCCCCGCGGCCTCGGGCGGCCGCGGATCCCATGCGTCCCCGCTCGGCCATCCCCGCTCGCCCTCTTTCGACCCGAGGAGCACCCGTGCAGACTTCCGTACCGCCCCCGCGCAGGCCGGTCCTGGCCTGCCTCGCCGCCGCGGCCCTGACCGCCGCGGGCGCCGCGGTGGCCCTCGCGGGCCCGGCGCTGGCGGCCACCACCACCCTGTACGCCGCACCGGGCGGCGCCGGCAGCGCGTGCTCGGCCGAGCAACCCTGTTCGCTGTCCGGGGCGCAGGCCGCGGTGCGGGCGGCGGTCGGCGGCATGTCGGACGACATCGTGGTGCAGCTCGCCGACGGGGTGTACCGGGTGACCTCGCCGCTGCGCTTCACCGCGGCCGACTCCGGCACCGGCGGGCACACCGTGCGCTGGCAGGCCGCTCCCGGCGCGCACCCGGCGATCAGCGGGGCGAAGCAGGTCACCGGCTGGTCGGTCGCGGACGCCGGGAAGAACATCTGGCAGGCCAGCGTCGGCGCGGGACTGGACACCCGGCAGCTGTACGTCAACGGCGCGATCGCCACCCGGGCGCGCACCCAGGTGAGCCGGTCGGACTTCAGCGCCTCGGCCAGCGGGCTGCGGATCACCAACGGGAATCTCAACTACCTGAACAACGTGGCCAACCAGAACCGCGTCGAGGTGGAGGGCGTGAACTCCTTCACCGACCGCTACTCGCCGGTGCAGAGCATCAGCGGTGGCATGTTGACCATGCAGCAGCCGGCGTGGAACAACAACAACTTCGGCTACGACACCCTGATGAGCCCGTTCCGCGCCGGCCCGTTCTACCTGGCCAACGCGTACGAGTTCCTCGACTCGCCCGGCGAGTGGTACGTCAACACCGGCACCGGCACGCTGTACTACATCCCCCGGTCCGGCGAGAACATGAGCAGCGTCGACGTCGAGTTCCCGCTGGTGCAGTCCCTGGTCGACGTCGGCGGCACGTACGACGCGCCGGCGCACCACATCGCGTTCTCCGGCATCACCTTCACCGGCACCAGTTGGCTCGGCCCGAGCAGCAACCAGGGCTACGTCGACCAGCAGACCGGCTCGTACATCGCCGGCAACTGGTCCTGGCCGTCCTTCGGCGCCTGCTCCTCCGGCTGCCAGCAGTTCGAGGCGGCCCGGCCGAACTGGTACCAGATGCCGGCCGCGGTGCAGATATCGGCGGCCAACACCATCACGTTCAGCGACTCCCAGTTCGTCAACCTGGGCCAGACCGCGATCGGGATCGGCAACGACGCCAACGCGCACGCCAGCGGCGTCGGGCTGGGCGCGAGCGGGATCACGATCACCCGCTCCGAGATCACCCGGAACGCGGCCGGCGGGCTGGTCATCGGCGGGGTACGCGCCGACGCCCACCACCCGAGCGACTCCCGGATGATCAATCGGGACATCACGGTCAGCAACAGCCGAATCCACGACATCGGCGTGGACTACCGGGGCATCAGCTCGGTCCTGCCGACATACGTCACCAACGCCACGATCAGCCACAACGAGATCTACAACCTGCCGTATTCGGGCCTGACCATCGGGTACGGCTGGGGCGCCAACGACGCCGGCGGCAACAACCAGTACGCCAACCGCGGCCTGTACAACTACCAGCCGCGATACTCCACCCCCACCACGGCGTCCAACAACCGGGTCATCGGCAACTACGTCCACGACGTCATGCAGCAGATGAACGACGGCGGCTGCATCTACACGCTCAGCTGGGACCCGAACGCGCTGATCAGCGAAAACTACTGCCTGCGGACCAACGGGTACTTCGGCGTCTACTTCGACGAGGGATCGAAGTACTACACGGTCACCAACAACGTCTTCTCGAACACCGGCACCTGGCTCACCGCCAACTACGGCGGCGGCGAGAACCAGGGCAACTGGACCGTCACCAACAACTGGTCGACCAACGGCAGCACCAACGTCAGCAACGGTGACCGGGGCAACGTGGTCTCCGGCAACACGGTGGTGAGCAACGGCAACTGGCCCGCCGGCGCGCAGACCGTGATGAACAACGCCGGCCCGCAGGGCTCGAGCCCGACCACCCCGCCGCCCACCGGCGGCCCGACCACCCCGCCGCCCGGCGGTGGTCAGCAGATCGTGGGCGGGCAGTCCGGCCGGTGCGTCGACGTGCCCAACTCGACCACCACCAACGGCACCCAGGTCCAGCTCTGGGACTGCTCCGGCGCCACCAACCAGCGCTTCACCTACACCACCGGCAAACAACTGCAGGTGTACGGCACCAAGTGCCTGGACGCCAACGGCCGCGGCACCACCAACGGCACCACCGTGATCATCTGGGACTGCAACGGCCAGACCAACCAGCAATGGAACCTCAACGCCAACGGCACCATCACCGGCGTGCAATCCGGCCTGTGCCTCGACGCCAACGGCGCCGGCACCACCAACGGCACCAAACTCATCCTCTGGTCCTGCAACGGCGGCGCCAACCAGCAGTGGGCCCTGCGCTGAGGCCGAGGATCTCCGGGGAGACAGACATGCGAATCGGATTCCGAACCCGCCGCACGCGCCCGTCCAGAACCCTCGGGCTGCTGCTGGCCGGCGCGCTGGCCGCGGTCGGCACGGTCGCCGCGGTGGCCATCCGGCCGGACCGGGCGGACGCGGCCACCAGCCAGTTCCGGGGCGTCAACTGGGCCGACCAGCGGGACAACTTCGTCAACGGCGTCCTCTACGTCTCCGGCCTGGGGCCGGCCGACACGTACGCCTCGGCCGCCACGGTGGCCGACCGGGTCGTGGGGCAGATGTACTCGCTCACCGGCGCCAACACGGTGCGGATGCCGGTCAACGAGCCGACCGTGGCCAGCTACTGGGGGACGTACACCGGGGCCATCGACACCGCGCTCGGCAAGGGCAACGTGTTCCTGACCTACTGGGCGTACAGCGGCGGGCGGCCGGCCAACGGAAGCGCGTTCTACCAGATGTGGGACCGGATCGTCGGGAAGTACGCCGGCAACCCCAACGCCTACTTCGAGGTCATCAACGAGCCGTCCGGGTACGGCGCCACCGACCTGGCCAACCTGTACAACGACTGGCTGAACCGGTATCCGAGCGTGCCGCGGGACCGGGTGATCCTGGACGGGTCCGGCCTCGCCCAGGACGCCGCGCCGGTGGGTCGGGACTCCCGGCTGAACGGCACCCTGATCGCCATCCACGACTACTCGTTCTTCGCCGGCTTCGAGGACGAGAATTCCTGGGCCAACCACATCAACGGCTACATCGGCGCGTACGCCGGCCGGACCGTGGTGACCGAGTGGGGCGGCCCGATGACCCGGGGCAGCAAGAACGGCGTCACCTACGACCCGATCGACTACAGCATCCCCAGCGGATCCTTCTTCGCCGACTACATCCGGGGGGTGAGCAGCCAACTGCGCACCCTCGGGGTGGGCAGCGTGTACTGGCCCGGGCTGCGGGACGGCGACTGGTACAGCATGACCAACCGGACCGGGAGCGGCTCGGGCATCCAGCTGACCCTGCCCAACGCCTCGGGTCTGACCCGGCTGCGGTACGCCTGGGGCATCGGCGACGGCGGCGGCACGTACGTGGCGATCCGCAACGCCAGCACGGGCCGGTACGTCGACGGCCAGGGCGCCACCGGCAACGGATCGACCGCCGCCCAGGGCGGCGACGCGGCCAACGCCAACGAGCAGTGGGTCGTGGAGAACTACGGCAGCTACGTCCGGATCCGCAACCGCGCC
Organism: Plantactinospora siamensis; assembly: GCF_042434095.1. NCBI lineage: Bacteria > Bacillati > Actinomycetota > Actinomycetes > Micromonosporales > Micromonosporaceae > Plantactinospora > Plantactinospora siamensis. The sequence continues at coordinate 79,448 of NZ_JBHLUE010000036.1, forward strand.
ACCGGGCTCTATCTGGACGGGATGGGCCGCACCGGCAACGGCGCCGCGGTGGGCCAGTACGCGGCCTCCGGCAGCACCAACCAGCAGTGGTCGGTGCTCACCGACGCCAACAACGTACGGATCCGCAACCGCGCCACCGGGCTCTACGTCGACGGCGCCGGCAACGGCGCCAGCGGCGCCCCGCTGGTCCAGTACGGCGACACCAACAGCACCAACCAGCAGTGGAAGATCGTCGCCGCCGGCTGACCGCCACCCACCACCGAAGGGACCTCACACCATGTCCAGACTCCAGCAGTTCCTCCGCGGCCGGAAGGCGGCGGGGGCGGCGATAGTCGGCACGGTCGTCGCCGCCACCGGTCTGGTCGCGGTGACCGCGACGCCGGCGTTGGCGGCCACGTCGATCACGATCAACGGCGGCTCCGGAGGCAAGGCGTTCGACGGGGTGGGCGCGGTCAGCGGCGGTGGCGGGAACAGCCGCCTGCTGATCGACTATCCGGAGCCGCAGCGCGGACAGATCCTGGACTACCTGTTCAAGCCCGGTTACGGGGCGGCGTTGCAGATCCTCAAGGTGGAGATGGGTGGGGACACCAACTCCACCTCCGGGTCGGAGCCCAGCCACGAGCACACCCGCGGCGACCTGAACTGCAACCGCGGGTACGAGTGGTGGATCATGGAGCAGGCCAAGGCCCGCAACCCGAACATCAAGCTGGCGGCCCTGCCCTGGGGCGCGCCGGGGTGGATCGGCAACGGCACCTTCATGTCCCAGGACATGATCAATTATTTCGTGGACTGGCTGGGCTGCGCCAAACAGCACAACCTGACCATGGACTACATCACCGCCGCGCAGAACGAAAAGCAGACCGACGCGAACTGGACGATCAACCTGCGCAACGCGTTGAACAGCAACGGCTACGCAGGCGTGAAGATCATTTTCGGTGACTCCTGGCCCGGCGACTGGGGGCCGGCCAACACCGTGGTCAACAACTCGGCGTTGAAGAACGCGATCGACGTGCTGTCCGGGCACTACCCCTGCGGCTACCTCGCCGCGCAGTCCACCTGCACGGTGTCGGCCAACGCCACCAACTCCGGCGAGGCCCTGTGGGACTCCGAGGGCGGCTCGCAGGACTACAACGACGGCGCGAAGCCCCTCGCCCGGGGCATCAACCGCGGCTACCTCGACGGGAAGATGGTCGCCTACCTCAACTGGGACCTGATCGCGGCGATCACCCCGAACCTCCCGTGGGCCACCGTCGGACTGATCCTGGCCAACCAGCCCTGGTCCGGCTGGTATTCCGTCGGCAAGGACAGCTGGGCGCTCGCGCACACCACCCAGTTCACCGCGCCCGGCTGGCACTACCTGGACTCGTCCAGCGGATACCTCGGCGGCAACCGCAACAACGGCAGCTACGTGTCGCTGAAGTCGACCAACAACAGCGACTACAGCACGATCATCGAGACGATGGACGCCACGGCCGCCCAGCAGCTGAACTTCACCGTCACCGGCGGGCTGTCCACCGGGGCGGTGCACGTCTGGGCCACCAACCTCAACTCCAGCAACGCGAGCGACTTCTTCGTGCACAGCACCGACATCACCCCGTCGGGCGGCAACTATTCGCTGACCGTCCAGCCCGGCTACCTCTACAGCATCACCACCACCACCGGGCAGGGTAAGGGCACGGCCGCCAGCCCCGCGCAGGGCTCGCTCAACCTGCCGTACGCCGACGACTTCGAGAGCTACCCGGCGGCCCGGATGCCGCGCTACCTGCAGGACATGCAGGGCGCCTTCGAGACCGCCTCCTGCGGCGGCGGCCGGACCGGCATGTGCCTGCGGCAGATGTCCGCGCAGGCCCCCATCACCTGGAAGACCCTCGCCGACCCGGCCACCTACGGCGGGAACCTGAACTGGGGCAACTACACCGTCTCGGCGGACGTCCTGCTGGAGAAGTCGGGTTACGCCCAGCTCGAAGGGCATGTCGGCACGACGAACCTGGACCCGATCGGCCGCTACAACGGCTACTTCCTGCGGGTCACCGACACCGGGTCCTGGTCGATTCTGCGCAACAACACCGCCGGGCAGCTGACCACGCTGCGCAGCGGCAGCGTCGCGGCGCTGGGCACCAACCGCTGGCACAGCCTCGCCCTCGGGTTCTCCGGCGGCGCCATCACGGCCACCGTCGACGGCGCCGTGGTGGGCACGGCCAGCGATTCGACGTTCGGCGCCGGGCAGGTGGGCTTCGGCACCAGCCAGGGCGAGACCGCGCAGTTCGACAACCTGTCCGTGGTGGCCGGCTCGGGCGGCAACCCGAACCCGGGTGGCTCCACCGGCCCGCTCCGCAACAACAGCGCCAGCCGCTGCGTCGACGTGCCGAACCAGTCGCAGACCAACGGCACCCAGGTCACCCTCTGGGACTGCAACGGCGGCGCCAACCAGCAGTGGACCTACACCTCCGGCAAGCAGTTCCAGGTGTACGGCAGCAAGTGCCTGGACGCCTACGGCCAGGGCACCACGCCGGGCACCAAGGTGATCATCTGGGACTGCAACGGCGGCACGAACCAGCAGTGGAACGCCAACAGCGACGGCACCGTCACCGGCGTCCAGTCCGGACTCTGCCTCGCCCCGAACGGCGGCGGCACCGCCAACAGCACCCCGATCGTCCTGGCCAGCTGCACCGGCGGGACCGACCAGAAGTGGACCCGCAACTAGGGTCCCGCGAACGCGAACGGGTAGCCCGGCCGGGGACACCGGGCTACCCGTTCGTCATGTCCGGCTACGGGCTGGTGCAGCTCAGCGTCGGGTTGGACGGGGAGCCGTTGGCCAGGAAGCCGAACGTGGTGGATCCGGACGGCGGGATCGAGCCGTTGTAGGACGCGTTCCGCACCGACACCGAGGTTCCGCTGGCGCTCAGCGTGCCGTTCCAGACCTGGGTGACGGTCTGGCCGCCGGCCAGGGTCCACCGGACGGTCCAGCCGTTGACCGCCGCGCCGCCCGCGGTCACCGTGACCTCACCCTGGAAACCACCGGACCACGAGTTGATCGTCCGGTACGTCGCCGAGCAGGCGCCGCTCGGCGGGTTGCCGGTCGGCGGGTTGCTCGTCGGGGGCGCCGTGGTGGGCGGCGCCGTGGTCGGGGGCGCCGTGGTGGGGGGCGCCGTGGTGGGCGGCGGCGTCGTCGGGTTGGCGCCGTTCAGCCCGAAGAACGCGATGGCCACCGCGGCCATCCCGGACATCGGCAGCTGGTGGCCGGCGCCCTGGATGCTGTACGCCTCGACCTGAACGGTGCCCGAGGAGTCGGCGTACTGCCGGCGGTTCCAGCCGGATTGCGGGGTGTCCGACCGGGTGGGCGTCTGGCTCAGCCCGAACACGTTGGTCCACTGCTCGATGTCCTCCTGGAGCAGCGAGTACGGAACCAGGGTGTCGGCGGTGCCGTGCCAGAGCTGGATCCGCGGCCGCGGACCGGTGTAGCCCGGGTAGGCCGCCCGGACCGCGTCGCCCCACTGCTGCGGGGTGCGGTCCATGCTCCCGCCGGTGCACTTGCTGCTGCCGGGCGGATAGTCGGCCGCGTTGGCGAAGCAGTTGAACGGCACGCCCATGAACGCCGCGCCAGCCTTGAAGACGTCCGGGTAGAGCGCCAGCATCTCGTCGGTCATCATGCCGCCGGACGAGCTTCCGGTGGCGTACACCCGGTTCGGGTCGCCGCCGTAGTGCTGCTCGGCGTAGGTCACCATCGAGACGATGGAGACCGGGTCGCTGCCGCCGCCGCGCCGCTTGGCCGCGTCCGACCACGTGTCGAAGCACTTGCCGAACCCGGCCTGCTGCTCGGCGCTCGGATAGATGACGATGTAGCCGTACCGGTCGGCCAGCGAGGCGAACTCGCTGCCCGAGTAGAAGCCCGGCCCGGAGCCGCCGCAGCCGTGCATGGCCACCACGATGGCGGGGTTGGCCGGGTGGTTGTCCGGCACGTAGATGTGCATCTCCATGCCGCCGGGGTTGTTGCCGAAGTTGGTCACCTGGACCAACGATGCGGCCGCGGCCGGTCCGGTCAGCGCCGGAACCAGCACCGACAGGCCGCCCACGGCCAGCGCCACCGACAGGCCGGCAAGGGCCCTGCGGATCCTCGTCATCGCGCTCATCTCCTCGTGTGTTGTGGTCCGGGTGGGCCGGAGAGGCCGGACGGCCCGGGGTTTCATCGATATACGTCGCTGAGTATCCCGAGCGGACAAAAAACTGTCAATCGGCCACATGCTATGTGTCTGATCGTCGCCACGGCCCGGGCTCCGGCTAGAGTTGATCGGAGAACCCGCCCCCGGACGCCGGAGACGCTCGTGGCGCGCCCCTTCGATCTGGACGAGATCCTCCCCGACGTCATCGTCGATCCGGTCCGCCTGCCCCGACGGCAGGCCGGGGGATCGCCGCAGGGCCTGGCCGTGACGCTGCTGGCCGACTACACCCTGCGGACCCGGGCCTGGTTGCCGTCCGCGGCCATCGTGGCGCTGCTGACCGAGTCCGGCGTGACCGGCGGCGCCGCTCGCACCGCGATCAGCCGGCTGGCCCGGCGCGGCGTGATCGGGAGCAGCCGCCGCGGGCGGAGCACCTTCTACCGGCTGACCGAGCCGGCGGCCGTGGCCCTCGCCGTGGGCGGCCGGTCCGTGGTGCGGTTCGCCGCCCAGGCCGAGTCCTGGGACGGCACCTGGACCCTCATCGCCTTCTCGGTGCCCACCGAGGGGGACGCCGAGCGACGCGCGCTGCGCGCCCAGCTGCGCTGGCTCGGCTACGCGCCGCTGTACGACGGGCTGTGGGTCTCCCCGCACGGCCAGCCCGAACGCGCAGCCGCCGCGCTGACCGGGATCAGCCGGGGCGCCATGACCGTGTTCCGGGCCCGCGGCGTCCCGCTGGCCGGGGTGGCCGACCGGGATCCGCTCGACGCCTGGGACGTGGCGGCCATCGGCGAGCACTACCGGTCCTTCGTGGATCAGTGGACTCCCCTGCTGCCGCGGATCGGGTCGGGCGCCGTCTCCGGCACGGAGGCGCTGCGGGCCCGTACCGAGGTGATGGAGACGTACCGGCGCTTCGTGGCGCTGGACCCCCGGCTGCCCATGCGGCTGATGCCCGCCGGCTGGCTCCGGGAGCACGCCCGGGAGGTCTTCGCGACCGTGTACGACGGCCTCGCCGGGCCGGCGCTGCGGCACGTGCTGGCCACGGTGGCCCGGTTCACCGCGGAGCCCGCCCCGGACATCAGCCCACACACGGTGGCCGACCTGTTCGCCGGCGTCTCCCCCGGCGCCTGCCCGGCCGACGCCCCCGCACCGGCCGGGCAACCTCGCTAGCGTCCCAGCGTCCCGGCTTGCGGCCGCCTCTTGCTGGACCGGCGCCACAACCCGTTCCCATTCCGCGGACGCCCCGCGATGCCGGTCCGATCGTCGTGCCGCACGTCGGCACCCGCTCGTTACTGGGTCCCTGACCAGCGCAAACGCGGTGGAACAGCCAAGCCGGCGGGCGGCGACGCCGCTCCCCCACCACCCGACCCGGACGCTTTGCTCTGCTGCCCCGGGCGCCCCACCGTCCGTCCGGTAATCGGACGCGAGGTGGGCCCGACCACCCCCGGGCGGAACACCGACCGCCCGGTGGGACGGCAATCCGCCGCAGCAGCGACCATTATCTATGTGTCGCATGATAGGGACCAGACCGCCGTCCAGATGGAGGTGAGGCCGTGCCACCAGGCTCGACGCCGCTGCGGGTGCGAGGCTGCTGCGGCCGGCTGCTCCGACTGGGACGCGACGATGTCTGATCGGGGCATCGGCTCGTGGACCGAGCGCCGGGCGCGGATGTCCCCGGACCGGGTGGCCGTGGTGTACGGCGACCGCGAGTGGACGTACGCGCACCTGCACCGGCGGGCCGTGGCGGTGGCGCGCGGCCTGGCCGGGCTCGGTGTCCGGCGCGGCGACCGGGTGGGCTACCTCGGCCCCAACCATCCGGCGTTCCTGGAGACGCTGTTCGCGGCCGGCCGGCTCGGCGCGGTCTTCGTGCCGCTCAACTGGCGGCTCGCCGTACCCGAGCTGGCCTTCATGCTGGCCGACAGCGGCGCCGGCGTGCTGGTGGTGGCTCCGGAGCAGGCCGAGGCCGCGGCCCGGCTGCGCGACCTCGCCGGCGTGCGAACCGTCGAGGTCGGCCCCGAGTACGAGCGGATGCTGGCCGGGGGCGCGGCGCAGGGCGCGGCCGAGCCCGGCGACAAGGTGGGGCCGGACGACACCTGCATGATCCTCTACACCTCCGGCACCACCGGGCGACCGAAGGGGGCGCTGCTCACCCACGGCAACGTCACCTGGAACTGCCTCAACCTGCTCATCGACGTCGACCTGGCCGCCGACGAGGTGACGCTGGTCGTGGCGCCGATGTTCCACGTCGCGGCGCTGAACCAGACGGTGCTGCCCACCCTGCTCAAGGGCGGCCGGGTGGTGCTGGTCCCGCACTTCGATCCGGACCGGGCGCTCGAACTCGTGGCCCGGCACCGGGTGACGTACCTGTTCGGCGTACCGACGATGTTCCTGGCCATGGCCCGCGCGGCCGGCTGGCCGGGCGCGGACCTCGGGTCGGTGCGGTCGGCCCTCTGCGGCGGCGCCCCGGTGCCCGCCGCGGTCATCGCGGCCTGGCAGGATCGCGGGGTCAGCTTCCTGCAGGGGTACGGCCTGACCGAGGCGTCCCCCGGGGTGCTTCTGCTGCGCCGGGACGACAGCGTGCGCCGGGCCGGCTCGGCCGGCACGCCGGTGTTCTTCGCCGAGGTGCGGCTGATCCGCCCGGACGGCGCGCCCGCCGGAGCGGGCGAGCCGGGCGAGATTCTCGTTCGCGGGCCGACCGTGATGTCCGGCTACTGGGGGCTGCCGAACGCCACGGCCGAGGCGCTGTCCCCGGACGGCTGGCTGCGGACCGGCGACGTCGGGGTGGCCGACGAGGACGGGTACGTCACGATCCGGGACCGGATCGGCGATCTGATCATTTCCGGTGGGGAGAACATCTACCCCGCCGAGGTGGAGGACGCCCTCTACCGGCACCCGGCGGTGGCCGAGTGCGCCGTCATCGGGGTGCCCGACGAGCACTGGGGTGAGGTCGGCCGGGCGATCGTCGTCCGGCGGCCCGGCGCCGAGGTCGAGCCGGCCGAGTTGCTCGCGTTCCTCGCGAGCCGGCTCGGCCGGTTCAAGCTGCCGAAGTCGGTGGTCTTCGCCGACTCCCTGCCGCGAACCGTCGCCGGAAAACTGATCAGGGGCGAGCTGCGCGCCCGCTACACCTGAGGGGGACTCGGGTCGTGTCGCTGACCCGCGCGGGGCGACGGTCAGCCGACGATGAGCAGGTTGGCCATGTCGGCCACCGGCCGGTAGCCGAGGGCCGCGTAGATCCGGTTGGAGGTCGGGTTCGCCTGATCGGTGAACAGGCACACCCGGGCGCCCCTGGCGCGGATCCGCCGGGACACCTCGGCCACCGCGTTGCTGGCCCAGCCGCGTCCGCGTTGCGCTGGCGGCGTGTACACCGGGCCCACCCGGGCCACCCCGAGGGCCGGCGGGTTGGCCCCGGTGAGGTGCACCCGCTCGCCGCGCTCGTCGAGCCAGAACCAGAATCCGCCAGCGCGGATCCGGCCGAGCAACTCGGCCCGGTCGGGCGCGTCGTGCGGGCTGGCATCGCGGGGCCGGCCGGCCTGTTCGGCAGCGTCACCGTCGAACGCTTCGAACCACTCGGCGACGAGGTCGAGGTCATGCTCGGTGGCCTGCACCAGGCGGCCGGGCACAGCGGCCGGCGCCGACAGTTCGCCCAGTTCATGCAGCCGGGAGTGCTGGGCGACCTCGACCCGGCCCCCGCCGAGCCGGGCCAGCTCGGTGGCGCACCGTTCTACCGCCGGCAGAACGCCATTGATTTTGAGGACCTGCTCGCCGCGGCCGTGCAGCGTCCGGGCGACGGCCACGGCGGCCGTGTCGGGCATCGACAACAGGTAGGGCGGATACCTGCCGGTCCGCATCCCGGCACCGACCACCGCGCCCGAGTCGGCCCGGACCACGAGCCACCAACCCCGCCGGTCGGCCGGGTCGGCCGGGGCAACCCGCTCGGCCCGCCTGGTCTGTGACCGGTACGCCTCGGTGGCCACCACGGTGTTGATGACCGGCTCGGCGGCCAGATGAGCCCCGGCCACGGCGACGAACTCGCCGGGATCGGTGCGGAACTCCAGCGACGGACTCGCGCTCATCCCGGCACGGTAGCCGAGGGGCCGCCGCGACGGCCCGACAATATTCCGCGGCCGCGGAGGCCCCGGTTGGCCCATGCGTCCACGCGGTCGCCGCGGCTCAGGCCGCCGGGCGCTGACCGGCGCGGCGGTAGGCGAGGACGGCGAGCGCCAGCGCGATGACCCCGAGCACGAGACCGGCGATCCCCCAGCCCAGGCCCGGGTCGCTCCCCTCGTCCGCCGAATCGTCGCCGGCGGGCGCGGCGGCCGCGGCCGAGGTCGGCGCGGCCGTGTCTCCACCCTTGGCCGCGGTCAGCTTGAGCACCGGCGCCGGGTGCTCCGGCTCGCTCCCGTCGCTGCTCGGCTCGTCGATCCACCGGGTGATCGACCCGTCGGAGTACGTCTGGAGCGTCTTGAGCACGAGCTGGTCGGCGCTGGGCAGCGGGCCGAGGGAGACGTCGAACTCCTGGAACTGCCCGGGCTTGATGTCCGCGCCGGCCCCGGCCGTCCAGGTGATCTTCGTGATGGCCTCGGTGATCTCGCCGTCATCGGTCTTGATCGGGGTGGCGAGCTTCGATTTCACCGTGGTCGCGGTCCAGCCCGGCAGCGGCTTCAGCGACACCGAGGCGACGGGCGTGCCGGTGGGCAGGTTGACCTCGACCTTCGTGGTGGAGGCGGAATCGCTCTCGTTCGGCACCCGGAACGACACCTTGGTGTAGCCGCCCTGGGCGGCCGTGTTGGGGTTTACGGTCACGTGCGCCGAGGCGGCGCCGGCGAGGCCGAGCACGGCGGCGGCGGTGACGGCGGCCGACACGACCGCGGCGCGGCGGACGAGGGAGCGGTTCATCTGCGGGCGACCCTTCCGGTTGGTCGAGCTGATCTCGGTTCTCGGAGTCGTGTCAGTGGTCGTCCGGCGCCGCCGGAAAGTTCCCCGTGGCCCTGGACTTGCCGGCTACACCCGGTGCGGACGCCCGGAACAACCCCTCTGGGCGGGGCCGGCCGGCGGCCGGCTCGTTGATCCGTCCAGGTGTGCGCTCCGTACCCTGCTGAGCGGGCGACAGCGGAGGCGGTGACGGGTGGCGGCGAGACTGGCGGCGGAGGGTCCGGTCGGGAAGGCGGGACCGTCGCTCCGGCGACTGCGCGTGCTGCGCTGCCTGGTGGCGGTCCTGGCGGCGCTGTTCGGCTCGCTGGCCGGGCCGGCCCGACCGGCGAGCGCGCACGCGGTGCTCACCGCCGCCTCCCCGGCGCAGGGCTCGGTGATCCCGTCCGCGCCGCAGCGGGTGGTGATGACCTTCAGCGAGTCGGTCGGGATCGTGCCCGGCCGCACCCAGGTGGTCGGCCCGGACGGCAAGCGGCTCAACGTGGGCGACCCGGTGTCGACCGGGAACCGCCTCGAGATCGCCCTGCGGGCCACCGACCGTCCGTTGGGGACGTACCTGGTCAGCTACCGGGTGATCTCCGCGGACAGCCACCCGATCTCCGGGGCGTACACCTTCTCCGTGGGCGCGCCCTCGGCCAACGCGCCGCGGGCAGACACCGGAACCGACCCGGTGGTCCGGGTGGCCACGCCGGTGGCCCGCTACCTCGGCTACCTCGGCCTGGTGCTGGCCGGCGGCCCGCTGTTGATGCTGGCCTGGTGGTACCCGCGCCGGCTGTCCCGGCGGGGACCCGTACGCCTGGTCCGGGCCGGTCTGGCGCTGCTGGCGGTCGGCGCCGCCGCCGGGTTCTGGCTGCAGGCGCCAGCCAGCTCCGGCGCCGGCCCGCTCGACGTCTCCGCCGTGGAGCTCCGGCAGATCGCCGGCAGCGGGTTCGGGCTGGCCATGCTCGGTCGCCTGCTGGTTGCGGCGGCGCTGGCCAGCCAGGTCGGCCGGGTGCGCCGGCGCGCCACCGGCCGGGCACGCGGGAGCATGCTGCTGGCGCTGGCGCTGGCCGGCCTGCTGACCTGGCCGCTCAGCGGCCACCCGGCGGCGTCACCGGAGGCGGCGCTGCTGGTCGGCGCCGACGTGGTGCACCTGGCCACCATGGCCGTCTGGCTGGGCGGGCTGGTCTTCCTCGCGGCCTTCCTGCTGCGCCGCGCCGACCCGCGGGAACTGGGGGTCGTCCTGCCGCGCTGGTCCCGGCTCGCCGCCCTGTCGGTCTACTGGCTCGTGCTGGCCGGGGTGCTCCAGGCGATCGTGCAGGTCGGTTCGGTGTCCGGGCTCACCGGTTCCGCGTACGGCCGGTTGTTGCTGGTCAAGGTGGCGTTGCTGGCCGCGGTCCTGGCCGTCGCGGCGCTGTCCCGCCGGCTGGTCCGGCGGACCGTGGCGGCCGGGCCGACCCCCCGGGCGGACCGGCCCGGCACGGCGGACCGGCCCGGAGCCGCGGACCGGCCCGGAGCCGCCGCCCGGCCCGGCGCGCTGGTCCGGCTGGTCCGCGTCGAGGCGGGCATCACGGCAGTGGTGCTCGCGGTGAGCGCCGTGCTGGTGCAGACCAACCCGGCCCGCACGGTCGACGTGGAGGCCGTGGCAGCCAGCCGGGCGGAGGGCTTCGCCACGACGCTCACCTGCTCGCTCTACTCGGTGCAGTTCGAGGTGTTCCCCGCCAAGGTCGGCGACTACAACGCGCTGCACGCGTTCGTCTACACCCCCGAGGGCAAGCCGCTGCCGGTGCTGGAGTGGAAGGTCACCGCGGCGCTGCCGGAACGGGGCATCGAGCCGATGGACAACCCGGTGGGCAGCCTGCTCGGCAACCAGGGGCTGGGCAACGTGGTCTTCCCGGCGCCCGGGCGCTGGCAGCTCAGCCTGACCCTGCGGGTCTCCGAGATCGACCAGGCCACCGTGCGAACGACCATTGACGTACAGTAGGGCGTCGATCACGGAAAGGGGATGACGTTGTCGGAGCGATCAGGCACCCTCGCCGAGGAGCCGCACCAGGACCGGCCCCCCACCAGTCACGAGATCAGCAGCGGCCAGCCGTGGGACGCGTCGTACCAGGACGGTCCGGCGCCGTGGGACATCGGCGGACCGCAGCCGGCGGTCGAACGCCTCGCCGCCGCGGGCGGATTCTCCGGTACGGTGCTCGACGCCGGCTGCGGGAGCGGAGACAACGCCCTGCACATCGCCGCGCTCGGGCTGCCCGTGCTGGGTGTCGAGGTGGCGGAGACGGCCGTGGCGATGGCCCGCGAGAAGGCCGAGGAACTCCAGATCGCGGCCGAGTTCGTGCTGGGCGACGCGTTGCACCTGGAACGGCTGGGACGCACCTTCGACACCGTGCTGGACTGCGGCCTGTTCCACACCTTCGACGGCGACGAGCGGCGGGCGTACGCGGACAGCCTGGCGACGGTCACCGCGAGCGGCGGCACCGTCCAGCTGCTGTGCTTCAGCGACGAGGGGCCCGACACCGGCCCGCATCCGGTCAGCCGGCAGGACATCGTGGCCGCGTTCGACCCGGCCGACGGGTGGACGGTGGCCGCCATCGAACCGGAGCGGCTCCGCACGGCGTACCACGACGAGGCCGGCGCGCCGGCCTGGCTGGCGACCATCAACCGCCGCTAGCCTCGCGGCGTGGCCCGCCTGCATGACGTCGTCGTCGACAGCCGCCATCCCCCGTCGCTGGCCCGGTTCTGGGCGGCGACCCTGGACGGGTACGCGGTGGCGCCGTACGACGACGCCGAGCTGGCGCGGCTGCGGGCCAACGGGATCGGTGACCTGCTCGCCGACCCCGAGGGCAACGAGTTCTGCGTACGGTCCTGACCGTCTCAACGGCGCAGGGCGCGTCCGCCAGAAAATCCGGAGGCGCGCCCCTTACACCGGCGGAACCAAGGCCTGGCAACCGACGTTGATGTACGCGGAGTTGGTCTCGGCGCAGGCTTCCACGCCATCGACGAGAACGCGGGCGGTCCACTCCTTGTCGTAGGAACCGGCCTCCCGCGTCGCGTTGACCTCAACAAAGTCCACGGCCTGGCGGGGCAGCTCGACGTGCCACGGAAGCCGGTGCTTGGCGAGGACCACGTTCGACGACCGTCCCGGGTCCGTGTACGTGATGGTCGCCCGGCCCCTTCCGCTGATCTCGTAGCGGACGACGGCGACCCGGGGGGACCTGCTCGGTGCCGCCGTCACCACCGGCCGCTGTGGACGCTGAGCCGCGTCATCCCGGCGGTGCAGCAGATAAGCCCCGAGCGCCAGCACGGCCAGCGCACAGACGATCGAAACAATCGCCAGACGCCCGGAGCGTGACCGACTACCCGGCTCGCTGCCGTACCGTCGCGTGTCCACCTGCGTACACCCATCCCCTGCGGCCCTGATCGAGCGCGCGGCAGCCCGATTTCCGGCGGGTCCATTGCCGGATGATCGTAAGGGATCGGCCGCGCCCGGCTTGCCCGGGCGCGGCCCCCGTCAGCGGACGCCGATCGTGCGGCTGCCGAGCGTCTTCGGTGCGGTGGCCGGGCTGCCGGACACGGCCCAGAAGGGCAGCGCGGTGGTGGGCGCCGACGCGCGCTGGATCAGGTACGCCGCGCCGACCTGGGCCGGGATCGCGATGGTCGAGCCGGTCTGGTTGCTCAGCACCGTGTTGCCGGCGCCGTCGACGACGGTGACGTTCTGACCCGGCCACGGATTGCGGACCGTGATCGTGCCGGTGGCGCCCGCGTCGACCGAGAACGTCACGATGTTCCCGCCCCGGATCTGCACGTGCGCCCGGCCCCTGTGCTGGATGAACACCGTGCCGTCCACGTCCCAGCCGCTCGGCCAGGCCGGCGCCACCCGCAGCAGGCCGTCGTAGTCCTGCACGAGCGCCTCGGTGAGCCCGGCCGCGGCCACCCCGGTGCCCTCCAGGTACGGCGAGGCCGCGTTGTTGTCCCAGCAGTAGATGCCGTTCGCGAACAGCTGCCACTTGCTGTTCAGCGCGCTGAGCGTGGACTTCACGTCGCCGGCCAGGCCCAACCGGGCCGCCTGCAGCGGGTCGAAGTTCCAGTCGATGTTCGTCTGGTACGGCCGCCGGCTGAACGTGTCCCGGGCCAGCTGGGTCTGGCCGCCGTTGTCGCCGATGAGGTTGTACGGCCAGACCGGTTCCAGGCCGAGGTTCTCGACGTTGTGCAGCTGGGCCGACGGTTGCGCCGAGTTCGTGAACACGGTGACGCCGCCGGAGCTGGTGGTGGGATAGTCGCGGATCTTCGGGATGGCCGCGTTGAGCTGGCTCACCACGTCGGAGTCGACGCCGAGGGTCTGCGCGGCCTGGACCACCACCGGGAACAGCGCCTTCATGGCTGCGATGTCGGTGATCGGGTCGCTGACGTGCCACTGCGTCTCGTGCGCGTTGGAAACGGTGTGCAGCTTGCCGTCCGAGCCGGTGGTGGCGTGCGAGAGCAGGAACCTCGCCGACTCCCGCATGACCGGGTAGTTCGCGGACAGGAACGCCCGGTCGTCGGTGGCCAGGTACGTCTGCCAGATCCACAGCCCGATCTCGGCGCCGCTGGTGACCGTCTCGGCGTTGTAGCTCGGGTTGATCCGCGAGTCGCAGGACTCGTTGCCGGCGTACCAGCTGCCGTTGCCGTTGAACCGCATCGTCTCCGGGACGCAGATGCCCTGGTGGCCCGGGTAGTTGGCGGCGGTCCAGGCGGCGATGTTGGACACGTTGGTCCGGTAGAGGGTGAACATCGGCGTGTTCATGTCGTACGCGCCGGCCGACAGGTTGGCCTGCATGAACATCCGCAGGTTCCAGAACCAGTAGCCGGCCGGGTACCACGGCTGGGTGTCCTGGTTGAAGCTGAACAGGTCGGCCACCCCGGCCTGGGTGCCCGGCAGGGTGTCCCGGTTGATCGAGGCGATGTCGTACAGGTAGCTCGTTCGGATGTTCTCGAAGTACTCACCGGAGCCGTCGGTGGAGGTGATCTTCAGCAGGCCCACCGAGTCCCAGTAGTTGTGCCACCAGGACAGGTGGCTCGCGGCCAGGTCTCCCGCCGGGCGGGTAAGGTCGCTGCCCAGCAGGCTGGTGGCGGTGCTGATGGCGTTCCCGCCGGTCCACTTCGGCGACACCACGATCACCCGGTACGAGCCGTCGGCGTTGGGCTGGAAGCTCACCTGGCCGGTCAGGTTGTTCGGGTTCGACGCGGTCACGTTGCGGCCGCCGGCGCTGACCGCCGCCATGGCCCCGAAGGTCTGCCCGGAGGTGCCGCCGGAGCCGTTGCCGTCGGTCCAGGACTGGGACAGCGCGGCCACCGAGCCGGACGCCTGGGCGCTCGGGCTCCGCCCGCTCCACAGCTTCACCTGCGCGCTCTGGCTGCTGTTCGGGTCGGCGCCGGTGACGTCCACGACCAGTTCCGGCGCGTCCGCGCGGACGTACGCGGTCATCGTCATGCCGCCGCCGGACTCGTGCAGGGTGCCGTCGTACAGGTCCAGGTAGCCGTGGAAGTCCGCCGCCCCGGTCAGCCGGCTCAGCCCCGGGATCACCACCTGACCCGGCGACCTGCGGTCCGGGAGCGTGTCGTTGCGGTTGAGCTGCGCGGTGAAGCCGTTGGCGGCCCACTCGGCGACGCCCAGGGACCCGTTGCCCAGCCCCAGGAACTGGCCGGTGGCGCCATTGGGCCGGTTGAGCACGATGTTCGAGCGCCGTACGACGTTCGGGGTGTCCACCACGAACCGGCCGTTCTGCCAGGCCGTGGTCGTGGCGCCGGGCGGCGGGGACGACGGCGGCGCCGAGGTTGGGGGCGCGGACGTGGGCGGACCCGAGGTCGGCGGCGCAGACGTGGGCGGCCCGGAGGTGGGCGGGGCGGAGGTGGGCGGGGCCGAGGTGGGCGGGGCGCCGTTGCACATCACCCCGTTGAGGGAGAAGCTCGTCGGCGCCGGGTTGCTCCCGGTCACGGAGCCGTTGAACCCGAACGACGTGCTCGCCCCGGTGCCGAGGCTGCCGTTGTAGGACACGTTGCGGGCCGTCACCGCGGCGCCGGACTGGCTGATGTCGGCGTTCCAGTACTGCGTGACCGCCTGCCCGGCCGGGAACGACCAGGTCAACGTCCAGCCGTTGACCGGATCGCCGAGGTTGGTGACGGTCACGTTGGCCCCGAAGCCGCCCGGCCAGGAGCTGCTCACCGCGTAGTCGACCCGGCAGCCAGCCGCGGCCTGCGCCGGCGAGACGGTGACCGCCCCGTACCCGCCGATCACCGCGGCCATCCCGGCCGCCAGCCAGAGGCGACGACGCATTCTCATCGGACTTCCTTCCCAGCGCCACTCGGCGGACGGCGGGATCACGAGTACGTCGAAGCCTATCGATCCCTAGAAATCTGATGTTAGGTCGGACCGAAGCGGCTTCGCAACATCTCTGGAACGGCCGTCCACCGGTCGGGAACCGGGCAGACGGCATCCCGGGGCCGGCGGGGAGCAGGCGCGGGTCATCTGATGTGTCCGCCGCCCTCAAGGGGAGGAGGCCGCGCCTCACTCTTCGGTGACGTGCAGCAGGAGCAGCTGTTCCGGGTGCATCGGCGGCATGGTGAGGCCGACCGCGCCCAGCACGCGGCCGCTGGTGACCAGGCCGCCGCCCAGCCACGGCACCGGCGTGGTGAGGGTGCCGGCGGGAGCGTCGCCGGGAGGCAGCGCCCGGACCCCGTACCGCCGGTCCGGGTCCAGCCCGGGTACCCGGACCCGCCCCGGCTGGGCGCTGACGGCCGTGGCGGTCGAGACCACCGCGTACAGCGCCTGGGCCGCGTCCTCGGCCACGATGCCGTGCAGCCACAGCGCGGGATCCGGATGGTCGGCGCGGACCACCGTGCCCCGGTGCAGCCAGTGGCGCATCCGCTTGTACGTCTCGACCCACGCCCGCAGCTCGGCGCGGTCGGCCGGGGAGGTGGCGGTCAGGTCCCACTCGATGCCGAAGTGGCCGAACAGGGCCGTTCCGGCCCGGAAGGAGAGCGTCTGGGTGCGACCGGTGGTGTGCGAGCGGGGCGCGCCGACGTGCGTGCCGATCAGTTCCGGCGGCAGCAGCTGCGCCGTCCACCGCTGGATGCCCTGCCGTTCCAGCGCGTCGATGCAGTCGCTGGCCCACACCCGGTCGGTGCGCTCCAGGATCCCCAGATCCACCCGGGCGCCGCCGGAGGAGCACGACTCGATCTCCAGGTCGGGATGGGCCGCCCGCAGCTCGTCGAGCAGCCGGTACACGGCCCGGGTCTGGCCGTGCACGCCGGCGTCGACGAGGTCGCGGTTGTGGTCCCACTTCAGGAACGCTATGCCGTACTCGCGGATCAGCGCGTCGAGCCGCTCGCGCAGGTAGTCGTACGCGCCGGCGTGGCGCAGGTCGAGCACCTGCTGGTTACGGGCCGACGGCGGGAGGCGGCCGGCCGTCGACATGATCCATTCGGGGTGCCGGCGGGCCAGGTCCGAGTCCGGGTTGACCATCTCCGGCTCCACCCAGAGGCCGAACTCCATGCCCAGCGCGCGCACGTGGTCGGCGATCGGGTGCAGGCCGTCGGGCCAGACGGTCTCGTCCACGTACCAGTCACCCAGCCCGGCCCGATCGTGCCGCCGGCCGCGGAACCAGCCGTCGTCCAGGACGAACCGCTCGGCGCCCACCTCGGCCGCCAGGTCGGCGAGCTCCCGCAGCCGGTCCGGCCGCTGGTCGAAGTACACGGCCTCCCAGGTGTTGTAGACCACCGGGCGGGGCCGGGTCGGATGGGTCGGCCGGGCCCGCAGGTGGCCGTGGAACCGCGCCGCCAGCTCGTCGAGGCCGGCGCCGTACCCGGCGTAGAGCCACGGGGTCTCGTACGACTCTCCCGGCGCGAGCCGGATCTCGCCGCTGTGCGGCAACTCGCCCCCGCCCAGCACGGCCTCGCCGGTGGGCAGCCGCTCCGCGTAGCTGCGGTGGTTGCCGCTCCAGCCGACGTGCACCCCCCAGGCAAGTCCGGACCGGAACCCCAGCGGCGCTTCCCCGACCACCAGCACGAGCGACGCGTCCGCCCCGGTGCGGCCGCGCCGGCCGTCCCGGACGTGCGCCCCGGCGGTGAACGCGCGACGCTGCGGCGACCGCTCCCGGCCCCACCGGCCGGTCAGGTCCAACAGCTCGGTGGCGCTGCCGGGCACCGGCAGCGCCATGACCAGGCCATCCAGCGTGTACGACCGCCCGGGATCGGCATTTCGCACGACGCTGCCCAGCCGCAGCAGCCCGCTCGGCAGCATGCGGACCCGCAGGGACAGCTCCAGGCCGCTGGCGGTGTCCCGGGCCCGTACGAGCAGTTCGCCGCCCCGCTGACCGTCGGCCGCGCACCGGACCTCGTCCACTGTGAACAATGCGGACCACTGCTCGCCGTCCCGGTGCCCGCGCAGGCCGGGCAGCCCGAACCAGCCGGTCGCCGGCTCGGGCAGCACGGCCAGCGGGGCCGGAGTGTCCAGCCCGCCGGGCAGGCCGCCCGGGATCGACGCCAGCGCCAGCGCGTCGAGGTCCGCGGGGGTGGCGTCCGGCAGCCCGCATCCCCAGTGCAGCACCCGGGGCAGCCGGGGACCCCGGCAGTCCAGCACCAGGCTCACCCCGCCGGCCGCCAGGTGGATCAGGTCACCGGTCATCTCGGGCGGCGTCCCCAGGCCGAGATCAGCGGCGCGAGAGTGAGGTCGAGCTCGCCGGCGTCGATGGCGGCCAGGTGCGCGTCGATCCCGGCGTCGTCGGCCAGCCCGGCCGCGATCAGTTCGGCCCGGACCATCCGTACCGTCGCGGCCTCCAGCCGGCCGCAGACCGCCCCGCCGACCGGGAAGTAGCCGGCCGCCCGGACGTCGGCCAGGCCCGCCGCCCGCAGCGCCCGCGGCAGCGTGCGGCCGTAGCGCATGTCCGCGCCGCGGCGGGTCATCAACTCCCGTACGGCCCGCCGCAGCTCGTTGGCGCGCCGCTGTGCCGGGCCGATCTCATCGAGGCAGGCCAGTGGCTGCAACTCGGTGTCGGCGTCCTCGACCAGCAGCCAGCCGCCGGGCCGCAGCGCCGCCGCCATCGTCGCCAACGCCCGGGCCCGGTCGGGCACGTGGACGAGCACGAGCCGGGCGTGCACCAGGTCGAACGTGCCCGGCTGCGGCGGCGGATCCGCCACGATGTCGTGCCGGCGCACCTCGTACCCGGCGTTCGGGTCCAACCAGCTCGGGTTGATATCCGTGGCCAGCACGTGACCGGTCGGTCCGACGGCCGTGGCGAGCGCCTCAGGAATGCTGCGGCCGCCGGCGCCGACCTCCCAGCAGCGCCAGCCCGCCGTCACCCCGAGCCGGTCGAGATGCCCCCGCGTCACACCGTCGAACAGCTCGGCCAGCCAACCGAACCGCTCCCCCGCCTCCACCCGGGCGTTGTCCAGCAGGTAGCGGTGCTCGGGCGCCGACCCGGGGCCGGCGAGAGGCTGCGACGAACTCATGCCCCCATCCTCGCCCCTCACCCCGACCACCTGCCCGCCGGTCCCTACCGGTGGTACGGGCGGCGGGCTCGCCGACGGGTGATCAGCGCCATGATCAACATGCCCGCCAGGATCAGCAGCAGGCCGCCCCCGATCAGCGCGGGCGGGTTGTCGGCGGCGAGGGAGAAGAACCCGGACTTCCCGGCCGCCGGCGGCCCGGCCGCCAGATTGCCCTGCCCGATGGCCGCTCGGGTCTTCGGGTAGGCCACGCCGTCGTCGTTCGCGTAGCTGTAGTCGTCCGGCGCCGTCCCGTCGCCCGCCGCCGCGGTGTCGGAACCCTGGGCCGTCGGGGTGCCCGCGGCGCCGCTCCGGGTGGTGGGCGTCGCCCGCCGCGGTGCCGTCCGGGCCGGCTGGACGGCGGCGGTCCGCGCCGCCGCGGCCGTCGGCTGCGCACCGGCCGTCCCGTGGCGCGTGGCGGGGGTGGCGGTCGCCGGGGCGCTGCGGGACGGCGCCGAGGCCTTCGGGGTGCCGGCGTCCCGCGCCGGGGCCGTCGGCGCCGGCGCGGTCCGACTCCTCGTCGGCCGGGGCGTGCCCGTCGCCCGCGGGCTGGCCGGCGGCGTCCGGCTCGGGGCGGTGCTGGCCGGCGGCGTCCGCGTCGGGGCCGGGCTGGCCGACGGCCTGCCCGTCGGGCCCGTGCTGGCCGTGGGGGCCGTGCTTGGTGGGGTGCCAGGTGGGCGGAGGAACGAGGCGTCGACCGCTACGCCGTCGCGGACCTTGAGCCGGACCGGATCGGGACTCTTGATCAGCCTCCCGCAGCCGAGGTTGCCGTAGGAGCCGCTCAGCCGTTGGGCGAGGAACGTGAACAGGCTGTTCGCCGCGCCGGGGTCGGGCGAGGCGGCCCGCCGGGTGAGGTCGCGGTCCCGCTGCAGCCGCGCCGGCGCCAGCTCGACCAGCTGCTGGCAGTACGGTGCGGCCAGGTCCCGGGTGTCGGCGACGGGCGGCATGTCGACGCCCTGGCGGTAGAGGTTGAGTTTCGCGACGCTGAGGTGGCCCTCGGCTTCGGTCATCGGGTCGTTCGGCGGGACCAGCGCGACCGGAGCAGCCTGGTCGGCGGCCGCCTGCAGCTCATCGAGCGCGAGCGAGGTGGTGAGCGTCCCGTTGTCGGCCAGGTCGGGCGCCTGGAACGGGCTGCAGCCGAGCGCCCGGTCGACGAAGTGCACGAGCAGCAGGTTGTCGCTGCCGTTGACCTGCACGATGGCGTTGGGCAGCCTGGCCCGGTTGGCGGCGGTGTCCTGCGCGACGGTCGTGCCCTGGACGAGGTAGGCGGTGGTCACGTTGTCGCTCTGGTCCTGGTCGACGACCGTGAAGTCCCGGGTGGTCGGGCAGGGGTTGCCGTCCCGGCCGGTGCCCAGCGGCGGCACCTTGAGCTTGCCGGCCTTGATCGCCGCGGTCGCCGCGGTGAAGAACGCCCGGGCGTTGCAGTACGCGAACTGACCGAAGATCGAGCCCGTCACGCCGTTGACGCAGTTGCCGGCCGCCAGGCTGCCGCGCGAGTCGTCCAGGGTGAGATTGTCCCCGTTGAAGCCGAACCAGATGCCGACCACGGCGTTCCTGGGCAGCGCCGGCACCACCGGTGGGACCGCCGGCCGGGCACCCTTGTCGATCACCAGGGGGTTGTAGACGGAGACCCGCCCGGTTGCCGGGTCCACCACGCTGGCCTGTACGAACGCCGCCCGGCCCCCGTCGGCCTCGTGGCAGGCGCCCGGATCGCCGTCGGCAGACACCAACTCGTACGGCGTGGCCAGGCCGCGCGCGGTCAGCGGGTGCGGCGGCACGACCAGGGAACAGTCCGCCGTGGCGGCGGCGGTGACCGCGGCGCCCGGGCCGTTCTGGCCCGCGTACGACATCCCCGTGCCGGCGGCGAGCGCGCCCAGCGCCACCAGCGCGACGGCGGTCCCGGCGAAGCGCCGGTCGACCGTCCTGCGCGGCCTGCCGTACCGACGTTCCCGCATCGGAACACCCCCTGCCACCGTCCGCGCCGGGCGTCCCTGCCCACGCGCGTGAGCCCCGCCGCGCCATGCTGCAGCCTCGGGTACGAGCGGCGGCGTCCGGCAGTTCAAACCTGAGGAAAGAAATTCGTGTGGACTGCCCGCGGGAGGCGCCGGTTGCGCGCCCACGACGCCGGTATCCGGGATGAGCGAAATCAGCCGACCACCGCGAGGGACGAAGCCAGCTGCGGCGCGACCAGCGCCGCCGCCGGCCTGGGGTCAAATCACCTGCAGGTTGCCCATCATCGCCATGTCCTCGTGTTCCAGATTGTGGCAATGGAAGACATATCGCCCCCTGTAGCCGCCGACCCTCACGATGATCTCCGTTTCGGTGCCAGTGGGCACGTCAACGGTGTCCTTCCAGCCCTTGTCGTACCGTCCCGGCGCGCGACCGTTGCGGGACAGCACCCGGAAGTGACCCATGTGCAGATGGATGGGATGGTGCGCATCGGTGTTCAACCGCCATATCTCGACACTGCCGAGGCTGCTGCTGACGTCGACGCGGTTCGGGTCGAAGGTGCGCCCGTTGATGGCCCAGCCGGCCGGCCGCTGGTCGAAGTCCAAAGTGCGGGTGACCGAGGCGGCGGATCGGTCCAGGGGCTCGACCTCAGCCAGCCGATCCGGCACGGCGCTGTCGTCGCGGGCCGCCCGGACCACCCGGAAACGCATCACCTGACCGGTGCCACCACTGCCGAACTCGTTGCGCAGCGTGACCTCTTTGCCGACCGGATAACCGGCGAAGTCCACCACGACGTCGAACCGCTCCGCCTGGGCGATGTCGATGCGGTCGTGGCTCACCGGCCGGTCCAGCAGGCCGGCGTCGCTGCCGATCTGGGTGAACGCCGTGCCGGAGCGGGGCGGCGGATCGAGGGCCAGCCGGTACCGTCGGGCGTTGGAGGCGTTGAGGATGCGGAACCGGTAGCGCACCGCATCAACCTCCAGCACGGGCCACGGAGCGCCGTTGACCAGGATGGTGTCGCCGAGCACCCCGTCCTTGTAGCGGTCGGTGACACCGGCCTCTTCGAGCAGCGTCGGGTCCCGCGACGGGTAGTGGAACGAACCGTCCTCGGTGAACGCACGATCGCAGATCATCAGCGGGACGTCCCGCTCGCCCGAGGGCAGCGGCAGCGCCAGCTCGACCGCGTCATGGTGCAGGTGGAACCCAGCGAGTCCCCTATAGACCTGCGGACCCGTAAAGTCCATCCGGTGGTCGTGATACCACAGCGTCGCCGCGTTCTGGTCCATCGGGTACCGGTAGGTGCGGCTACCCTGCGCGATGTTCCCCGACACGGCCGACCTCCCGTGCCCGGCGTGACCGGCGTGTGCGCCCGTCGCGCTGGCGCCGCCCTCCGGGAGGACGAGGTGCGTGGGATAACCATCGTCGCCCGGCGGGATCACCCCGCCGTGCAGGTGCACCACCACCGGCACCGGCAACCGGTTACGGTGCAGAACGGCCGCGGCCCGCCCGCGCCGGGTGACCACGGTCGGCCCCGGGAAAGTGCCGTTGTATCCCCAGATGGTGGTGGCCCGACCGGGTACGATCCGCGCCGAGCCGACCGACTCGGTGATCTCGTAGTAGTCGGTGGTCGCGTCACTGCGTACCGGCTTCAGCACCGGTGGCACCGGCAGCGGCACCTGGAACGGCTGCGGTGCCGGTCCGGCACTCCGTAGCAGACGACCGGTGCTGCCGGAGCTACCGCCTCCGTTGCCCAGCGGTTGGCTCTGGCATCCCGATGCCAGCGCGGCACCGGCGACCAGGCCGCCGCCGAGCCGCAGCAGCCCTCTGCGGTTGATGTGCATGCTCATCCTCCTTACTGGTCGCGCGCACCGGGGCTGGCCAGCCCAGCACCAGGCAATCCAGGAACACAAGACCGCTCCGGCAACGCCGAGGACCACCGGCAGGCTCGCATCAGGGTCGGCGCTGACAGGCAGTTGGTCACGGTGGACGCGACCCACTTTCGTGTCGGTGCCCGCGACGCTACGAAGGAGCGACGTCACGCCGGAACCCCCGGTGGGAGGCACCCGGCTACCTCCCCGGGGGTAGCCGGCCTGCCCCGCCAGGTCGAAGCACGTCCGGCGGGTGGGTCGGCTGCACGGTGTGCCATGTGGATGCCGCAAAGGCGGATGTCGGGATGCTCACGACCCCGCGTCGCCGCCTCCCGCCGGCAGCTTCCGCCCCGAGCCGACCACCGTCGAGGTCGTTCTCCATGAATCGGCCGTGAGTCGCTTCGGCCATCCAGATACGGGCCCAGGCCAGTTCACCCGACAAGGCAAGCAGCGGAGAGCCCATCGCTAGCGGCTGCCGGCGGCGATTCTTCCGGCTCTCTTCCCGGCCGCCTCGGAGCGCCTCTCAGCTGCGCTGTCCTCGCCAACCGTTTCCGAAAACCTAGGGGCGTTCACTCGATCACCGAGCCCCACACCCACCAAACAACAAGCCCGAACCTACGTTTCGTAGGTTCGGGCTATTCCGATGTCCTGAGACATCACACTGTCGGGACGACAGGATTTGAACCTGCGACCCCTTGACCCCCAGCGAACTACCGGGCGTCTAGGTCGTCCGCCGGGTACGGATCTAGCCGGTCAGGAGCCCTGATTCCGTCCATCACGTCCGCGAGATCCACTCGCATTTGAGTGATCTGTGAGACGGCGGTGAGACACGACATGGCACTACTCCCCCGGCTCGATGCCGGCGGCCCGGCAGAGCCGGCGTACCTGCTCGCGGGTGTAGCCGGTCACCTTCACGATCTCGGCCTGCTTCGTACCGGCGCGAGCCGCATCGACGATCGCCTCGGCCAGTGCTGGCCGGGCCTTGTCGAGTGCGGCCTTCGCCCTGCGGTACGCCCGGGCGGCCTCTTCGAGTCTCGTCACGCGGCGATGCTCCCACACATGACGTTGCCAATCAACGTGGCCACTACCGTTGACGTAAGCCACATCAGTAGGCCACACTCAGTGGCATAGCTCAGCACCAACAGAGCGGCCCCCGGCAGCGTTCGCACCGCTGACCGAGGGCCTTGATCGGGAGGAGTCCCCGACCCATGAGCATCATCGCATCCGTACCTGCGCCGACCGGCGCGAACCTGGCCGAGGTCGACACCGTCGACATGGCGCGCATCCCCCGCATTCCCGGCCAGCGGCGCCCGCAGCCGGCCGCCCCGCCGCGGACCCTGGTCGAGATCGCCGCGGCCGCCGGCGTCACCCCGTACGAGGCGTTCCGGGCCGGCATCCGGCTGCACGACCGGGCCGACGTCCACGCCCTGGCCGCCTCGCTGCCGCCGGAGACCGCCGAGCGGCGCGCCGAGCGGGAGATCACCCGTACCGAGGTGCTGACGTGGCCGGTCGAGCGACTGGCCCGTGAGTGGCGGATCTCCCTGGCCACGGCCGCCGACGTGCGGGCCCTGTACGAGCGGACCGGCCGGTGACCGCGGCCGAGCACCCGGTGTGGTGCGACCCGCGGGAGTGCGCCGAGCTGCCTTCGGGCGGCCGGGCGCACACGTCGGCCGCGGTCGAGGTCGGCCCCACGGTCCGCGTGCGGCTGATCCAGGACGGCCCGGCGCCGGCGGTGACGGTCGAGCAGGACCACCCGACCGGCGAGCCGGCCGAGGCGGACCGGCGGCCGGACGAGCTGCTGATCCTGGAGCCGGCCACCGCGGTGGCGCTCGCCGTGGTGCTGGCCAGCATGGGCCGGCGGGCCGGTGCGTCGAACGGCGGTGCCCGCTGATGGCCCGCCGGATTAACCGCCTGGTCTACAAGACCGTCTTCGTCCTGGGCGTGCTGGCGTCGCTGGCGTTCGCCCACAACACCGCGGCGCACCCCTGCACCGGCGCCAGCGTCGGCGCGGGCGGCATGTGCGTGTCGACCAGCTGGGCGGGGGGTGCGTCCTGATGTGCGTCTGCCCCGGTACGTGCTGCTGCCGACGCGGTTCCGGCGGGCTCGGCGAGTTCATCGCCACCGCGGCCGCCGCCGGCGCCCTGTTCCTGCTCCGCAAGCTGCTCCAGCTGGTCAAGCTGCTGCTGATCGCCCTGGTGGCCCTGATCGTGTGGGCGTCGCCGCGGCTGTGGCGGGCTTCCCGCCGGGCGGCGTACTCGGCCCGGTCCCGGTGGCAGGCGCGCAAGGGCGCCCGGGTCGTGGCCGTCCTCGGCCCGCAGCTGGCCCTGACCGCTGCCCCGCACACCGATACCCGCTGGTCGACCATGGCGAAGGAGGCTCACCGATGAACCTGTCCCAGTTGAAGCGGATCCGGTGGGGCGTCCGGACCGTCCTGTCGCTCGGGGTCGCGGCCTCGATCGCGGGGAACGTGCTTCACGCTCACGGCGGGGTGATCTCACAGATCATCTCCGCGTGGTCGCCGCTGGCGCTGCTGCTGACCATCGAGCTGATCTCCCGGGTGCCGGTTCACCGGCGCACCCTGGCGTGGGGCCGGTGGGCCGCCACGGCGGTCATCGCGGGGATCGCGGCGTGGGTGTCGTACTGGCACATGGCGGCGGTGGCGTCGCGGTACGGGGAGACGGGCGGCGCGCAGTACATGCTGCCGCTGTCGGTCGACGGCCTGGTGGTCGTCGCCTCGATCTGCCTGGTGGAGTTGGGCGGCCGGATCTCCGGTGAGTCTGGCGTCATCGTGGCGCTGGCCGCCGCCGACCCGGAGCCGGCCGAGCAGGTCTCGCCGGACCCGTGGATGTACGCCACGCCGATCGGTCCGGTGCCGGTTCCTGACGCGCCGGCTGACGCGGTCGAGCAGGTGACGGCGCGCACCACCCGGCGGCAGCCGCGGGCGCTCACGAGCGCGCAGAAGGTTGCCAAGGCCGCGGCGAAGTTGCCGGACGGGACGGTGGCGCAGATCGCCGCCCGGGCGGGTGTCAGCCCGTCGACCGTCCGCCGTCATCTGCCGGTCGCTGGTGGCGCGTCACCATCCGAGCCCGTACCTGCGGAAACGACACCTGAATTCCCTGTCAACGGAGCGTCACACGAACTGATGGAGGTAACCCGATGACCAGCCCCACCCCACCCCCGACGTACACCCCCTACTTCATCGTCTTCACCCACCCGGCGGGCGTTGGTAACACCTCCCTCAGCCTGCGGGCGCCGATCCGCAGCCTGGACGACGTCCGGGCCATCGAGAAGCACATCAGCGAGACGAACGGGTTCCACGTCTGCGTCACCAGCTGGCAGCGGTTCGAGACCGAGGAGCGTTGACCGATGGCGTGGGAAGACCGCACCCCCGATGAGAAGAAGAAGGCTCGCACCGAGGCCCGCAGGCGGGACGCGCGGGACGACAACCACACGTACGTGGTGACCGACGCCCAGGGCTCGCAGCTGACCGTCAAGGGCATCGTCTCGGCCCGGGTGGTGGCCGGCAAAGACGGCCGGATCGAGCGGAAGAAGTGACCAGCGCGGGCCCCGGCCGCTGCCTACCAAGCCCGGCCGGGGCCCGCTCCCCGCGAAGGGAATGCCCAGTATGAACGACCTTGAGCGTGCGATCCGGCGCACCTACCGCCGGCACACCGTCTGGCGGATCTCCTACCGGTTCCTGTCCGGCCGGCCCATCACCGGACGCACCGGGTACCCGTACCTGAGCCGCGGCGCCGGCCGGCTCGCCGGCTGGCAGCGGCAGGCGTACCGGCTCGGCCTGCCCGTCGCCGCCGGCCTGGTCGCCGAGTTCCCCGAACAGGCCGGCGTCACCGGCGGCGGCGTCGCCCTGGTCCTCGCCGCCAAGGGCAGGCAGCGGCTGGTCCGGCGCCGGTTCAACGCCGCGTACGTGGTGCCGACCCTCGCCGCGATCGCCCCGCCGCTGGGCTTGCAGACCGGCGTCGACCTGCACGTCGACCCGTCGCTCGGCACCCTCACGCCGCGGCTGGCCAAGCCGCTGTCGCCGGCCGAGGAAGCGGTCCGGCTGTGGTACGGCGAGCACCTGGAGCCGATCCTGCGGTGGCTGCCCGACCGTGTGCAGCGCGGGCTGTGGGCGGCGCAGCGCCGGGCTCGGCCGCTGGCGGCCCGCCTCGAGGTGTTCCGCCGGCCGGTCCCGCAGTACGGGCCGCGGATCGAGCTGACCATCGACACGCCGTACCTGACGAAGGACCAGCGGGAACTGGTGTCCTCCATCGTCCACAGCAAGATCCCCGTATCCGGGCTGGTCGAGGCGTGGGACCAGGTCGGGCCGCGGGTGGTGGCCCGGTGGACGGTCCGCCGGCGGCCGCCGGCCCGGGTCGGCTACGACCGGGTGGCCGAGGAGCTGCCGAAGCTGGCCGAGTGGGAGTTCTACGTCGGGGATGGTGTTGGCGGCCAGGCCGTCACCATCAGCCTGCGGGACGACTCCCCGCACATGGCCGTGTCGGCCGGCAGCGGCGCCGGTAAGAGCGTCCTGGCGCTGCTGGTCGCCGTCCAGGTCCTCGCCCGCGGTGGCCGGGTGCTGATCCTGGACCGCAAGGGCTCGCACCGGTCGCTGCTCGGCCTGCCCGGGGTCGACTACTGCACCCGGCCCGAGCAGATGCACGACGCGCTGCTGCGCACCGACCAGCTGGCCGACGAACGGAACACCCTGGCGCTGCACGAGGACGAGGATTGGGATCCGGGGCCGCGGGTGCTGGTCATCGCCGAGGAACTGAACGCCACGATCGGGCAGCTGGTGAACTACTGGGCCGAGGCACGGCCCAAGGGCGGGCCGAAGCGGTCGCCGGCCGTGTCGGCGCTGGCGAACCTGCTGTTCATGGGCCGCTCGGCGAAGGTGAACGTGATCGCCATCGCGCAGATGCTCACGGCGCGGGCAATCGGTGGTCCGGAAGCTCGGGAGAATTTCGGGATCCGGTTCCTGGCCAGGTACACGACGAACAACTGGAAAATGCTCGTGCCTGAGGCCGCTATGCCCCGGTCGTCTCGCACTCTCGGCCGGTGGCAAATGGTCGTCGGTGGTCAGGCCACTGAAGTTCAGGTCGCTTACCTCAACAAGGCGCAGGTGCGTGCCCTCACGTCGGCGCGAGTCCCTGAAGGCCCGCTGGCCAGCGATGTCCCCGGGGACGGGGACATGATGACACTGCGGGACGCGGTTGACGACGCTGTGATCCCGTGGACGTACGAGGCCGCGAAGAAGCGTTTGCAGCGGCGGGTCGGAACGGTCCCCGAATCGAGGGGAAAGCGGGGCAACGCCGATCTATACTCACGGCAGGATCTCGTTGATTGGGTCCGCAGCACGGAGAACGCGACCGTCTGATTCCGGGGACGACGAACGGCCCGCCGGGGTGCTCCCTGGCGGGCCGCTGCCTATCGTGGGAGATGGCGCTCCCGCCGGTTGTAGCGGTCGGCGGGGCGCCGCCCAGACCGCTACCTGGGAGGCACGGCCATGGCTGACACCATCGGCGCACGGATCCGGTACTGGCGACTGCGCCGCGGCGGGATGACCCAGGCGACCCTGGCCGGGCTCGCCGGCGTCACCCAGTCGTACATTTCGCAGATCGAGGCCGGCCGCAAGGCGATCGAGCGCCGGTCCACCCTGGTGGCGATCGCCACCGCGTTGCAGGTGACCGTGCTCGACCTTCTCGGCCAGCCGGGGGATCCGACCGACCCGGCGAAGGCCGGCGCCGCCCAGGCCGTGCCGGCGATCTGGGCGGCGCTGATCGAGATCGAGGAAGGCGAGCGGCGCGCCCCGGGCCGCGAGCCCGGGGACGTGGCCGCCGCGATCGCCGCGGCCGCGGATCTGCGGGCCCGGTCCGACTACGCCACGATGGCGCGGCAGCTGCCCGCCCTGCTACTCGACGCCGCGGCCACGGGCCCGCTGGAGCTGGCTCAGGTCGGCTACGAGACGTCGGTGTGCCTGCGGAACCTGGGATACCGGCACCTGTCGCTGCCGGCGGCCCGGATCGCCCTGGCCGGCGCCCGGGACGCCGGGCACGACGCCTGGATCGGGGCGGCCCGGTTCGTGTACACGCTGGCGCTGCCGATCGAGGCTGCGCCGATCGCCGCCCGGACCGCTGGCCGGTCCCTGAGCGACCTGCAGGCCGCGGCCGCCCGGCCGGACGTGCGGCAGATGCTCGGCCAGCTGCACCTGACCGCGGCGCTGTCCTCGGCCGTCGACCAGCGCACCGACGACGCCCAGGCGCACCTGGGCGAGGCCGAGCGGGAAGCGGCGACGCTCGGCGACCCGCCGGACGGTACGGGCTTCAACCTGAGCTGCTTCGGGCCGACGAACGTGACGCTGTGGCGGATGGCCGTCGCGACCGAGCTGGGCGACTACGGTCGGGTGGTCGAGCTCGCCCGCACGGTCCGGCCGGACGGGCTGCGGGTGGCCAACCGTCACCAGTCGTACTGGCTGAACCTGGGCCGGGCCCTGGCGCATTCGGGCCGCGCCGACCGGGAGGCCCTGGTGGCGTTCATGCACGCCGAGCGGGCCGCGCCGGTTCCGTTCGGGTTGAACCCGCTGGCCAGGGAGGCGGTCGCCGGCATGGTGTACCGGGCCCGCCGCCGGTCGGTGTCGGAGGATCTTCGGATCCTGGCCCGCCGGGTCGGCATCACCGTGGCCGTATAACCGCTGGTAATTCTCCAGCCGCGCCCCGGCCATAGCGTCGGTGATGGGCGCGGCCGTACCCATCAGCACCCGACCCGCGGCCGCGGCCGCGCCCCCAGATCGGGCGCGGTACCCGGTCCCCGTCCGGGGCCGCGCCCTTCCTCGAGGGAGGCGCGGTGTTTAGGTGGTGGCGGCGCAGGCGGATCCAGCTGGAACCCGAAGACCGGACGGGCCCCGCGACGGCCTACCTGGCCGGCCGCGGCGCGTACGCACCGGGCGCGGCGCCGGCGGAGCGGCCGGAGCGTCCCCGATGAGCGGCCCGCACCGCTCCCCCGGGGAGCTGCGCGCGATCGCCGCGGACTGGCAGACCCTCGCCCAGCACGCCACCCGGGGCGGCCGGTGCGTCCGGTGCGAGGTGCGGCGGTGTTGGCCGCGGGCGAACGCGATCGGCAACCTGGTGGCGGCGGGCGAGTTCGGCCTGTTCAGCCTCGTCCCGCCGATCAAGCCTCCGGTGCCGCCGGCCGCCGGCGACCCGACGATGTGCATGACGTGCGCCGTGTCGGTGGAGACCGCCGTCCGGCCGCATCCGTGGTGCGAGACGGAGATCCGCTACCAGGGCCGCCGGCTGATCTGCCGCTGCCCGGTCTGCCACCCGTAGCCGCTCGCGACGGTCAACGGCCCGCCAGGGCGATCCTGGCGGGCCGTTGCGTGTCCACCGCTACCGTCTACGCCGCCGGACCAGTACAGCGGCGACGACGGCAGCGGCGAACGGCAGTAGACAGCACATGGTCACCGCGAGGTGCCACGGTCGGAGAGCGCCCATGGCTGCCGACGATAGGCCCGGCGGGCAACCCGTCACCGCCCACGAGTCCCACCGAGGACCTGCTGCACGTTCCCGCCCTGGATCCGCACCTCGGTCTGCAAGCTGCGCATCAGCCCCTGCACCAGCTGCCGGTCGGCTGAGGCCGTAGCCCGGTCCACCGACAGCACCACCTCGACCCGCATCGGCCCGCCGGCGCCGGGCAGGCCAGGGGTCACCGTTTCCGGGCCGCGCTCCCCGAACGAGTACGACCGGCCCGAGTTGACGCCGTAGCCCAACACCGGCTCGGCGATCACCCCGCCGCCGGCCATCGCGATGTGGTCGTGGGCGTTGCCGCCGGCGAAGTTGTGTTGCCGCCAGATCGCGCCGGTGTAGGCGTGCCGGCGGCCGTTCCAGATGTTCAGGTCATTCCACGGGGAGATCAGCTCCTTGGTCCGGGCCATGTAGTGCCGATTCCAGTACTCGGCCAGCTCCCGCGACGGCGGGAAGTCCACCGCCCGCCCGACCGCGTGGTAGCTCCGGTTGCCGGACAGGGTCCGGGCGCCCGGCCGGAACGTCGAGATGGCGTGCAGCCCCGGGAACGCGCCGTGAACGACCGACAGGATCCACGGGTACGTCTGCCCGCCACCCGGACCGGCCGGGGTGACCACGCCGGCCACCTCGCCCCGCGACGGGATCCTGGTGCCCCGCACGGTCATCGGGTACGGCCACACCATCCCCCCGCCGGCGTAGCCGGGCGCCTGGCCGGTGGCGTTCATCTGGTCCAGCAGGCCCGGTGCGGCCGACTCGATCCGCTGCCGCGACGACTTCTTGATCACGAATTCGTCGGCGTGGACCACCCCGGCCGGCTCCATCGTCGCGCCCGGACCGGTCCAACCACCCTCCGAGTAGCCCTTCCCGCCGACCACGATCGGCCCGTTGAAGGCCGGGTTCAGGCCCTTCTTCAACGCCTGCTGCCACGCCGACAGCCTGTCCAGCTGCTTCTCCACGGCCGGGTAGCCGTCCAGCTTCACGCTGCCCTTGTACTGCTTCGCGTACTGGTCGCCGTCCTTCTTGGCCTCGCGGAACTGCTTGGCCACGTCGTCGATCTGCCGGCCGGTCAGGCCCGCGGCTTGCAGCGTCTTGCGCAGCGCCGGCGTCATCTTGCCGTCGAACGTGTCGCCCAGGGCGCCGGCCTTGCCTTGCAGGTCGATCGCGGCCAGCGCCAGGTCGCGGGTCTTCTCCTTGGCCTCGGTGCTGTTCCGGCCGTGCTCCTTGATCGCCTTCGCGGCGGCCTTCTGCGCCTCCGTCAGCTTCTGCTCGGCGTTGAGCAGCCCGAACACCGGGTCCGTCTCCGCCTTCATCATCGACGCGAGCGAGGCCAGCGCGTCGCGCTCCCCGCGGGCGGCGCCGGCGGCGGCCTCGGTGGCGGTCTTGTACTCGCGTTGCGCCTTCGCGCCCGACCCCAGCGCCCCGGTCAGCTCGCCCGTCTTGCCCGCCGCCCCGTCGGCGGCCGAGCCAGCCGTGTCCAGCGCCGCGGCGTACTGCGGCAGCGCCTTCCGCAGCTCGTTCACGCTCACGCCCTGCGCCGCGGCGCGCTGCGCCACCTTGTCGAACAGGGCCGCGGCCTGCTGCCCGTTGCCCGACTGCGCCAGGTTCGCCAGCGCCTGGTCGAGCGCGTCGACCCGCTCCTTGTCGTGCTGCAGGCTGGAGTCGAACACCGCCCCCGTGTGCGAGATCCCCTCGATCAGCCCCGCCGTGCCCCGGGCGAAGTCCGACCAGGCACCCGAGTCCGCCACGTTCTTCAACGCCGTGTCCAGCTTGCCCAAGTCCCCGCCGAACACCCGGGCCGCCTCGCCCCCCACCTCGCCGGTCTGGGTGAAGGTCTCCAGGCGCTTGTTCAGGGCGTCGATCTGCGGGTTGATGCTCTCCCCGAACACCGCCGACGCGACCTGCATCGCGCCCAGGGCGATACCGGCCCGGGTGGCGGCCTTGCTGGCCCGATCCAGACTGGCGGCGGCTTTCTCCCCGACCGGGCCGGCCTTCGCCAACTCCTCGAGCGCGCCCGCCGACGCGGCCCGCAGCTTCGCCATGCCGGCGCCGACCAGCAGCACCACACCGCCGATACCGGCGATCGCCACGCCGGCGGTCTGCACCGGCCCCGGGATGAGCGACAGGGACCCGACCAGCTGGTCGGCGGCCCGGACCAGCGTCCGCAGGCCGCCGCTGGAGCTGGAGCCGGCCTGAATCGACAGCGTTTCGAGGCTGCCCTTCAACCGCTCCACGTCGCCGGCCAGGTTGTCGGTCATCTTCGCCGCGGTCTCGCTGGCGTACCCCTGCTCATTGACCTTGCCGATCCAGGTCTGGATGCCCTGCGCGCCCTGGTCGTACAGGATCGACGCGGCCCGGATCGCGTCCGACCCGAAGATCGTGGCCAACGCGCTGTTCCGCTGCTCCTGGGTGAGGCCGGACAGCTTGTCGCGCAGCTGCCCCGCCAGCCCGGTGATGCCGATGAACTTGCCGCTGGCGTCGTACGTCTCGATGCCCAGCTCCTGCATCGTGTCCCGGGCCTTCGCGCTCGGGTTCGCCAGCGCCAGCAGCATCGTCTTGAACGACGTACCCGAGTCCGACCCGAGCAGGCCCGCCGACGCGAACGCCGCCAGCGTGCCCGTGGTGTCCTCGACGGACAGGCCGAACTGGTGCGCGACCAGGCCCGACTGCGACAGGGCATACCCCATGTCGTGGACGCTGCCCTGCGCCTTGCCGGCCGCCGCGGCGAGCAGATCCGCCACATGCGGCACGTCCTTACCGGACAGGCCGAACTGCGTCATCGCGCTCGCCGCGGTCTCGGCCGCCTCCCCGACGCCCAGCTGGCCCGCGGCCGCGAGGTCCAGGGCGCCACGCAGCCCACCGCCCAGCACGTCAGCCGTGGACACGCCGGCCTTCGACAGCTCGGTGATCCCGTCCGCGGCCTCGGTCGCCGAAAAGCTGGTGTCCTTGCCGGCCTGGAGAGCCGCGGCCCGCAGCCGCTCGATGTCGCCGGCGCTGGCGTGCGTCGCAGCCGACACCGCCGACATCGACTTCTCGAAATCCGCGCTCGACTTGATCGCGAACCCCGCCATGCCCACCAGCGACAGGCCGACCGCGCCCGCCGAGTTGGCCACCCGGTCGAGGTGCCCGCTCTTCGCGGCCTTGTCCATCTCCGACGTGAAGCCCTTGGTCGCCACCCCGGCCTGCCGGATGCCGGCCATGAACGAGGAGACTTCAGCGGTTAACTTCACGCCCACCGTGCGCAGTGCCATGCCGTGCTCCTGTCTCGATCAATCTGTCACGGCGCCGGCGTCACACCGCCGGCACTGCCGCATCTGCTCCGGATGCCGGTACGACCACACCCGGCACGCCTCGCAGCCGAACCGCCGCGGGTTGCCCTGATGCGGCTGAGCCGGCAACCGCGCCCCGCACGCCTCGCACGTACGCCGCAGCGACTCCAGCAACCGCGCGTACGTCCGGATCCGGGCCACCGACCGTCACTCCCTGTTCGGGTCTGTCGATCTGGGGACCCGTACAGACAGAAAGCGACCTCCCCGGCGGTCCTGGCTTCCTGGGTCGAAGGGGTCTCCCGGGTGGGGTAGGTCACTGTCGGTTACCTCGATCGCCGCTCGTTCCTCGGCCAGGAGGCCTGTGGGGCACGGCCACGGCACGCAGCACCGGGGGCAGAACGGCGTGACCCGGGCGACGCCGAGCGCGCCGGGTAGCTGCCGGGTGGACACGGGCTCGTGCCGGTCCATGCTGGGCGCGGTCATGCCGCGTCGGCCGGGGTGTCGACGGGCTCGGGCACGTCCAGCTCCCGCGGCTTGGGTACGGCCATGAGCGCCCGGTCGGCCAGGTCCTGGTTACGGCTGATGGCCTTGCCTTCCAGCTCTTGCAGGTCCAGCTGCGCGGCCGGGTGCTGGTCGGCGTACTCGTTGACCAGGTGGACGAACATGTCGGACGCGAGGGGGTTGCGGCTCTGCTGGTAGGCGTGGGCGAAGCCGGCGCGCAGGAGCATCTGGTCGCCGGTGGTGTGGGCGCGTTCCATCAGGTCGGCCAGCTGGTGGGGGTCGCGGATGCCGGCCACCCGGTCCTGGGCGTCGCGGAAGCTGATGGCGTCGGATGCGGTGGCGCCGGCGGGGAGGCCGAACAGGCGGCGTTGCAGGTCGCTGCGGGAGGTGTAGTCGTGGCGCTGCATCTGGGTGGCCAGCTCGGCGCGGCGGGGCTCGGTGTCTTCGTACAGTTGTGCGAGTTGCTGCCGCTTGCCCTTGGTGCTGAGGGTGTCGTCGGCGCGGATGGCGGCGGCCTTGCGCCGGTAGTCATCGGCCAGGCGCAGCAGCTGCTCGCGGGGCGTGGTCACGTCGGCTCCCGGTGGGTCAGGCGGCCCGTCCTGCCCGGTAGTGCTCCAGGTCTTCCCGCTGGATGTGCCACCGGTCTCCGACGCGCTGGGCGGTGAGCCGGCCGCCGGTGATGGCGGCGCGGATCCCGCGGTCGGTGATGCCGAGTAGGTGGGCCGCTTGTGTGGTTGTCAGGGCCGAGCCTGCCTCGGGTTCCGGCTGTTTCCGCTGCTCGATGCCGTGTCCGGTATCGAGGTGGCGGGTGGTGCGCCACGCCGCGGCGGCGGTGGCGAGGGCGACGAGCACGGCGTCGACTTCCGGGTCGGCGCCGCGGTGCTGGGCGCGGACGGCACGCAGTTGGGCGGCCCGTTCCAGCCACGCGGCGACCCGGGCGGGGACGACGACGGCGGGCCCGTCGACGCCGTGGACGTAGGACTCGGGTGGCCGCCACCGACCGGCTGGATTCACGGGACCTCGGCCTGGTCGAGGGCTTCGGCGAGGTGCCGCACCATGCCGACCAGCTCCATCCGCAGGTAGCGGGCGGTCTCGGTGGCCAGCTCGGCGCCGGCGATGGTCTCGGCGATGGACGCGGTGACGGCCTCGGGCAGCTGCCGGTCGCGGTGGTCGGCGAGCCACGCCGTGCAGGCCGGGCAGAGGTGGTGCTCGCCGGCGGGGGTGATGGCGAACGGGCCGGCGCTGAACGCGGACCGGTAGACGACGGGCTCGGTTGTGGTGCGGGAGGTCCAGCCGTGGCAGAGGGCCGCGAACGCGGCGGGTTCGGTGGCCGGACACAGGACACAGCGGATCACCGGTCACCGCCTCGCGGTTCGACCCTGCCCGTACCCCTCGGCACGGCGGAATCTTGGCTCAGCGGGCCGGCGCTGGCGGATCGGGAGGGGGTCATTCGGGACGGCCTTCCTGGCAGGCGGCGCAGTCGCGCGGCTGCAGCCGCAGCGGCCTGCCGGATACGGCGCCGGTGACTCGGGCGCCGCAGATGTGCGGGTACTGCCCGTCGACGGGCACGGGCCGGCGCAAGGTGCGGCTGGCACCGAGCCAGTGACCGGGGCCCGGGTCGCGAGCCAGCTCGGCCAGTACGTCGGCCTTCCGGTCGAGCAGCGCCTGGGCGATGCCGCCGGCGGACTGCGGGCCGCGGATGACGAGCCGACCGCCATCGGTGCGGACATCCAGGCCGGCGGTGCGGGCTGCGGCGAGCAGATCGGCCGGGCTCATCCGGACCACTCCTGTTCGGAATCGGGATCATCGGCCGGGCCGGCGCCCTGCGAAGGGAGCGAAGGGAGCGAAGGGAGCGAAGAGCGCAGTCCCCTAGACGGCGCTCCCTTCGGTGCTCCCTTCGCGTCGTCGGGTTCCGAAGGGAGCGCGAAGGGAGCGAGGCCCTCACCGTCTGCTCCCTTGCTCCCTTCGCTCCCTTCGCTCCCTTCGGCGGGCTTGAGTCGCCACATCCATCCGGCGTCCATGCCGGTCTTCTCCGACAGCACGCCGGCCTTGCGCTTGGCGCGCTTGAGCGCGTCCTTGCTGAACCCGTCCTTGTCGCCGGCCTTGAACACGTCCACCGCCGGTGCCTCGCCGCCGTTGTCGGCGAGGTAGGCGCGCAGCCATTCCACGGCGTCGAGCCGGTCGCCCTGGTCGTCGGCGTCCCCGCGGTCGCTCAGGATCTCGGTGACGCTGCGCTCGGAGAAGCCGAGCCACACGAGCCGGCCGACGTGCGCCGGGCCGAGCTTGGTGGGCACCTCGGTGCCCTCGATCTGGTAGCTCAGCGACGGCAGGTCGAGGCGGCCGAGGGAGTTC
The DNA here is from genome assembly GCF_042434095.1 of Plantactinospora siamensis. NCBI lineage: Bacteria > Bacillati > Actinomycetota > Actinomycetes > Micromonosporales > Micromonosporaceae > Plantactinospora > Plantactinospora siamensis. The sequence goes on from NZ_JBHLUE010000036.1 coordinate 115,489, forward strand.
TTCGTCTGGGTCATGACCCGATCGCCCTCGGGGTCAACGGCGAATCCGAACACCGACCGGGGCACGTTCTTGAACGCGCCAGAGCCGGTGATGAGCGATGACGGGTCGGTGCCAGCGCCCTTGTTGAAGTGGGCGATGCCGAGCACTACGCACCGGGCGCGGTCGGCGAGCCGGGCGAGCGGGTCGAGCGCGACCCGCACGTCCCGTTCCCGGTGGGTGTCGATGCCCGCCCCGATGGTGGACATGAGCGGGTCGAGCACCAGCAGGGCCGCCTGAAGCTTCTTGAGTTCGCGCTCCAGCAGGGAGTTGTCGGTGGGCAGGGAAAGCGTCACCCCGTACTGTTCGTCCTCGACCACCTCGACCCGGTACACGCGGGTCAGGTCGGCGCCGGCCGCGATGAGCCGGGGCACGAGGGTGTGCTTCCAGGAGTCCTCGACGGCCGCGTACACCACGGCGCGTGGCTGGCCGTCGAGCGCACCGGGCAGGTCCCCGCGGGTGATCCGCGCCGCGAGCCAGATCCCGAAACTGCTCTTGCCGGTGCCCTCGCGGCCGGCGGCCACGGACAGTGACCCGAGCGGGATACGACCGCTGTTGGGAGTCAGCCCGGCCGGGTCGTCCTCCCACGCCCAGACGACCGGCTCCGGCTCGATGTTGGCGGCGGGAGTGAGCACCAGGCGGCGCCGCGGCGGCGCAGCCTCGATCTGCTCCTGCCGCTCCCACGCGGCGTGCTCTTCGCTGCCAGGGTCGAACGGGTTCACGCTGCAACTCCTTCGTGGGCACCCCGGCCCGGGCCGATCCGGATACCGCCCCCGCCGGGCACGGCGACGGGAGGCCAGTCCGGATCGTTGAACCGCAGCCGCGGCGGCGGGGTCGAGCCGGCCAGCTGGGCGACGCGCTCGGCAACCGACTCCTCCCAGGTCTTGCGGGCCAGCGCCGGCCACGTCGATTCCAGCTGCGCCAGCTCGGCGCGCTCGTACGCGCGGCCCTGCTCGAAGGCCAGGGCGACCGCCAGCTCGAGCTCGCGGTCGAGCCGGGCGCGGCAGCCACCCGGCGGGCACCATCCGGTGCGCTCATCCACGGCGGGCCTCCCGCCGGCGCTGGACGGGGCCGAGCAGGTACCACAGGCCGGTGACCGGGCAGCATTTCGACACCTGGCGGTCGAACAGGCGGGCGTCGTCGCCGACCCGGTGGGCGTGGGCGGTACCGCACCGGGGGCAGGTCAGGACCATGACCAGCCACAGCGCGCGGCCGCGGCACGGGGGTCCGGCGAACGCTCGTGCTCGCGGCAGGTGTCCGTGGTCGGTTACGCTCGCCACGGCCGCCGACGAAATGGCCTCTGATGGAGCCCGGGATGCGCCCCCCGGGCTTCGTCGCGTCCGGGTCACTTCAGGACCCTCCAAACGGTTGACAGTCGGTCAAGTGCCGACGAGTTCTGAGCCTCTGACCTGCGCCGACGCATGGCCGTATCACGCCTTCTCACGAGCGTCCGGGTCGAGAAGGGACACGATCGAGGCCGTCAGGACCTTGATCCGCCCGCCGACCTTGAGGGTCCGAACAGGGCAGTTGGTGTCGCGAAGCGATTCGTACGCGTGCGCTCGACTGATGCCACATGCCAGGGCGTAGTCGTTGACGTTGACGGCGGCCGGCCAGGCGCGGATCTCTTCAAGGGTCGGGCCGACCGGAGTGCGGGTGCTGGACATCGAATCCTCCAGAGCGGATGGCCGATTTCCGGCCCGACAACGCCCTACTATCGGGCATGTCCGGCCGTTTTGGTGGACGGTACAGACGCAATGGACTCAGTGCAAGTTTGGGGCTAGGGTGGCCTGAAATCGGCCGAGGAGGTACCCGGAACATGAGTAGTCCCCCGAGCGACGTGCTGGCCCGGCAGGTCAGGCGGTGGCGAGGTGAGCGGAAGCTGTCCGCTCAGGACCTGGCCAACCGGCTTGCCGAGTTGGGCTCGGATCTCAACCGCCGCGTGATCTCGAAGATCGAGAACGGCGAGCGGGGTGTGAGCCTCAACGAATGGCTCCAGCTGGCGCACGCCCTGGCGGTACCGCCGCCGCTGCTACTCATGGACTTGGAGTCCGGAGAGAGCGTCGCCATCTCCCCGCAGGTCGAGCTACACCCCTGGCTCGTCTGGCGGTGGGTCACCGGTCAGGAGCCGCCCCTGGTGCCTTCCCCCGAGGGCAGTGCTCTCGTGACCAGGGTCGACGAATTCGAGCGCGCCCGGACGGCGGTCTTCTTGTACCAGCACGAGCAGCGGCAATCCGAAGCCGTCGCCTCCGCGGCGACTGCACTGCGGCGGGCTGAGTATGCCGGCGACGAGTCCACCATGGCCGCCGCCCGGGCGGCACACGCGGAGGCACTCCAGGGGCTGGCAACCGCCCTCGACGACATGGTGGTCATCGGGGTCACTCCCCCCGCCAAGCCACGGCCGTGGATCGAGACGATCCGCCAGCTCGGGCTGTCGAAGTACCCCGACAGCCTGGTCATCCACGACAAGGGAGGCGCGGGTGGCCGGACCGATCAAGCGGATTGAGCTCAAGGACGGCAAGGTGCGGTATCGGTTCGTCATCGACGTCGGCCGGGACCCGGATACGGGGAAGCGCAAGCAGGTCACGCACACCTTCGACACCGCGAAGGAGGCGAAGGCCGAGTACGCCCGGATCAAGCACGAAACGGACCGGGGCACGTACGTGCGACCGAACAAGATCACGGTCGGTGAGTTCCTCGACGGGTGGCTGGCCTCGGCCACCCGGGACGTGGAGAAGGGAACCGCGGCGAACTACCGTGACGCCCTGCTGCCCGTCCACGCCAAGCTGGGCGGCCGGCTGCTGCAGGGCGTCACGGAGCCGGACATCGAGGGCCTGGTCGACTGGATGCTGACCGAGGGTCGGCGCCGGGGTGGCAAGCCTGGTACGGGGTTGTCGGTGCGGTCGGTCCGGCTCACGCTGGGCCGGCTGCGCACGGCGCTGAACGTGGCGGTGCGCCAGCAGCTGGTGGTCCGGAACGTGGCGCAGTACGTGACGATCCCCCGGGCGGCCGCGAAGGCGGCGGCCGAGGCCCGGGCGGCGCGCAGCCCGTGGACGCAGCAGGAGGTCAAGACGTTCCTGGCGGGGATCGCAGGCGAGCGGCTGTACGCGGTGTGCCTGCTGTCGCTGGTGGGTCTGCGCCCGGCCGAGGTGTGCGGTCTGCGCTGGTCAGATGTCGACTTCGAGGCCGGGACGTTGGCGGCCGGGACGAACACCCGGACGCTGGTCGACGGCCAGGTCGAGGAGAAGGCGGCGAAGACGGCGGCCGGCAAGCGGGGGCTACCGATGCCCACCGCGGTGGCCACGGCGCTCAAGACGTTCCGGACCCGGCAGAAGGCGGAGAAGTTGGAGGCGGGCGAGGCGTACCAGGTGACCGGCTACGTGCTGGTCGACGAGCTGGGCGCCCCGCAGCGCACCGACTGGTTCCGCCGGCGGACGTACGAGCTGATGGCGAAGGTCGGGGTGCGGAAGGTACGGCTGTACGACGCCAGGCACGCCTGCCTGACCTACCTCGCGACGGTAGGCGTTCCGGACGTGGTGCTGGCAGCATGGGCGGGGCACGCGGACGGCGGCACGCTCGCCAAGCGGGTCTACGTCCACCCGGACATCGGTCACCTGCGGGTGGCGGCCGATCACCTCGATACGGGGCTGTTCGGCTGACTCCTCGGAGTCCAGTACGCGCGTACGTGATGGACTGTGAGACGGGCAAGCGAAAGGGCCTCGACTCACAGAGTGAATCAAGGCCCTGACCTGCTACTTCTCGTCGGGACGACAGGATTTGAACCTGCGACCCCTTGACCCCCAGTCAAGTGCGCTACCAAGCTGCGCCACGTCCCGATGCCGCCCGCGGTCTCCCGCTTGGCAGCCGGTACAGCGTAGCGCAGCCGCCTCGTCCGGCGCATGCGCCCCCCGCCGCGCCATTTCCGCCCCGGCGGGCTCTTTGCTCGGCAAGCCGATGCCGTCAGGTCGTGTGCCGTACACTCCGTAAAGCATCCTAGGAGGATGGGATCCAGGAGGGTTGGCCGGGTCTCGCGCGACGGCAATGCACGCGTCCGCGCGGGGGACCCGTCGAGTCGTACCGGAAGGGGGGCCGGACCGGGACTCAGCCGTGCGCCTTGCCGCGGCCGCCCGGCCCGGTCTTCTTGCGCGGCCGCACCGACACCTCGACCGGGCTGCCCTCGAAGCCGAACTCCTCGCGCAGCTTGCGCTCGACAAACCGCTGGTAGCCGGCGTCCAGCGGACCGGTGGTGAACAGCACGAACCGCGGCGGGGACACCCCGGCCTGGGTGGCGAACAGCACCCGGGGGGCCCGTCCGCCGCGTACCGGGTGCGGGGTGGCCTGGACCAGCGCGGTGAGCCACTGGTTGAGCTGCCCGGTGGGGATCCGCTGCTCCCAGCTGCGCAGGGCGGTCCGCAGCGCCGGGGCGAGCTTGTCCACGGCCCGGCCGGTCTTGGCCGACAGGTTCAGCCGGATCGCCCACGGCACCCGGCGCAGCTCCCGGTCGATCTCCCGATCGAGGTAGTAGCGGCGGTCCGGGTCCATCAGGTCCCACTTGTTGAACGCGATGACCATGGCCCGGCCGGCCTCGGCCACCATCGTGATGATCCGCTGGTCCTGCTCGCTGATCGGCTCGCTGGCGTCCAGCAGCACGACCGCCACCTCGGCGGCCTCGATGGCGCCGGCGGTGCGCAGGCTCGCGTAGTACTCGGTGCCGCTCGCCTGGCTCACCCGCTTGCGCAGCCCGGCCGTGTCGACCAGCTGCCAGGTCTGGCCGCCGATCTCGACGAGGCTGTCCACCGGGTCGACGGTGGTCCCGGCCACCGAGTCGACCACCGCCCGCTCCTCCCGGGCCAGCCGGTTGAGCAGGCTCGACTTGCCCACGTTGGGCCGGCCCACCAGGGCCACCCGGCGCGGCCCGCGCTCGCCGGGCTCGGTGATCGGCGGCGGGTCGGGCAGCGCCTCGAGGATCCGGTCGAGCAGGTCGCCCGAGCCCCGGCCGTGCAGCGCCGACACCGGGTACGGCTCGCCGAGCCCGAGCGACCACAGCGAGGTGGCCTCGATCTCCAGCGCCGCGTTGTCGGTCTTGTTGGCCACCAGTAGCACCGGCTTGGCGCTGCGCCGCAGCATCCGCACCGCGGCCTCGTCCACGTCCGTGGAACCCACCGTGGCGTCCACCACGAACACCACCACGTCGGCGGTGGCCACCGCGATCTCGGCCTGGGCCGCGATGGCGGCGGCCCGGTCCTTGGCGTCCGGCTCCCAGCCGCCGGTGTCCACCACCACGAACTGCCGGCCGGCCCACTGCGCGTCGTACGGGACCCGGTCCCGGGTCACCCCGGGGGTGTCCTCGACCACCGCCTGGCGGCGGCCGATGATCCGGTTGACCAGCGTCGACTTGCCCACGTTCGGCCGGCCCACGACGGCCACCACCGGCACCGGACCGGTGGGCTCGGCCCGCTCGACGGCGGGCTCGCCCAGCTCGACCCAGCCCTCGGCCCCGCTCACCGGGACACCGGGCCGGCGAGCAGCTCGCGGAGCCGCTCGACGACCTCGTCGATGCCCAGCTCGGTGGTGTCCAGCACCACCGCGTCGGGCGCCTGCTGCAACGGGGACGCCTTGCGGGTGGAGTCCAGCCGGTCCCGGCGGGCCAGGTCGGCGGCCGTGGCGGCCACGTCCGCGGCGGACTCGGCGCTGCGCCGCTGGGCGCGGGCGTCCGCCGACGCGGTCAGGTAGACCTTCAGGTCGGCGTCCGGCGCCACCACGGCGCCGATGTCGCGGCCCTCCACGACGATCCGGCCGGCCGCGAGAATCAGCTCGCGCTGCCGCTCGACCAGCAGCCGGCGTACCTCGGGCACGGCCGACACGGCCGACACGGCCGCCGTCACCTCCGGCCCGCGGATCTCCCGGTCCACCGGTACGCCGTCGACGGCGATCTGCGGCGCGGCCGGGTCGACCCCGATGGTCAGCTCGGTCGCGGCCGCCGTCTTGGCCACCGCCTCGGCGTCCTGCGGGTCGACGCCCGACCGCAGCACCGCCCAGGTCACCGCCCGGTACATGGCCCCGGTGTCCAGGTATTTCGCGTCCAACCCGCCGGCCAACCGCCGGGAAACGGTGGACTTACCCGAGCCGGACGGGCCGTCGACCGCCACCACGAGTCGTCCGGTCCGTGCCTTCTCCGCCACCGTGTCCTCCTCAGTCTTCACCGACGCGCTCAATTCTGCCCGGTCCCCCGGGACGGGCGGACGCGAGCCCCCCGACCGGCTCGACGGCCGGGCCGGCGCCCGGCCGGGACCGCCGGGCCGACGGCGGCGCCGGTCGCCGCCCGGGACCGGGCCGCGGCCCGCCGCGGGCTCAGTCGGCCACGGCCTTGAACAGCCCGGCGATCTCGGCGTTGGTGAGCCGTCGGGTCCGCCCGGGCCGCAGGTCACCCAGCCGGATCGGCCCGATGGCGGTACGCACCAGCCGGGTCACCGGGTGCCCGACCTCCTCCATCAGCCGGCGCACGATGTGCTTGCGCCCCTCGTGCAGGGTCAGCTCCACCAGCGCGGTCTTGCCGAGCGTGTCGACCAGCCGGAACGAGTCGACCCTGGCCGGCCCATCGGAGAGCTCCACCCCGGCCTGCAGCCGCCGCCCAGCCGACCGGGCGAGCGGGCCGGTCACCTCACACAGGTACGTCTTGGCCACCCCGTACGAGGGATGCATGAGCCGGTGCGCGAGCGTCCCGTCGTTGGTGAGCAGCAGCAGGCCCTCGCTGTCCGCGTCGAGCCGCCCGACGTGGTAGACCCGGTCGTCCACCCGGTCCAGGAAGTCGCCCAGGGCGGCCCGGCCCTTCTCGTCGGCCATGGTCGACACCACCCCGCGGGGCTTGTTGAAGGCCAGGTAGACCAGCCGGGTGTCGGTGATCACCCGCTCGCCGTCCACCATGATCTCCGCGGTGGCCGGATCGACCTTGTCGCCCAGCTGGGCCACCCGCCCGTCCACTGTCACCCGGCGCCGGTAGATCAGGTCCTCGCAGGCGCGCCGGGAACCGACGCCGGCGGCCGCGAGCACCTTCTGCAGTCGCTCGGGGCCGGGATTGTTCTCATCGCGAGGCATCGTCGATCTCTTCCACATCGTCGGGCAGGAACGGCGCCAGCGGGGGCAGCTGGTCGGTCGAGTTGAGGCCCAGCTTCTCCAGGAACATCGTGGTGGTCCGGTAGAGGAAGGCCCCACTGTCCGGTTCCATCCCGCACTCCTCCACCAGGCCGCGGGTGACCAGCGTACGGATCGTGCCGTCGACGTTCACACCCCGGATGGCGGAAATCCGCGACCGGGTCACCGGCTGCTTGTAGGCCACCACGGCCAGGGTCTCCAACGCGGCCTGGGTGAGCCGTACCGACTGCCCGTCCAATACGAACCGCTCCACGTACGCCGCGTATTCCGGCCGGGTGTACAACCGCCAGCCGCCGGCCGCGCGCCGCAGCTCGAATCCGTGCCCGCCGGCCGTGTATCCGGCCGCGATCGTCTCCAGCGTCGCGGTCACCCGCCGGGTCGGCTGCTCCAGCACCTCGGCCAGCACCGTGTCGGCCACCGGCTCGTCCACCACGAGCAGGATGGCCTCGAGCGCCGCCCGCAGCTCGGCGTCGGCCATGGCCGGCTCGTCGTCCGGCGCCACCGCGGCCGCGCCGACCACCGCGCGCTCCGCCGGGCCGTCGACCGAGGGTTCGGCGGCCGCGCCGACCACCGCGCGCTCCGTCGGGCCGTCGACCGACGGCGTCGGTCCACCCGTCCCGGCCGGCGCCGGTCCGCCCGTCCCGGCCGCCGCGGTTTCGTCGGCCCCGGCCGGTGCCGGCGCCGCCGGGGCCAGTTCGGGTTCCGGGGATACGTCCGGCCGCGTCACCCCGTCGACGGGCAGTTCGGCCGGTACGGCGGCCTCGGCGGGCGCCTCGGACGGCAACGCGGCTCCGGCCGGCTCGGCCGGCAGCGGCTCCGCGGGCCTCTCACCGGGCGCGCCGAGGCCGCCGGGCTCGACGGGGCCGTCCGGCTCGCCCGGGGTGTCGGACGCGGCGGGAACCCCCGGCCCGGCCGGAGTATCGGACTCGACGGGAACACCCGTCCCGGCCGGAGTACCGGACTCGACGGGAACACCCGTCCCGGCCGGAGTACCGGACTCGACGGGAACACCCGTCCCGGCCGGAGTACCGGACTCGACGGGGGCTCCCGGCTCGGCCGGGGTGTCGGGCTGGGCCGGCTCGTCCTCGGGGGCGGCCGGGTCGCGGCGGGCCCACGGCGGGATCCAGGACGCCGCCTGATCGGCCAACGACTCCGGCCGGTTCTCCTCGGTCACGCGGTCCCCTCTCCCCCGCCCGGAGTCTCATCCGGTGCGGCCGTGGCCGGCGCCTCGGCCGGCGATGCGTCGGCGCCATTCGCCGGCGCGGCACCGTCATCGGGCGGCGCGGCACCGCCACCAGCCGCGTCGCCGCCACCAGTCGCGCCGCTGCCGCCTGTCGCGCCACTGCCACCAGTCGCGCCACTGCCGCCCGGCCCGGCGTCGGGGCCGCCCGGGGGCGTGTCGCCACCCGGGGGCGCGTCGGCGCTACCGGGCGGCGCGCCGGCGCCACCCGGCGGCGCGTTGGTGCTCGGGGGCGCCCCGGCGTACTCGTCGATGTCCAGCTCGCCGGCCCCGCCGTCGGCCGGGCCGGTCCACCGTACGGTGAGCTCGCCGAGCGCCTGCTCCTGGGTGAAGCCGATCAGCCCCTCCCGGTACAGCTCCAGCAGCGCCAGGAACCGCGCCACCACCTCCAGGGTCGACTCGCAGTCGGCGCACAGCACCCGAAAGTCGGCGCTGCCGAGCGCGCGGAGCCGCTCCCGCAGCAGGGCCGCGTGTTCGCGCACGCTGACCCGTACCTGGTGCACGTGGTCGATCGACACGGTGGGCACCGGCTTCGGGGTCATCGCCCGGACGGCCAGCTTGAGCAGGCGTTGCGGGCCGATCCCGAGGACCAGCTCGGGCAGCGCCTCGGCGTACCGGGGCTCGAGGCTGACGGCCCGCGGATAGCGCCGGGCGCGTTCCAGCCCGGCCAGGTGCGCGGCCGCCTCCTTGAACGCCTTGTATTGCAGCAGCCGGGCGAAGAGCAGGTCCCGCGCCTCCAGCAGCGCCAGATCCTCCTCGTCCTCGACAGCGGCCGCGGGCAGCAGCCGGGCCGCCTTGAGGTCCAGCAGGGTGGCCGCGATGAGCAGGAACTCGCTGGCCTCGTCGAGGTCCCAGGCGTCGCCCATGGCCCGGATGTACGCGATGAACTCGTCGGTGACCCGGTGCAGCGCCACCTCGGTCACGTCCAGCTTGTGCTTGCCGATCAGCTGCAGCAGCAGGTCGAACGGACCGGTGAAGTTCGCCAGCCGGACGGTGAAGCCGGACTCGGCGCCGCCCTGGGCGGCGGAGGGCCCGAACGCGTCGGCCGGCGTGGGCGCGGCGACCGGCCCGGAGGCCTCGATCGGGGTGGGCCCGGCGGCCGGGTCCGGCGTCGGCTCGGCGGTCGAGGCGGCATCGGCCGGGGAGGCGGGCTGGGCGGACGTGGTCACCGGATGACCGTAGTCGACCGGTTCCGGGGAACCGTGCACCGGCGGGTTACCGCTCGGCCTGTGCGGCGATCACCTCGCGGGCCAGCTGACGGTAGTTGCGGGCGCCGGAGGACGCCGGATCGAGGGTGGTGATCGGCGCGCCGGCCACGGTCGACTCCGGGAACTTCACCGTCTTGGTGATCACGGTCTGGTAGACCTTGTCGCCGAACGCCTCGACCACCCGCTGGAGCACCTGCCGGCAGTGCGTGGTGCGGCTGTCGTACATGGTGGCGAGGATGCCCTCGAGCTCGAGGTCGAAGTTGAGCCGCTCGCGCACCTTGTCGATGGTGTCGAGCAGCAGGGCCACGCCGCGCAGGCTGAAGAACTCGCACTCGAGCGGGATGAGCACCCCGTGCGCGACGGTCAACGCGTTGATGGCGAGCAGGCCCAGCGACGGCTGGCAGTCGATGAGGACGTAGTCGTATTCCTTGCGGATCGACTTGAGCACCCGGGCCAGCGCCATCTCCCGGGCGACCTCGTTCACCAGCTGGATCTCGGCGGCCGACAGGTCGATGTTGGCCGGCAGCAGGTGCAGGCCCGCCACGTCGGTCTTGATCAGGACGTCCTCGGCGGTGACGTCGTCCTGCATGAGCAGGTTGTAGACCGACAGATCGAGATTGTGCGGGTTCACGCCCAGCCCGACCGAGAGCGCGCCCTGCGGGTCGAAGTCGACGAGCAGCACCTTGCGGCCGTACTCGGCGAGCGCGGCGCCCAGATTGATCGTCGTCGTGGTCTTGCCGACGCCGCCCTTCTGGTTGGCCATCGCGATGATCCGCGCCGGCCCGTGCCGGTCAGTCGGCATCGGCTCGGGGATGGGTTTGCGCACGGTGTAGGCGGCCGGATCGGCGGGGCCGAGCTCGGCGCCCAGGTCGAAGGCGGACTGCTGCTCCCGGAGCGTCGAGGTCCACGCCTCGGCACGATCATTGCCAGCCATGTTCCCCGCCCCCTCCCGACGACTTGCTCGGACGCCGGTGTCCACCGGACGGCCCGTCCGGTGCCGCCACGGACCCGCAATCACTCCAGGCCCGCGCAGATCCCGACTGTACGCCAAGCCGGCGGAGCCACGGGGACACCGTACCGGCGTGTCGGACACCCGACGCGGCGGGGCAACGCCTCACCCGCGGGCCCGCGGATGCGCCGTGGCGTACACCTCGCGGAGCCGGTCGACGGTGACCAATGTGTAGACCTGGGTGGTGGTCACCGAGGCGTGTCCGAGCAGCTCCTGCACCACCCGCACGTCCGCGCCGCCGTCCAGCAGGTGGGTGGCGTACGAGTGGCGCAGCGTGTGCGGCGAGACCGCCCGGCCGCCGGTCACCGGGAGCCCGGCCCGCGCCGCGGCCCGGCGCAGGATGGTCCAGGCGCTCTGCCGGGACAGCGGGCCGCCGCGGGCGTTCAGGAAAACCACCGGTACGCCCCGACCCGCCGCCGCGAGCGCCGGCCGGGCGCGCACCAGGTACGTCGAGAGCGCCGCGCAGGCGTACCCGCCCACCGGCACCAGCCGGGTGCGGCCGCCCTTGCCGTGCAGCAGCGCGGTGCCGGCGGCCAGGTCCAGGTCGTCCACGGCCGCGCCCACCGCCTCGGAGATCCGCGCGCCCGTCCCGTACAGGAACTCCAGCAGCGCCCGGTCGCGCAGCTCCAGCGGCCCGGCGGCGACCGGCGGGCTCCCCCCGCCCGGCGGGCCGGCGTCCACCGGCCGGCGCCCGTCACCCGGCGGGCCCGCCTCGGCCGGCGGGTCGGCGGCGACCGGTCCGGCGGCCGGGCCGGCCGCGTCGAGCAGCCGCAGCACCTCGGCCACGTCCAGCGCCCGGGGCAGCCGGCGCGGCGGCGCCGGCGGGCGTACCTCGCGGCTCGGGTCGGCGCCGGCCAGCCCCTCCCGGGCGGCGAACCGGTGCAGGCCGCGGATGGCGCTGGCCGCCCGGGCGGCCGAGGCGGCGGCCAGCGCCGGCTGTCCGTCGTCGCCGGCGCGCAGCCGCGCCACGTGTTCGGCCACGTCCGCGGGGGCCACCTCGGCAAGGTCGGCGATCCCGGCCGCGGCCAGGCCGGTCAGGTACCGCTCCAGGTCCCTGCGGTACGACGAGAGGGTGTTGGCGGACAGCCCGCGCTCCACCGTGAGGTGATCCAGGTAGCCGCGGACGGCCCGCCGCAGCGCCGGCGACGCCTCGGGACCGGACGGGCCGTCCGGGGCGTCGCCGAGCACGCGGGTCAGCCGAGCACGTCGGCCAGCGGGGTGGCGGTCATCCCGTGCGCCTCGGCGACCGGGCCGTAGGTGACCTCCCCCGCGTGGGTGTTCAGGCCGAGCGCCAGCGCCGGGTCCCGGCGCAGCGCGTCCCGCCAACCCTGGTTGGCCAGCTCCAGCGCGTACGGCAGGGTGACGTTGGTCAGCGCGTAGGTGCTGGTGTGCGGCACCGCGCCCGGCATGTTGGCCACGCAGTAGAACAGCGAGTTGTGCACCGGGTAGACCGGGTCGGCGTGCGTGGTGGGCCGGGAGTCCTCGAAGCAGCCGCCCTGGTCGATGGAGATGTCCACCAGCACGCTGCCCGGCTTCATCCGGGAGACCAGCTCGTTGGAGATCAGCGTCGGGGCCTTGGCGCCGGGCACCAGCACCGCGCCGATCACCAGGTCCGCGTCCAGGACGGCCTTCTCGACCTCGTACGCGTTGGACGCCACGGTCTGCAGGTGGCCCCGGTAGATGGCGTCGGCCTGGCGCAGCCGGGCCACGTTCTTGTCCAGCAGCAGCACCTCGGCCTGCAGGCCGAGCGCGATGGCGGCGGCGTTCATCCCGGAGACGCCCGCGCCGATCACCACGGTCTTGGCCGCGTACACGCCGGAGACGCCGCCCATGAGCACGCCCCGACCGCCGCCCTGCCGCTGCAGGTGGTAGGCCCCGACCTGCGGCGCGAGCCGGCCGGCCACCTCGGACATGGGGGCCAGCAGCGGCAGCGACCGGTCCGGCAGCTCGACCGTCTCGTACGCGATGCCGGTGACCTTGCGGTCCACCAGCGCGTCGGTGCACTCCTTCGAGGCGGCCAGGTGCAGGTAGGTGAAGAGCACCTGCCCCTCGCGCATCCGGTGGTATTCCTCGGCCACCGGCTCCTTGACCTTGAGCACCAGCTCGGCGCTCTCCCACACCTGGTCGGCGGTGTCCAGGATGGTGGCGCCGGCGGCCGCGAACTCGGCGTCGGTGATGGTGGATCCGGCGCCGGCGCCGGTCTCGATGAAGACCTGGTGGCCGGCGCGGACGAACTCGTTCACCCCCGCGGGCGTGATCGCCACGCGGTACTCGTGGTTCTTGACCTCGCGTGGGACTCCGACCTTCACGATGTCGACACCTCTCTGCCGGATTCCGCTCCGGCCGTTCCGGCGCGCGACGGCACCGTTGCCGTCACCATCCGCCACACCCGCAGGCGGTCAGTCTAGGACCGGCCACCCCGGCCCACAGCCTTCAGTGTGACAGGGAGTGATGCTGGCGCCTGACGAAGTGTCAGGTGTAAGGAAGGGCCCCCTCTTATCGTTTTCGGTATAGGAGGGGGCCCCTGTTAACACGGGGGCCCGGCGCCGGGGCTCAGCGGGGGGCGTCCAGCGGGCGCAGCGGCACCCACCCGGCGTCCCGGGCGCGGGCCGCGGCCAGCACGCCGGCCACCGCCGCGGCGTTGGTGATCTCCCCGGCCAGGGCCATCGCCACCGCCTCGTCCACCGGCAGCCAGCACACCGCCAGCTCCGCCTCCTCGTCCCGGCGGTCGTGCCGCTGCCCGGGCGGCACCTCGGTCAGGTCCCGGGCCAGGAAGATCCGGATGGCCTCGTCGCTGAAGCCCGGCGAGGTGTGCAGGTCGACCAGCGTGTCGAGCCGGGCCGCCACCAGGTCCGCCTCCTCGGCCAGTTCTCGCCGCGCGGCGGCGGCCAGATCCTCACCGGCCACGTCCACCAGCCCGGCGGGCAGCTCCCACAGGATCCGGCCGACCGGGTGCCGGTACTGGCGGATCAGCGCCACCCGCCCCCGCTCGTCCAGCGCCACCACGCCGACCGCGCCCACGTGCCGCACGTAGTCCCGGGCCGCCACCCCGCCACCGGGCATGGTCACCTCATCGGTGACCACCGAGAAGATCCGCCCCTGGAACCGCTCCGTGCGGGTCCGCACCTCGTACCGGTGGTCGGTCACGACGGCGAACCGGCCGCGCTGGTCCGCGCGGCGTGGTCGACGGCCGCGCCGCCACCCGAACCGGCCGCGCCGCCCGAACCTGCCGCGCCGCCGCCCGGGCGGGCCGGGCCGGCGCCGTTGGGCGCGGGCGCCGCGTCCGGGTCCAGCTCCACCGGCAGCTGATCGGCCTCCGAGTACGCCACGACCGCGCGGACGAACGCCGCGAACAGCGGGTGCGGCCGGGTGGGCCGGCTCTTCAGCTCCGGATGCGCCTGGGTGGCCACGAAGAAGGGATGCAGCTCCCGCTCCAGCTCGACGAACTCGACCAACCGGCCGTCCGGCGACGTACCGCTGATCTTCAGGCCGGCCTTGCCGAGCGCGTCCCGGTAGGCGTTGTTGACCTCGTACCGGTGCCGGTGCCGCTCGCTGACCTCGGGCCGCCCGTAGGCCTCGGCCACGATCGAGCCCTCGGCCAGCCGGGCCGGGTACGCGCCGAGCCGCATGGTGCCGCCCAGGTCGCCGCGGCCGGCCACGATGTCCTCCTGGTCGGCCATCGTGGCGATGACCGGATGCACGGCCTGCTCGTCGAACTCGGTCGAATCGGCGCCATCCAGCCCGGCCAGGTGCCGCGCCACCTCGATGGTCATGCACTGCAGGCCCAGGCAGAGGCCGAGGATCGGGATCCGGTTCTCCCGGGCGTACCGGGCCGCGCCGATCTTGCCCTCGATGCCGCGCACCCCGAAGCCGCCCGGGATCACAATGCCGTCCACCCCGGCCAGCGCGGCCGCCGCGCCGGTTGGGCTCACGCAGTCGTCGCTGGGCACCCAGCGCAGCTCCACCCGGGCCCGGTGGCCGAAGCCGGCCGCCCGGATCGCCTCGCTCACCGACAGGTACGCGTCGGGCAGGTCGACGTACTTGCCCACCAGCGCCACCCGGACGGTGTGCCGGGGCCGGTGCACCCGGTCCAGCAGGTCGTCCCAGCGGGTCCAGTCGACGTCCCGGAACGACAGGCCGAGCCGGCGCACCGCGTACGCGTCGAGGCCCTCGGCGTGCAGCACCTTCGGAATGTCGTAGATGCTCGGCGCGTCCGGGCAGGCGATGACGGCCTCCGGGTCCACGTCGCAGTACAGCGACAGCTTGTGCTGGAGCTTCTCCGGGATCTCCCGGTCCGACCGGCACACGATGGCGTCGGGCTGGATGCCGATGTTCCGCAGCTGCGCCACCGAGTGCTGGGTGGGCTTGGTCTTCAGCTCGCCGGACGGGGCGAGGTAGGGCACCAGCGACACGTGCAGGTAGAAGCAGTTGTCCCGGCCCACGTCGTGGCGGATCTGCCGGATCGCCTCCAGGAACGGCAGCGACTCGATGTCGCCCACCGTGCCGCCGACCTCGGTGATCACCACGTCCGGCGTCCGGCCGTCCTCGTCCGGGTCGCCCATGGCCAGGATCCGGGCCTTGATCTCGTTGGTGATGTGCGGGATGACCTGGACGGTGTCGCCCAGGTATTCGCCCCGGCGCTCCTTGGCGATCACCTCGGAGTAGATCTGCCCGGTGGTGACGTTGGCCTTGCCGGACAGGTCACGGTCCAGGAACCGCTCGTAGTGCCCGACGTCCAGGTCGGTCTCCGCGCCGTCCTCGGTGACGAACACCTCACCGTGCTGGAAGGGGTTCATCGTGCCCGGGTCGACGTTCAGGTAGGGGTCGAGCTTCTGCATCACCACCCGCAACCCGCGTGCGGTCAGCAGATTGCCCAGGCTGGAGGCGGTCAGACCCTTGCCAAGCGAGGAGGCGACGCCCCCGGTGACGAAAATGTGCCGGATCGTCCGTGCTGAAGCCAACGCCTGCTCCCGTGGTCGTGGTGGTGCGGTCGTGCAGACCTGCGCCGATCAGGCAAAGTGATCACGCGATCCACGGGATTCCACGGTAACACCTCCGGCCGGGACCGGCCGGAGGGGCCGGTCCGAGCGGCCAGGGCTGTGGCACCCGCCCTAGCTGGGCCGGCCGGATCGGACCGCGTCGGCGCTCGCGTGCGGGCCCGCTGCCGGGCCTTGACCCGCGTCCGGGTCCGGCTCCGGACCTACGCCCACGCCTGCCTCGGGATCCGACACCGCACCTGGGCCGCCGTCCGACCCCGCACCTGAGCCCGCACGCGGCGCCGACCCGGGACCTGGGCCCGCGTCCGGATCCGACCCTGGACCTGAGCCGGCGTCCGACCCTGGACCTGAGCCCGCGTCCGGCCCTGGATTTGAGCCCGCATCCGACCCTGGAACTGAGCCCGCGTCCGAGCCTGGACCTGAGCCCGCGCGCGGATCCGGCGCCGGGCCCGGGTTCCCGTCCGCGCCGGGACCGGCGGGCCGGTCGGCGCTCACATCGGGTAGGGCGCTGGCGGCCGGGGTGCGGTCGGCGGCGTGGTCGAGCACGCGCAGCGCCGCCAGCGCGGCCATCGGCACCGTGACCGCGGCGGCCGCTCCGGCCACGTTCAGCGCCGAGCCGCCGAGCAGACCCGCCAGCAGGGCCGCCACCGGAATGCCGGCCATCCCGGCCCGGACCGCGGGGTAGATGCCGAACAGCCGCTTCAGGCCGCCCCACGGCTGCAGCAGGGCGAACCACACCACGGCCGCGCCGACCAGCGCCAGCGCCGTCAGCGGGCTGCCGGTGAGGGCCGCGAGGCTGGCCGCGCCGGACCGGTGGATGGTCATTCCGCCGGTGCCGTCGCCGAGGGCCTCCAGGAAACGGCCGAGGCCGCCGCGCTCCCCCGCCGGACGGCGTACGTCGATCAGCGCGAACAGGGCGGTGACCGCGAGTCCGGCGATCGTGGCCCACGCCACCCGGCCGAGGGTGAGCCAACCGCCCGTGCTGACCGCCGCGGCGATGCACACCCCCGCGGTCAGCGCCACCGCGCCGACCGGGTCGGCGCCCAGGTACGGGCTGCCCACCGCCAGCACGCCCAGACCGCCGACGCAGACCATCACCACCGGACGCCAGCCACGCCGGAGCCGTTGGGCCAGGCAGGCGGCGGACAGCAGGATCCCGGCGGTGAACACGCCCAGACCCACCGTGCCCAGCCCGGCGTACCGGCCGCCGGCCAGCGCCGAATATCCCGTCACGCCGTTGAGCTGGAGCCGGGCCCCGGTCACCACGTCGGCCCCGACGATCAGCGCGGTCAGCCCCACCACCGTGCCGAGCGGCCCGAGGGTGCGGACGTACCAGGGGGCGAACCGGACCCCGGCGGTGGCCGCCGCCAGCACCGCGAGCGTGACCCCCGCGAACGCCAGGCCCGGATGCCCGGTGCGCCACCAGGGCACCGCATCGGCCACCAGCCCGGCCGGGATGGCCAGGGCCGCCGCCACCAGCAGCACCTCCGTGGCGGTCACCAGCCAGCGGGGCGCCGGATCCGGGCCGCCGGGGCCGGCGTCCCGGCGGGCCCGCCGCAGCAGCGGCACCGCGGCCAGCGCCAGCAGGCAGTCGGCGACGGCCAGCAGCCCGAAGAACCAGACCGCCACCCGCCGCTGCGCGCCCGCCTCCTCGTCCGCGTCCGCGGGCCGGCTGATGGCGCTGGTCAGGTCCGTCGGGCGGTTCGGCACGGTGGTGGCGGCCTGGCCGCGGAACAACCGCTCCGGCAGCGGCCGGCCCAGCGCGGTGAGCGCGGTGGGCGCCAGGTCGATGAGCTGCAGGTAGCCGTCCCGGCCCGTGCTGGGCGAGGTCAACCAGCCGCCGTCCCAGCCGGGACCGTCGGCCACCGCCACGTGCAGCCGGCTCGCCTCGCCGGTGTCGGACACCCCGGCCACCAGCACCAACGACCGGTCGGGACGGGCCGCGAGGACCGTGGCCAGCGCCGCGTCCGCGCGGCGGGCCGCGGCCGCGCGTACCGTCGGGTCCTCACCGCGGATCGTGCCCAGGTCCACGATGCTCAGCACGCACGACGCCAGCAGGCCGCGCGGATCGGCGGGCAGCGTGGGCTCGTACCGGTCGACCCGGCCGAACGGGCGCGCCGCGGCGATCGCGGCGCCCGGTCCGATCGCCACGGTGCACCGCACCGACTCGGGCAGCGCGCCCGGCACGGCCCCCCAGGGCAGCCTGTCCTGGTTGTAGAGCACGGTGGACCGCTGGTCCGGCAGGTTGGCGCCGACCCCGTCCGGCCGTTCCACCACCGGCTCCGCCCGGGGGCAGCCCGCAGCGCCCCGGTCGCCGCTCCAGCCGGCGTAGTTGCCCGCGCCGAGGGTCAGCCAGCCGTCCGTCGGGCAGGTGGGTTCGTGCGCCGACCGCACCGACAGCGAGCCGATGGACCCCCGGCCGGCCATCCGCCACAGCGTCGGGGTGGTGTCCGGGTTGACGTCCTCCCAGCGCAGCCCCGGCACGCCGACCATCAGCACGTAGTCCGCCCGGGTGGGTGGGGCGCCGGACGCCGGCCGGATCAGCAGGGTCGCCGCGCCCAGCGCCACGACCAGCACGGTCAGCGCCGCCGGCACGAGTCGCCGGGCGCTCATGCCGGCTCCTCGCTCCGCTCGGACCCGCCATGAGGCACCCCCGCACAGAGCCCGATGATTCGCTCGCTCCGCTCACTCATGCCGGCTCCTCGCTCCGCTCGGACCCGGCGGTCACGGGCGCGAGCTCGGCGTAGAGCCGGGACACGGCGACCACCACGTCCGCCTCGGTGGGCCAGGTGGCGGCCCGGGCCGGGCCGCGGCGGGCCAGCTCGGCCCGGCGGGACGGGTCGGCCAGGAGTTCCCGGACCGCCCGGTCCACCGCGTTGACGTCGCCCGGCGGCACCAGCGCGGCGGCGTCGCCCACCAGCTCCGGAACCCCACCCACGGCCGTGGCCACCAGCGGTACGCCGGCCCGCAACGCCTCCTGGGCGAACAGCTGGCGGGCCTCCCAGTCGCTGGTGACCACCGCGAGATCGGCCCCGGCCAGCAGGTCCGGCACATCCGTACGGTGGCCGAGCAGGCTCACCGGCGCGCGCACGGCGGACACCTGCGCGGCCAGCTGGAGGTAGCTCGGGCCGCTGCCGGCGATCACCACGACCGGCGGCGGCGACAGGTCCCGCCACCGCGCGGCGGCCGCCACCAGCAGGTCGTAGCGCTTCTGCGGGTGCAACCGGCCCACCGACACGATCAACGGCTGGTCGGCCGCCACCGCGAACTCGGCCCGCACGGCCGCCCGGCCGCGGCGGGCCGGGGCGGGGTCGGGGGCGGCGACCGGGCCGAGCCGGGCGTCCCGGGCGCCGGCCGCGGCCGCCCGGGCGACCAGGTCGGCCGACGCGCCCAGCGCCACGTCGGCGCGGCGGGCCACAAGCCGCTCCGCCAGCCTCGACAGCCGGCCGCGCAGGCCACCGGCGAGGACCGCGTTGTGCCAGGTCACCACGAGCGGCTGGGTCGGACGGGCGAGCGTGGCCACCAGCCCGGCGCGCAGCCCGTGCGCATGCAGGATGTCCACGCCGGGCAGCGCCCGGCGCAGCGCGGCCACGGCCGTCGCGTCGGCCGGGGTGGGACTGGCCGGGATCTCCACGGCCACGAAGTCGGCGCCCGCGCCGATGAAGTCGAACTGCTCCTGGGTGGCCGCGGGCCCGCAGACCGTCACCCGGGTGCCGGCGCCGACCAGGCCACGGGCCAGCGAGGCGACGTGCTGACCCACCCCGCCCGTGGCCGAGGCGAGCACCAGGGCCACCCGGCCCGGCCAGCCCGGGGTCGGCGCTCCGGACGCGTTCATCGGATCACCTCCCCGCTCACCCTGTCGCTCGTCGTTCGCCGGGCGGCCGGCCGCCCGGCAGCCGCCGCCGGAGGGCGCGCACCAGGCGCCGGACGTCGTGCGGGTCCAGCGGGTAGGCGACGGCGAAGAACATCACCCCCGTGACGACTCCGGCCAGCATGCCCTGAACGACGGCGGCGGGTTTCGCCGGGGTGCCCGCCAACGTCCCGGCCAGCACGTACGCCGTCGCCGCGCCGCCGGCCGTGGCGACCGCCGCGGCCGCGACACCGACCACGGCGGTACGGGCCAGGCCGCGCAGCGCCGCCCCGCCGGCGGTGCGGACCACGGCCACGGCCAGCAGCGCGCCCATCACCAGCATCCCGAGCGAGTTGGCCGCCGCCACCGCGAAGACCCGGTAGTCGGCCGGGAACAGCGCGGAGAACCCGACCGTGGCCGCCAGCACCACCAGCCAACCGACGGTGGTGGCCACGGTCGCCGACCGGGCGCCACCGCGGGCGTACAGGGCGCGGCTGAGCACCGCGAACAGGCCGTACCCGAGCAGTCCCGGCGCGAACCCGGCGATGGCCAGCGCCGCCGGCGCGCCGGAGTAGCCGAAGAAGCGGGCCACCGGGGCGGCCGTGGCGGCCAGCGCGGCCGCGCCGAGGCAGCTGAACAGCAGCACCCGCCGGGTGGTGGGCGCCAGCGTCTCCCGGTACGTCCGCTCGTCCCGGCCGGCGTGCGCGGCCGCCAGCGTCGGGTACGCGGCCACCGCGAGCGGGACGGCGAGCACCGCCCACGGCAGCAGGTACATCGTCTGGGCCAGGTTGAACACGACCGGCGCGTCGGTGGGCCCGGCGGCCAGCCGGTTGATCGTGACGGCGAGCGCCAGCTGCTGGCCGGCCACGGTCAGCCCGCCGGCCACCGCGAGCGGCAGCACCGTGGCGCGGGCGGCCCCGGTGAACCGGTAGCCCGCCCGGGGGCGCAGCCGCAGCGACCGGAGCGGGATGAGCAGGCACAGGGACAGCACCAGCACGCCGGCCGTGGTGCCGCCGGCGAGGATGAGCAGGCCGGTCCGGCCCGCGGCCACGATGCCGGCCCGGGGGCCGACCGCGACGGCGAAGGCCCCGTACGCCGCCATCACGGTGACGCTGGACAGCAGCGGGGCCAGCACCGGCCAGGCGAACCGGCGGTGCGCCTGGAGCACGCCGGTCAGCACGATCCCGATGCCGTACAGCGGCAGTTGCGGGGCAAAGATCCGCAGCATGCTGGCCCCGGCCGCCACCTGGGCGGCCGGCCGGCCGGCCGCGAGCAGCGCGGTGATCGGGTGGGCGAACAGCGCCACCAGCACGGCCAGCGGGACGAGCAGGGTGAGCGTCCAGCTGAGCAGCGCGCCGGTGGTCCGGGCCACCGTCCGGCGGTCGCCCGCCTCGACCGCGCCGGCGAGCAGCGGTACGACGAGGCTGGCCAGCGCCCCGCCCGCGACGATCTCGAAGACGATGTTGGGGACGGTGTTGGACACCACGTACATGGCGCCCAGGTCGGTGCCGCCGGCGTGGCCCGGACCGCCCGGACCGGCGACCAGGGTCTGGAACACCACGGTCCGGCCGAACCCGGCGAGCCGGCTGGCCACGGTGAGCACGGCGATCAGGGTGGCCGCGCCGGCGATCCGCCCCGCCAGCGCGGCCGGCCGGGCCTTCCCAGCGCCGGCGGTCCCCACTGCGGCTCCCGGCCTGGCTTCCTCGACCGCGCCGGGCTCCGGTCCCTCGACCGCGGCCGGTCCAGCGTTCCCGCCGGCGGCCGGGGCGGGGTTCCCGGCGGCGGGGTTCCCGGCGGCGGGGTTCCCGGCGGCGGCCGGGGCGGCGTTCCCGGCGGCGGGGTTCCCGGCGGTGGCCGGGGCGGCGTCCGGGATCCCGCCGGCGCGGCCCGGCGCGCCGGTGTCGCCCGGCGGCGCGGCGCCGCTCACGGTTTGGTCGGCCGCCGGCCGAGCGCGTCCAGCTCCCGCAGCACCGGCGTGGCCTGGATGACGCGGGTGAAGCTGACCTTCTCGCTGGCCGCGGTGAGCGCTACCAGGCCGGCCAGCACGGCGGCCCGGCCGCGTGGCCCGGTCCGGGCGGCGAGGGCGACCCCGAGCAGCGCGCCAAGCGCGTTGGCGCCGCTGTCGCCGAGCATCACCCGCTCGTCGAGGTCGGCTGGCAGCAGCGCGGCGGTCGCGCCGAGCGGCCCGGCCACCAGCCCGCCCGCCGGGCCCCCGGCGAGCGGACCACCGACCAGCAGCGCGGCCTTGGCCGCACGCCCGGGACGCAGGTCGAGCAGGTTGATCAGGTTGGCCGTTCCGGCCACCACACCGGCGCCGAGCAGCACGTCCAGGGTGCGCGCCGCGGGGCCGCCGGACCGGCGCGGGTGCCGGCGTACCGCGGGATCGGCCGCGAGCAGCGCCGCAGCGGCCAGACCGGAGAGCCCCACGCCGGCGATCTTCACGAGCCCGCTGCTGACCCGACCCTGGGACAGCGCCCGCAGATGGCCGGCGAAGCCCTTGTCGGCCTTCTGCTCGGGCCGGGCGCCCACCACGTCGTCGTACAGCCCGACCGCGCCCGAGCCGAGCCCGGCGGCCAGGGCCGCTGCCGCGGCCGGCCCGCTGGGCGCCCCGGCGGCGGCGCCGAGGGCCGCCCCGGCGGCCAGGGCGGGCCCGGCCGCCAGCGTCACCGACCGGCCGTGGAAGTTCGTCCGGGACAGCGCGGCCGCGTGCCGGGATCCGCCGACCGCCCGCAGCGCCGTGCGGGCCAGCACGGCGCCGGCGGCGGCCGCCGCCAGCCGCCGCGGAAGAGACCGGGCGCTCACTGTGCCGGCCTTGTTCGCGACTGCGGGGCTCACTCGCTGCGCTCGCTCACTCCTCGCGCTCACTGTTCCGGCCTTGTTCGCGACTGCGGGGCTCACTCGCTGCGCTCGCTCACTCCTCGCGCTCACTGTGCGGGGATGTTGGGGACCGGGGAGGTGGCGCCGGTGCCCAGCCCGTACTGGCCGGCCTTGCGCACGGTGATCTGCTCGATGACCGCCAGCGCGGTCACCACCTGGCCCTGCACGGTGGTGGAGTTGTCGACCGTCGAGACGGTCTTGGACAGCGCCGCGTCGTCCCGCACCGCGCTGACCACGTTGCCGGCGCTGGTGCCGCTGCCGGCCACCACCGCCACCCCGGCCCGGTCGAACTGCGTGGTCATGGTGACCACCGACTGGTCCTTCTTGGCCGAGTCCCGGTCGATGTACGGCTGCCCGCTGACCACCACCACGGCCTCGGCGGGACTGGTCAGCTTGTCGCTGACCGTGATGTAGCCGGCCGTCGTGTACGTGGACAGCACGGCGCGGCGGTCGGCCTCGCTCACCGCGGGCGCGCCGGGCCGGTCCAGCAGCGCCGCGGCCCAGAGGGCGCTGGTGGTCTCCACCCCGTCGCTGTTGCCCGGCAGCGAGCTGGCCGGGATGCTCGGCCGGGCCGCCTTGGCGGCGAGCTCCAGCAGCGTCACCCCGTTGTTTGGATCGACGAACTTGTCCTGCACGTCGACCCGGCCGGTGATGGTGGCCCCGGACATCCGCAGCATGTCGGTGACCCCGTCGACGTGGTCCCGGCCGCTGGGCAGGGTGACCAGCAGCACCCGGCGCCCGGTCAGCTTGCCGGTCAGCAGCATGGGCGCGGTGTCCCGGGCGAAGTCCTCCTCGCGGTTCACCTCGTCCTGCAGGCTGTCGACCTTCTGCCGCAGCTGGGAGTTGTCCTTGCGCAGCGCGGCCACGTTGTTGCTCAACGAGTCGGCCACCTCGCCGTTCAGCGCCGCCGTGCCGACGACGAGGCCGATGGCCAGCGCCAGGAACACCGCCGTCAGGGACACCACGTGGTACCGGAAATTAATCACACCGCAGCCTCTTGATCGTCGGCCTCAGGAGAAGAGTTGCCCGAGCTGGAAGACCAAATTGTCCCACCACTCGGAAACCAGCCCGAGATAGGCCTTGCCGACCGTGGAGACCGCCACCGCGGACGCCATGGCCGCGACGGCGGAGAGCACGAGGAGCAGCAGCGATGAGCCGGAGATGCTCTGCCGGTAGAGCCGGCTCACCCCCTTGGCGTCGACCAGCTTGCCGCCCACCTTGAGCCGGGTCAGGAAGGTGGAGGCCATCCCGCCGCGGCCCTTGTCGAGGAACTCGACGAGCGTGGCGTGGGTGCCGACCGCGACGATCAGCGAGGCGCCCTTGCCGTCCGCGAGCAGCATGGCGAGGTCCTCGCTGGTGGCCGCGGCCGGGAAGGTCTGCGCGCTGACGCCCAGCGAGTGCACCCGCTCCAGGCCGGGCGCTCGGCCGTCCGGGTAGGCGTGCACGATCACCTCGGCACCGCACCGCAGCACGTCGTCGGTGACCGAATCCATGTCGCCGACGATCATGTCGGGGGTGTAGCCCGCCTCCACCAGCGCGTCGGCGCCGCCGTCCACGCCGATCAGCACCGGCTTGAACTCGCGGATGTACGGGCGCAGCACGTCCAGGTCGGCCTTGTAGTCGTAGCCCCGCACCACGATGAGGCAGTGCCGGCCCCGGATGTGGGTGTCGATGTCGGGTACGCCCACGCCGTCCAGCAGCAGGTCCCGTTCCTGCTTGAGGTAGTCCATGGTGTTGGCCGCGAACGCCTCGAGCTGGACCGACAGCCCCTCCCGGGCGTCCGCCATGGCCTTGGCCACCGACTCGGCGTCCTGCCGGGTCCCGTGCGCCACCGGCTCGTCGTTCACCAGCACGGTGTTGCCGTCCACCCGGACGGTGTCGCCCTCGTGGACCTGCTGGAAGACGCTCTCGCCGAGGTCGTCCACCAACGGGATGCCGGCGCCGATCAGCACCTCGGGGCCGAGATTCGGGTAGCGGCCGGACACAGACGGCTTCGCGTTGAGCACGGCCGCCACGCCGACCGCCACCAGCGAGTCGGCGGCCACCCGGTCCAGGTCGACGTGGTCGATCACCGCGACGTCGCCCGGGCGCAGGCGACCCACCAGACGCTTGGTCCGGCGGTCCAGGCGGGCGGTGCCGACCACGATCCCCGGTTCCGCGGACCGGGAGCGGCGCAACGTGGGTAGACGCATCGCCACCATCCTGGCATGCGAAGCCGAGTTTCCATGGCCGACATGCCCCGATCGGGGCCTCGCCACACCTGGTACCACCCGGTTTCGACCCGGTTATGACCCAGGTCACAGATCGGATGGGCCCCGGCCTCAGCCCCGCCGCTCCCGGGCCGCGACGGCCAGCAGCTCCTCGGCATGCGCGATACCGAGGTCGGAATCCGGCAAACCGGCCAACATCCGGGCCAGCTCCCGGGCCCGCTCGGTGTCCTCCACCACATGCACCCCGCTGGTGGTCACCGCGCCACCGGTGTCCTTGGCCACCACGAGGTGCCGGTCGGCGAACGCCGCGACCTGCGGCAGGTGGGTGACCACCAGCACCTGGTGGCTGCGGGCCAGCCGGGCCAGCCGGCGGCCGATCTCCACCGCCGCCTGGCCGCCCACGCCCGCGTCCACCTCGTCGAACACCAGGGTTGGCGGCCCACCCGAGCCGGCGAAGACCACCTCGATGGCCAGCATCACCCGGGACAGCTCGCCGCCGGAGGCGCCGCGCTGCAGCGGCAACGACGGCGCGCCCGGGTGCGCCAGGAGGCGCAGCTCGACCTCGTCCACCCCGTCCGCGGCCACCCCGACCTCGGCGTCGTCGACCCGCAGCGTCGGCTCACCCCGGCCCGGAGTACGCGGCAGCACCGCCACCTCGATCCGGGCGTGCGGCATGGCCAGCCCGGCCAGCTCGACGGTCACCTGGTCGGCGAACCGGGCGGCCGCCTCCCGGCGCGAGGCGGACAGCCGCGCGGCCAGCTCGGCCACCTCACCGGCCAGCCGCTGCCGCTCCCTGTCCAGCTCCTCGAGCAGCTCATCCGAGGTGTCCAAGTCGGACAGTCGCGTCCGGGCCCGCTCGGCCCACTCGATGACCCCGTCCACGTCGTCGGCGTACTTGCGGGTCAGCGCGCGCAGCGCGGCCCGGCGCTCGTACACGGTCTGCAGCCGGGCCGGGTCGGCGTCCAGCGCCGCCAGGTATGCCGACAGCTCGGCCGAGACGTCGCCGACCAGCGTGGCGGCCTCCTCCAGCCGCGCCGCCAGCTCACCGAGCGCCTGGTCCACCCCCGACTGGGCCTCCAGGGTGCGCCGGGCGGTGCCGAGCAGTCCCGTGACGTCCGGCGTCTCGTCCATGGCCTCGCCCGAGCCGGCCACGCACTGGTAGGCCACCTGGGCCGCCGTGCGCAGGCCCTCGGCGTGCTCCAGCCGCTGCGCCTCCTGCTTGAGGTCGTCGTCCTCCCCCGGCTGCGGGTCGACCCGGCTGATCTCGTCCAGGCCCAGCCGCAGCAGATCGGCCTCCTGGTTGCGCTCCCGGGCGTTCCGCCGGCGGTCCGCCAAGTCGTCGGAGACCCGCCGCCACTGCGCGAACGCGTCCCGCACGGCGGACAGCAGCTTCTCGTGCTCCGGGCCGGCGAACCGGTCCAGCGCGGCGCGCTGCTCGGCCGGCCGCAGCAGGCGCAGCTGGTCGGACTGGCCGTGCACCGCGACGACCCGCTCGCCGATCTCGGCGAGCATCGACACCGGCATGCTGCGACCGCCAACGTGGGCCCGGGACCGGCCCTCCACGGTCACCGTCCGGCTCAGCAGCACCGACCCGTCCTCGTCGGGCTCGCCACCAGCGTCGGTGATCCGGGTGTGCACGCCCGTGGCGACCGGCTCGGCCAGCCGCAGCCGGCCCTCCACCAGCGCCCGCCCGGGCTGTGCCCGGACCCGACCGGCGTCCGCCCGACCCCCGAACAGCAGGCCCAGGCCGGTCACCACCATGGTCTTGCCCGCGCCGGTCTCGCCCGTGATGACGTTCATGCCGCCGGTCAACGGCAGGGTCGTGTCCTCGATGACGCCCAGCCCGGTGATGCGAAGCTCGTCCAACACAGCCACCGACAGTAGTAGCGAGCGCCGACACTTGACCACTCGGCAGACCGGCCGTGCGCGTCGCGCCGGACCGCGCCCGGCCGTCACGGCTCAGCGCTGGTTGCCCCGCCAGCCCTGCACGGGCAGCCCGAACTTGGCCACCAGCCGGTCGGTGAAGGGCCGGGGGCGCAGCCGGACGATCCGGACCGGCAGGTGGCCGCGCTGCACGCTCACCCGGGCGCCGGGCGGCAGGTCGTACACCCGCCGGCCGTCGCAGCACAGCACCGCGAGCGTCGTGTACGGGTCGACCGTGATGGCGAACGTCGATGTGGGCGCGGTCACCAGCGGCCGGCTGAACAGCGCGTGCGCGCTGATCGGCACCAGCAGCAGCGCCTGCACCTCCGGCCAGACGACCGGCCCGCCGGCCGAGAAGGCGTACGCGGTGGAGCCGGTGGGCGTGGCGCAGACCACCCCGTCGCAGCCGTACCGGGACAGCGGGCGGCCGTCCACATCGACCATCAGCTCCAGCATCTGGGCCCGCTGGCCCTTCTCGACGCTCACCTCGTTCAACGCCCAGGACTCGATGACCGGCCCGCCGTCCACCTCGGCCCGTACGTCGAGGGTGAGCCGCTCGTCCACCGTGTAGTCCCGCTCGACGACGTCCCGGACCGCCCGGTCCAGATCGCCGATCTCGGCCTCAGCCAGGAAGCCCACCTTGCCCAGGTTGATCCCCAGCAGCGGCGCCCCGGCCGGCCGGGCCAGCTCGGCGGCCCGCAGGAACGTGCCGTCCCCACCGAGCGCAAAGACGATCTCGGCGCCCTCGGCCGCGCCGGTCCCACTGACCGGCACCATCCCCTCCAGGTCCAGGTCCTCGGCCTCCTCGGCCACCACCCGCACCTCGAAGCCGGCCTCGATGAGGTCGGCCGCCACCGCCCGAGCATGCTCGGTGTTACGCCGCCGCCCGGTGTGCGTCACCAGCAGTGCGGTCCGGCCCACCAGCTCTCCTTCGTCGCCGCAGCCACGCGGGTCCCCCACGTCGCCGTACCCTTCAGGTCTACTCCGCCGCCGTCGCCCCGGGTCCGGCGGGACCGGCCGCGACAACCTCCCGTACCCGCTCCGCGTCCGCGGCAGGCGCTCCGCGGCGCAACCATACGAAGAATTCGACGTTCCCGCTCGGCCCGGGCAGCGGGCTGGCGGTCACCCCCGCCAGGCCGAGGCCGAGGCCCGCCGCCGCGGCCGCCACGTCGAGCACCGCCTCGGCGCGCAGCCCCGGATCCCGGACCACGCCCCCGGCGCCGACCCGCTCGCGGCCCACCTCGAACTGCGGCTTCACCATGAGCGCGAGGTCGCCGTCCGCCGCCGTGCAGGCGGCCAGGGCCGGAAGCACCAGCCGCAGCGAGATGAACGACAGATCCGCCACGGTCACCTGGACCGGTCCGCCGATGGTCTCCGGCGCGAGGGTCCGCACGTTCGTCCGCTCGAAGACCCGCACCCGCGCGTCCCCCCGGAGCGACCACGCCAGTTGCCCGTACCCGACGTCCACCGCCACCACCTCGGCCGCACCGGCCCGCAGCAGCACGTCGGTGAACCCGCCGGTGGAGGCGCCGGCGTCCAGGCAGCGCCGGCCGGTCACCCGCAGGCCCGCCGGCCCGAACGCGGCCAGCGCGCCGGCCAGCTTGTGACCGCCCCGGGAGACGTATTCGGTGCCCGGGTCGGCGCCGAGGACCCGGACCGGGTCGGCCGGGTCGACCATGGCGGCCACCTTGCGGGCCACCTGGCCGCGGACCTGGACGCGGCCGGCGTCGACCAGGCCCGCCGCCTGCTCGCGGGAGCGGGCCAGGCCGCGGCGGACCAGTTCGGCGTCGAGTCGGGTGCGACGTGCCATCGGGCGGGGACTCTCCGGTACGGGGTAGGCGGGTGGTCGGGGCGGGCTCGCGGCCGACCGGCCGGGCCCGGGCGGCGTGGGGCCGTGCTGCCCCCGCCAGCCTCTCAGCTCTGGTCGATGCCGGCCAGCGTCTCCTGCAGGGTCTGTAGCGCGGCCTCGTACTGCGCGATCTGGTCCGCCGGGGACAGCTCGGCCGCGTTGGTGATGCCGCGCAGCGCCGCGTCCACGGCCGGATGAGTCGGCTCCGGACCCTCCCCGCCGCCGCTCCCGACGGCCCCGGTGCGGGCACCTCCGGTCGCTCCGCCGCCGGTCGTTCCGCCGCCGGTCACTCCGCCCCCGGTCGTTCCGCCCCCGGTCGTTCCGCCACCGGTCGGGGCGCCGCCGGTCGGGGCGCCGCCGGTCGGGGCGCCGCCGGTCGGGGCGCCGCCGGTGAAGGGCAGCCGGCCGGGGCCGGGCATGCCGGGTGCGGGCGCCGGGCGCGGCGGCGCGGGACGCGGCGGGCCCGGTCGGGGACCGGGGCGGTCGGCGTTGTTCACGGGCACCTCTCTGCGCTGGTCACGCCGCCGGGGGCGGCGGCTGGTTCCGGGCGGTCGCCTTGCGGGCCGGCGTCGGGGGCAGCCGCTTGGCGTCCACCCGCTTGGCGCGCGGCGCCGACCCGCGGTCGGCCGGGGCCGGACCGGGCCGGATGGGTTCGACCGAGCTGTTCCCGGCCGGGGCCGCTCCCCGAGCGGTCGACGCCGCGCTCTGGGCGGTCGACGCTGTCGACGTCGCGCCCGGGGCGGTCGGGGCAGCCGATGCCGCGCCGGGGGCGGTCGACGCCGCGCCCGGGGCGGTCGACGCCGCGCCGGCCGGGGCCGTACCGGCCGCGCCGGCCCTCGCCGGGCCGGCCTTCCTGGCCAGGGCCTTCTTAGCGACGGCCTGCTTGGCCACCGCCTCCTTCGCGACCGCCTTCTTGGCGACGGCCTTCTTGGCGACGGCCTTCTTGGCGACGGCCTTCTTCGCCAGGCTGCTCGGGGCGGCCGTCTGCGGGGTCATGGCGCTCGCGGCCGGGGCCGTGCCGGACCCGCCGCGCGCCGTCCGCAGCTCCGCCTCGAGCTGGTGTACCCGGGCGGTCAGCTCGGCGACCTCCTCGGCCGTCGCGAGCCCGACCGCGCCCAGGGCCCGATCCACCTCGAACCGGACGAGCTTGGCCAGCGCCTCCCGGTTGCCCAGGCCGGTCGCGAACAGCTCCTCGGCGAGGGACTGCAACTGCGTCGCCGTCGCTCCGCCCTGACCCACCGCCCGGCGCACCGCGGTCTGCGCCCGCCGCCGGGACGACTCGGTCAGGCCGAGCGCCATCTCCAGGTAGGCCCGCCACGCGTCCTGCATGCCCGAATCCTCTCCAGATGTGTCTGCTCCGGCTGTCACGCTACCGGGCGCTTGCGCCCGCCGGTGTGCGGTACGGTGCCGGTTAGCGATCGTGCCGCCCACCCGCGAGGAGACGGCGAGGCGGGTCGACGGAGGGAGCGGACGGTGGCCAGCGTTGACGAGTGCCGGCAGGCGCTGCACGATCTTGCGGCGCGGCTGGACGCCAACGCCGACCGGGTACGTGATCGGGTCGACCTGGACCGCACCCTCGCCTGTCGGATCACCGACCTGCGAACCGCCTTCCACGGGCGGCTGCGGGACGGTCGCCTGCTGGACCTCGCCGACGGCGATGATCCGAAGGCCAAGGTGGCGCTCAGCACCACCAGCGACGATCTGCTCGCGCTGGTTCGCGGCGAACTGGACGTGCCGAAGGCTCTCGCCGCCCGCCGGATCTCGATCAGCGCCAACCCGTTCGACCTGCTGAAGCTGCGCAAGCTCCTCTAGCCCGGGCCGCACGAGGGCGACCGAGCTGGGGCGAAGTCCGGGCGACGGTCGGTCCTGTCCGCCGGCCGGGTTCGACGGCCGACGACCGCACCCGCGGCGACCGCCGCGCAAGGGCGGCGACGGCCCCACGGCCGGAGCGGTCAGTCCGACCCGCCGTCGGGGGCCGGCAGCGACAGCTCCGCCGCAGCCCGGCGGGCGTCCGCACCCACCGGCCGGACGGCCGTGATCGGCGTCCCGGACCAGGCCGCCGCGCAGAGTGCGCGCAGGGCGGCCAGCGGCCGTCCCGAGCCGGCCAGCTCCGCCGTGCCGTCGGCCACGCGCACCCGCCAGCTCCGGTCGTTCCCGGCCGACCCGTCGCCCGTCGCGCTGGGGTCCGCCGGGCCGTCGCTCCCGGCGCTGTTGCTCTTGCCGCCCTGCGCCTTGGCGGCGGCGTGCGCCTCGGCGCCGTCGGCCTCGGCGCCGTCGACGTCGGTGCCGTCGACGGCGGCGCCGGACGGGTCGGGCAGCCGGACCGTCCGGTCGGCATCGAAGAGGCCGCCCAGATCCGTCGCCACGTAGGTGGGGCGGGCCGAGGGCGGGCAGCTCAACAGGTCCGCCGCCCCGCTCACGCCGGTGAGGACCAGCAGGCTGTCCAGGCCCGCTCGCCGGGCGCCCTCGATGTCGGTGTCCAGCCGGTCGCCGACCGCCAGCACCGGGCCGCCGGCCCGCGCGGCCGCCGTACCGAACAGGGCCGGCTCCGGCTTGCCGACCACCGCGTCGGGCTCCCGGTCCAGCGCGGTACGCAACGCGGCCACCAGGGACCCGTTGCCGGGCAGCGGCCCCCGCGGGCTGGGCAGCGTCCGGTCGGTGTTGGTGGCCACCCAGAGCGCGCCGGCGCGTACCGCCACCGCCGCCTCGGCAAGCTCCCGCCAGCCGACCTGCGGCCCGTACCCCTGCACCACCGCGGTCGGCTTGTCCTCAGCCCCGGTGACCGGGGTGAGACCGGCGGCCGCCACCTCGGCGCGCAGGGCGTCCGCCCCCACCACCAGCACGGGGGCGCCGGCCGGCAGCCGCTCGGCCAGCAGCGCGGCGGCCGCGCCCGCCGAGGTGAGCACCTCCTCGGCGCGCGCCGGTACGCCCATTCCGGTGAGCAGTTCGGCCACCTCGGCGGACCGGCGGGAGGCGTTGTTGGTCACGTAGGTGAAGCCGACGCCCTCGTCCCGCAGCCGACCGACCGCCTCGGCAGCGCCGGGAATCGGCCGGTCGATCAGGTAGATCACGCCGTCCAGGTCGAAGACGACCAGCGCATACCCGTCGACCAGCCGGCCGCCCGCGGAGCCGGTCACGGAGCCGCGGGGCCGTCGGTACGCGGCCGCTCGGCACCGGCCGGGTCCGGCTCGCCGCTACCGGGCGCGGCGTCCCGATGGTCCGGCTCACCATCCGGGTCGATCGGCTCGGCGCGGTCCTCAGCCCGGTCGTCGTCCTCCGCCCGGTCGTCGTCCTCGTCGTCAGCCAAGTCGTCGTCCTCGTCGTCAGCCAAGTCGTCGTCCTCGACGTCGGCCTCGTCGTCGTCCTCGACGTCGGCCTCGTCGTCGTCCTCATGGTCGTCGTAGTGGTCATCCGCGTCCGCGTCCTCGGCGTCGGCCTCGTCGGCATCGTCGGCGTCGGCGTCGGCGTCGGCGTCGGCGTCGGCGTCGGCGTGATCGTCGTCCTCGTCCTCGTCGCCCTCCAGCACCACGCCGTCGAGCTCGAGCAGCCGCTCGGCCGCGTCCGTCTCGGACTCCTCGTCCGCCTCGGCGGCCCGCGCGAACCATTCCCGAGCCTCGTCCCGCCGCCCCACGGCCAGCAGCGCGTCCGCGTACGCGTACCGGAGACGGGCCGTCCACGGCCGTACCGGCTCGGCGGTGAGCTCCCGGACCTGGAGCATGGCCACGGCCGCGTCGCCCTGGCCCATGTCTGCCCGGGCACCCGCCGCGACGATCAGCAGCTCGATGGCGCCGGCCTGGTCCTGCGCCGCCCGGTCCGCGCCGCGGAAGAGGTCGACCGCCCGTTCCGGCCGGCCCAGCGCCCGCTCGCTGTCCGCGATCACGGCCAGGTGCGTCTGCCGTCCGCTCATCCGGTGGTACGTCCGCAGCTCGGCGATCGCGGTCTGCCACTCGCCCGCGTGGTACGCGGTGAGCCCCACGGCCTCGCGAACGGCGGCGATCCGGGAGGCCAGCCGGCGCGCCGCGATCGCGTGCGCCAGCGCCTCCTCCGGAGCGTCCTCGATCAGCTGACCCGCCGCGACGAGGTGTCGGGCCACGGTCTCGGCCACCGGCTTCGCCAGCGAGAGGAGTTCGGCCCGTACCTCGGTGTCGAGGTCAGTGGCCTTGATCTCGTCCGGCAGGGCCGGAGCGGCCGGGCCCTGGTCCGCGCCCTCGGCCGGGCCGGGACGATCGGAGCGCGCCGGTCCGGCGTCCCGGTCCCGGCGGTCCCGGTCGCGGAAGCCACCCTCGCGGCGGTCGCCGCCGCGGAAGCCGCCCTCACGCGGACCCCGGTCCTGGTAACCGCCCTCGCGACGGTCCCCACCCCGGAAGCCACCCTCACGCTGGCCCCGGTCCTGGTAACCGCCCTCGCGACGGTCCCCACCCCGGGAACCACCTTCACGCGGACCCCGGTCCTGGTAACCACCCTCGCGACGGTCCCCACCCCGGAAGCCGCCCTCACGGCGGTCCCCGCCACGGAAGCCACCCTCGCGGGAGCCGTCCTGCTGACGATCGCCGCCTCGGTAACCGCCCTCGCGACGGTCGCCGCCACGGAAACCGCCCTCACGCGGACCCCGGTCCTGGTAACCGCCGCCCTCGCGACGATCCCCGCCACGGAAGCCACCCTGACGGTCGCCGCCGCGGAAGCCGCCCTCACGGGAACCGCCCTGCTGACGATCGCCACCGCGGAAGCCGCCCTCACGGGTGCCCCGGTCCTGGTAACCGCCCTCACGGCGGTCCCCACCCCGGAAGCCACCCTGACGGTCGCCACCACGGAAACCGCCCTCACGGGAACCGCCCTGCTGACGATCGCCACCGCGGAAGCCGCCCTCGCGGGAGCCGCCGTGCTGACGATCGCTGCCGCGGTAACCGCCCTCGCGGCGGTCGCCGCCGCGGAAGCCGCCCTCACGCGGACCCCGGTCCTGGTAACCACCCTCGCGACGGTCCCCACCTCGGAAGCCGCCCTCACGCGGACCCCGGTCCTGGTAACCACCCTCGCGACGGCCCCCACCTCGGAAGCCGCCCTCACGCGGACCCCGGTCCTGGTAACCACCCTCACGGCGGTCACCGCCACGGAAGCCACCCTCACGGGAGCCCCGGTCCTGGTAACCACCCTCACGGCGGTCACCGCCACGGAAGCCACCCTCACGCGGACCCCGGTCCTGGTAGCCGCCCTCGCGACGATCCCCGCCACGGAAGCCGCCCTGACGGTCGCCACCGCGGAAGCCACCCTCGCGGGAGCCGCCCTGCTGACGATCGCCGCCGCGGAAGCCGCCCTCACGCGGACCCCGGTCCTGGTAGCCGCCCTCGCGACGATCCCCGCCACGGAAGCCACCCTGACGGTCGCCACCACGGAAGCCACCCTCGCGAGAA
>NZ_JBHLUE010000036.1:149352-149923 GCF_042434095.1 Plantactinospora siamensis
CGCCGCCCCGGTAACCGCCCTCGCGGCGTTCCCCACCCCGGAAGCCGCCTTCACGCGGACCCCGGTCCTGGTAGCCGCCGCCCTCACGGCGGTCACCGCCACGGAAGCCGCCCTCACGGGAGCCCCGGTCCTGGTAACCGCCCTCACGGCGGTCACCGCCGCGGTAGCCGCCCGGGCCGGAGCCGCCCTGCTGGCGGTCGCCGCCGCGGAAGCCACCCTCACGGCGGTCGCCCCGCTGGGCGGGTCGGTCATCGCGCCGCCCGGAGTCGCCGCGGCCGGGGCGGTCGGCGCGGTCCTCGGAGCGGCGGGGACGATCCTCGCCCTGCGGTCCTGACGTCACGGTCGGTCCTTCCGGTGAAACGCTGTTTTGATGTGTTTGGGCCTGTCGGGCCGCAAAATGCAGTTGAGGGCCGCACCCCGGATGGGGTCGGCCCTCAAACTGTAGTGGTTGTCCGGCGGCGTCCTACTCTCCCACACCCTCCCGGGTGCAGTACCATCGGCGCTGGAGGGCTTAGCTTCCGGGTTCGGAATGTTACCGGGCGTTTCCCCTCCGCTATGGCCGCCGTAACTC
>NZ_JBHLUE010000037.1:0-1347 GCF_042434095.1 Plantactinospora siamensis
GGGTTAATATGTGAATGCCACAGCTTCGGCGGTGTGCTTGAGCCCCGCTACATTGTCGGCGCGGAACCACTTGACCAGTGAGCTATTACGCACTCTTTAAAGGGTGGCTGCTTCTAAGCCAACCTCCTGGTTGTCTATGCGACCCCACATCCTTTTCCACTTAGCACACGCTTAGGGGCCTTAGCTGGTGATCTGGGCTGTTTCCCTCTCGACTACGAAGCTTATCCCCCGCAGTCTCACTGCCACGCTCTCACTTACCGGCATTCGGAGTTTGGCTGATTTCGGTAAGCTTGTAGGCCCCCTAGACCATCCAGTGCTCTACCTCCGGCAAGAAACACGCAACGCTGCACCTAAATGCATTTCGGGGAGAACCAGCTATCACGGAGTTTGATTGGCCTTTCACCCCTAACCACAGGTCATCCCCCAACTTTTCAACGTTGGTGGGTTCGGCCCTCCACGCGGTCTTACCCACGCTTCAGCCTGCCCATGGCTAGATCACTCCGCTTCGGGTCTAGAACACGCGACTCAACCGCCCTTATCGGACTCGCTTTCGCTACGGCTCCCCCACACGGGTTAACCTCGCCACATGCCACTAACTCGCAGGCTCATTCTTCAAAAGGCACGCCATCACCCCTTTAACAAGGCTCTGACGGATTGTAGGCGAACGGTTTCAGGTACTATTTCACTCCCCTCCCGGGGTACTTTTCACCATTCCCTCACGGTACTATCCGCTATCGGTCACCAGGAAGTATTTAGGCTTACCAGGTGGTCCTGGCAGATTCACGGCAGATTACAGGAGTCCGCCGCTACTCGGGAACACCCACAGAAGACCACACACTTTCACCTACCGGACTCTCACCGTCTACGGTCAGCCATTCCAGACCATTCAGCTAGCATGCGGCTTTATCACTCCTCGAACACGTGTCAGCGCATTCAGCAGGGTCCCACAACCCCGACCGCGCAACCCCTGACAGGTATCACACACGACCGGTTTAGCCTCAATCCGCTTTCGCTCGCCACTACTCACGGAATCACATGTTGTTTTCTCTTCCTACGGGTACTGAGATGTTTCACTTCCCCGCGTTCCCCCCACACACCCTATGCATTCAGGTGCGGGTGACTGAACACAACTCCAGTCAGGTTTCCCCATTCGGACACCCTGGGATCACAGCTCGGTTGACAGCTCCCCCAGGCCTATCGCGGCCTCCCACGTCCTTCATCGGCTCCTGGTGCCAAGGCATCCACCGTCCGCCCTTGACAACTTGACCACAAAGATGCTCGCGTCCACTATACAATTCTCAACCAACAACCAACCCACCACCACAACACACCACACCAGCCACCACC
>NZ_JBHLUE010000039.1:0-1592 GCF_042434095.1 Plantactinospora siamensis
TGGTTGTCCGGCGGCGTCCTACTCTCCCACACCCTCCCGGGTGCAGTACCATCGGCGCTGGAGGGCTTAGCTTCCGGGTTCGGAATGTTACCGGGCGTTTCCCCTCCGCTATGGCCGCCGTAACTCTATGAACCTGTCAAACACCACATGGTGGTCTGTTTGTTGGCTCGGGATTGTATAGTGGACGCGTAGCATGTTTGTGGGTCAAGTCCTCGGCCTATTAGTACCGGTCAACTGAACCCGTTACCGGGCTTACATTTCCGGCCTATCAACCCAGTGGTCTGGCTGGGGGCCTTACCCCTATCACTAGGGTGGGATACCTCATCTTGAAGCGAGCTTCCCGCTTAGATGCTTTCAGCGGTTATCCCTTCCGAACGTAGCTAACCAGCCGTGCCCCTGGCGGGACAACTGGCACACCAGAGGTTCGTCCGTCCCGGTCCTCTCGTACTAGGGACAGCCCTTCTCAAGTATCCTACGCGCACGGCGGATAGGGACCGAACTGTCTCACGACGTTCTAAACCCAGCTCGCGTACCGCTTTAATGGGCGAACAGCCCAACCCTTGGGACCTGCTACAGCCCCAGGATGCGACGAGCCGACATCGAGGTGCCAAACCATCCCGTCGATATGGACTCTTGGGGAAGATCAGCCTGTTATCCCCGGGGTACCTTTTATCCGTTGAGCGACACCGCTTCCACACGCAAGTGCCGGATCACTAGTCCCGACTTTCGTCCCTGCTCGACCTGTCAGTCTCACAGTCAAGCTCCCTTGTGTACTTGCACTCAACACCTGATTGCCAACCAGGCTGAGGGAACCTTTGGGCGCCTCCGTTACCTTTTAGGAGGCAACCGCCCCAGTTAAACTACCCACCAGACACTGTCCCTGAACCGGATCACGGTCCGAAGTTAGATACCCAAATCAACCAGAGTGGTATTTCAAGATTGCCTCCACCCATACTGGCGTATGGACTTCACCGGCTCCCACCTATCCTACACAAGCCAATCCGAATACCAATGTCAAGCTATAGTAAAGGTCCCGGGGTCTTTCCGTCCTGCCGCGCGTAACGAGCATCTTTACTCGTAATGCAATTTCGCCGGGCCTGTGGTTGAGACAGTAGGGAAGTCGTTACGCCATTCGTGCAGGTCGGAACTTACCCGACAAGGAATTTCGCTACCTTAGGATGGTTATAGTTACCACCGCCGTTTACTGGCGCTTAAGTTCTCAGCTTCGCCCCGAAAGACTAACCGGTCCCCTTAACGTTCCAGCACCGGGCAGGCGTCAGTCCATATACATCGAATTACTTCTTCGCATGGACCTGTGTTTTTAGTAAACAGTCGCTTCCCCCTGGTCTCTGCGGCCATACCACGCTCCAGCAGCAAGTGCCTTCACGCGTCCGGCCCCCCTTCTCCCGAAGTTACGGGGGTAATTTGCCGAGTTCCTTAACCACAGTTCACCCGATCGCCTTGGTATTCTCTACCTGACCACCTGTGTCGGTTTGGGGTACGGGCCGCTGTGGAACTCGCTAGAGGCTTTTCTCGGCAGCATAGGATCACTGACTTCACCTGAATCGGCTCGGCATCACGTCTCACCCACA